>NZ_CP121666.1:5420000-6040000 GCF_029714325.1 Bradyrhizobium sp. CB1717
GGATGATGCCGAGCAACGGCGTTGCGAGGATCTCGAGGATGTCGTCGATGGTCAGCATCTCGCCGCGCGCGGCGCGGGAGGGATCGTAGCGGGTGATGAGAATGTGCTTTTCGACCCGCTCGCCCTTCTCGGCCCGCACGGTCTTGGAATCGAGCATGCCGATGATGCGGTCGGAATCGCGCACCGAGGACACTTCCGGATTGGTGACGATCACGGCTTCATCCGCAAAGCGCATCGCCATGGAGGCGCCGCGCTCGATGCCCGCGGGGCTATCGCAGATCACCCAGTCGAAGCGACTGCGCAGATCGGCGATGACCTTGCCGACGCCCTCTTCCGTCAGCGCATCCTTGTCGCGGGTTTGCGAAGCCGGCAGCAGCCAGAGGTTCTCGAGCCGCTTGTCCTTGATCAGGGCCTGCGGCAGCTTGGCGACGCCCTGCACCACGTTGATGAGGTCGAACACGACGCGGCGTTCGGCGCCCATCACGAGATCGAGGTTGCGCAGGCCGACGTCAAAATCGACGACGACGACCTTGTCGCCTCGCTGCGCCAGTGCAGCTCCCAGCGCGGCGGTCGTCGTGGTCTTGCCGACCCCGCCCTTGCCTGATGTCACGACCAGTACCTTACTCATCTGAAATGTCTCCTTTGCTGGTCAGTTCAGTGCTGTAATTCGCATGGTATTCCCCTGCAGCCAGGCCTGCGCCGGCTTGCCGCGCAGGGCGGCGTCGATGTCGTCCGCAGTCTGGTAAAACCCATCGATTGCAAGCAGTTCAGCCTCGATCTTCTGGCAATAGATGCGCGCGCTGGTGTGGCCGTTCACGCCTGCCATGGCGCGGCCGCGCAGCGCGCCGTAGATGTGGATGGAGCCGCCGGCGACGACCTCGGCGCCGGAGCCGACCGAGCCGAGAATCGTGACGTCGCCTTCGGGGAAGATCACGGTCTGGCCCGAGCGCACGGGGGCATCGAGCAGCAGCGAGGTCGGCTTGGCCTCGGCTTTCGCCTCAGGCTTCTTGGCCGCGGTCGGCTCGACCACGCAGCTGCGTCCCCCCGACAGCAGCGGCGGCATCATCGCCGTCAACCGCCCCTCCTCGACGCCCTCGATGCCGAGCACGCGGATGCTGCGGTCCTGCAGGCTGGTGAGCAGATGACTGATGCCGGCCTGGCTGAGATCGACCGAGGACAGGTCGATCACCACGGGCCGGCCGGCAAAGAAGCCCGGCGAGCGCGCGATGGTGGCGTCGATCTCCTGGAGCCAGTCCTGGATCGGAACCGTCGGCACGAACACAAAGGCGACATAGGAGCGCCCGCGCAAGCGCACCATCTGGCGTTGGACTTTTGCTGCAGCCTCCATGGCGGCCGACTCGTTCCCTGTTATTGAATGGTTAACGATGCGGCGGATATGGTTAACGGCCGGTTAATTTCTCCGTGGGGGGGGGGTATCGGTCTGTGGGCAATGGACGCGAGATCGCCGCCCCAACCTCCCGTGTCGTCCTGGCGAAGCCAGGACCCATACCGCGGAATCAATCGGTTGCGGACGGCGGGAGTACCGGGCGACAAGTCTTCGCCAAACTGCTCGCTGGGGTAATGGGTCCTGGCTTTCGCCAGGACGACATTGGGAACGTGCAACTGCTCCCGCACCGTCATTGCGAGCGCAGCGAAGCAATCCAGACTGCCTCCGCGGAAAGACTCTGGATTGCTTCGCTGCGCTCGCAATGACCGAGTATGGGGTGACTACTGCCCCCCTACTTCTTGACTTTGCTCGCATCCATCTTGATGGCGGGGTCCAGCATCTTGGTCGTGAACGCCGTGCTCACGTCGAACGGCTTCTCCATGCCGAGATAGGTCTGGACCAGCTCGTAGTCCTTCTTCATCCGCTCGCCGTCGATCCAGCCGAGACCTTTGGTGGTGGTGAACTCGTCCGTCATCAGGAACTTGATGCGCTCCCACTGGCGCTCCTGGTTCTCCTTGTCGAGGCCGGAGACCTGGTCGAGCAGCGCCTTCAGACACGGCGCGGCGTCGGCGACGCAGGCTGCAAAGGCCTTCTGACTGACGCGCACGAAATCCTCGACCAGCTTCGGGTTCTTCTGCAGATACGCGCCGTTGACGATCAGCGAATTGCCGTACGGATTGAGGCCGATGTCCTTCCAGTTGACGTAGCCGAGGTCTTGCCCGAACTCGATCACCTTGAGATCGTGCTCGTTGTAGAAGTCGCTGATGATATCCACCGTGTGGCTCTTCAGCGCCGCGATCTTCGCGGTCGGCCCGACATTGACGAAGCCGACGGCATCGGGCGCGAGCCCCGCGGCCTTGGCAAAGGCCGGCCACATCACGCGCGAGGCATCGCCGGGCGGATTGCCGATCTTGTGGCCCGCGAAGTCCTTGACGCCATTCACGCCGTAGCTCTTCAGCCAGTAGAACGTCTGCCCGGTATTGGCATAGACGCTCATCACCGCGACGGTGTCCGCACCCTTGCTTTTCGCGACCAGCATGGTGGCGAGATCGGCGACGCCGAAGGGCGAGCCGCCGGAGCCGACCTTGGCGGCGGAAACGCCGGAGCCTTTGCCGGTCTCGATGGTGAGGTCGATGCCGGCCTTCTCGTACCAGCCCTGCGCCTTGGCATAATAATAGGGCGAGTGATCGGCGGTCGGCGTCCAGTTCAGGATCAGGTTGACCGCCTCGCCCGCACCCGCGGGCGCTGCTGGCAGACCGAGCATCAGGGCCACAAAAGCCGCCTGAAAACGCTTCATCGCATCCTCCTCATTGCCAGCGACCCGGCTTGTCGCTCTCCCCTTGTGAGGATACCAATGCAACAAGTCCGCCTCCCGCTTGTCAACTGTTTGGTTGGAAATGCCTGCAAAACGATCTGGCGACACCGTGCCGCAGCGGCGCGATCCCGTCGCCACCCGCAAGAAGCTGCTCACCGCGGCGCGCCTGGAATTCGCACGGCACGGCCTGGCCGGTGCCCGCGTCGACGAGATCGCCGAGCGCGCGGCCGTCAACAAGCAACTGGTGTATCATTATTTCGGCGACAAGGACGCGCTGTACCTCGCCGTGCTCGAATGGGTCTATGAGGACATTCGCGAGCAGGAGCGCAAGCTCAATCTCGAAGGCCTGCCGCCGGACAAGGCGATCCGCCGGCTGATCGAGGCCTCGTTCGACCACCTCGCGGCAAACCCTGATTTCATCGTGCTCCTGAACGACGAGAACCGCGGCGGCGCCCGCCACGTTCGCGGTTCCACCCGGCTCGAGGCAATGCATTCGCCGCTGGTCAAGAGCGTCTCCCACATCCTCCATGAAGGCGTGCGCAGCGGTCTTTTCCGCAAGGGGATCGACCCCGTCCAGCTCTACATCTCCATCGCGGGCCTCAGCTATTTCTTCTTCTCCAACACGCCGACGCTGTCGGCCATCTTCGGCAAGGACCTGTCGAGCCGCGCCCAGCGCCGCGCCCGGCGCCGGCATGTGGTCGACCTCGTGCTGCAATCGCTCCGGCCTAATCAACCAACTGGTTGAAACTTGCCTCAAGGCCGGCTAGGCTGACATCGTGGCGAAGAGCCGCGAACAACAGGGAGCAGACCGTGGCAGCCGGCGGGGCACGCACTGCGCGCAGCTTTGCGATCGTCCTGATCGTGCATCTGGCCGTGCTCGTGCTCTGGCAGGTCGCGGTCGATGCCTTCCACGTGCCGAAATTCATCCTGCCCTCGCCGCTCGCGACGGTGCAGACACTGGGAACCGCGAGCTACGCCTGGGGTGCCAACACGCTGGTCACCGCGGTCGAGATCCTCGGCGGCTTTGCGCTCGGCGCCTTCGTCGGCGTCGCGCTCGCGGTGATCTTCAGCTGGGCGCCGCTGCTCAGCCTCGTGCTGCTGCCGCTGTTCGTGACGCTGAACATGATCCCGAAGGTCGCGCTCGGCCCGCTCTTCATCGTCTGGTTCTCCTACGGCATCGTGCCGAACATCCTGATCGCCTTCAGCATCTGCTTCTTCCCGATCCTGCTCACCACCGCGCGGGGCCTGCGCGAGGTCGAGCCCGACCTGCTCGACCTCGTCAAATCGCTGCGCGGCTCGCGCTGGACGCTGTTCCGCAAGATCCAGCTGCCGGGATCGCTGCCCTACGTGTTCTCCGGCATGAAGGTCGGCGCCATCCTCGCCGTCGCCGGCGCCATCGTCGGTGAGTTCATCGCCTCCGAGCGCGGGCTCGGCTACCTCATGATCCAGGTGCAATCCTCGCTCGACACGCCCGCGATGGTGATGGCCGTGGTGCTGCTGACGCTGCTCGGCGTCGCCCTCTACGGCCTCGTGCTCGCCCTCGAACGCATGTTCGTCGTGGGCGACGCAAGACAAACCTAAGAACGGCAAACCTGAAGGACCAGCTCATGCTCCTCACCCGCCAGACGCTGCCGAAGACGATTCCCGATATCGCAGCCCTCGACGATCTCCTGTGCCGGCCGACGCAGGCGCTGATCGACGACCTCAACAAGGTCGAGGGCGACATCATGGTCCTCGGCGTCGCCGGCAAGATGGGCCCGACGCTGGCGGGGCTGGCGAAAGCTGCCGCGCCGGATCGCCGCGTCATCGGCGTCGCCCGCTTCAGCGACGCGAGTGTGAAGGACTGGCTGGACGCGCGCGGCGTCGAGACCATCAATTGCGACCTGCTGGATGAGGCCGCGATCAACGCGCTGCCGAAGGCGCCGAACATCGTGTTCATGGCCGGGCGCAAGTTCGGCGCCGAGGGCGATCTGTCGCTGACCTGGGCAATGAACGCGCATGTGCCGGCGCTGGTGGCGCAGGCCTTCTCCTCGTCGCGGATCGTGGCGTTCTCGACCGGCTGCGTCTATCCCTTCGTGCCCGTCGACGGCAAGGGCTCGACCGAGGAGATGGCGCCGAACCCGCCCGGCGAATACGCCCAGTCCTGCGTCGGCCGCGAGCGCATGTTCGAATATTTCTCGCACAAATTTGCGACGCCAGGCCGGCTGTTCCGGCTCAATTACGCGATCGACATGCGCTACGGCGTGCTGCACGACATCGCCACGAAGGTCCTCAACGGTTCGCCGATCGACGTCGGCATCGGTCATGTCAACTTCATCTGGCAGGGCGATGCCTCAGCGCAGGCGCTGCGGTGCCTGGCGCATTGCACCGCGCCGACCTCGCCGATCAACGTCAGCGGCCATGACGTCCTCGCCGTGCGCGATCTCGCGCAAAAGTTCGGCGCCCGCTTCGGCCGCGCACCAGTGCTGACAGGCGAGGAGCAGCCGACCGCGTGGCTCACCGACACCTCGAAAGCCGTCGAGCTGTTCGGCCTGCCGGTGGTCGGTACAGAGCAGCTGATCGCCTGGACCGCCGATTGGGTGTCCCGCGCCATGCCGAGCCTCGGCAAGCCCACCAAATACGAGGTGCGCGATGGACGCTACTGACGATCCGCCCATCCTCAAGCTTGGCGCCGACGACGCGATCCCCGGGCTCGCGCTGTCGACGGAGGCGCACTGGAACCAGACCGAAGAGGACTGGCGCATCTTCCTGCGCGACGGCGTCGTGTTCGGCATTCGCGACGGCAAGCGGCTGGTCGCAACCGCGGCGCTGCTGCCCTATTCCGGCAACAACGCCTGGATCAGCATGGTGCTGGTCTCGGCCACGCATCGCCGCCGCGGCCTCGCCACCCGTCTCGTCGATGCCTGCCTGGAAACTGCGCGCAAGAACGACCTGACCAGCTGGCTCGACGCCACGCCTGATGGTGCAGCCGTCTACGGGCCGCTCGGGTTCACGCCGACGCTGCAATTGCGCCGCTTGAGGCTGGTGAAGCCCGCGCGGGCCGACGCGCCGCCATCGTCATCGGCGGGCATCGACGCGCTTCGTACGCGGGACCGGCGCGCCACCGGCTTCGATCGAACTGCGCTCCTCTCCGCCTTCGCGCAGCGCTCCGGCTCGCGCATCGTCGCCGCGCATGGCGCCATCGCGCTGGTCCGCGACGGCAGAACCGCCCGCCATATCGGCCCGCTGTTTGCCGATCATGCCGCCGAAGCGCTGGCCCTGGTTCACGCGATCGTACGCTCCGAGACCGCCCCTCTCCTGATCGACGCCGTTGCGTCGCAAGCTGCGTTCCTGGAAGGATTGACGGTCTCGGGCTGGACCATCGAGCGTCCGTTCCAGCGCATGCGCTTCGGCCCCGCCACCACCATGGCCGAGGAATTGCCATTCGCCGTCGCCGGCCCCGAATTCGGATAGAACATCATGCACCACAGCCAGATCAACGCAGACGTCCGCAAGCTGATCGCCGAGGGCACCGTGCTGCCGGCCCATCCCCTCGCCCTCACCGCCGAACGCCAGCTCGACAAACAGCATCAGCGCGCGCTGACGCGGTACTACATCGACGCCGGCTCTGGCGGCCTTGCCGTCGGCGTGCACACGACGCAATTCGCGATCCGCGACGTCGGCCTCTATCGTCCCGTGCTCGAGCTTGCCGCCGAGACCGCCGCGAATTGGACAAAACGTCCGCTGGCGATGGTTGCGGGCCTCGCCGGCCCGACCCGGCAGGCAATGACTGAAGCCCGCACCGCGCGCGACATCGGCTATCACGCCGGCCTGCTGAGCCTTGCCGCGATGAAGAGCGCTTCCGAGGACGAGATCATCGCGCATTGCACGGCGGTCGCCGCCGAGATCCCGCTGGTCGGCTTCTACCTTCAGCCCGCCGTCGGCGGCGTCATCCTGTCGAGCCGGTTCTGGCAGCGTTTTGCAGCGATCGACAACGTCATCGCGATCAAGATCGCGCCGTTCAACCGCTACCGCACCCTCGACGTGCTGCGCGGCGTCGCGGCGGCCGGTGCGCTCGACCGCGTCGCGCTTTACACCGGCAATGACGACCACATCCTGCTCGACCTGATGCTGCCGTTCGACCTGCGCGACAAGGGCGTTACCACGCGCACCTATTTCAAAGGCGGCCTGCTCGGCCACTGGTCGGTCTGGACCGCGAGCGCCATCAAGCAGTTCGACCGCTGCAAGGCGGCGCGGCACAAGGACAGCGTGCCGGCCGATCTGCTCGCGCTCGATGCCCGTGTCACCGATTGCAACAGCGCCTTCTTCGACGTCGCCAACGATTTTCACGGCTGCATCGCCGGCTGCCACGAGGTGCTGCGGCGCCAGGGCCTGATGCGGGGCCTGTGGTGCCTCGATCCGAGCGAGGATCTCAGCCCCGGTCAGAAGGAGGAGATCGACCGCGTCTGCCGCGAGCACGCCGACCTCAGCGACGATTCCTTCGTCGCCGCCAATCTGGATAAATGGCTGGCATGACGGCGGAGCCCTTCATCAGCCTGCGAGGCGTGCGAAAAGTCTATCGCAGCGGCGGCGCGGAGTTTCTCGCGGTGTCCGACGTCACCATGGACGTGCAGGAAGGTGAGCTCGTCTCGCTGGTCGGCCCCTCCGGCTGCGGTAAGACCACGGTAATGAAGATTCTTGCCGGCCTGCACGGCGCCGACGGCGGCACCGTCAGAATAGGAAACGCCAAGAGCCCGTTCGATCCGACCCGCGACATCGGCATGGTGTTCCAGCAGGCGCTGCTCTTGAAGTGGCGCACCATCCTGGACAACGTGCTGCTGCCGGCGGAGATCGTCGGCCTGCCGATGAAAGCCGCGCGCGAGCGGGCGCGCGACCTGCTCAACCTGGTCGGGCTTGCCGGCTACGAGCGGAAATATCCGCGAGAGCTCTCCGGCGGCATGCAGCAGCGCACCGCCATCGCGCGCGCCTTCATCCACGATCCCAAGCTGATCCTGATGGACGAGCCGTTCGGCGCACTCGATGCGCTGACGCGCGAGCAGATGAATCTGGAGATGCTGCGGATCTGGCGCGAGAGCGGCAAGACCATCATCTTCGTCACGCACTCGATCCAGGAAGCGGTGTTCCTGTCCTCGCATTGCGCGGTGCTGACCGCGGGCCCGGCCAAGATGGCCGACTATTTCCCGATCGACCTGCCCTTCCCGCGCGATCTGCCGTTGAAGACCACGGACGCATTCGGCGCGTATGCGAGGCGGATTTATGCGAAGCTGGGGCTGGGCGCGGCAGTCCCGTAGCCCGGATGGAGCGAAGCGCAATCCGGGACGGTGCCGTTGACGTGCGAGGTCCCGGATTACGCTGCGCTCCATCCGGGCTACGCGCTACACACTCAGAACCCGTAGGGTGGGCAAAGCGAAGCGTGCCCACCAGTGCACGTGACGCAAAGAACGTGGGCACGGCGCAAGGGCGCCTTTGCCCACCCTACGAGAGCCGGGCGCGGCGCAAGCACCGCGCCCCTCATCACCATCAGCTCTTATTGCGCATCTTGCTGAGCAGGTAGTTGTCGTAAAAATTCTCCGCGATCTGCGTGTAGAACAGCAGTTCCTTCATATACGCGTCGTGGCTGTCCTTGGTGCGCTTGAACAGATCGCTCTTGCCGGCGAGCTCGTTCAGATGTTCCTGGGTCGCGTTGTAGCAGGCCTCCAGCACCGGCTGCGGGAATGCCTTCAGCTCGGCGCCGTTGGCAATCAGCCGCTTCAGCGCCGCCGGGTTCACGCTGTCGTACTTCTCCAGCATCCAGGCGCCGGCCGCGGAGCCGGCCTGGTTGAGAATGGCCTGATATTGCTTCGGCAACGACGCCCACTTCTCGTCGTTGACGATCATGTGCAGCATGGCGCCGCCTTCCCACCAGCCGGGGAAGTAGTAGTACTTTGCGACCTTCTGGAAGCCGAGCTTCTCGTCGTCATAGGGGCCGACGAATTCGGCGGCGTCGATCGAACCTTTCTCCAGCGCCGAATAGACGTCGCCGCCGGCGAGCTGCTGCGGAACGACGCCGAGCCGCGCCAGCACATGGCCGCCCATGCCGGCGATACGGAATTTGAGACCCTTGAGATCGTCGACGGTCTTGATCTCCTTGCGGAACCAGCCGCCCATCTGCGTGCCGGAATTGCCGCACAGGATGGCGTGCGCCTTGAACGGCTTCAGCGCCTCGTTGGTGAGGTCGGCGCCGCCGCCGAAATGCCACCATGACTCCTGATGGCGATGGTTCATGCCGAACGGCGCACCGGTGGCGTAAGCCAGCGCCGGCTCCTTGCCGATGTAGAAATAGAGCGGCGTCTGCGCCATCTCGACCGAGGCGACGCTGACCGCGTCGAGCGCCTGCAGGCCGGGGACGAGCTCACCCGCAGCAAAGGTCTGGATCTGGAATTTGTTGTCGGTGGCCTCGGCAACATATTTCGCGAAGGTCTGCGCCGTGCCGTAGATGGTGTCGAGCGACTTCGGGAAGCTCGAGGTCAGGCGCCATTTGATCTCGGGCGCGCTTTGCGCAATCGCGGGTGCTGCAACCAGCGTCGTCGCGCCGGCGACCGCGCCGCCCTTGAGGAATGTACGGCGTTTCATGATGGGGCTCTCCCTTGAAGTCAGGCTCGAGATGGGTGGCCTTGTGAACCGGCTTTGGCCACGGCCTTGGCGGACCGTTTGCCTGTTCCTGGCGCAGAGTTCAAGCTGCCAGAATGCATGGCGCCGCGGCCATCGGCCGCCAAAACGGCGCGCCGAACCAAGGGCTTGCCGAAGGCCTCAGGCGTCCTCGAGAAAGACCGAGAGCGCCCGCTGCAATTCCTTGAACGCGCGCGGTCCGATCTTGGCTGCAAGCGTCTTCTCGCTCTCGGCAATCGCCGGGCGCAACCGACCCAGCAGCGCGGCCCCGGCCTGCGTCAGATACAGCACGTAATAGCGGCGGTTGATCGCGGAGGCCGACCGCTGCACGAGCCCCCGCCGCTCCAGATGATCCACGAGGCGCCCGAGCCCGGCCCGCTCGATCGACAGCGATTGCGCAATGGCGAGCTGATTGACACCCGGATTGGCCTCGATCACCGACAGGACGGAGAACTGTGCCGCACTGATGTCGAAAGCGGCGAGCCGCCGGCTGACGTCCTTGAAGACCCAGAGCTGGGCGCGCCGGATGCGATAGCCGAGCGAACGGGACAGATCGTCGGAGGCGAGCAACTTGGGCCGGACGGGCTTTGCGGCCGCCGCAGCGCGCGGCGCGGACCGCGGCGGCTTTGCAACCGGCGCGCGGCGTTGCCCGCCCTTGGACGATCGCTTCCTGACGCCCGCTTTCTCCGGCCCCATCGACGATGATCTTTCGCAAGCCGTTGCTGCGGCATCCGTCCCGGCCATCCGAGATTCGACGCTTGAGTTTATCGCAGCCAGACCGGATCGAGAAGCCGGGCGGGATCGCGCGCCTTGCGAGCACAGCTTCTACGACAGGTTGCGCTGCGCACTCGCGCGCCGCGTCATGTTGACACGGCAACATCGCCCGCCCTAGGATCGTGAAAGCCCGCCGTGACACGAGCGGGGCCTAGGGGGATGACGTCCGTGCTTCCATCAGAGATGGGCGCCGAGCTGCGTGCGCTTACGCATCGCGGTGCGATCGACTCGCGCAGCACGCCTCTGCGCGTTGCGTGCACATCGCGCACCGTCACCTCTGCTTTGGCAACGACATCGTCAACGACACTGCCTGAACGGACGCGACCTCATGCGGAGCGTCCGCTCGACCATCATTGATGAAACTGGGAGGGACTGAGATGAAACGCCTATTTCTCGCATCGACGATCGTGGCCGGCTGTGCCGCTCTCGGCACGCACGCCATCGCACACGGATTTCCTCCGAGCGGCGTCGCGCCGCGCGCGTCCTGTACCGCCCTCACCGGCCTCACGCTGCCGAACACGCAGATCCTGAGCGCGACGCAGAAGTCCGGCTATTGCAACGTGATCGGCATCATCAACAAGCGCGTCTCGACGCAGGACCCCGATCATTTCACCTACGGCATCGGCTTCTCGCTCAACCTGCCCAACACATGGCACGGCCGCTTCGAGATGATGGGCGGCGGCGGCACCGACGGCAGCCTCAACGCCGATCCGCAGGGTGCCGCCGGCGTCGAGCTCGGCCAGGGCTGGGCCGTCGCCGCCAATGACGGCGGTCACGAAGACAACGCCAACAATGTCGTCGGCGGACATCAGGACGACGATCCCAATGCCGGCGGCTCCGCGCATTTCGCGATCGACGCGCAGGCACGCAGGGACTACGGCTACAACGGCATCGAGAAGACCGCGACGATCTCCAAGCGGATCATCTCCTATTTCTACGGCCTCGACACCGTCCATTCCTACATCATGGGCTGCTCGAACGGCGGACGTGACGCCATGATGGCCTCGCAACGCTTCCCCTGGCTGTTCGACGGCGTGATCTCGCAAAATCCCGGCTTCAACCTGCCGCAGGCGGGTCTTGCGGAGGCCTGGAACGAGCAGGTGCTCGGCACGCTCTCGACCAGCAAGGACGTCAACGGGCAGCCGTTCATTCCCGACACGTTTCCCGTCCAGGATCTCCAGGTGGCCTCGGCCGCGATCCTGAGCGCCTGCGACGCCCTCGACGGTCTGGTCGACGGCATCATCGACAATTATCACGCCTGCACGGCGAGGAAGGTGTATCCGGCGCTCGCCAGCTACACCTGCGGCACCGGCTCGCACGGCAGCACGCCGCATGGCGGCACCTGCCTCACCAGCGCGCAAGTGGACGCGCTCAAGAAGATCTATGCCGGGCCCGTGAACTCCAGGGGACAGCGGCTCTATTCGAACTGGTTCTGGGATGCCGGCATCTGGACGCCGCCGACCGCACCGGGCGCGGGCTGGCAGCTCTGGAACGTCGTCACCGCACCGGTCCCGAACGTCAACACCGCGATCAACCTGACGCTCGGCGCCGGCGCGATCCCGATGATCTTCCAGACCCCGCCGGTCGTCACGCCCGTGGGCGGCCCGAACGGCCAGGAAGCCTTCGTGTTCAAGTTCAACTTCGACACCGACGCGCCGAAGATTTTCACGAAGACGGCGGCCTATCCCGAAAGCAGCATGGACTTCATGGCCGCGACCGCGACCGACCTGCGGCCGTTCAGGGCGCGCGGCGGCAAGCTGATCATCTCCTCCTCCGTCAATGACGGCATCTTCTCGGGTGCCGCGATTGCCCGCTGGTATCGCAACATGGACCGGCATATGAGCGGGGGCGCGAGCGATTTCGCGCGGCTGTTCATGGTGCCGAACATGGCCCATTGCGGCGGCGGCGCGGCCACGGCGAGCTTCGCCGGGAACCAGCTCAAGGCCATCACCGACTGGGTCGAGAAGGGCATCGCGCCGGACCGCATCGTCGCGGCCAACACCAACGCGACCTCGCCCTATCCGGCCGGCGGACTGTTCGATCCGCGCATTGCCCAGAACTTCCCGGCCAGCGGCACGCGGCCGCTCTGCGTCTATCCGAAGATCGCCGCCTACAAGGGCAGCGGCCTAACCAACGACGCCGGCAGCTTCGCCTGCATCGACGCCGGCTTCAGGCCGGGCGGCGACCACGACTTCCATGACGATGACGACGGGCGCGGCGACAACAGGCAGTGAGCGGCGCGAGATCACGAACAACACGGCGCGCGGTGTCACCGCGCGTCGCATGCTCAAGAGTGCGCACGTCGCGCCCCAATCTCCGTCATTGCGAGCGCAGCGAAGCAATCCAGAGTCCCTCCGCGGAGACAGTCTGGATTGCTTCGCTGCGCTCGCAATGACGATGCGGAAACATCGCTCGCAATGATGCGGAGTGGACGGAACGTCCACTCAGAGCAGCTTGGCGCTCACGAACAGCGCGCGCACGGCGTTGGTCGCCTGCACCGCCAGCATGGCATTGCCGGCCGCGCCTTCGAGGGCCGCGACGGCGTCCTCATGCAGCGAGCGGAATTCCATCCACTCGACCGATTTGAAATTGGTCAGGAATTGATAGGCCTGCCCGACGGTCGCAATCGCCAGCGTGTCACCGTTCAGCTTGATCTTGAACGTTGTGCGCAGCGGGGTTTCGGAGCTTGCTGGATCACTCATGGGCTGCTTCTGGACGATGACGGCTTAACGAAGGGGAAACGGCAGCCCCGCCGCGCCTAGCAAATATCAGGAGGCGGTGCTGGCGCGCTGCGAGGCGGTCGCCGATCCGCTCAGGCTGGGCACCACGACCAGGCGGTTGAACTCGCCATTGTCCCAGGCTTTCAGGAAGCGATCATAGTCCTTGATCGAGACGCAGCCGTTGGAATCGCCGCGCGGCCCGAGCATGTAGTTGTGGGTGAGCAGGCCGACGCGGCCGAGCGCGCTGGTGCCATCGGTCGGGGTCAGGCGCAGCGCACGGACGCCGTGGAACAGCTTTTCGCGCGGCTTCAGATCATAGGTCGCCGGCGGGGTCGCACCGACCATGCGCTGGTCGACATGCTGGGGGTCGTCCATCAGCGCGCCCATGCCCGAATGCGCTTCCAGCGCGACGCCGCTCGGCAGGTACAGCGCCTTGGCCGAGATGTCGTAGACCGCCGTGCGCGAATCATAACCGAGCGCGGCGAGGTCCGGCGCCTTGCTGAGCAAGCCGTCGCCGGGGGTCAGGGAGGCCAGCTTGATCTTGTCGGTGAATTTCTCGAAGAAGTTGCGGTTGTCGACCCTGGGATTGGTCTCGGCATAGGACTGGCTCGAGGCAATCTGGGCGGAGAAGTCCGCCTGGACCGGACGCGAGCGCGGCATCGGGACGGCATCGGCACGCTGCGCCGGTCGCGGCTCCTCGACTGCGGTCCGATCGTCCTCGGTCAGGGTCGAGCGCCACTCGTCGCCCTGAAGCTTCTGGGCGAGCATCGCCTTGGCATCGCGGAGCTTGAGCTGGACCGCGTTCACGGCGGAGCGCTCCAGCGTCCGCAGGCCGAGCTCGCGGGCCGGCGGGTTGCCAGACGCCGATGCGAAACGGTCCTCGAACGAGGGAGTATTGGCCGGCGGCAGGGCGGCGGTGACCAGCGGGGTCGAATCGCCGAGATCGACGACCCAGGCGGCAGCGCCCAGCGCCAGCGCGACGGCAGCCAAGGACAGCAGTATCGTCTCCGCTCGCCCAATACGGCGGCGCGACAACAGCCTTTCGGCGTGTGCTGCGTCGGAAACCATCAGATCCCCAAATCGACCCCCGGGGGACCCAACCCCCACCCGGAGAGACTCTATACCAGCTACCACATTGGGAGCCAAAAGTTAGGCATAATCGCGGCCGGTGAGACAGCTCCGGGGGTATCCAATGACCGATACTTTCGACCTAGAACGGTTCGTCCAGGCCCAAAACCCGGTTTTTCGCGACGTCCAGGGCGAGCTGGCGCGGGGCCGCAAGCAGAGCCACTGGATGTGGTTCGTTTTCCCGCAAGTAGCCGGCCTCGGCTTCAGCGCCATGTCGCAGCGTTACGCCATCGGCTCGCGCGCGGAGGCTGTGGCCTACCTCGCGCACCCTGTCCTCGGGCCACGCCTGATCGAATGCACGCGGCTCGTGCTCGCCGTCGAAGGGCGCACCATCAACGCGATCCTCGGCGCGCCCGATGACACCAAGTTCCGTTCGTCGATGACGCTGTTCGGCGCCGTGTCCGACGAGCCCGTCTTCGATCAGGCGCTCGCCCGTTATTTCGCAGGCGAGCGCGACGCCGCGACGCTGGAGATCCTGGCCAGGCTCGACCGGTCGGCGCACTAGCGCGCCCCTTGCATCCGGACGAATGGACGCATGCGCGCGGGGCATGCCGGCCGTCAGCGTAAACCGCGGATTAACGCCGGCTGCCTATCGTTCGGGCAAAATAATTCTCCTCCCGCGCCAATTGCCGGAATGCCCATGAAAATCGGTACGCTCCTGACCACCGCCATCGTCTCGTTGTCGACCGTGGGCGGCGGCCTCGCGGTCTACGTCGCCGTGACGAAATACCAGACGATGGAGCGCATCACCGAAGCCCAGGGGCGGCTCGCGATCGTCCGCGCCGTCAGCGACATCCCGCGCTATCTCAATCCCGAACGCGGCTTTTCCACCAACATCCTCTACGGACCTGCGAGCATCGACCCCGCGCTGCTTGCCGAGCAGGACAAGCTGCGCAAGCAGACCGACGGCGCCCGCGACAAGATGAACGCATTGCGCAAGGAGCTGCCTGGTCCGTTCGACGACGGCACCACGATCGGCAGCAACATCGACGGCATCAATGCGAAGTTCACCGCGCTGCGCAACGCGATCGACAAGGCGCTGGCCGGGCCGGCGGAGGCGCGCAAGGACGCCGCCAAGAAGATCGTCGCCGACAATGCCGTGCTGAACGGCGGCGTGACCGCGCTGCTCAACGAGCAGGTCCGCCGCATGGCGATCCTCAACGGCGACGCCTACCGGCAGGCCAGCTACGCCAACATCGCGATGACGCTGCGCGACGTCGGCGGCTTCAATTCCAGCCTGCACAAGAACCTCGTCGGCGGCAAGAAGCCGGCGACCGACGCCGAGAAGGCAGACATCAGCCGCTCGCAGGGCCGCAACGACCAGATCGTGATGTCGCTGCTGGAATTGCGCGGCAATCCGGCAACCCCGGCGAACGTCGCCGCCGCGCTGGAGAAATTCAATTCGATCTATGTCGAGGAGTTCGGCCGCGAGCTCAAGCTGGTCAAGGACGGTGCTGTCAGCGGCAAGTACGAACACGACATGGACACCTACTACGCCTCGACGCAGCGCGGCCTCAGCACCATCATCGAGGTCCGCGACGCCTTCTACGACAACGCCGAGCAGGTTCTCGCCGGCGCCTCGTCGGCTGCACGCACCAGCTTCATCATCGCCCTGCTCGGCCTTGCCGCCGTGCTGGTCGCCAGCATCGGCCTCGTCGCGACCGTCCGTCGCCGCGTCTGCGCGCCGATCGTCAATCTGACGACACGGATGTCGCGGCTGGCCGATGGCGAAGTCGCGGAAGCCATCCCCGGCGCCGAGCGCTCCGACGAGATCGGCGCGATGGCCGCGGCCGTCCAGGTGTTCAAGGACAACATGATCCGGGCCGAGCGGCTCGCGGCGGAGAAGCAGGCCGAGAACGACGGCAAGATGCGGCGCGCCCAGGCGCTCGACGAGCTCACCCGCGCCTTCGAGGCCAAGGTCACCGAGCTCGTCGGCGGCCTGTCCCGGGCGTCCTCCACGATGGAGAGCACGGCGCAGTCGATGACCTCGACGGCGGCCCAGACCAACAGCCAGGCCGCGGTCGTCGCCGCCGCCTCCGAGCAGACCTCGACCAACGTGCAGACGGTTGCCAGCGCCACCGAAGAGCTGACATCCTCCATCTCCGAGATCGGCCGTCAGGTCGCGCAAAGCACCGAGATCGCCGCCCGCGCCGTCGATAATGCCCGCCGTACCGGTGACACCGCGCGCGCTCTCGCCGAAGGCGCGCAGAAGATCGGCGACGTTGTCACGCTGATCCAGAGCATTGCCGAGCAGACCAATTTGCTGGCGCTGAATGCGACCATCGAGGCCGCGCGCGCCGGCGATGCCGGCCGCGGCTTTGCCGTGGTTGCCTCCGAAGTGAAATCTTTGGCCGGCCAGACCGCCAAGGCCACGACCGAGATCTCGGAGCAGATCACCGCGATCCAGAGCGCGAGCGATGAGACCGTGGCCGCGATCCGCAACGTCGCCGACGTCATCGCCGAGATCGACCAGATCGGCACCGCGATTGCGGCTGCGATCGAGGAACAGGGCTCGGCCACCAAGGAGATCGCCCGCAGCGTCCAGGAAGCCGCCCGCGGCACCCAGGAGGTCAACACCAACATTTCAGGCGTGCAGCGCGCCGCCGACGACACCGGAGCTGCCGCCAGGGAAGTGCTGGGCGCGGCCGAGCAGCTCTCGACCCAGTCGCGCGATCTCGCCGGTCAGTTCGACCGCTTCCTCGGTGAGGTCAGGGCCGCGTAAGCAAACTCAGTACGGCGGCGCCTTGCGCGCCCGCTGCGCCTTGGCCGCCTCGATCCACCACGACAGATCATCGGCAAAGCGCGGGAACGCGCGTTCCAGCGCCTTGCCGCCCTCGCCGATCGGCTCGGCGTCCGCCGACAAGCTCTGCGCGATCGGGCCGACGCCGATGGTGCTCGACACCACCACCATGCCCATCTCCGACAGCGTGCCGTGCCAGGCGGTCGCGGCCCGCGCGCCCGAGAAGCGGCCGGCCGAATAGCTCACGATCGCGGCCGGGCGCCAGAACCATTCTTCCAGGAAGTGGTCGGTCAGGTTTTTCAATCCGGGCTGAATGCCCCAATTGTATTCGCCGGTGACAAAGACAAAACCGTCGGCGCCGCGGATCTGCCCGGCCAGCTTCTCCAGTGCCTCGGGGGCGGCGCCCTTGGCATATTCCTTGTACATGCGGTCGAGCATAGGCAGGCCGATGGCCTTGGCGTCGATGAACTCGACGTCCTCGCCGCGACTGCGCAGGCGATCGATGACGAAATTCGCAAGGCGGATGCCCATGCGGTCGGAGCGGTAGGAACCGTAGAGGACGAGGATGCGATTGCTCATGGGCGGCAAGCTAGCACGAAAGCAGGCGGCGCGCCGATCGATTTGTCGCGCTATCTTCCGCGTCCGCGGTCCAGCGTTTGCGACGGCGTCTCGCCGAATTGATCGCGGTAGCCTCTGGAGAAATCGCTGAGGTGCCAGAAACCGAAGGCGAGCGCGACAGCCTTGACGCTATCCGCCCCGGCAAGCAGCCGCTGACGCACCAGCCAGAGCCGGCGCAGGCGCAAATAGCGGTGCAGGCTCATGCCGCGATAGCGGCGGACGACGTCGTGCATGGTGCGCACGGACAGGCCGAGCTTGCGCGCGATCTCCTCGCTGTAGATCGGCTGCGAGAGGTCCTCGGACAGCAGCGTGCGGATGTTCTGGAACATCTTGAACTGCCGCCCGTCGTTCGGCCGCACTGTCCATCGCGCGGCCACCAGATTGGCAAAGACGTTGTCGACGGCGCCGAACAGGGACTCCTTCATCGCCATCCCCGTCAACGGAACCTGCGCGCGATCAATCGGCTCGGACGCAGCCGCCAGCACCTCCCGGACCACCTTCCGCAGCCGGAGCAGTGCCGGCATGGTGGTCTCGAAAATCTTGAAGCTGAACTGCGTCTCGGGCCAGCCGCGATCCTTCACCTCGGGGCGAAACACGATCGAGCCGATCTGCCTCTGCACTTCCTCGATGGTGTTGTAGGCAGCGCCGCTGCTGCCGATGACGACGACCGCGCGGTCGCGCTGCGCGCCATTGAAGCGAATGGGAACTTCGAGATCGTCCATCGCGAAACCGACCGCCGTGCAGTCGGCAACCAGCTGCGCGTCCGCCACGCGCGGAAACGTGCGCGTCACGTTCACGTCGCAGCCCGGCAGGCGCAAGATCACCTGCTCGGTCGCAATCCGTCGCACGAACGGCGTAAACTCGATGTTCAACCCGCGTATCGAACTGCGAAACTCGTCGACATCGGTGAAACGAAATATCTTTGGCGCCAATCCCGGCGCATCATCGTTGTTGCTCATGACCAATGAAAAACCGCGTCGGAAAATGACGCGTAGCCGGCAATCGTGCCGATCTGGATTCCCCTTTCAGCGGCGGCCGTCAGATCGAATGAATCATCCTAGCCCGTCCTGGCCAATTGGCGAGGGTCCAATGCAAAGGACAAGCTGACGGTTCGCGTCCTGCCGAATTTCGATAGCGTTTCCAGCTCGGCAGGCGGTGCAGAGATACCAAGGGAGGCTTGCCTAGAATCCAAGCTCACGGCGCGGCCGCTCTCTGGAGTTCCGATCGGACTGTCCAGCAAGTCATGTTGAACGATGACCACCAACGCCTCGTCACGTCCTGCCGGGCAAGGATGGCGCTGCCATCCGATGCTAGTGCGTGGCCCGGTATTTGGCGCGGCGGGGAATCGAGTTGCAGGCCAGACCTTCGGCCAGCAGCTTCATGTCCTCGCGTTTGCCGCTCCGGATCAGCCGCCCGAACTCGTCGGATGTGAAAGGAAGACTGGGATCATCATCGATTGGACGCCGCACTCGCGGGCCGAACAACCGTCGCACCAGGCTAGCCAGCCGCCGCATATCAATTCCCTCGCGCCAGCAACAAACCTTTCAGTCTGCACATTGTTCCTCCTGCACGATCGAGATTGCAAGAGGCGGCATGGACTCCGCACCAAAAATTTCGATGAGAGAATAATCTCCTCCGCACAAGTCTGCGTCAGTCGGCAAAGCCCACGTAACGCACGAACTCATCGTTGTGCTCGCGGTCTGAGCGAACCGCGTTCGCGGCAAAGCGGTCGTCGGGATAGCCCATCGCGACGCAGGTCATGATGACCTCGTCGTCCGGAATATCAGCGACCTCGCGCACGATGTCGGAGCGCATGATGCCCTGCCCGTTGATGACGGAGCCGAGGCCGCGGTCCCAGGCTGCGAGCACGATGCCGTAGCAGAGCGCGCCGAGATCGAAATGGCAGACCGCGCCGGGATCGAGCACGCGGTCATAGGTCAGCACCAGCGAGACCGGCGCGTCGAACTGGCGGAAGCCGCGCAGCACCCAGTCCTGGCGCATCGGCTTGTCGTCGCGCGCAATCCCCATCGCGCCGAACAGCTTCTTGGCGATGTCGACCTGCCGCGAGCGATGCACGCCCTGATACTCGCCGTGGCTGACGATGTCGCGCTTGACCTTGGCGCCACCGATCATCTCCTCCATGTTGCGGCGGCGTACTTCTTCGAGCGGACGCCCCGTGAGCACGTGAACGTGCCAGGGCTGGGTGTTCATCGACGACGGCGCGCGCTTGGCGCTCTCGATGATCGCCTCGATCACCGCGCGCGGCACCGGCTCGTTCCTGAAACCGCGCACGCTGCGGCGCGACTGGATCAGCGTCTCGAATTCCACTCCTTGGCCTCCCTACCCGTTCATCCCTGCGCATCACAACACGTGGCCGGTTGCCGATGCGGCGCGCAAAATCTATGCTAACCCGCAAGCAAGACCAAGAACCCTGTGAGGACCTCATGCCCACGCCGCTCGATCCCGTCATCGCCCAGATCATTCCGCTCATGCCGATGCGCGATCCCGCGGTCATGACGCCACAGAGCGCCCGCGATTCCTTGCGCGCACTGGCTGCTTCGCGCGCCGCAATCCCGCCGCCGCCGGTCGATCGTGTACAGGATATCAAGGTGAACGGCGGCGCGGGCCTGCTCGATGCACGGGTCTACCGGGTCGGCACCACGCCGGCACCGACCGTGGTGTTCTTCCACGGCGGCGGCTGGGTCGCGGGCGATCTCGAGACCCATGACCGACAAGCGCGCAATCTCGCGATCGAGACCGGCGCGGTCGTCGTCTCCGTCGATTATCGCCGTCCGCCGGAGACGCGCTTTCCCGGCGCCTTCGAAGATGCCTTTGCCGCGGTGCGCGACGTATTTAGCCGTGTCGCGGAATTTGGCGGCGACGCCAAACGTTTCGGCGTTGCCGGCGACAGCGCCGGCGGCAATCTCGCGGCGACAACGGCGATCGCCTGCCGCGATGCCGGCATCAAACTCGCCGCGCAACTGCTGGTCTATCCCGTGACCGACGTCGTCGGGGCTTACGCCGATGCGGGCGAGAATGCGCGCTTTCCCTCACGTGCCGAGAATGCCGAAGGCTACTTCCTCACGCGCGCCACGATGGAATGGTTTTGCGGCCACTATCTCGCCGATCCCGCTCACGCGAGCGACTGGCGCGTTTCGCCGCTGCGCGCGCCATCCCTCGCAGGCCTCGCGCCCGCGATCGTCACCACCGCCTGGTTCGATCCCCTGCGTGATGAGGGCACCGCCTATGCGCGGGCGCTCGAGGCCGCCGGCGTGCGGGTCAAGCATCACGAGGGGCCCGGCCTGATCCATGGCTATTTCGGCATGGGCGACGCCTCGGACGTCGCGCGCACCGAGGCGCAGCGCGCGCGGGCCGATTTCAAGGCGCTGCTCGTGCGCGGCGTATAGGGGATGCGACGAAGCTCGTAGCCCGTAGCCCGGATGGAGCGAAGCGTAATCCGGGTTTCCAGCCACATGGGCGGTCGAGCGATCCGGTTGGTCTGGCCCCGGATTACGCTATCGGCCGGCGCATCGCGCCGACCCGCTAGCTTCATCCGGGCTACGAGACTCGCTAGGCGCTCCGTGCCCGCTGCGCCGCCGTGTGCCCCCAGGCCTCGTCCCAGTCCTGGCCGGAGGCGTCGACCACGCGGCCATCGGCCTCGAAGAACTTGTTGGGCACCTGGAAGATCGCAAGGATCAGCGCCCCGTCCGGGCACCATGCGGCGTGCCGGCTGCCCGCCTCGCGCCAGATGAATTCGCCGGCCTTGCAGGTGATGCCCTGGGCGGGCCCCTCCTTGTCGACGAGCGCGCCCTCGATCACGTAGCTCTGCTCGATGCCGACATGCTCGTGATCGGGCAGCACCGATCCCGGCGCAAAGCGCATCAAGGCGGTCATCAGGCCGGTGCCGCGATCGAACAGCAAGGTCTTGGCCTCGCAGCCGGGAAAGCGCGTCTTCTGCCATTCCATGGCCTGAGGTTGAACCAGATGGGAATGCCGGTCGGCGGTCTGCGGGCTCGTCACGGCGTCCATGGCAACGCTCCGTTCCTGCTGCAATGGAATGAGCCTAGCAGGTTCGCACCGCGCGGTCAGCGCGCAGTGCAGCAAGCAGCTGGCAAGAACCCCAAAGCAGCCCCGCCGCCGTGCGCGTCAAAGCGAGACTCATTCATCGCACGCCGAAAATATCCGCACACCACAACCGGGCAACGCCGATCCTGCTTGATTGCGCCACGATTCCCGGCTCCAATCCGCAAGCCATTTCTGGTTTAGGAGACACCCATGATGAAGCGAATCTTCCTGGCTGCGATCGTTGCCACCTTTGCAGCGGGCTCGGCCTTCGCGGAGGACACCTGCGAGAGCAAGGCGGTCGGCAAGGACGGCAAGCCGCTGGCCGGCGCCGCCAAGACCTCGTTCCTGAAGAAGTGCAAGGCCGACGCCTGCGCGCCCAAGGCCGTCAGCGCCGACGGCAAGCCGCTCGCCGGCGCCGCCAAGAACAGCTTCATGAAGAAGTGCGAAGTCGGCGCTTAAGCGCGCCGCGATGCCTCGGTCCCCTCGCCCCGCAAGCGGGGCGAGGTGAAGCGCCATCACTCCCGCCTGAACCGATAATCGAACGCCCCATCCAGCGGCCTGATCAGCCCCACCGTTGGCGCCGGAAAATGGATCGGCAGGATCAGCGTGTCCGTATCCGCAACGGACGCAAAGAACTTCCGCCGCGACACAGCTGATTGTTTTGCATCCCAATCCGGCATTGCCGACCAGTCCGGCTCGCGGCACTGGATCTGGTGGTGCATGAGATCGCCGGCGACCACCGCACGCTGGCCCTTCGAAGAGATATTCACGCAGCAATGGCAGGGCGAATGCCCCGGCGTCGGCGTCAGTGTGACCGTATCATCCAGCGCGTAGTCGTCATCCACCAGCAATGCCTGCCCGGCTTCGACGATCGGCAGGCAATTATCACGGAAGACCGTGCCGGGCGGATTGTTGCCCTTGGCGTGCTCGGCCTCCCAGGCAGCGTACTCCCCCTTGTGAAAGACGTATTTTGCGTTTGGGAACGTCGGCACCCAGCGGCCGTCGCGCAAGGTCGTGTTCCAGCCGGTGTGGTCGATGTGCAGATGCGTGCAGAACACATAATCGATCTGCTCGAAGCCGACGCCGAGCGCGAACAATTCGTTGCGCCAGCGCTCCTTGCCGGGAAAATCGAACGGCGGCGGATGACCCTTGTCTTCGCCTGTGCAGGTGTCGACCAGGATGGTGTAGCGCGGCGTGCGCACGACGAAGGTCTGGTAGGTGATGACCATCATGCCGCGCGCGACATCGAACACCTCCGGCTCCATCGTCGGCAGATGACGCCTGAACACGCCGTCGTCATAAGCCGGAAAAAAATCTTGCGGCCGCCGCCAGGGGCCCTCCCGCTCGATCACCGCATCGATGGTGATGTCCCCGATCCTGAGCTGCTTCACGCGCCCTCCCCTGATTTTCTCCAGCGTAGCGAACGAGTTCGCAGCGTTCAACACACACGGGCGTGTACTTGCGTTGACGAGTTCCCATAGCTCGCGCGACAGAGCTCCAATTGGAGTCTTGCGACAGCATTCACACAGCGACGCAGATGCGTCGCCTTGGCGTCACACGCGCGTCGTCGGCCACGCTCGATAATCTCTGCGCCATTCCAGATTGATCGCGCACAGGTTGCGCAACAAAAAGCACGGGGCATTCACGTGAAAAAGCTCTTCTCCCTGATCTCTTCGTTATCGCTCGCCGCAACGCTGACTGGCGTTGCAGCGACAGCGCACGCCGATCAGGATGACAGCGGCCGCGGTTTCGACAATGTCCGTGATCGCGACCATGATCGGGGCCATCACCACGGCCGCAGATCGCCGGTGGTCCTCATCTCGCTCGACGGCGCAAAACCCGACTTCATCCGGCAATTCATCGAGGAAGGCGTACTGCCGCGCGATGGCGGACTGGCGCGGCTGAGCCGCCATGGCGCTGTGGCGTTGCAGAACATCACGGCCTCGCCCTCGCTCACCGCGGTCTCCCATATCGAGATCGCCACCGGCTCGACCGCCGTTCACAACGACATCCCCTCCAACACCTTCCAGGCGATCGTCGGCCCGATCACATCGAGCCTCAGCGGCTTTGCGGCGCCGATCGGCGGCTATCGCGAGAGCCCGCTTGGGCCCTCGCCGCGGCCGTCGGCGCTGCCGCTGTGGGTGCAGCTGCGTCAGCAGGGCAAGAAAGTGGTCACCGCGACGTGGCCGGGCGGCGACGGCGCCGACATCTCGATCAACGGCACCGTGGTGCAGCCGGCCCAACCGATCCGCGTCACCGACTACACCGTGCCGTTCGGTGCGTTCGGCGGGCTCAGCGCGCAGGGCTTTTCGCTGACGCAGACGAACTTCGCGCCCGATCCGGCGGTGGCCGCGGCTCTGCAGGCGGCCGGCCGCTTCTCGTTCAGCCCGGTGCTGGCAACGCCCACGCCGATCGAGACGTTCTCGTGCGCCTCGGTGCAGACCGCGACCTGCACCAGCACGGCCACGCAGGACCTCAAATACGCGATCCGGGTGGCAGCGCTCGACACCACCAACGACAACAAGGTGAACTACGACACCCTCGTGTTCTTCGACGCCACGCGCGGCATCACGGCCGGGCCGTTCAAGCCGCCGGCGACTGGACCTGCCTATGCCAAGCTCGGCGGCGAGAACGCGCCGTTCTTCTTCGAGGGCAGCGGCGCCAGGGTCGGGGCCGCCTACTTCGTCTCGCAGCTCGCGCCCGATCTGTCCGTGGTGCGCTTTGCCCGCTACGGCGCCAATTACATCCCGCGCAATACGCCCGTGCTGGCCGACGTCGACGACATCAACAACAGCATCGGGTTCTGGCGCCCGCAGGCCGACTTCCGCATTCCGGAGCGCCTCAGCCCGGGCTTCACTGATTTCCCCGACATCGAGATCGAGGCGATGTACGAGGACATGGTCAAGACCTTTGTGCGTTACCAGGCCGACATCGGCGAGCGCGCGATCAAGAACCATCCCGACGCCGATCTGGTGATGATCTATATCGAGCAGCCGGACGGCTCCGAGCATCAGTTCCTGCTCACCGATCCCCGCCAGGGCACCAATCCGAAGGACCCGAGCTCGGTCGGCGCCGGCCAAGACGCCGCCAAGGTCGCGCGCTACAAATCGTACATCCGCTTCGCCTATCAGACCGCCGACAAGGCGGTGAAGCAGATCGCTGAGGCGGCGGGGCCGGACAGCAACATCATCGTGGTGTCGGACCACGGCTTCGCCCCGTTCCACACCTCGGTCAGCATGACCAACATCCTGAAGAATGCCGGCATCGACACCAGCAAGCTGGCGATCCGCACCTCGGGTCCGGCGGTCAACATCTACGTCAACCTGCAGCAGCGCGAGTCCGGCGGCACCGTCGACCCCGCAACCTACACGGCGCTGGTCACGCAGATCACCGACGCGGTGAAGAATGCGGTCGATCCCAATCCCAAATTCAACTTCTCGCTCGAGGGCGGACGACTCTTCGCCGTGGTCGAGACCCGTCCGCTCCAGTGCGAGGCCGGCATCGGGCAATGCACCAGCAAGACCATCGGCCAGGATTTCGGCGACGTGTTCGCGCTGATGGCTCCGGGCTACAATTTCGACGGCATCCAGAACCCCGGCGTCGCCCGCCTCGGCGATGCGCCGTTCAACGCCGCGACGACCACGCTGTCGATGCCGAATTTCTACGGCGCCCACGGCCACGATCCAAAGCTGCCGGTGATGAGCGCGACTTTCATCGCCGCCGGCCCCCAGATCCGCAACAACACGACGATCCATCGTATGCGCAACCTCGACGTGGCGCCGACCATCATGCAACTCCTGGGCGTCCGGCCGCACCAGGTCGATGGCGAGGTGCTGCGCGAGATCTTGCGGTAGCTGAATAACGGCCGCACGGGATGGGCGCCGATCAGCGCCCATCCCGCATGTCCATGTCCGTCCACGTCACGGCGTTCGCTCCGGTCGACGCGAGCAGATCGGCGAAATACAACCGCCGGGCCGGTGGCATTAATTTTTGTTTATGTATGATTTAATTCACAGCGCTTTTTCCAGTTTGGCTGTAAAATGCGGCTGCGCAACGCGGTGGTTCTCGGGCCTCCTGTTTCGCGGTCGAATTGCTGAAACTGATTTTGGCTCCATGCAGATTGGCCAAAGGCCGCCAGGCTCAGGCCCACTACCCGTTTCGGGGCGCGCGTTTCCCAAAGGTTCGCTGCCCTTGCGCACCAGGAAGACACGACGACCTGGTCTCGTCTGACATGGCACTCACCGGGCGGGAGGTTTGCTGTAGATGATCTGGGGGCCGCGTCATTCAGCGAAATGTCGGCGTACGCGTAAGCGGGCGTTGACTTTGTTTGGAGCGCAAGGTGCCCGGCAGACGCTATCAACGCCACGGTCTGCTATCCTGCCCCGGTTCTGCCAAGTAGCGGGGTGGTCAAGGTGAACCATCCGGGGATTGATGTTGCAGAGGCGGCCCCGCCATCGCGGCGCGTACTTGCAATTCTGGCCGCCGACGTCGTGGGCTATGCTCGCCTGACCGAGGTGGCGGAGGAGGCAACGCACATCCGCCTGCGAGCGCTTCGCTTCGGCGTGATCAACCCGTGCATCGTCTCCTTCCGCGGCAGGATCGTGAAGAATACCGGAGACGGCTTTCTCGCCTCGTTCGATTCCTCCCTTGATGCCGCGCGCTGTGCGGTCGCCTTGCAAGCCGAAGTCGCAGCCGCGCAGACCCGGGAAGGATACGATCGGAAGATACAATTTCGAATGGGTCTGAACGTTGCGCAGACCATCGTCGAATCCGAGGACATCTTCGGAAAGGGCGTGAACATCGCGGCGAGACTCGAGCAGTCGGCGCCGGCTGGCGGCGTGGTGCTTTCAGACGAGATGTTCCAGCAGATCAAGGACCGGCTCGACGTGCCAGTCCAGGACCTGGGCGTGCTCCGGCTCAAGCATCTCGCACGCCCCGTTCACGCCTATTCTCTCCTGCTGCCTGAGGCCGAACGACTGCCCTCGGGCGACCGCCGCAAGGCGAGCCGCCAGGCCAAGGTGCCCTACATCGCGGTGCTGCCGTTTCGTACGCAGGGAGCGAACCCTGTGGACGATTACTTCGGCGACGGGACGGCCGACGAGATCGTCGTGGCGCTTCAGAGCCTCCGCGGGCTGTTCGTCATCTCGAGCATGTCCACCTCTCCCTATCGCAGCGGACCGATCGACAGCCAGAGGATCGGCCAGGAGCTCGGCGTCCGATACGTCCTGAGTGGCAGCATCCGACGCGCCGACAAGCGGCTCCGCATCGGCGTGGAATTGCAGGACGTCGAAGCGGGGATCTTGCTGTGGGCAGATCATTATGACGGCGATGTCTCCGAACTGTTCGAATTTCAGAGCCGCATTGCGACACGCATCGTATGGAGCATCGCGCCCCAGGTCCGCGAGGCAGAGCTGAAGCGCGCGCTGCAAAAGCGCTCGGACAATCTCAATGCCTACGAGCTGCTCATGAAGGCGATCGACTTCATGTATCGCATGAATTTCTTCGACTTCGGCCGTGCGGGCGAGCTGTTGCAGGCCGCGATCGCTGCGGATCCTAGCTATGCTACGCCCTATGCTTATGCAGCGCTCTGGCACATTCACAATGTCGCGCAGGGCTGGGGCGCCGAGGGCGGCCCCGATGCGGGGGAAGCGGCGCGCCTTGCCACGGCGGCGGTCGATCGTGCGCCGGCAGATGGCTTCGCGCTCGCCGTTCTCGGACACACCAAGGCGCTGTTGTTCAAGGACTACGACGCAGCGCTCGACCTCTTTGACAGAGCGTTGAGCGCATCGCCCGGAAATGCTATGGCTTGGACCCTTAGCAGTGGCGTGTACGGCTACCTTGAGGAGGGCCAATCAGCGATCACGCGCGCTGAACAGGGATTGCGGCTGTCGCCGGCCGATACACAGGCATATTTCTACCTGATGTTCCTCGGCCAAGCGCATTACATCAACGGCAATTACGACGAGGCGGTCGTGTGGGCCCGCAAGACCGCAGCTCTGAACGGACGGCTGTCCGCCAACCTGCGTGTACTGGCAGCGGCCTATATTGCGAAGGGCCAGAACGAAGAGGCCCGAGGCATCACCAGGATGCTTCTGGACATACAACCTCGGTTCAAGCTTTCAGCCTATCGTGAGCGGTGCCCGTTCAAAATCGGTTTGCGGGAACGCTTCATCGACCATTTGCGAGAGGCAGGCTTGCCGGATTGAAACCATGCTGCATTTGCAGCGAACCACAGGAGGATCCCGTCATGGGGGGCAATTGGTTCGGAGGCAACTGGTTTGGTGGCAATTGGTTCGGAGGAAATTGGTCAGGCGGCTCGGGCGGCGGCGGATCGCCCGTGTTCGCGATGCGGGCCGATCGGCCGCTGGCCGAGGTCGCCATCACGCGGGACTACTACGCCAAGTTCCGAGACTCTGAATGGGATCCGGATCTGCGCGCCATCGCGATCATGCCGGAGTTTCTGGCCCAGACCATCGGCGGCAAGCAATGGCAGGCGGCGGTCGCGCTGCCGCCACCCACCTACCCCGTCACCGCGAACATGATCGACGAGGTCCAGGTGCTGGCTGTCGCGGAGCGGCCGGAAGCGCTTGGCGAGATCGTGGAGGAGAACCAGAATTTTCAGCTGCGCTGGCTGCAGCTGCTCAACATCACCGCCACGTCCCACCCGCAAACGTTCCTGCTGATGAAGATCATGGCCCGGGTCGGCGAGTTTGCGATGGTCCAACTCAAGCTCCAATATCCGAATCGGGCTGGTGCCGCGCCCCCACCCTATTGGTACCAGCCGCGACCAAGCCAGGTCTGCCCGACGCTGTATCCGCCGGTCCAGGTCCCGGGGCACCCCGCCTATCCGGCCGGGCACGCGCTCATTGGCACGCTCACCTCCGAATGCCTGGCCGACATGCTGCCTCAATACACCGAGGCCTTGCGCGCGCTGGCCGCGCGAGTCGGGATGAATCGGATGATCGCGGGACTGCATTATCGCGAGGACATCGACGCGGGCGCCAGGGCCGCGGTCGCCCTGAAACCCTATCTGACGGCCTGCCCGTTCTACGCGGCCACGCTCAAACTCGCGAAGACCGAATGGCAGTGAGACCACGCGCAACCTGACCACGGCAGCGGAGGCAACCATGACGCCTTGGGAATTGCGCACCGGCTATGTGCGGGTGCTGGCGCAACGCAATCAGAATGGCATGCTCGTGAGTGCGGCAAACGACCTGCTCAAGGGCGATAGTCCGGTCGGCGCGATGCGCGAATACATTCAAAGGAACGCGGCGCCCGACTTTTTGATCGACGGTGAGTTCGGCGCCTTGCCGATCTGGGATGGCGCCGATCAGCGACCTGCAGTCTCGAGCAGGGACAGGGGCGAAAAAGCGTCCGCGCTCCTCGCGCTCGATAAATCGAAGAAATTCCTGATCCGCGCCTACGTTTCTCCCGAGAGCCTCGCCAACCCGGGCTTCAACAATGGCGAGCCAGTCTGGTTGGATCCTGATGTACGCGGCCAGCTTGCTTTACCCCCTGCCAACAAGGCCACCGGCGATATCGAGATGGTTCGGCAGGATCTCAACACCGCGACGCTGCAGCACAACAGCCTTCACGGCGCGGGTGTTGCCGTCGCCATCGTTGATACCGGCATCTGCAAGTCACATCTTGAGACGCGGTTCGGCTTCAACCCGAACCTGGATGTCGGCAATTCGTGGACGCCTCCGACCGTGGCGACCACACCGGGATTCCATCGCATCGGACACGGAACGATGTGCGCCTACGGCGTGCTCGCGGTGGCCCCGAAGGTGACGCTGCTCGACTATCCCTTGCTACTCGGGCGGCCGGCCGGGGAGCACACCGTCAGTGCGACGATCTCGGAAATGATGCGCGGTTACTTGATGCTGATCTGGCGCTGGGCGGTCACTGGCGCCATTCCGCAGACCGCGCTCGTGGTCAACAACAGCTGGGGCATCTTTCATCCGAGTCTCGACGATTTTCCGCCCGGTGATCCCAGGCGCTACATCGACAATCCCTATCACCCCTTCAGACTGTACATCTGGTTGCTCACGGCATTCGGAGCCGACGTGGTTTTCGCCGCCGGCAATTGCGGCGACGGCTGCCCCAATGCCGTGTGTCTGCAGCGGACGGAGGGCATGATCATGGGCGCCAACGCCTACGACGAAGTGCTGACGCTCGCCGGTTGCGACATCCAGGACGCGCGCGTCTGCTATTCCTCGCAAGGACCGTCGATCGCGGGCAT
Organism: Bradyrhizobium sp. CB1717; assembly: GCF_029714325.1. Taxonomy (NCBI): domain Bacteria; kingdom Pseudomonadati; phylum Pseudomonadota; class Alphaproteobacteria; order Hyphomicrobiales; family Nitrobacteraceae; genus Bradyrhizobium; species Bradyrhizobium sp. CB1717. Next base: position 5,449,698 of record NZ_CP121666.1, read on the forward strand.
GTCGCCGCGGAAGCCCGACATCACCGCCTATACGCAGTTTCTCGGCTCGAAGGTCCTGCGAGGCCCGCGTGGCTTCGAGCCGGATACGGGAACGTCGACATCATGCGCCGTCGCATCCGGGTGCATCGCCGCGCTGCGAACCGTGCAATCGCCGATGGCGACGGATCCGGCAGCCATGATTGCGGTCTTGAAGGCGACGGCGCGGCCCCAGGGCGGCGCGGTGCCGAACTACGATTACGGCTATGGCATCGTCCGGCCGGTGGCGGCGGGCCGCAGCCTGGGCATCATTCCACCATAAGCGGGCCGATCGCCGGCCGATGCGTGCAGGCGAGCGAGTTCATTGCAACTCTCTCGATTTGGTTGTAGCCCGGATGAAGCGAAGCGCAATCCGGGAAACTCTCGCATGGTTCGCTATCGGCGAAATTTCGTACCCGGCGGCGCCTATTTCTTCACCGCGACGCTGGACGATCGAAGATCGTCCGCCTTGGTGGACCACGTCGCGCAGCTGCGCGCGGCATTTAAGTCGACCCGGATCGAAAAGCCGTTCACGATCGACACGATCGTGATCCTGCCTGACCATCTCCACGTCATCATGACGTTGCCGGAAAATGACTCGGACTTCTCCGGTCGATGGCGACGCATCAAGAGCCTGTTCACGCACCGGCTCGTCGCTTCCGGCGTACCAGTTGTTCGCAATCATCGCGGCGAGTTCTGCCTGTGGCAGCGACGATTTTGGGAGCACACCATTCGCGACGACGCGGATTTCGAACGATGCGCCGACTACATCCATTTCAATCCCGTCAAGCACAGCCTCGTGGCGTCACCGATCGACTGGCCCTACTCTTCGCTCCATCGCTACGTTCGTGCCGGCATCCTGCCCGCCGATTGGGGCGGCAGCGGCGAGATCACCGGCAATTTTGGCGAACGCGGAGAGTGATCCCGGCTCCATCCGGGCTACGGAATCCCGTCAGCGCGCTCGTAGCCCGGATGAAGCGAAGCGAAATCCGGGGCCAGACCATCCGCATCGCACAACCGCATGCGGGCAGAAATCCCGGATTGCGCTGCGCTCCATCCGGGCTACAAGCCCCCTACGATCGCAACCCCGGCGCCTCCTGCCCCGTGCGCGCGACGTATTCCGTGTAGCCGCCGCCATACTGGTGGATGCCCTCCGGCGTCAGCTCCAGCACGCGGTTCGACAGCGTCGCCAGGAAATGCCGGTCATGCGAGACGAACAGCATGGTGCCCTCGAAATCTGCGAGCGCCGTGATCAGCATCTCCTTGGTGGCGAGGTCGAGGTGGTTGGTGGGCTCGTCCAGCACCAGGAAGTTCGGCGGATCGAACAGCATCTTGGCCATCACCAGCCGCGCCTTCTCGCCGCCCGAGAGCACCCGGCAGCGCTTCTCGACGTCGTCACCGGAGAAGCCGAAGCAGCCGGCGAGCGCGCGCAATGAGCCCTGCCCCGCGGTCGGAAACTGATCTTCCAGCGACTGGAACACGGTGCGCTCGCCGTCGAGCAGGTCCATCGCGTGCTGGGCGAAATAGCCCATCTTGACGCTGCCCCCGAGCGCCACCGTGCCCTGGTCGGGCTCGCTCGCACCGGCAACCAGCTTGAGCAGCGTCGACTTGCCGGCGCCGTTGACGCCCATCACGCACCAGCGCTCGCGCCGGCGGATCATGAAGTCGAGGCCGTCATAGATGCGCTTGGCGCCATAGCCCTTGTGAACGTTCTTCAGCGCCACGACGTCCTCGCCCGAGCGCGGCGCCGGCAGGAAGTCGAAGGCGACGCTCTGGCGGCGGCGCGGCGGCTCGACCCGCTCGATCTTGTCGAGCTTCTTCACCCGGCTCTGCACCTGCGCCGCATGCGAGGCGCGCGCCTTGAAGCGCTCGATGAACTTGATCTCCTTGGCCAGCATGGCCTGCTGGCGCTCGAACTGCGCCTGCTGCTGCTTCTCGTTCTGCGCGCGCTGCTGCTCGTAGAATTCGTAGTCGCCGGTGTAGGTGGTGAGCGAACCGCTGTCGATCTCGATCACCTTGGAGATCACGCGGTTGATGAACTCGCGGTCATGCGAGGTCATCAGCAGCGTGCCTTCGTAGTCGTGCAGGAATTTTTCCAGCCAGATCAGGCTTTCGAGGTCGAGATGGTTGCTCGGCTCGTCGAGCAGCATGACGTCGGGACGCATCAGGAGAATACGCGCCAGCGCCACGCGCATCTTCCAGCCGCCCGAGAGCTTGCCGACATCGCCGTCCATCATCTCCTGGCTGAAGCCGAGGCCGGAGAGCGCTTCGCGCGCCCGACCGTCGAGCGCATAGCCGTCCAGCTCCTCGAACCGGTGCTGTACCTCGCCATAACGCGAGATGATCTCGTCCATCTGGTCGGCCTTGTCAGGGTCGGCCATATCGGCCTCGAGCGCGCGCAGCTCGGCCGCGACCTCGCTGACGGGACCGGCGCCGTTCATCACCTCGGCCACGGCGCTATGGCCGGACATCTCGCCGACGTCCTGGTTGAAATAACCGATGGTGATGCCGCGATCGGTCGAGACCTGCCCCTCGTCGGGCAGCTCCTCGCCGGCGATCATGCGGAACAGCGTGGTCTTGCCGGCGCCGTTCGGCCCGACCAGGCCGATCTTCTCCCCCTTGTTGAGGGCCGCGGAGGCTTCGATGAACAGGATCTGGTGGCCGGCTTGCTTGCTGACGTTGTCGAGGCGGATCATGGGGTCTTTTGGGGGGATTTTTGCGTTGCAGCGTCATAGGGCATAAGGCCCCTCAGGGGAAGCCCGGCGGGTACGGATTTCGCTATCCCCAGCCGCGCAGAGCCGTTGTTCCGCGCCGCGATCGGACGCCGGAGCCATCAAGCTCCGAACGCCGCAACGCCTGCCGCGGCGGCCTGCGCATCCTGGGTTGACTGCATGCCCGAGACGCCGATCGCTCCGATCACCCTGCCGTCGCGGAGGATTGGAAGGCCGCCCTCCAGAGGCGTCAGATTGGTCATGCCCAGCAATCGCCAGTGAAGGCCGCCGTCCGCCAGCGCGGATTCGAACGCCCCGGTCGGCCGCCTGAAATCGACGGTGGTCTTCGCCTTCTGCTGCGCGACGAGCACGCTGCCATGCTGCGCCTGATCGAGACGATACAGCAGGACGAGATGGCCGCCGCTGTCGGCAATGGCGATCACCATGGGCCAGCCATGACGTTGCGCTTCGGCACGCGCCGCATCGGCCACGATCCTCGCCTCGTCGAGCGCGATCGGCGCGCCATAGAGAGGGGTCAGGGCCTGAGGGACGTTTGCTGCGCGGGAATCCGGTTTCGTCATGAGAAGCTCCAGGTGGTCGGGAGCCCATTCACAACACATCACATCTATGATGATAATGCGCGGAGATATGGATATATTATCTCTTTTTTCGGAAGAATGACGGTGGCCTCGATTGCAGACTACGCGGTGTTTCTGGCTGTCCTCGACGAGGGAAGCCTGACGTCCGCGGCAACGCGTCTCGGCAGATCGCTGCAATCGGTGAGCCGTTCGCTTGCGCGGCTCGAAGACGACCTTGGCGTGGAGCTCGTGTCGCGGACGACGCGGCGCCTAAATCCGACACAGGCGGGCCTCGAATTTTCCGATCGGATCCGCCTCGCGCTCACAACCATCGATGCCGCGCGTGAAGACCTGCTCGCCAGCAACCGGCGGCTTGCCGGCACCATCCGCGTCGGCACGTCGAGCCTGTTCGGCCCTGAATATGTGACTCCCGTGCTGAGCCAATTCCTGACGCGGAATCCGGAGATCGATCTCGAACTCGTCCTGTCCGACGAGCGCGTCGATCTCGTCGCCGAGAAGCTCGATTTCGCCGTTCGCATCGGCAATCTGCCGGACTCGAACTTGCGGATTCGCCGCCTCGGTGGACTGAGCTGGGCCGTGTTCGCTTCGCCAGTCTATCTCGCGGCCCATGGTCGGCCCGAGCATCCAGAAGAACTATCCCGTCATGAATGCGTGTTGCGAGCCGGTGATGATGACAGATGGGCATTCGGCGGCGACGGGAAGCGTATCGAAGTCCATGGTCGCTTTCGGTCGGAAAGCGCCGCGGCACGCAACGCGGCCGTCGCGTCCGGCTTTGGCATCGGGATCGCCCCGCTTTGGCAGGTCCGCAGACTTATCGATCAGGGGATCGTCGAGCAGATCCTTGTCGGCCACGAGCCGCCCCCCATCCCGCTCCAGATCGTCTGGCCCAAGCGAGGAACTGGCGGGATGCCTCGGCGGGTCCGCGCCGCCATCGAATTCCTCGTGGCGCGGCTGTCCGCCCAGCGGATTTGACGACTGCCTCCCGGCGAAGACCGCTCCGGCGTACTCAACCGCGATCGCGTAAATTGACGTTCACGCCCTTCGCATCAGCTTGAGCGAGGCCGCGGGGCCCAGGCTGCGCTTGCCGGCGAGCGCGTTGCCTTCGACCGCACAGGCTCGCCGCGGTCATTGAGCGACATCCAATGCATTGATCTTGATCAAAACTCTACGATTGTCATCGCAGAGCCTGAGAACTTGCTGCGTGGGATGACGTTGCGGCGCAGCACGACTGAACTGGATGCACAACGCAATATCGGGCACTTTGAGGAAGATTGACCGCCAATAGCCGGAAACAGCGGGGCGTCTTGAGCGCGGGAGTGACGACTGATGCAGCACTGGCTGCCCGGACTCGATACGCTCCGTCGATATGAAGCCGCGTGGCTTCCGCACGACATTTTCGCCGGCGTGGTCCTCGCGACGATGCTGGTCCCGGTTGGAATCGCCTACGCCGTCGCGTCGGGATTGCCCGGCATCTATGGCTTGTACGCCACGATCGTTCCCCTGCTGGCTTACGCATTGTTCGGCCCTAGCCGCATTCTCGTCCTCGGCCCGGATTCGGCGCTGGCAGGAATACTGCTCGGCGTCATCGCGCCGCTGGCACACGGCGATCCCGCACGCGCCGTGACGCTGGCCGGCATGATGGCCATCGTCTCCGGCTTGGCTTGCATCCTGGCCGGTATCGCGCGTCTGGGCTTTGTCACCGAGCTTCTCTCCAAGCCGATACGTTACGGCTACATGAACGGAATTGCGTTGACCGTCCTGATCAGCCAATTGCCCAAACTCTTCGGCTTTTCCATCGACGGCGAAGGACCGTTGCGGAGCTTGTGGGCGATCGCCAACGCGATCCTTGACGGGCAGATCAATTGGGTCGCGTTCGCGATCGGCTTCGCGACGCTGGCCACGATTATCCTTCTCAAGAACACCAGGCTGCCGGGCATCCTGATTGCCGTCGTTGCGGCGACCGTCGTCGTCGGGGTGCTCGGTCTCGGGACGCGGTACGGCGTCAAGGTGTTGGGGCCGCTGCCTCAGGGGCTGCCGGGGTTCGTCATCCCATGGATCACCTCGAGCGACATCGTCCCGGTGCTGCTCGGCGGTTGCGCAATAGCAATGGTTTCGTTTGCCGATACGAGCGTACTCTCACGCGCCTACGCCGCGCGATTGGGGATGCGGGTCGATCCCAATCAGGAGATGGTGGGGCTTGGCGCAGCCAATCTGGCGACTGGCTTTTTCCAGGGGTTTCCGATCAGCAGCAGCAGCTCGCGTACCCCCGTCGCAGAAGCCGCCGGCGCCCGCACCCAGCTCACGAGCGTCGTCGGCGCGCTGGCCATCGCCCTGCTTCTGCTGGTCGCGCCAAATCTGCTGGAGCATTTGCCCACCGCCGCATTGGCCGCTGTCGTCATTGCGGCGGCGATTGGCCTGATCGAGGTTGCCGACCTCAAGCGGATCTATCGCATTCAGCGATGGGAATTCTGGCTGGCGATCGTCTGCTTTGTCGGTGTGGCGGTGCTCGGCGTCATTCCAGGGATCGGTCTTGCGATCGTACTCGCGGTCATCGAATTCCTGTGGGACGGCTGGCGGCCGCACTCCGCAGTTTTGGGGCGCGCCCAGGGCGTCAAAGGTTATCACGACATCACGAGATATCCGGCTGCTCGCCGGGTTCCGGGACTGGTCCTGTTTCGGTGGGATGCGCCGCTGTTTTTCGCCAACGCGGAATTCTTCAGGGAGCGCGTCCTGAATGCCGTCGCGACATCGCCAACGCCTGTGCGTTGGCTGGTTGTCGCCGCGGAGCCCGTTACGAGCGTGGACGTCACCGCCTGCGATGTGGTTGCCGAACTGGACCAGACGTTGCACGCGCAGGGCATCGAGCTCTGCTTTGCCGAACTCAAGGACCCCGTGAAGGACAAGCTGAAGCGATTTGGCCTGTTCGCGCAGCTTGGCGAACATTACTTCTTCCCGACCATCGGTGTGGCCGTCTCCCGCTATGTCGAGATCAACAAAGTTGAGTGGGACGACTGGGAGGATCAAACCAAGCAGGACTCCGCACCACTCGCGGGCCGAAATGCCCAAGCTGGGCCTGGCTGAGATTTCAACTCCGCTTCTTGGCAGAAGCGGACGCGATTTCCATGAGTGAAGGGCCTACGCCCTTCGCATCAGCCTGAGCGAAGCCGCAGCGGCCTTCTCCGCGTCGTAAGGAAAGATCCACTCGGCCGCCGACATCCAGCCGCGCATCCTCTGCGCCTGCTCCGCGGGATCGCCGCCGGAGGATCGGTAGAACAGGCCGGCAAGGCGTGAGGCTGCCTGCACGCGGCTGGTCCGCTCCAGCCTCAGATCCTGGTAAGCTTTCAGTCGCGCCGGGATCTCGCCGCGTCCGGCATGCTCCAGCAGGACGGCAAGCGCGAAGCCGTCCTCAATGGCTTGTCCTGCGCCTTGGCCGAAATGCGGCACCATCGGATGGGCGGCGTCACCGAGAAGCGTGACATGCCCGCGCGACCAACATGGCAGGGGCGGCCGATCGTAGATGCCCCAGCGAAAGGTATGATCGAGCGCCGCGATCAGGGCCTCGACCGGCGCATCCCACCCCTCGTACTCACCCGCGAGCGCGCTGACATCGCCCAGCGCGAACCAGGTCTCCTCCATGTCACGCATGCTCGGGACGAACGCGACGATGTTGATCGATCGCCCCTGCGACACCGGAAAGCAGATGAAGCTGCGACCATCCCCCATCCACATGTTGAGGCCCCGCAGCTCCGAGCCCGACGCGAGCCTTTCCGCCGGCACCAGGCCGCGGTACGCCACGACGCCTTCGCTGGTCGGACGCGCCGGCAGGCCGATCTGCCGCTGGACCACCGAATGGATGCCGTCAGCACCGATGACCACGTCCGCGTCGCAGACCACGCCATTGGCAAAGGTCAATCGCGCTCCGTGCTCCGTGTCAGCGACGGCCACGCAGCGATGTCCGAACCGGACCGGTCCTTTCACCACACCCAGCAGCATCTCGAGCAGCTCGACGCGGTGAATCTGGTAGCTCAGCGCCATGGGCGCACCCGGCCTCGAAACGGGCTGTCCCTGCGACGTGCGCAGCGACAGCCCGTGGCTCCGAGTGGTGATCTGCTCGATCGCCTCGCAAAGCGAGGTGCGTTTGAGCAGCGTCAGCGCATTCGGAGGGATGGAGAGTCCTGCCCCGGCCTCACGCGGCGACTCTGCTCCCTCGAAGACGGTGACGTTCAGGCCCCGCGCGCTCAGCGCGAGCGCCGCAGACAATCCGCCGATCCCCGCGCCGACAATCGCGACATTCAGCCGGCCGGTCATACCGCGATCCCCTCGAACAGCGTCGTTTTCAAAATTCGATCTGTTGTCAGTTGCCGACGACATCATCGAGCAGCACCCATCGGGTGCCGTTGAAACGCGCCATCCTGGCCTTTGTCCAGCCGATCCGGCTCGACGGGGTGACGTTGATGGTCAGCCCGGGCAGAAATGTCGGCAGTTGCAGCCCTTGGACGCTAGTGGCCTGCCTGATCAGATTGTCCCGCGACAGGTCGTCGCCGCACTTCTTCAGGACCTCGACGATCATTTGAGCGGTCGCATACGGGAAGATCGATTCCTCGATGTCGTCGTTCGGTGCCCACTGCTTCATGAAGGCCCGAAACTCTCGCATGCCGGCATCGTCATCCCACATGGGATCCTCTGATGTCTTCAGCCAGAACGCGCTGACCGCCCCCGTCGATGCGGCAAGTCCGGCCGGACGCAGGACCGCCGAAATGCTGCTGACACCGGACAGCAGCACATGCTGGACCTTCCAGTTGAGCTCATGCGCCTTGCGGATCGCCTGCGCGGCGAAGCGGGCATTGGAGGCATGGAATAGCGTGTCGGCGCCGGACGACTTGAGGACCACGATCTGTGAATCGACCGTGGGCTCCATGATGTCGTAGGCCGCCTCTGCCACCACCATGGTCGAGGCTTTCGATCCGAGAGCAGCCTTGAAGCCAGCCAAATTGCCTTTCCCGAGATCGTCGTTCTGATAGATCACGGCGACCTTCGCGTCGGGCTTGGTCTTCAGCAGATACTCGGCATAGATCCTGGTCTCGACGGGCTGCGGCATCATGAACGTGGTCGTCCACGGCAGGTTCTCGGGATCGTCGAGCTTCGGGGTGCTGGCGAGCACCAATATCTGCGGAACCTGCTTGCTGTTGAGATATTTCGCCACGGCAAGGTTGGTCGGCGTGCCGATCGATCCAACGATCGCGAGCACATTGTCGTCCTCGACGAGTTTTCGCGTCTGCTGCACCGTCTTTGTCGGCGAAAAGGCGTCGTCGAGCGAAACGAGCGTCACCTTGCGGCCGTTGATGCCCCCGGCTGCGTTGATCATGTTGAGATAGGCCGCTTCAATCCGACCGAAGCGGCTCAGCGACGAGAGCGGGCCGCTGTAGGGAGCGGTCTGCCCGATCCTGATCTCGGTGTCGCTAACGCCGGGGCCGTATTTCTTGTCAGCCGCAGTGACGGGTGAAAGGCCGACGATCGAAAGGCTCAACGCAGTCAAGATCAGAGGCCGGATCATGGAGGCTTACCTCGTGCTGGCGCCCCTGACGGCGCCGTTTTGCCATCCCGGGCTGTAAGATAATGCTGTACAATCGTCCCAGCGTCCCGAAACTCCGCCGAAATTTTCCGAAAGCAAGTTCCACGAGGGGTTCTTGTTGAAATCATCGCAGCCCCCGATCCTCGTCGGCGACCGGATGGTGGATCTGGTTCGTGAAACCTTGCGCGACGGACGCGGCGACATCGTCCCCTTGCGCCCGCGCGCCTGGGCCGTGCTGCGGCTGCTTGCGACACGACCCGGGCAATTGATCAGCAAGGACGAGATCATGGACGAGGTCTGGTCGGACGCCGAGGTCACGGAGGATTCTCTCGTCCAGGCAATCGGCGACGTCAGGCGCGCTTTGGGAGATGCAGGCCGCTCGGCCCTGAAGACACTGCCTCGCCGAGGCTACATCCTGGTCGTCGATGAAAAGCCGATCGATGCCACCGTCGTTTCCGGCGACACGCCGCGGTCATCCGATACCGCAGAGCTGCCAGCGGCTGCGATGCCGCATTTGTCCATCGTCGTGCTGCCATTCGCCAACATCGGCGGCGATCCCGCGCAGGACTATTTCGTCGATGGCGTCACGGAGAGCCTGACGACGGATTTGTCGCGTATCGCCGGCTCGTTCGTGATCGGCCGCAACACCGCGTTCACCTTCAAGGGAAAGGCCGTCGACGCCAGGCAAATCGGCCGCGATCTCAACGTGCGCTACGTGCTGGAAGGCTCGGTGCAACGCGGCGGCAACCGTTTTCGCCTGAATGCGCACCTGACCGACACCGAGACCGGAAGCCATGTCTGGGCCGACCGCTTCGACAAGCCCGCGGCCGAACTGCTGGACATGCAGGACGAGATCGTATCGCACCTCGCCAACACCTTGAATGCCGAGCTCATCGCCGCCGAAGCGCGACGCGCGGCACGATCGCCCCGCCCGGACGCGATGGATCTGTATTTCCAGGGCCGAGCGCTCCAAAACAGAGGCGTCACTCGCGCGCTCCTGACGCAGGCCAGGGATTTCTTCACGCGATCTCTGGCGCTCGATCCTGGCAACATCGAAGCCGCGGTCGCGGCAGCCCAGGTCGAGGTGTCCGTAGGATCGGCGTTCATGGCCGATGACGTCAACACACATTTTCAAGCCGCGGAGACGGCTTTGAATGGCGCGTTGCTTCATGCCCCCAATCATCCCAGAGCCCACATGCTGCTCGGCGCCGTGCAGATTCAGACGAGCCGCATCGAAAATGGCATCGCCCAATGCCGCAGGTCACTCGCGCTTGACCGCAATCTGGCCGATGCCCACGGCTTCATCGGCCTCGGCAAATATCAGTCCGGCCATAGCGAGGAAGTCGAGGGTCACATTCAGGAGGCGCTCCGGCTGTCCCCGCGCGATACGCGCGCCTTTCTGTGGTACATGTTCGTCGGGCTGGCCAAGCTGGGCATCAAGCAGGACCATGAAGCCATCGGCTGGTTTCGGCGCAGCCTCGAACTCAACCGCAATCACGCCCTCTCGCATTTTCACTTCGCGACCGCCCTGGCGCTGGTGGGGGAATTGAAGGAGGCGCGATCGATCGCCGAAGCGGGACTTGCCCTCGATCCCGGCTTCACGATCCGCCGCTACCGCATCAACGCCAAAGGCGACAATCCGGTGTATCTCGCACGTCGCCAGCGCTATTTTGAGGGCTTGCGCCTCGCCGGCGTGCCGGAGGGGTGACGCGAGCGTGCGAGAGGATCGGCAGCCCCGGGCCGCCTCCAACGTCTACCTTGGAGTCACTGAGCGCCTGCCGGCTCGCTACCTCACAGCGAACGGCGCCTGATAGGGCCGGCCGAACGGCACACCGTTGATGATGGTCTGGATGGGCTTGAGCTGGGCCTTCCCGTCCCTCTTGTTATTGCGGGTGTCGACGAAGCTGACCGGCCCCTCCACCAATTCCATGATGGCGACGTCACCGGGCGCGCCGACCTGCAGCGTGCCGATTTTCGGCGCGCGGCTGATGATCTTCGCCGGGGCTGTCGTGGCCATTGCCACCACCTGCTCCAGCGTGAAGCCAAGCGCCATGAACTTGCTCATCACATTGGGCAGGAAGGGGATGCCCGGCGAATTGCCGGAGAAGACGTGGATGTCGGAGGAAATGGTGTCCGGAACGCATCCACCGGGGATCGCCACTTCCGCCACGGTGAAATCGAAGCTGCCACCGCCATGACCGACGTCGAACATGACGCCGCGCTGCTTGGCCGCCAGGGCCGCAGGCAGCAGCTTGCCCTCCTGGACGATATTGGTGAAGACGTTGGACATGTTCGGGGCGCCCGAATAGGCATGCGTCAGCACGTCGCCCGGGCGGAGCAGGTCGAGAATCTGCGACATCAGCTCCTTGGACTCGACGCCGCCGATATGCACCATCATCTTCGCCGGCCAGCCGCACATCTCGCACGCCTGGATGGCGCGCTTGAGCGGCTCGAGCCCGTGCTTGTAGATCACGTTCTCCGACATCCTCACCTTGACCCCGAGGAGGAAGTCCGAATTCTCGGCCAGCGCCATCGCGCAGGCCTCGGTCTGCGCGGAGTCGATATTGTAGAGCTCGGCGACGGGGAACGCCGAAAGGCCGTTGTTGGCGATGTGGACGAAGGCGTACATCCGCGCCCGCGTCTGGGCCACGATGAAACGGCGCAGCGCAGCCAGATTGTTGACCCCGGCGTCGCCCGCCGACACGACGGTCGTCGTGCCCTGGAATTGCACCAGTTCGTCGGCGGGAATACCGATCGCCGAGCCGTAGGGATAAACGTGACAATGCAGATCGATGAGGCCGGGCATCACCAGCTTGCCCGACGCGTCGATGCTCTTCAGGGCGCGCTCGGCAGGGATCGTCTCCTGGACGGTTTCGATCACGCCCCAGCGGATACCGATATCGCGTTTGGCGCGCAGCGACTGGCTGGGGTCGAGGACCTCTCCCCCGCGGATCACCAGGTCGTACTTGTCGTTCGGTCCCATCGCGGCGCGCGCAGGCGCGGCGAGGCTGATGGCTGCGGCAGATGTCGAAAGTGCAAGGAAATCGCGGCGTGACAACGCGGACATGATAACCCCCCTGTGTTTTTTTCTCGCGCGGCAGCCGGCGGGCATATCCGCCGACGACTCGCTGCATCCGTTCAAAATGAGTGCGATTGGAACTGGGGCCGCTTCGCCCCGAACAATCCAATCCTATGACTGCTCATCGGCGCTGAGGAGCCACAAAATCTTCCGGGAGTGCATGAACCTTTCGAAACAAGTTTCGACTAAGCCGCGCCGGCCCCGATTGGGCCAGAAGCGGGCGAATTATTGCGCTTTGGCGCGGAGATGGGTTGGCCACCCGACACGGACCAACGTCTCATCTGGGTCAGAGATCGCAAATTCGTACATCCCCCACGGCTTGTCCTCGGGCGATTGCTGAAATTCGCGCGCCGCGGCGTCGACACTCTCGAGGTAAAGATAAAGCCCAAAAGGGTTTCTGCCCGGCGTTAGCCATCCCTCGACCGCGTCCGTCAGATGCAGATATCCGCCCTTCCCGTTCGACAGCATGCGATAGGTGTCTGGCTCTCCCGGAGCGAGCCTTTCGCCGTCCGGCCGCGTAAAGCCCAGCCGATTGTAGAACCGCTCCGACGCATCAAGATCGTTACACGGCAGGATCGCGATCAAGGCTCCCGAAGGGCTCATTAGTTCACCCCGACGTTATGCAAGAAGTTTCGTCCGCTCTTCTTCTCAAGGTTTGTCACCTTAAGGTGGGAGTTAGAGAGTAGGAATTGCGACAGCCAGATGACCGCTTGGGGGCAACATGCGAAGAACATCAAATCGAAATCATGTTGGCTTCAACAACCTCTGGAAGGCAGATAGTCCATTTCGGCGCGGGCTCTCAAAATGGCTTCCTGCGTTTCCCTTTTGGTCTCCCGTGCTTCCAAAATTGCCTTATCGGCTCTTTGCAAGAGGGTCTAAGAAACATGCGTTTGGACTCGTCAGACCAGATGCGGTCGCGTTGGTCTTTCGCATCAGAACGGCTGCGGTCGCCTCAGTTACATGATGGACGAGCGCGACTATCGATCCCTTGTCATCCACACAGGCCAGTTTTTCGGAAGCCAATAGCGCACCTGCCAAGGCCGTCCGTCTGGTCGGATATCATACCGTTGCAGAGGCATCACGTGCCCGCGCACCGCGAAGCTGGCGGCGGTTGACTTGAGGCGCCTTTGCCGGAACGGCGCCCCCCCCCCCCGCGTTATCCGGCATGGCACAGGACCTGGAGACACTCTTCGCGCGTGCCGAGGCCGCTATACAGCGTTCCAAACAGCTGGCGGCGGCCGTTTCTGCAGCGCGTAAACGCCTGCTGGACCAGATATCCGCTAGACGACTGTTGGGCTTCAGTCCCGCTGATCGGAGGGTGAGGTACCCGCAGGATTTTCCTGAAAAACGCGCCCTGCCTTTCAGCCGTTTCCAGCCCAAGCTGACGATACCGAGACCTAGCGCTTTCGGCACGAACGATAGTTGCTCTCACCGCCCGTGCTACCCTTCGGGCCCGTATCAGGTGCTCTATCGCTTCTTCCTTGACCCGATAGCTATCCTCAATAGCTCGGTCGGCGCGCTTCAGCAGATCATCCATCGCACGTAAAAGCCGTGTGGAATGGGTCGTTCCAATCGGCCCGGCTTTCCTAAAGTCCGCTATGGGTCATGCCCCTCCGTTTGCAACGTCGGCCGGTTGCTTCCGATCTACCCCGATGAGCCGACAACTGAGGACGCCGCCCGGACTTCGCATTCGGGCCATGAACGGACATCGCGCGAGCCAGCGTTTAAGACACCTAAGTCCACGAGACCAACGCCGCGCTCAGTCTCTCGCTTTTTCAAGCGCGTGCCGTATGAGCTTTTGATCATCGCTGCTCACTTGCGTCGGTCCAAGCTTGAATGTCAGCTTGTCGATCTTGCCGGTGAACTGAAACGGCAGCTTGTAGCTGTCATCCACGCCCGTGCGGGAATCAACGCCGACGTCGAAGGACTCGTCGATCGTCATCAAGAACGAAATCGAGTGCGGGATCGACTGGCGGGAAACCTCCCTGCCGTCGACCGACAGCACGCCGGTGCCGCCCTTGCCGTAGCCGGGCCCATCATACTTGAAATCGAACGCGATGGTGTGCTTGCCCGGCTTGAGCGCGGTGCCCAACCAGTCGCGTGCGCCCACGCCGGATTCCCAGCGGTATCGTTTCAAATCCAGCATGTTGTAGACAAAGACCGGCTTGCCTTTCAGCAGATAGAGGCCGTAGCCGCTGAAGCGACCACCGAGCGTCACGATCATTCCCTCGGCCCCGCCCTGCGGGACGGTGATCTCGGCGGTGATCTTGTAGTCCTTGTTCATGATGTTGGGTGCATTACCTTCGGGGATGCCGGGACTGATTCCCTTGTAGGTGAATTCAGTTCGCCCCGCGGTCGCACTCGGACGCGGCGTGATCAGACGTGGCAGGATTGAATTGTCCAGCGGCAAGACCTGGTATTTGTCCGCTTCGCTCAGGAACAATGTCTGAAGCTCCTTCAGCTTGTCGGGATTGTTGGCTGCCAGGTCATTGGACTGCGAGAAATCCTCGGCGATATTGTAAAGCTCCCATTTGTAATTGGTGACATCAGGCAGCTTTGCGGTTCCCAACAGCCATGGCGGCGCGGGCGGCGTCGTGCATGCATACCAACCATCGTGGTAGATGCCGCGATTCGCGAACATCTCGAAATATTGTGTGGTGCGCTTTGATGGTGCGTTCGCGTTCGACTGGTCGAACGTATACGCCATGCTCACGCCCTCGATGGGCTTTTGTGCGATTCCATTCACCGTCGCAGGCGCCGCGACGCCCGTGGCTTCGAGGATCGTCGGCACGATATCGATGATGTGGTGGAACTGGGATCGAATGCCACCGACGTCCTTGATGTGGCCGGGCCATGAGATCGCCATGCCTTGCCTGGTGCCGCCGAAATGCGACGCCACCTGCTTGGTCCACTTGAACGGGGTATCGAAGGCCCATGACCATGCCACCGACATATGCGGGTAGGTCTTGTCGGAGCCCCAATTCTCGTAGTGCAGCATCAGCTCGGCTTCCGGCAGTTTCAGAACGCCGTTATAGGCGGTCATCTGGTTCGGAGTGCCCTCGAGCGTGCCTTCCGCGCTGGTGCCGTTGTCGCCGCTGATATAGATGATCAGCGTGTTGTCGAGCTTGCCCATGTCCTCGACCGCCTGAATGACGCGGCCGATCTCATTGTCGGTGTAGGCCGCGTAGGCGGCAAACACCTCGGCTTCGCGCGCATACAGCTTCTTCTGAATGAGTGAGAGCGAGTCCCACTTTGGCAGGGTATCCGGCCAGGGCGTGAGCGCCGTGTTCGCGGGGATGACCCCGAGGCGCTTCTGGTTGGCGAAGATCTGCTCGCGCAGCTTCTCCCAGCCCATGTCGAACTTGCCCTTGAACTTCTCGATCCATTCCTTTTTCGGCTGGTGCGGCGAATGGGTGCCGCCAGGCACGTAATAAACCAAGAACGGCTTGTCGGGCGCTGCCGCGTTCAGCCCGTTCATGTAGTTGATGGCCTCATCCGCCATGTCGGTGATGAGGTTGTAGCCGGTCTTGCCGATCCAGGGATAAACCTGGGTCGTATTGCGGAACAGGTAAGGCGTCCACTGATCGGTCTCGCCGCCCATGAAGCCGTAGAAATATTCAAATCCCATCCCGATCGGCCATTGGTCGAATGGCCCGGCGGCGCTGTACAGATAGGTCGGCGTGTTGTGGTTCTTGCCAAACCACGAGGTGGCAAATCCGTTGTCCCGCAGAATGGTCCCGATCGTGGCACTCTCCTGGCCAATGACGGAGTTGTAACCGGGATAGCCGGTCGACATTTCACCGATCACGCCATACCCGACCGAATGGTGGTTGCGGCCGGTGATCAGCGCCGCCCGTGTCGGTGAGCAGAGCGCCGTCGAGTGAAACTGTGTATAGCGCAGGCCAGCCTTGGCGACGCGATCCATCGCAGGGGTCGGAACCACACCGCCGAAAGTGCCGGACACGCCATAACCCTGGTCGTCGGTCATAATGAGCAGCACGTTTGGAGCGCCTTTGGGCGGCACGACGGAGGGTGGCCAGTATGGTTTTGAGTCCGTGGCCTCTTCCTTGATCACGCCGCCGAACTTTGGAGGTTCGGGCGGAAGCTGCTTGCCATCGAGTGTGATCGTGGCACCCGGCGTACCCGGCGTACCCGTGATTTGCTGAGCAAGAGCAGTCGTTGCCAGCGTCAATAGCGAGCATGCCGCAAGCAACGTTCTTGTCCCGGTCTGCTTTGAAAAGGTCTGCAACGGCATGGAGTTACTCATCTGTGCCACTCCTCTCGCTCAAGCCTCTCATTCAGCATGCGGAATCTCCGCCTGGCACCGGCTCTTGTCGAAAAAAGCCTACCGGTGCGACAAGGCGAAGGCACGCATCCAAGTCGTCAAGCTAGAATATCTGGCCAGCGCTGCCACCGGTTGTTGATCCAAATCAACGAAGGACCGCTATGGGTCACTTGCTGTCATCGCTGAGGCGACGCATGAAGCCTGCTTCATCTCAAGAAGCGGACATTTGTTGTCCGTGCCCTACGCCCGCCGCATCAGCTTGAGCGAGGCCGCAAGGCGCAGGCTGCGCTTGCCGGCCAGCGCGATGCCTTCGAGCTCGCCGCTGTCTTCCGTGCAGGTCCCGGAGAAGCCGATCCCGACCTCGTAGCCGCCGAACACGGGGTTCTCGCCCTTCGCCGGCGTATGCTCCTGATTCAGAATCTCGCCCTTCCAGCGGCCGTCCGCCGAGGAATAGGAGCCGAGATAATAGAAGAACGCATCGCCGCCGAGGATGCGGCCGTCGATCAGCAACATCACGCCGGACAATCCGGCATCGACCCCGTCGAGCGCGCGCAGGCTCATCCCATAGAGCCCGTTGGCGATGCCGCTCCGCCCGATCGTGCCGCGCGGCGGCAGCGCCCCGTCGTCGAGCCGGGTCATGTTGGCCCAGAAATGGGCGCCCGGCATCGTGTCCGCGCCGCCCTGCAGACGGATCTCGTTGCCGTGCAGCCGGCCGCGCGCCCCGATCTTGGCGACGTCCGCCCCCATCAGCGGCTTGTAGTTGGGATCGAGGTTGTGCCGCTC
This sequence comes from Bradyrhizobium sp. CB1717, assembly GCF_029714325.1. Lineage (NCBI taxonomy): Bacteria > Pseudomonadati > Pseudomonadota > Alphaproteobacteria > Hyphomicrobiales > Nitrobacteraceae > Bradyrhizobium > Bradyrhizobium sp. CB1717. The sequence continues at coordinate 5,466,742 of NZ_CP121666.1, forward strand.
GGTGATGACCTCGGCGCTGATCTCGCCGTCCCGCTCGACATAGGTGCCAAGATGCGCAAAACCCGAATTGCCGCCCAGCATCTTGCCGTCATGCAGGCACATGATGCTGCGCCCGAACGCATCGTTGACGCCGTATTCAACCTTGTAGAGTCCGTCCAGCAATGCAATTCGCCCGCAAAATCAAAAGGAATCGCGGGCTACCTAGCATTGCGGCCGCATCGATTCCACCGGCTTTTCCGCGCAGGCCCCCCGGGAGGCCGCGCTCTGCCATGGTGCCATTATGCCCCTGTTTTGCCCGACGGGTCAAACAAATTTCGTAAAATCAGCAGACCGGGATTTCGCTGCGATTTCAGTGCCCCGGCTACTGTGCATGGGGTTGTTTTTCGACTTTTTGTTTTGGGGCCTCAGTGGCGCTTGAAATACTGCACCTCGCGCTCGTGCTTCTCGGCGGCCGCACGGCTCCTGAACGTACCGAGGTTGCGGCGCTTGCCGGTCTTCGGATTCACCTTGCGTGAATAGAGGCGATATTCGCCGGATGCCAGCTTGCGGATCATGATCGGGCCTCCCGCTTGTCGGGGTTCAACGACCGGTGCCGGAGCTGGTTCCTCCCCTGCTTCGAACCGTCAGGCACAGGCGCACGACCAAGGGGCATGAACCAGACAGAGCCATCCCCCGAACAGCAGATCGCCGAATTCGTCGCCAGCGCGGGGAAGCAGCCGCTGCTCGATGCCGCCTTCGAACTCTGGCGCTGGCGCTACCGGTTGGATTCGATCGAGGGGCGCCCGACCGCCGAAGAGGTCCGCATCAATCGCACCCTGACGCCGCAGCAGATGGCCGAGAAATATCGCTACGACCGCGACCACGCCCATGAAGGGCCGATGTTCGGCTACGTGAAGCGCGCCCATCCGCATGCCGACGATGAGGCGATCCGGCAGGCCATCATCACCGCCGTCAAGTTCGAGAGTGCGACGGAAGCGCATTTCAAATGGGACGGCGATTTCTGGGCCTGCGTCGTGCGCGCCGTGGCGCGGGCCGCCGCCGAGTATCCTGATTATCTCGAGACGACCTATCGCGACGCCCGCAACAATCTCGCCTACTACATGAAGTGAGCTAGAAGCACAGCGTGGTGACGAGCTTGCCCTGCTTGTCCTTGATCGCGTAGGGACAGCGAATGCGCTCCAGCGCCTTCTTGGCGTCCTCGTCGCCGAGCGCTGCGGCGCGCTCGTAATAGGCCTTGGCGGCGTCCTTGTCCTTGGGCCCGCCGCGGCCTTCCTGCGCGAAGGCGCCCATCCGCTCCAGCGCACCGGGATGGTTCTGCGCCGCCGCCTTCTCGAACAGCGCGCGCGCCGCGACGTCGTCCTTTGCGCCGCCATCGCCTTCAGACAGCATCAGGCCGAGCTGGTACTGCGCCTCCGCGTTGGTCTCGGCGGCCTTGCCGAGCAGCGCGCGCGCCTGCGCGGGATCGGCCGGTGCCGCGCCACCTGCGCTGCCGAGCGCGGCAAGGTTGCTGACGCCGCGGGGATTGCCTGCTTGCGCCGCCTTCTCGAACAACTTTCGCGCCTGCGCCTCGTCCTTGGCGACGCCGGCGCCGGTGCCGTAGAGCACACCGAGCTCAACCATGGCCGCACTCGATCCCTTGTCGGCCGCCTTCCGCCAGGCGGCGATCGCCTCCGCCGTCTGTCGGTTCGCCGCATAGGCGCGCCCGAGCGCGAACATCGCGCGCCGAGAAGAGCCTGCCGCCTGCTTGCAGAACTTGATGGCGGTCGCGACGTCGGAAGCTGCGATCTCCGCAACGCCCTTCACGTCGGCCGGCTTGTCGGGATCGCTGGGATCGGCCGCGACTCGGTCACACAGCACGAGGTCGGCCGACTGCGCATGCGCCGCGAGGGGCGCAGCGAGCGCGAGAGCGATGGCAAGGAGATGAGTTCGCATGGACGACACGTTGCGTCCCCGCCCCGGCAAATTCAAGGCTCGAGTCCGGATTGGCGGAGGACGGGCACGACCTGCGGTGAGGCCAGGTATTGCAGCAGCCGATCGGCCGCGACGGCATTGTTCGCGTTCGCCATGCGGCCGGCGGAAAAGACGGCGGGCGTTTGCAGCTCATGCGGGATCGGGCCGACCACCTCGATGCCACCGACCTGTTTCAGCTCGCTGATCTGCTGCACGGCGAGATCAGCTTCGCCGCTGACCAGCCGCTCTGCCGTGAAACCCTGCTCGACGATGGTGGCCTTGGCGTTGATCTCGGCCGCGATCCCCATCCGCACGATCAGCCGGGCGAAGTACACGCCGCTCGCACCCAGCCGCGAATAGGCAACGGACCGCGCGGCGAGCAGCGTCTGGCGCAGCGCGGCTTCGTCGCCGATAGCGGGATGCGGCTGCCCTGCCCGCACGGCAATGCCGACATAGGAACGCGCCAGATCGGCTGCGCTCTCGGCAACGACGCGGCCCTCGCCGATCATCTCGTCGAGCCCCTCGCGCGTGAGGATGACGAGATCGGCGGCCTCGCCCTCGCGCAGCCGCTTGAGCAACGCCAGGGTCGGCGCGAAGTCGGCATCGACATGAATGCCGCTGGCGGTCTCGAAGGCAGACGACAGGCTGCGCATCGCGCCCATCAGGCCGAGCGTCGAAAGCATGCGAATGGTATTTGCCATAGGTATTCCCAGGGTAGCGTTCAGGCGCGATGCATCAGCTTGAGCGCGGCGGTGAGGCGCAAGGATCGCTTGCCCGCAAGCGCCGTCGCCTCCAGCACCGCCTCCTCGGCGTCATAGCTGCCGGAGAAGCCGATGCCGACCTCGTGGCCGCCGAAGATCGGATCGTCCTTGGCCGGTGTGTGCTCCTGGTTGAGGATCTGCCCCTTCCAGCGGCCCTTCGCGGCGGTGTAGCTGCCGAGATAGTAGAACGCCGCATCGCCGCCGAGGATGCGGCCCTGGTTGAGCAGCACCACGCCGGTGAGACCGCCGTCGATGCCGTCGAGCATGCGCAGATGCACCGAGTAGAGGCCATCGGCGATGCCGCCCTCGCCGACGCCGCCGGCGATCGGCACCTCGTCCTCCGTGATCGGCGTCATCACCGACTGGAACGGCACGCCCGGCAGTTCTTTCAGCTCCCCCTTGAAGCGATAGAGATCGCCGTCGGCCCAGCCCTTCGCCAGCAAGGTCGCATCATCGGTGCCGGCCATGGCGCGGTAGTTCGGATCGGGATTGTGCCGGACCGTCTTGATCACGACATCCACGCCCTCATTGGTCTTCTCGTAGGTGCCGATATGGGCGAAAGCCGAATTGCCGCCGAGCATCTTGCCGTTGCCGGCATGCATCACGCTCCGGCCGACGGCGTCGCCGAGCTGAAACCGCACCTTGTAGAAACCCTCAAACACCAGCCGTGTCCCCGGCCCCAGCGCGCATCCAGGGACACTCTATCCGCTTTCGACGGCGGCGGACAAATTTCGCGCGGCGGAGCCCGGCGCATCGTTGGGGATGGCTGTCATCAGAATGCAAAAATCCGCCGGAGCCTTCGCTCCGGCGGATTGTGAGCCAACCCGGGCCAGCCCCCCAGCCCGGGCCGGGAGGATCTTAGGCCGCGGCCTTCTTGTCGGTCGGCACGGACGAGATCGTCTTCAGGATCTGCGAAGCGATCTGGTAGGGGTCGCCTTGCGAGTTCGGACGGCGGTCTTCCAGATAGCCCTTGTAGCCGTTGTTGACGAAGGAGTGCGGAACGCGGATCGAGGCGCCGCGATCGGCAACGCCGTAGCTGAACTTGTTCCACGGCGCGGTCTCGTGCTTGCCGGTCAGACGCTTGTCGTTGTCCGGGCCGTAGACGGCGATGTGGTCCATCAGGTTCTTGTCGAAGGCAGCCATGAGCGCCTCGAAGTACTCCTTGCCGCCGACCGTACGCATGTACTCGGTGGAGAAGTTGGCGTGCATGCCCGAGCCGTTCCAGTCGGTGTCGCCGAGCGGCTTGCAGTGGAATTCGATGTCGATGCCGTACTTCTCGGTGAGGCGCAGCATCAGGTAGCGGGCCATCCACATTTCGTCAGCGGCCTTTTTGGAGCCCTTGCCGAAGATCTGGAATTCCCACTGGCCCTTCGCGACTTCAGCGTTGATGCCTTCATGGTTGATGCCGGCAGCCAAGCAGAGGTCGAGATGCTCTTCGACGATCTTGCGGGCGACGTCGCCGACGTTCGAGTAGCCGACGCCGGTGTAGTACGGGCCCTGCGGAGCCGGATAGCCGGACTCGGGGAAGCCGAGCGGACGGCCGTTCTTGTAGAAGAAGTATTCCTGCTCGAAGCCGAACCAGGCGCCGGAATCGTCGAGGATGGTGGCGCGCTTGTTGGAGGCGTGCGGGGTCTTGCCATCGGGCATCATGACTTCGCACATCACGAGCACACCGTTGGTGCGCGCTCCGTCCGGGAACACGGCGACCGGCTTCAGCACGCAATCGGAGCTGTGGCCTTCGGCCTGCTGGGTGGAGGAGCCATCGAAGCCCCAGAGCGGAAGCTGCTCGAGCGTCGGGAACGACGCGAATTCCTTGATCTGAGTTTTGCCGCGCAAGTTCGGAGTCGGCGTATATCCGTCGAGCCAAATGTACTCGAGCTTATACTTGGTCATTGAGCCTCTCTGTAGATGATGCGAAAGGTTGGGGGCCCTGGGGCCCCCGCACGTTTTGTACCCGGCCATCATCGGCCGGCCCTCTACAAGCATTTAACGTGCCAAAAAGCCGCAGTGCGGGAGGTTTTCCACGGCCGCCGGCCTCGCCGCGACGCCGGCAAACCGTCCACAGCGACCTGCGTCATAGCCGCGCACCTTCGCGTGAAGCTGCACCGCAAAAATCCCGCGGAAAACGCCTGATTCTGGAGCAGGCCGACCAGTGCCGGGGGTTGCCGATGAAACGCGCATCAACGTTCGGCAATTTTCGTAAAGCCCCGGGCCCCTGCCTAGCAACCTTTGGAATGGCCTAGGCGTTAGCCACTCATACGGTGCCTTTGGGGGTGCAGGCAGCTGCGTGCCTACAAAATAGGCCGCAACTGATCTCCTTTTCAGCACTTTCCAATTCGGGATGCGCGGCCGATATGGGGATTCCAGTAACCACAATCGAACGAGTCGGGCGCACCATGGAGGCCAAGGCGCTTCGACCAAGGAGAATCACAATGATGAACAATGGTCTGAGTCACGGATCTGCGAAGATCTACCAATTCCCTGTCGGGGGCCGCGCGGCTCTCGCCGGACGCCGCTATGGCGATACCCGCCTTCCCGCCGATCACGCTTCGCTTCCCGCGAATGTCTCGATCTGCAGCGACAGCTGGTACCACCAGGACGCGGTCGACGAAGCCAAGCCCAAATGGGAACGCTAATGCCAGCTGCTGGTTTGGTACCGCCGCGCTCTCGCAAGCAGCCGGTGGCAGTTTGAAAAAGGGTCGAAACAACGGTGTTTCGGCCCTTTTTGATTCCAGTCGTCCCCCGGCTAGATCCCGGGCTTTTCGATCACCGCGCAGGCCGTGACCGGCCGCTTCAGATGCTTGACCGTGGTGGGCCCGGTCTTGGGAATCCTCAGTGTGATCCCCGCCCCCGAGTAGCGCGCCCCCGAAATCGCCAGCCGCTTGGCGAGTGTGACAGGTTCGCCATCGATCTGCAGAAAGGCGCGCTTGTCGTAGTCATAAAATCCCACGATGAACTGCGTACCATCGGCGCAGCGGTAGGTCTTGAACGTCTGCGCGTCGGCCTGCCGCGCACCGAAAATTCCGCCCGCCAACATGCTGATCGCCAAAACAATGGCCTTGTGCCGGCCCATGATCGCCCCCTGTAATAGACCTCAAGGACGCCCGCCGTGCGTCCGTTGGAACCATAACCCAAGCTGATCTCATGCAAGACTCTTCCCTAAAAGACTCCCCTACCCGCCATCTCGCCTTGCAAGGCGCCAGCAATTTTCGCGACCTCGGCGGCTATCGGACCGCCGACGGCCGCACCACGCGCTGGCGGCACATCTTTCGTTCCAATCATCTCGGGCAGCTCACCGCAGCCGATGTCGAGATCGTCCGCGCGCTCGGCGTCAAAAGCGCGTTCGATTTTCGCGGGGTGGAGGAGCGCGCGGCCGGCGTCTGCGTCGTCAACGAGATCACGGTGTATTCGCTGCCGATCGAGCCGACCGTCGTCGCCGCGCTGCGCGCCGAGCTCGCGCAGGGCACGTTGACCGCACCGGTCGCGCTCGAGCTCATGCGCGAATCCTATCGCAACTATGTTCGCCACAACACGCACAGCTTTCGCGCGCTGTTCAGTCATCTCCTCGAAGACCGCGCGCCGCTCGTGATCCACTGCACCGCCGGCAAGGACCGCACCGGCTTTGCCAGCGCGCTGATCCTGCATGCGCTGGGCGTCCCCGACGACGTCATTGCCGAGGATTACCTTTTGACCAACCGCCACTACAAGCGCGACCCGTCGAACGCCGCCGATCTTCCCGCCGACGTTATCGACGCGATCGGCTCGGTCGAGGCCTCGTACCTGGCGGCCGCCTTCGAAGCCGTCGGGCGCGACTATGGCGATCTCGAAACCTACTTGCGCGATGGGCTCAAGCTCGGCACAGCAGAGCGCACCGCACTGAAGGCGCGCTATCTGCAAGCGTAAGCCACCGCGCCGGGAGAACGATGATGCAAGGCAAGGTTCTGGTCGTCACCGGCGTGCTCGGCGCGCTGGGCAAAGTGGTTGCCGACATCGCGCAGTCCCGCGGCGCGCTCATCGCCGGCATCGATCATGCGCCCTCGCAACTAGCGGCGACGCCCGAGCGCATCGAGATCGGCGGCGTCGATCTGTCCGACGCGGCTCAGGCGACGACGGCGATCGATGCGGCGGCGAAGCATTTCGGCCGGCTCGACGCACTGATCAACATCGCCGGCGGATTCGCCTTCGAGATCGTCGGCGACGGCGACATCACGACGTGGCAACGCATGTATGCGTTGAACGTGCTGACGGCGCTAAACACCTCGCGCGCAGCGCTACCGCATCTCGCCGCGTCCAGGGCCGGCCGCATCGTCAATATCGGTGCCATGGGCGCGCTCCAGGCAGGCTCCGGCATGGGCCCCTATGCCGCCTCAAAGGCCGGCGTGCATCGGCTCACCGAGGCGCTCGCCAGTGAGTGGAAGGGCAAGCTCACCGTGAACGCGGTGCTGCCCTCGATCATCGACACCAAGGCCAACCGGGCCGACATGCCGAAGGCGGATTTTTCCAAGTGGGTGACGCCGCAGGAGCTCGCAGAGGTGATCCTGTTCCTCGCCAGCGATGCCGCGAGCGGCATCACCGGCGCGCTGATCCCGGTCGGCGGGCGGGTGTAGCTGCGTTCAGATCGGAACGTCCGGGCGAGGCCCGGATTCAATCGGAGCCGAGAAGGCTCTAGACTGCCCGCAACTGATTCTTCGATCGGACCACAAGTGGAAACCGCGCTCTACCTGCCCGTCAAACGCTTCCTCGAAGAGCTCGGCTTCACCGTGAAGGGCGAGATTGGCGGCTGCGATCTCGTCGGCCTCAGCGCCGGCGATCCGCCTGTCGTGGTGATCGGCGAGCTGAAGCTCGCCTTCAATCTCGAGCTGATCCTGCAGGCGGTCGACCGCGCGCCGGCGGGCGACGAGGTCTGGATCGCCGCAAAAATGTCCGCGCGAGGCAAGGGACGCGAAAGTGACGCGCGCTACCGCAATCTCTGCCGCCGCCTCGGCTTCGGCATGCTCGGCGTCACCGACCGCGGCCAGATCGAGGTGCTGGTGAAGCCGCCGACGGCGGCCCCGCGCCGCGAGCCGAAGATTCGCTCACGACTCGTTGCCGAGCATCAGCGCCGCCAGGGCGATCCCGTACTCGGCGGCAGCACGCGCGCGCCGATCATGACGGCCTACCGGCAGCAGGCGCTGGCTTGCGCATCAGAGCTCGCGACAGGCCCGCGGCCCGTGCGCGAGCTGCGTGTGCGGTGTCCCGATGCCGGCAAGATCTTGCTTAACAATGTGTATGGCTGGTTCGAGCGTGCCGAGCGGGGAATCTACGGGCTCACCGAGGCTGGACACGCCGCCCTGAAGCGCTGGCCGCAGCACCGGATCGAGGCCGATGCCGGTGCTCCGTCACCGTCCTGATGCCGGATCGATGCAAGCGGTGAATAGCTGAGATGCCACACCAAATTCATATTGCAATGCAACATATGCAGCACTAGGTATCCCGGATCGAAATGAGGCTACCATGAGCGCAGACTGGAATACCAAATATGGCACGCGGCGCGTGCGTCACGATCCGCCGACCCTGGACGAGGCGATCTTTGCCGCCGTCGGTATCACCGACGACCAGGAGCAGCAGGCCGAGATCGCCGCAGCTCTGATGGGGATGCCGCTCGATGTCGTCCAGGCCGAGGTGAAGAAGCAGGCCCGCACCAACAGCCGCATCACAGCCACGCGCGTGATTGCCGGCGAACAGGGCGCGCAGCGCTCGGTGGTGGTCGAACGCCGCGTCGTTCGCCGCTTCAGCACCGCCACGCGCACCGGTACCTGAGCGTTCATTTCTCGATCCGAAAATACAAAAGCGGACCGGTTTTGCCGGTCCGCTTTTTGATTCCAGTCCGCGCTTCGAACTAGGCGGCGCGATTGCCGTACATGCTGGAGATGAGCTTCCAGCAGGTCGAGTTGAAGCTGAGCAGCGCGCGGCCCGCCGTAAATGGCGCTGCCGCGAGATCCGCCAGTTCGGCCTCGGGCGTCTTGGCGAGATCGATCGTGCCGGTCGATTCGCCGTGGCGGAAGGCCAGATGCGCGCCGAACTTCCTGGCGAGCGCCCGCATCGCGTGATTCTCGGCGCCGGTGGTGATACGCAGCTGCTTGTAGCCCTTCCAGCGCGCTTCCGCGATCAGGCGACGGAACAGCACGGTGCCGACGCCCTGGCGGCGTGCGGAGCCCTCCACGCTGAAAGCGACCTCGGGCAGTGAACCGTCTTCCGGCGGATGCAGTTCGGCCGCACCGCGAACCACGCCGTCGACGATATAGGCGACGATGACGGTGCCGTCCTCGGCGCAGCGGGCGGCATAACGCTCGATGAAGCTGTCGTCGAGAAAGCCGTTGAAACGGTCGTGCCGGCTTTCGGCATCGAGTCTCAGCAGGTGATCGCGCAGAAGCGCCAATTCTTCCTGCTGAATCAGGGTCCGCACATAGCCCGGGGCGGTGCGGACGGTCTCTTGAAGTACCACGTCAAAACTCCTCTTGGTGTCCCTCGAGGAGGCGTTCGAATCCCTAGGCCCCCTATATTGTGCATCGCAACACGCTTTTCAAGGCGGGAACCTGCCCAACTTAGCGGCATCGGGAACGACTATTTCGTTAACAAAATCAAGGCCCCGTAGTCTTACAGGACCAGCTGCGTCTGGGTCACCACAGCCACCAGCTTGCCGTCCTCGGTCTCCAGCCGGGTGGTCCAGACCTGGGTCCGCCGGCCCCGGTGGACCGGCGTGGCGATGGCGATGACCGTGGCCCCCTCCCTGGCCCCGCCGATGAAATTGGTCTTGCTCTCCAGCGTCGTGGTGCCCTTGGCGTCTTCGGGCAGGTTGATCACAGTCGCCGCGGCGCCGACGGAATCGGCCAGCGCCATCACCGCGCCGCCATGGATGGTGTGGTGCAGGGTGCAGAGATCAGGCCGGACCGTCATCCGCGCCACCACGCGGTCCTTCTCGGCCTCGACGAACTCGACGCCTTTGAGCTCGGCGAACGGCATCTTCATCGCTTTAAGTTTCTCGAGCGGCGTCATCGGATCTCCTCCCAATTCGTTGTGTTCTCAGCGTGAATTGCTTCGCGCGGCAAGGCAATGACGTCCGAGGTAATGGCCGCCGTGACATCCGCTGCGGCATGAGCACATATGGTCCACCATGCGCCATTACCCGCCCCGCCGTATCGTCTGCCTGACCGAGGAGACGGTCGAGACACTCTACCTGCTCGGCGAGCAGGACCGCATTGTTGGCGTGTCCGGTTACGCCGTCCGTCCGCCGCAGGTGCGGCGGGAAAAACCGAGGGTGTCGGCCTTCGTCTCCGCGGACATCCCGAAGGTCCTGGCGCTGGAGCCGGATTTGGTGCTGGCCTTCTCCGATCTCCAGGCCGGCATCGTCGCCGATCTCGTGCGGGCCGGTGTCGACGTCCACGTTTTCAACCAGCGTGATGTTGCTGGCATCCTGGCGATGATCCGGACGCTGGGTGCGCTGGTCGGTACGGCCGAACGCGCGGAGGATCTCGCTCGGAGTTTTGAGCGGCGGCTCGACGCAATCGCAGCAACGCCCCGCCCCTCGACGCGGCCAAAGGTCTATTTCGAGGAGTGGGACGATCCGTTGATCTCCGGCATCGGCTGGGTGTCCGAGCTGATCGAAATCGCCGGGGGCGTGGATGTCTTCCCGGATCTGCGGCATCGGCAGGCGGCAAAGGATCGGATCGTTTCGACGGAGGCGGTGCGCGAGGCGGCACCCGACATGATCCTCGCCTCATGGTGCGGCAAGAAGGTCGTCCCTGCCCGCATCCGCGCGCGCGATGGCTGGAGCGACATCCCCGCCGTACGCAACGACCGCATCGTCGAGATCAAGTCGCCGCTCATATTGCAGCCGGGACCGGCGGCGCTGACGGACGGGCTCGATGCGATCGTGACGGCGCTGTGGGGGACCCACTCCTGATCCATCCGCCGTCATTGCGAGCGCAGCGAAGCAATCCAGAGTGCCTCCGCGGAAGGATCCTGGATTGCTTCGTCGCGAGAGCTCCTCGCAATGACGGCTAGGCGGGCACCGTTGCTCACGTCACGGCGTTCACGACCTGATATTCCGGCCGCCGCCACACCTCGCCTGCGATCACGTCCTCGATGATCTCGGCTGCCCTCATGATCTCGCTCTCGCCGATATACAGCGGCGTGAGGCCGAACCGCATGATATCGGGCGCGCGGAAATCGCCGATGACGCCGCGGGCGATCAGGGCCTGCATGGCGGCGTAACCGCCGTCGAAGGCGAACGAGACCTGCGAGCCGCGGCGCTCGTGTTCGCGCGGCGTGACGACCTTGAGCTGCGGGCAGCGGCGTTCGACTTCCGCAATCAGGAGATCGCCGAGCGCCAGTGATCGCGCGCGGACCTCGGCGATGTCGACGCGGTCCCAGATGTCGAGCGAAGCCTCCAGTGCCGCCATCGCCAGCACCGGCGGCGTGCCGACGCGCATGCGCTCGACGCCGCCGGCGGCTGCATAAGCGAGCTCGAATGCAAACGGCTTGGCATGCCCCATCCAGCCCGACAGCGCCGCGCGCGCAGTATCGGCGTGGCGCGGCGCGACGTAGAGGAAGGCCGGCGCGCCGGGGCCGGCGTTGATGTATTTGTAGGTGCAGCCCGCGGCAAAATCGGCGCCGCAGCCGGCGAGCTCGACCGGCAGCGCGCCGGCCGAATGGGCGAGATCCCAGACCGTGACGATGCCGAGCGCATGCGCTTTCGCCGTCAGCTTCGCCATGTCGTGGCGGCGGCCGGTGCGATAGTCGACCTCGGTAATGTAGAGAACCGCGATCTCCTCTGACAACGACGCCTCGATCTCCTCCGGTGCCACCAGGCGCAATTGATGGCCGCGCCCGAGCGTCGCGATCAGGCCCTCGGCCATGTAGAGATCGGTCGGGAAATTGCCGGTGTCCGACAATACGACCTTGCGCGATGCGTTCATGTCGAGCGCCGCCGCCAGCGCCTGGTAGACCTTCAGCGACAGCGTGTCGCCGACCATCACCGAGCCGGCTTCCGCGCCGATCAGCCGGGCGATGCGATCGCCGACATGACGCGGCTGCGCGTACCAGCCCGCTGTATTCCAGGCGCGGATCAGCTCATTGCCCCACTCGGTCGTGATGACGCGATTGACGCGCTCGGCGACGCCAAGCGGCAGCGCGCCGAGCGAGTTGCCATCGAGATAGATCACGCCGTCAGGCAGATGGAACAGGGCCTTGGTGTCGTCATAGACGCGATATCTGGTCATAGACATTTCTTGGACATTTCTACAGAATGGTACGGACGCGCCAGAGCTCGGGAAACAGCTCGACCTCCAGCATGCGCTTGAGATAACTGACGCCGCCGGTTCCGCCCGTGCCCCGCTTGAAACCGATGACGCGCTCGACAGTGGTCACGTGGTTGAAGCGCCAGCGCCGGAAATAATCCTCGAAATCGACCAGCTTCTCGGCAAGCTCATAGAGCATCCAGTGCGTCTCCGGCGCCTCATAGACGATACGCCAGGCTTGCAGCACACCTTCGTTGAAGCTGTGGGTCTCGCGGACATCGCGCGCCAAGACCGCCGCCGGCATCTTCAACCCGTTGCGGTCGGCGAGCCTGAGCACCTCGTCATAGAGGCTTGGGGTCGCCAGCTCAGATTCGAGCAGTTTTGTCGTTTCCACATCGTGCGCGTGCGGCTTCAGCATCGCATGGTTGCGATTGCCCAGCAAAAATTCGATCAGCCGGTACTGGCGGGACTGGAAGCCCGAGGACTGGCCGAGCTGCGAGCGGAAACGTGTGTACTCGCTCGGCGTCATGGTCCGCAGCACGTCCCAGGCGTTGTTGAGCTGCTCGAAGATCCGCGACATCCGCGCCAGCATCTTCATCGCAGGGGCAACCTCGTCTTTGGCGATGGCGCGGCGTGCGGCGCTGAGCTCGTGGATGGCAAGCCGCATCCACAGCTCCGTGGTCTGATGCTGGATGATGAACAGCATCTCGTCATGCGCCTCCGACAGCGGGTGCTGCGCGCCGAGGATCGCATCGAGCGCGAGATAGTCGCCATAGGACATGCGCTTTGCGAAATCGGTCTCGGCGCCTTCGCTTGAGGGATCGTAATCGCTGGACGTCATGGCTGGCCCTCCCGATCGATCATTCCCGGCCCGCTCAATCGAGGCCGATCAGGCGCGCGGTGATCTGCGACGACGGATCCTTGAGCCCGTCGATCACGGTGAAATGGTTCAGCGCAGGCTCGATCACGAGGTGCGTCTGCACGTCGAAACCGGTCCAGACATTGGCCAGCAGGTCGGACTGGCGGATGAATTCGGGTCGCTCGCCACCGCCGACCCAGGCGGTCACGGGCGAATGGCCGCGCGGCAGATGCAGCGCCGCGCTTTCCAGCGTCGCCTCCTCCATGGTCATACGCAGCGTGTCGTTCATCTTCGTCTTGAGCAGCGGCCGCAGATCATGCAGGCCGCTGATCGAGAGCGTGCCGGCGATGCGGTTGAAGACGGCAGGTTCGAGCCGGCTGTCGTCGCACAGCATGCGGGTGACGAGATGGCCGCCGGCCGAATGCCCGGCAAGCCGGATCGGGCCGGAAACGAGCGAGGCGGCCTTGGCGATCGCGGCGGTGATTTCGGCTGTCATGTCGGAGATGCGCGCGGCTGGCGCCAGCGTGTAGCCCGGCAGCGCCACGGTCCAGCCATGATGCCGCGCGCCTTCGGCCAGATCCGTCCAGGTCGACTTGTCGAAACGCATCCAGTAGCCGCCATGGACGAACACGACGAGGCCCTTGCTGTCGCCGTCAGGCAGGATCAGGTCGAGCGTCTGGCGCTCACCGGAGCCATAGGCGATGTCGGCGCGAAAATCCTTCAGTCCAGCACGGTAGGCTGCCGCCCGCTCTGCCCATTGTGCCGGCATCTTGTCCGAGCCCGGGATATGGGCCGAATTGGCGTAAGCATCATCCCAATCGCGCATCGTGACTTCCCTCGGCGGACTCAAGGCCCTGCGAATCCGCCTTCGCTCTTCGAGCTACGGCGGACAAGCCGGGCGCCAGTCTGCCACCGGCGCGGCCGGCATCCTAGTCTTTATTTTAAGCTTAAAGGATTTGGGGGAGCCGGTGGATTGGGCAAAGGTTGCCCCAGCTGAGATACCGTAGGGTGGGCAAAGCGAAGCGTGCCCACGCACCTGGTCATGTCGGATAGAACTCGTGGGCACGGCGCAAGGGCGCCTTTGCCCACCCTAGAGGACTATCATCCGTCATTGCGAGCGCAGCGAAGCAATCCAGTCTGCCTTCCGCATTGGCAGCCTGGATTGCTTCGTCGCAAGGGCTCCTCGCAATGACGGCGGAGAGGCCTACGCCTTCTCCACCCCGCACCATTCCGCGATGAACAAGGCCATCGCCTTGGTCGTCTTCTTCAGCGAGTCCAGCTCAACATACTCGTTGAAGCCGTGCATCTCGCCGCCGCTGGCGCCGAAGCAGAGGCTGGGGATGCCGTGGTTCAGGCCGTAGAAGCGGGTATCGGTCAGCGCGGTGAAGACGAGATCCTCCGGCATGCCGCAATAGACCTTGTTGAAGGCCTTGCCGAACGCAGCCTCTGGCTCCGCCGCGTCGGTCAGCTCATAGCCTTCCGACAAGAAGCCCGACCATTCGATCTGCGGCGGATTGTTGGCGAGGAAGCGGTGATTGCGCGAGGCGGCGGCGACACAGGCCGCGATCTCCTTCTGGTGATCGGCGACCGACCAGCCCGGCAGGATCGCGATACGGCAGTCGACGTCGCACCAGGCCGGAACGCTGGACGCCCAGTCGCCGCCCTTGATGATGCCGGGGTTGAAGTTGATGGGATGGTTCAGCGTCTTGAAATGACGATCGGCCTTGGCCCGCTCGTTCCATTCGATCTCGAGCTTTTGCAGGGCATGGACGAGATGGTAGGCCGCCATGATCGCATTGGAGCCCGATCCGGCAAAGGCGACATGGGTGGGATGGCCCTTTACGCGTAGCCGAAACCAGATCACGCCGACCTGCGAGCGCACCATCTTGCCGCCGGTCGGCTCCGGGATGAAGCAGGCATCCGCGCGATAGCCGCGCTGCAGCGTCGAGAGCGCGCCGACGCCGGTGCTCTCCTCCTCGATCACGGACTGGAAATGGATCCGCGCGGTCGGCTTCAAGCCCGCCGCCTTGATCGCATCGAGCGCATAGAGCGCGCCGATGGTGCCCGACTTCATGTCGCAGGCGCCGCGACCGAACATCTTGCCGTCCTTGATGACGGGCGAGAACGGCGGCGTGTCCCACAGCTCCAGAGGCCCCGCAGGCACCACGTCGCAGTGGCCCTGGAGGATCAGCGATTTGCCGCCGTTCGTTTGCGGACGGTAGGTGCCCACCACCGAGCGCGCCTTGGAGAAATCGTGCTCGATCGGGCCGAAGCCGCGCAGATCCTTGAGATCGTCGACATTGATGTGCCAGTCATCGACCTCATAGCCGCGCTCGCGCAAGAGGTCGCCGATCATGTCCTGGCACGGTCCCTCCGCCCCGCGGGTCGAGGGGATCGCGACGAAATCACGTGTGGTCGCAAGCTGGGCTTCGAAACCGGCATCGACGGCGTCGAGAATCCTCTGCTGCGTATCGGCATTCATCAGGCAACTCCTGGCACTTCAATGATCCCTAGGAGCGCGCAAGCTAGCCGATTTCAGCCGTTCGGGTACTCCACAAAATATGCATCCCGCAATGCATCTTCGAGCAGTCGGCCTTCCGAATAGCCATTGAGCGTCGCTGGCCGGCTCACGCCGTCGAGCAGGCGCGCGCAAGGTTCCGGCGCGCCGAGCACGGTGCGCACAGGGATCCGCTCGGCATAGATCGGCAACGCATAATCCTCGTCGTCGTCCGCAACGCCCTTGGCGCGGATCTTTGCCGAGGCTTCCTCGATCTCCATGGCGATGAAGGAGGTTGCCTTGATCTCCTGCGTGCTGCTCGCCCGCAGGCTCGCGGTGCGATCCGGGAAGAAGCGGTCGACCATGGCGATCACCGCGCGCTCCTTTTCCTCGGGATCGGTGACGAGATAGGCGGTGCCGAACGCCATGACTGCGCGATAATCGGCGGAGTGGTTGAAGCCGCAGCGCGCCAGCACGAGGCTATCGAGGTGGGCAACCGTCAGGCAGACGCGCTCGCCTTTGGTCTGGTTACGCAACATGCGGCTCGCGCTCGAACCGTGCCAATAGAGCCTCGTCCCCTCGCGCCAGAAGAAGGTCGGCGTGCAATAGGGCTGGCCGTCGATCACATAGGAGACGTGGCAGAGCATCGAGGAATCCAGGATGCGATGAACCGTGTCGTGATCGTAGAAGCCGCGGTCGTGACGGCGCTTGACCTGGTTGCGCGTTGACGTCGGATAGGAATTTTGGCTCTCGGTCTGGCTCACGGCCACTCCTGTCGGGCTTGGAACAATTCCAGACCAGTTGTAGCGGCCGATTTGGTCTGCGATAGTGCCAATTCCATGCGAAAAATTCCAACCAATTCTCCCGCGCCCACCAAAGCCGAGCTGCCGCTCGATCTTACCGGGGCGCACATCACGGCTGGCGCCTCCGCCGCGCACCGGCTGTACCAGGCGCTGTGCGAGATGATCGTTGCCGGCCTCGTCAAGCCCGGCGAGCCGCTGCCGCCGTCGCGGACGCTGGCGGCGCAAACGGGGTTTCGACGCAACGCCGTCGTCACCGCCTATGAGCGCCTGATCGCCGACGGCTTTGCCGATGCAACCGTCGGCTCCGGCACCTTCGTCGCCGCGCGGATTCCGGCGCGCGCGACTGGGCCGAAGAAGCCAAAGGTAACAGTCGAAGCGCCCCGGCAAGGCGCGTTCGCACTCGGCTGCACCCATATCGACGAGCGCGCCGTGCAGCGTTTTCGCGCTTTCGTCGGCCGCCGCATGCGCGCATTCGGGTCGGAGCACCTGCACTATGGCGATCCCCGCGGCAGCCGCGAGCTGCGTGCTGCGATTGCCGACCACCTGCTGTCGGCGCGCGGCCTGCGCTGCGATCCCGATCAGATCATGCTGACCTCGGGCACGCTGCACGCACTGCGCATCGTGCTCAGTGCGATCCTGAAGGCCGGCGATCAAGTGTGGTGCGAGGACCCTGGCTACCCCGCCGCGCGAAAAACCATCGCGCATTGCGGCTATCGGGCCGTGGCCGTCCCCGTGGATGAGCACGGCATGCGCATTGCCAAGGGACGTACTGCGGCGCCGTCCGCGCGCGCGGCCTATGTGACCCCGTCGCATCAGTTTCCGCTGGGCGTGCAGATGTCGATGCCGCGGCGGCTGGAGCTGCTGGACTGGGCGAGGCAGGCCGGCGCCTTCGTGCTGGAGGACGATTACGACAGCGAGTTCCGCTATGACGGCGCGCCGCTGATGTCGCTTGCCGGCATCGATCACCTCCAGCGCGTGATCTACATGGGCACGTTCGCCAAGACGCTGTTTCCCGGCCTGCGCATCGGTTATTGCGCCCTGCCCGAGCGCCTGATCGGCGACGTGACCGCCGCGCGGGCCGCGCTCGACCGCTTTCCCGGCACGCTGATGGAAGGCGCGGTGGCTGACATGCTCAATTCCGGCGCCTTCGCCGCGAACCTGAAGCGGGTACGAAAGCTCTATCGCGAGGCGCGCGATGCGCTGGCCGGGACCCTGGAAGCCGCATCCGACGGCTTGCTGTCCGTGCCGGTGCCGTCGCAGGGCCTGCATCTTGTCGCCCGGTTCGATCCATCGGTTGAACTGTCGGTCGCAGCAGCGGCCAAGCAGGCCGCCGGGGCGGAGGGCTGGCTGCTCGCCGACACCTATTCCCGCGCACGGCCCCTACCCGGCTTCGTGCTGGGATTTTCCGGGCATGCGGTCCCACAGCTCGTGGCATCCGCCGAGCGGCTCGCCCGGGAATCGCGCGCGGCCTTGGGCGCAAGGAGCAAGTCGGCCCGCCGGGCGTGACGAAGCTTCACTATGAGAATCGCCCGCCGCTCCCTAGATTGCGGCATCGATGCTGGGACCTCACATCATGCTGCTGCGCCACGCGACCTGCTTCTCGCTCCTGATCTCCATCGCGCTTGCCTCGACGGCACGCGCGGCCACCATCGGACGCGAGCAGGACATCGTGGATCTGAAGCTCGGCCAGCGCGTGCTCGTGGACGACGGAACCTGCCCGGCCGGACAGGTCAAGGAAGTGCGCGGCGCAAAGATGACCGACAAGGGCGTCTCGCGCACGAGTTCCTGCGTGCCGCGGCAAGGGCCGAAAACAAAATGATGAGCTGAGAAGCTACTTCGCCGGATCGAACATGCACTGCAAGGTCGGCTTGGCGATCTTGGTGAAGGTCGGGCCGATCTCGCTTTGCTTTGACGTCGGCACCCAATCGGTCTCGATCGTCGGCACGCCCGTCTCGCTGATGCCGCGCAGCAGCGCTTCGCGCAAATCGCGGTCCTCGACCACAGCGGCGGCATGGTCGTGCAGGCAGCCGCAGACTTCTTCCGGATGCTCCCAGCGTCCCAGCATGCGCGGCGCGCACTGGCGCACGAATTCACTGCGTGGATCCGGCAGCCGCGAGGGCGCGCGCACCTGCGCCTGCACGGAATTGATCGTCAGAAGGGCGATAAACGCTGCGGCGCAGAAACGAAGCAACATGATGGCCTTTGCCGGCTGATTGTTTCGTTCGCGATCAGAAGCGTGCGGCCACAACGATCGGCTGCGGCGCCGGCGTCACGACCGGCGAGCCGGTGTACTGGAAAGTACCGATGCCAGGGAGATTGCCGTCGGGCATGCCCGCGAATGAGGAACCGGCGAGCACAAAGCCGAAAGCAAGGATAAAGCTGAGCGCGCGCATGGTCTTGTCCCTCAATTCCGTGCCGGCAGTGCGCCGTCGTCGTTGTGAAGCTGATAACCATGGGCCGTTTCGCGCGTGATGCGCCAAACGCGGAAAATGGTTTCATCCGCGTGCGAATTGTTTCGTCCCGCTCGAGGCGACGAAACAATTCTCGAAAAATGCCAATTATTTCAGTCACGTTGCACCGCAGCTCAAAGCGGCCTCGCAAGGCGCTCTGGCGGTGCGCAACGGTACCGGACGCCGGCATCGTCATGCGCCCGCCTTGCACGCTTCACATGCGTTTTACGTTTTCCTGCTGAAGAGAAGCCAACGAAGGCTGGGTCCCATCGAACCGGAGGCGCTTCGGCCGCGACCCAAGCCATCGAAACCGAGACGCCGGGATCACCGGGCGCATCCACGTGAGGAATAGCCATCATGATGGCGCAAGATCGCGCAACGCCGCGCGAGGCAGACCTGCGGACGGACCGTGGGGATCAACGACCTGTTCGCAGCAGCGCCACTTCGGCGAACGAAATGGCACTGCAATCAAGCCGCGGCTTCGAAGCCGCGCCGCAGATGTTCGTGCGGCTGACCGGCTCGCATCTGGCAAAACCGCGCGTCAGCCGCGAACGCGTCACCGAGTGAACGCAAGTGCGTCACTGAGTGAACGCAAGAGCGCCACCGGAGTGAACGCAAGTGCGTTACTGAGTGAAAAATTCACCGCACTTCTGGACGTTGGCGTCAGCCGGTCCCCACGGCATGATCGGCACGGTCGAGGTCGAGTTCTTCGGCGAGCCCTCGATCAGCTTGTCCGAATAGACCATGTAGACCAGCACGTTGCGCTTGGCGTCGCAGCCGCGCACGATCTGCATCTTCTTGAAGAACAATGAGCGACGCTGGCGGAACATGTCGTCCCCCTGCTCCATCTTGCCCCTAAACTTGATCGGGCCGACCTGGCGGCAGGCCAGCGAGACATCCGAGACCTCCTCGGCAAGGCCGAGCCAGCCCTTGAAACCGCCCTTCTCCGGCACCGTGAAATGACAGGCGACGCCCTCGACCTCGGGGTCGTCGAGGCCATAGGTCGCGAGCTTGTCATTCGGGCTCATCCATTTGAACACGGTGGAGCGGCGGAAGATCAGATCGGGCTCATCGGCGGCAGATGCGGAAGCCAGCGGTACGACCAGGGCCAAGAGGAATAAAGTGAGGCCTTTCAAGCGGATGCTGGAAAGACCGGGGAAACGAGATGACATGAAGTTCTCCGGTAACAAGTCCCAGCAATGTAGGCATCGGCTGGCCGGTCAGGAAGACGACGGCAGGCCGGGTACGGCCGCCGTTTACCGGTCCGTGAGGCTTTTTTGCTACGTCTTGGACAAAAGTAGCTGATGGCAGAACCGCTCTGCTGGTGAACGCGTATCCCCTCTGCGAGACTAATGATTTGGATTATGGATTCGAGGATGAACAGCGTGAACGTGTCCGGTTTTGCTGCCAAGCCAGCGCGGATTTGGCAGGTCGCCATTTTGACGGCGGCCGGTGCGATCGGAACGGCTAGCCAGGCTGACGCAGCGTTTTACTACTGGACGGATTATTCCGACGGGTCCTACTACGCCCGGCAGGATCGGCATCCCGACATTCCGCGCCAGAAGCCGCCGCAGAAGCGCGGCGCCGCGGGCAAGAAAGCGATCGTCGCCGAGAAGGAAGCCGGCAGCAAGCCGCAAGGTCCCCTCGTCATCGTCGTCTCGATCGACCGGCAGAAGGTGACGATCTACGACACCAACGGCGTGTTCGCCGAATCTCCGGTGTCGACCGGCATGAAGGGCCATTCGACGCCCATGGGTGTCTTCAGCGTCATCCAGAAGCACAAATTCCACCACTCCAACATCTATAGCGGCGCGCCGATGCCGTACATGCAGCGGATCACCTGGTCCGGCGTTGCCATGCATGCCGGCGTGCTGCCGGGTTATCCGGCCTCGCACGGCTGCATCCGCATGCCGATGGCGTTCGCAGTGAAGATGTGGAACTGGACCAAGATGGGTGCGCGCGTCATCGTCTCCCCCGGCGAGATGACACCGCACAGCTTCCAGCATCCGCTGCTCGCCTCGTTGCGCGTGCCGCCGCAGCCCGCGGCCAGCCTGGAGCCGCAGACCAATGTCGGCGACAAGGCCGACAAGGGCGCCGCCGCCAAGGTCACTGAAGCCAAGCCGCTCGAGACCAAGACGGCCAGCGCCGAAGCGGCGCTGGAGCTTCGCTCGTCGGTCGGCCACACTGTCATGTCGGACATCACGACGGGCAATGCACCGGCCCGCGCGGAAGCGGATGCGACGGCGGTTAAGACCGAGGCGACATCCGAGACGAAGACCGCCGAGGCCGCGCAAGAGCCCAAGGCTCCGGCGGCGACCGACGACAAGGTCGAGGCTGCCAAGAGCGCCACACCAAAGTCTGACACGCCGAAGTCAGAAGCGGCCAAGTCCGAGACGGCCAAGACTGAAGCTGCCGAGTCCGCCAAGAAGCCCGATGCCGCCGTCACGGCCGCGTCGCCTGGGCCGGATGCGAAGAAGGACGAGACCCGCCTCGCCGAGCCCGCGCCGGTCGCAAAGCCTGATACCCCCAAGCGGGCCGGCCAGATCGCCGTCTTCATCAGCCGCAAGGATTCCAAGCTCTACGTTCGGCAGAATTTTGCGCCGCTGTTCGAGGTACCGGTCACGATCTCAGCGAGCGACCGGCCGCTCGGCACGCATGTCTTCACCGCCGAAATCGACAAGGCCGACTCCAATGCGCTGCATTGGTCGGTGGTGTCGCTGCCCGTCACCGCTCGCTCCGCCGCACGCGAGGATGACGGCCGTGTTGCGCGCCGCAAGGGTGGCGCCGCCGTGATCCCCGTCGCCGCAAAGCCGGTGGTGACGCCGGACAGCCCGACTGAGGCGCTCGATCGCATCTCGGTCCCCGCTGACACCATGGCGAAGATCAACGAGATGCTGACCTCCGGCGGCTCGATCATCGTCTCCGACCAGGGCATCAACCAGGGCGAGACCGGCGAAGGCACCGATTTCATCGTCCGCCTCTACTAAAGCGTTTTCGAGCGAAGTGGGCACCGGTTCGCGTCAAGAAAACGCGTCAAAATAAAAGTTCGCGTCACCCCCGATAACGCGGTGTTGAGCGGTCCGATTGTGCCGGTGGAGTAACATCCGTCGCGGATCATTTCGGGGGACACCGTCATGATGAATCGCAGGACACTGCTCATCGCGGCGCTTGCAGGTGCAGCCGCGCCGATGACGCGCGCCTATGCCGAGGGCGGCATGAGCCGAATCTCGGCCTATGCCTTCAGCTTCCCGGCACTGTCCGGCGACGACATCCGTCTTGCCGCCTTCACGGGCAAACCGCTGCTGGTGGTCAATACCGCGTCGCTCTGCGGCTACACCCCGCAATATGCGGGCCTGCAGGAGCTCTGGGGCGAGTTTCGCGAGCGCGGGCTCACCGTGATCGGCGTACCCTCCAACGATTTCGGCAGCCAGGAGCCCGGCGGCGCTGGCGAGATCACGGAGACCGCGCACCACCAATACGGCGTTACCTTCCCGATCGCGGCCAAGGCCGTGGTGATCGGCGCGAAGGCGCATCCGTTCTACAAATGGGCGGCCGAGGCGCGCCCGCGGGAAGTTCCGCGCTGGAACTTCCACAAATACCTGATCGGCCGTGACGGCTATATCGCGGAGGTGTTTCCCTCCGCGGTCGAGCCGACCGACACGCGGGTCAAAACGGCGGTCGCCAAGACGCTGGCCGTCAGCTGACACTTCGCGGGGCCCAATCGGGTTGGGCACAATTGTGGCGGGACGCCAAAGAGCCGTTGCAATGGCGAGGGCCCACCATCTAGGCTAGGATCGTTTGGGGCGGGAAGGTTTGGCCGGAGGTGAAAAGCCACGGCCGAACAACGGGATCAATCTCGAGGGACAACACCATGCGCGTGGCGGCAGGACTGATTTTGGCAAGCGCGATGTCTCTAGCGATGACGGGCGCGGCGTGGTCGCAGACGCCGGCTGCCAAGCCCGCCGCCGCCACCCAAGCCGCACCGGCGGCGGCACCGGCCGCCGCAGCACCCGCTGCGGCTCCGGCAGCTGCACCCGCAGCAGCCGCCGCGCCGGCAGGCTTCGTCAATCCACCCCCGCCGAAACAGGCGCCGCAGCCGGCGCGCGCGGCCTGCAACACGCAAGGCGCGCTCGGTGTCGCCCGCACCGTCGAGATCGACACCACGGGCGGTCCGGGCTTCGGCTTCGAGCACTTCAAGGAGCTCGACTTCCTGCGCGACAAGGAGGTGGTGCTGACCTTCGACGACGGTCCCTGGCCGAAGAACACGCCCGCCGTGCTGAAGGCGCTCGCCGATGAATGCACCACCGGCATCTTCTTCTCGATCGGCAAGCACGCCACCTACGAGCCGGAGATCCTGAAGCAGGTCTATGCTGCCGGCCACACGGTCGGCACCCACACCTGGTCGCACGCCAACCTCAACAACAAGAAGCTTACCGAAGCGCAGCGCAAGGAAGAGATCGAGAAGGGTCTTTCCGCGGTGAAGTGGGCGCTCGGCGGCATCTCGCCCTCGCCGTTCTTCCGCTTCCCGGCGCTCCAGCATCCACCGGAGATGGTCACCTATCTCGGCAACCGAAACACCGCGATCTTCTCCTGCGACATCGACTCCTTCGACTTCAAGGCCTCGAAGCCCGAGAAGGTGATCGAGACCGTGATGAAGAAGCTCGACGCCAAGGGCAAGGGCATCATCCTGATGCACGACTTCCAGAAGCACACCGCCGAAGCCCTGCCCGAGTTGCTCAAGCGCCTGAAGGCCGGCGGCTACAAGGTGGTGGCGATGCGCGCGAAATTCCCGGCATCGACACTGCCCGAATACGACCAGGAGCTGCTCAAGGACGTCAAGCTGCCGACGGTGAGCCAGCGCCCGGTCAATTCCGTGGTGACGACCGTTTCCGAATAGCCGTCGCAATTGTCTTTCCGTATCGAAGGCTACGTCATCGTCTCCGCGGACGGCATGCTCGCCGATCCCTCGCACATCATGCCTGAGACGTTGAAATTCGAAGGTGACAAGCTGTTCTTCGAGCAGGCGCTCGATCGCGCCGCGCTGATCGTGCACGGCCGGCGCTCGCACGAGCAGCAGCCGAATTCGCCGAAGCGCAAGCGCCTGATCCTGACCCGCAAGATCAAGGCGCTCACCGTCGATCCGGAGATGCCGAACGCAACGCTGTGGAATCCGGAGCGCGCGAGCTTCGCGGAGGCCTGCGCCTTCGCCGACGTCGCCTCCGGCACCGTCGCGATCATCGGCGGCCCCGTCGTGTTCGACATGTTCATGGACCGCTACGACACGTTCTGGCTGTCGGAAGCCCCCCATGTGCGGCTACCCGGCGGCGAAGGCTGTTTTGTCGGCGTGCCCGAGCGGACACCGCATGAGGTGCTGGCCTCCCACGGAATGAGGCCGGGCGCGCCCTACCTGCTCGATGCAGCGCATGAAGTGACCGTCACGCCGTGGCGTAGGGTGAACTAGCCCTACACGTCCCCGTAGGCCGCCTCGGCCGGACGCGTGGTGCGGCCGTAGCCGATGATCATGCAGAGCGCGCCGATGATCGAGAGATTTTTGAGCGCATCAACCAGCATCTTGGCATTGTCGGGCGGCACCTGGTTCCAGAAATCGTAGAACAGGACGGTTGCGACCGCGACGTAGATGATCAGCAGCATCGCAAAGAAGCGCGCGCCGAAGTTCAGCGCAATCATCAGGCCCGCGATGACCTCGAGCCCACCCACCGCGATCGCCAGCAGCTGGGGTGTCGTCATCGCAGTCGCCGTCTCGATCTGCTTGGCGTAGGGCGCGACGATGTCGGGCACCACGACCTTTGTCGCGATGAAATCGGCGGTCGCCTGGATGGCAAAGAGCTTGGTGGCGCCCGTGTAGATGAACAGCACGGCGAACAGGATCCGTCCGAAAGTCACGAACGCTGGCATGATCGGCCTCTTGGCAAAACGCTAAGCGCGGGTCGCTTCCCAGGATTATGAAGAGTCCGTCTGCGGTTTTCAAACGGGGAAATGACGAACTGCGAGCAATTCAAAAGCGCGCCACACGTGCGGTACCCCTTCTCCCCCTGTGGGAGAGGTGGCGCGAAGCGCCGGATGAGGGGTTGCATCCTCATACGTCAATGGTGAGATAACTCGCTGATAGAGACCCCCACCCGTCTCGCCGCTACGCGGCGAGCCACCCTCTCCCACGAGGGGCCTGTTGCGCTACTGCCTTTTGAGGCAGGAGACGTAGGGAGAGAGGGCTGTGTTGACGCCGATTGTCAGGCCGAGATCTGTACTTGGTGCCCTTGGCGGGCGTCTCAGGCGGCGAGCGCGGCCCAGCGCCTCATGTTGAACGCGATGGAGGCAAGCAGGACCTGCCCGCTTGCCTTCATGAGACCGACATAGCGGATGCAGGTCAGCCGCATGCGGCGTTTGAGAGTGGCGAAGGTGGTCTCGACCTGGGCTCGTCGGCGCGCGATGAGGAGGTTGTAGCGTTTGAGCCGAGGCGGTAGCTCCGGGTGATGTCGGTTGGGACGACGGGCGATGCGGGGCTTCTTGCCTTCCGCTTTCAGCCGAGCCCGTCGGGCATGGGTGTCGTAGGCTGCATCGGCCCACACCACGGCTTCATCGCCACGGATCAGTTCGTCGGCCGGCGTTGTGTCGTTGACATTGGCGGGCGTGGTCAGGACTGCGCGGATCAGGCCGGATCCCTCGTCGACACCCATGTGAGCCTTGTAGCCGAAGGTCGAACCACCCTTGCCCTGCCGCTTGGTAAACCGGGCATCTGGGTCGTTTGAGGGACGATCCTGCTTCGGAGGGGCTGACACCGCCTGGATCAAGGTCGCATCCAGCATCGTGCCGCGCTTGAGGATGACCCCGGCATTCTCGAGCTGGCGATCCAGCTCGCCAAACAGCTTCTCCAACAGCCCTTGTTCGACGAGCTGGTTCCGGAAGCGGTTCAGAACCGTGTGGTCGGGCGTCGCATCTTCCAGGCTCAAACCGACGAAGCGCTTGAACGACAACCGGTCGCCCAACGCTTCCTCGAGTTCGCGTTCCGAAAGACCATAGAGCGACTGCAACAGCACGGCACGAAACAGCACCAGCACCGGATAGCCTGGACGACCGGGGCTCCCTTCATCCCGCAGATGGCCGATCAGCTTCTCGAACCGGTACCACTTGACCAGGCCAGCCAGCCGATCCAGCGCTGCATTGGCGCCGGCCCCCTTCGGCATCAGTGCTTCCACAAAGCTCGGCTGTCCCGTCCGCTTAACCGCCATCGTCATCCCCTCAAGGCTTTGCCCTAGGGAATCACAACTGGCGAATTACGCAACAGGCCCGCAAGGGGAGAGGGTAAGAAAGCGGCTTACGTAAACAGCGTCGGCTGCTGCCGGGCCGCACGCTCCTGCGCTTCCACCACCGCAACCGCGGTCATGTTGAGGATGCCGCGCGCGGTCACCGACGGCGTGAGAATGTGCGCCGGGCGCGCCGGGCCGACCAGGATCGGGCCGACCGGAAGCGCGTCCGCCAGCGACTTGATCATCTGATAGGCGACGTTGGCGGTGTCCAGCGTCGGCATGATCATGATGTTGGCCTCACCCTCGAGCTTGGAGTGCGGCAGGACCATGCGGCGCGCAGCGGCGGAGAGCGCAGTGTCGCCCTGCATCTCGCCATCGGCCTCGATCTCCGGATGCTTATCCTTCAAGAGCTGGGTCGCGCGGCGCATCTTGCGCGAGGATTCGGTGTCGTAGCTGCCGAAATCCGAATGCGAGACGAAGGCGATCTTCGGCTTGATGTTGAAGCGCTGGACGTGGACGGCGGCGAGCGAGGCGATCTCGGCGAGCTCCTCCGCGCTCGGATTGGGGCGGACCTGCGTGTCGGCGATGAAGAAGGCGCCCTTGCTGGTGATCAGCAGCGCCAGCGCGGCGTAATCGCTGATCCCCGGCGAGAAGCCGACGATCTCGCGGACATGGCGCAGATGGCTCATGTAGCGGCCCTCGACGCCGCAGAGCATGGCATCCGCCTCCCCGCGCGTCACCGCGAGTGCGGCGATGACCGTGTTGTTGGTGCGCACCACCGTGCGCGCCGCATCCGGCGTCACGCCGCGGCGGCCGGCGACCTCGACATAGGACTGCACGTAGGAACGATAGCGCGGATCGTCCTCGGGATTGACGAGGTCGAAATCCTTGCCCGCCTTGATCGACAGGCCGAAGCGCTTGATGCGCGCCTCCACCACCGATGGACGGCCGACCAGGATCGGCGTCGCCAACTTCTCCTCCAGCACCACCTGCGTGGCGCGCAGCACGCGCTCGTCCTCGCCCTCGGCATAGATCACGCGCACGGGCTGGGTCTTGGCCTTCGCGAACATCGGCTTCATGACGAGGCCGGAGCGGAAGGCGAAACGCTCGAGCAGCGCGCGATACTCGTCGAAATTGGTGATGGGGCGCGTCGCGACGCCGGACTCCATCGCCGCCTTCGCTACCGCCGGCGCAATACGTAGAATTAACCGTGGATCAAAGGGGCTGGGGATCAGCGAGCCGGGGCCGAAGCCGCCCGTCTCGCCGGTGTCGAGGCTGCTCTGGGAGACGGCATCGGACGGCGCCTCGCGCGCGAGCTGCGCGATGGCTTCGACCGCGGCGTGCTTCATCTCCTCATTGATGGCGCTGGCGCCGACGTCGAGCGCACCGCGGAAGATGAAGGGGAAGCACAGGACGTTGTTGACCTGGTTCGGATAGTCGGAGCGGCCGGTGCAGATCATGGCGTCGGGGCGCACCTTGCGCGCCTCCTCCGGCATGATCTCCGGGGTCGGATTGGCGAGCGCCATGATCAGCGGCTTCTCGCCCATCGCCTGAGCCATCTCGGGCTTCAGCACGCCCGGTGCCGACAGCCCGATGAAGATGTCGGCGCCGCCGATGACGTCGGCCAGCGTGCGCTTGTCGGTCTTCTGCGCATAGACCGCCTTCCAGCGGTCCATCGAGGTGTTGCGGCCCTCATGCACGAGGCCGTCGATGTCGCAGACCCAGATGTTCTTGCGCTGCGCGCCCATCGACACCAGCAGGTTGAGCGTCGCGATCGCGGCCGCCCCTGCCCCCGATGCCACGATCTTGACCTCGGACAGCTTCTTGCCGTTCAGCCTGAGGCCGTTGGTGATGGCGGCGGCCACGATGATTGCGGTGCCGTGCTGGTCGTCATGGAAGACCGGGATCTTCATGCGCTCCTTCAGCCGCGCCTCGATCTCGAAGCACTCCGGTCCGCGGATGTCTTCCAGATTGATGCCGCCGAAGGTCGGCTCGAGCGCCGCCACCGTCTCGACCACGCGGTCGATGGTGTCGGCGGCGATCTCGATGTCGAACACGTCGATGCCGGCGAATTTCTTGAACAGGACGGCCTTGCCCTCCATCACCGGCTTGGAGGCCAGCGGGCCGATATTGCCGAGGCCGAGGACCGCGGTGCCGTTCGAGACCACGGCGACCAGATTGGCGCGGGTCGTCAGGGTCGCGGCTTCCGCCGGGTTCTTGGCGATCTCGGTGCAGGCGGCGGCAACGCCCGGGGAATAAGCCAGCGCGAGGTCGCGCTGGTTGGCAAGCGGCTTGCTTGCCTGGATCTCGAGCTTTCCGGGGCGCGGCAGACGATGGTAGGCGAGCGCCGCCTGGTGGAGATCATCAGAATAGGACGACATGCGGTGTCTCGCCTCGCGTTACCGGCCTCAAAATGCACGATCCGGAGCAATCGTCCAAGCGGAGGGTATTTCCGGGTCGTGGAAACGGGATGAAGCACGGCCGGCGCCCCGGTGGCAACATCGGATTGCGCCCCCATCAACAGGGCGCGCGGTCAAATATTTGAAAATCATAGCTTTCCCTGGACCGCGCGGCGTTTGGCGAATATGGCAGGTTGCGCAGTGCAAAACGGGCAACTGGAGCTGGGAATGAAGCGCATCCTGATCGGCCTGATCGCGGCAGCCGTGCTCGCCGCGGGCGGATGGTTCGGCTTCAACCTTTATGTCCAGCACCGGGCGACGAGCGAGGTCGAGGCCGCGTTCGAGCGGATGCGCTCGGGTGGCGGCAAGGCGGGCCATGGCAAGATCGGGTTCGAGCTCGCGACCCGGACGCTGACGATCGAGGATGTCGTGATCGAGCCCGGCCTGCCGGAGCTGGCTCTCCTCAAAATCGCAAAGGTGACTGCGCTTGGGGTAAGTCAGGCCGACGAGGATCGTTTCTCGGCTGACAGCGTCGAGCTGGGAGGAGTCGAAGTCGCCATCACCTACACCGATCGGACCAAGGTGAAGGCGACCTACAAAATTCCCCAGATTACAGCTCGCAACTTTTCCGGTCCGACTCGTGCAGCCAACGGCGCTCCGCTGTCCGGCTCGTTGATCGACATGTACCGCTTCGCGCTGGTGCAATACGCGACGGTCTCGGCGTCCTCGATCATGGCCCCGACCATCACCGTCAACGTCGATGCCGGCACCGGCAAAGCGGGCAATGGAGATTTCGTCTATTCGGGTCTGGCGATCCAGAACATCAATCGCGGTAAGGTCGAAACGGCGAAGACGGACCGCATCACCTACACACTCGACCCGACCCAGCCGGGCAAGCCCGCGAAGATGACCGGCGAGCTGTCCGGCGTGGCGGCCTACGATTTCGACGCAAGCGCCGTCGCGGTCGCACTTGATCCGCAACAGTCCGGTGACGACAGCTTCCACAGGATCTACCGGCGCCTCTCAGCCGATTCCTATACAGTGACGGCGGGACCGGCCGTGCGCGTGCAGACCGACAGCATCATCGTCGACGATATTGCGATCCGGCCATCGAAATTCCGCCCGGCTGAAATCATGGCGTTGGTGCCGGAAGACCGCGCGATCCTGACGCCGGCGCAGTCGCGCGCCTCGATGGTGAAGATCGCCGACTTCTTTGAAGGTCTTCAGATTGGCAAGATCGAAATTGGCAAGCAATCGGTCGAGACGCCACAAGGGACGGCAAGGCTGAGGGCCGTAAAATACGATCAGACTGAATTCGCCCTGGAAGGCCTTGATGCGCCGACACCTCAGGGCCAGTTGAAGGTAGAGCGCTTCGCGCTCAAATCGTTCAGAACGGTGGACCTGCTCCGCTGGGCGGCCGGCCTCGCCAATCCCGGACAAGCCCCCTCGCCTGATCAGATGCTGGGCCTGTTCCGCGTGCTCGAAGGCGCCGAGATCAAGGGCGTGGTCTCGCCCTATAAGAACACGCGGCAGCTCTTCACCATCGACACGATCAGCCTGAACTGGGGCCAGCTGGTCGGGTCGATCCCGAGCAAGGCCAATCTGGTCGTGAAGATGGTCACGCCGACTGATCCCGCCAATCCGGCGCTGCAGCCGCTGATCATGGCGGGCGTGGACAAGCTTGCGATCGACCTCGATCTCGGTGCGGCCTGGACGGAATCGT
This sequence comes from Bradyrhizobium sp. CB1717, assembly GCF_029714325.1. Lineage (NCBI taxonomy): Bacteria > Pseudomonadati > Pseudomonadota > Alphaproteobacteria > Hyphomicrobiales > Nitrobacteraceae > Bradyrhizobium > Bradyrhizobium sp. CB1717. The sequence continues at coordinate 5,496,727 of NZ_CP121666.1, forward strand.
CGGGGGCCTTCGCGCTCGCGCCGGCCACCATCGATCTCGGCAACCTCGCCAGGGCGCAGGCGAGCTTGGCGCTCGCCAAGGTGCCGCGCGACCTCTTCACCACGACGGATTCCCTGGAGGCGATGGGTCAGTTGGCGCAGATCGAGACCGGCGCGATCGAGCTGTCCTTGCGCGACCGCGGCGTTGTCGATCTCGTTGTGGCACAGTTCGCGCGGATGCAAAATCTCAGCCGCGATGCCGCGCGCAGCGCCATCGTCGAGATGATCCGCGCGCAGGGCGAGAAGATCGCGGCCTCCAATCTCGACGCCCGGGTCGCAGTCGATGCCCTCGCCGGCTTCGTCGAGACGTCGGGGCAGACGCTGACCATCAAGCTGACGCCACTCGGCAAGGTGCCGGTGGTTCAGCTGATGGACGCCCTGAACCACGAGCCGATCGTTGCGCTGGCGCAATTCAGGATTGAGGCGTCGACGGGGTTGTAGGCGAGAAAAGCGGATCTCTCCTCCTCGTCATTGCGAGGAGCTCTTGCGACGAAGCAATCCAGAGTCCTTCCGCGGAAAGATTCTGGATTGCTTCGCTGCGCTCGCAATGACGATGTGGAAAGAGCGCGCCTCTCCCCGCACGCGGGGAGAGGCAAAGAGCATCACTTCTGCGGCAGGTTGACTCGCACATGCAGCTCGCGGAGCTGCTTTGTCGTCGCTTCCGACGGCGCGCCCATCAACAGATCCATCGCCTGCTGGTTCATCGGGAACAGCGAGATCTCGCGCAGATTGGTGGTGCCGCAGAGCAGCATCACGATGCGGTCGACACCCGCGGCCATGCCGCCATGCGGCGGGGCGCCGTACTGGAAGGCGCGGTACATGCCGCCGAAGCGGTCGACCACTTCCTGCTCGCCATAGCCCGCGATCTCGAACGCCTTCACCATCGCTTCCGGCACATGGTTGCGGATGCCGCCCGAGGCGATCTCGTAGCCGTTGCAGGTGATGTCGTACTGGAACGCCTTGATGGTCAGCGGGTCCTGGCCCTTCAGCGCTTCGAGACCGCCCTGCGGCATCGAGAACGGGTTGTGCGAGAAGTCGACCTTCTTGTCGTCCTCGTTGTACTCGTACATCGGGAAGTCGACGATCCAGGCGAGCTCGAACCGCTCCTTGTCGGTGAGGTTCAATTCCTCGCCGACCTTGTTGCGGGCAAGGCCGGAGAACTTCCAGAACTTATCAGGATCGCCGGCGACGAAGAAGGCGGCATCGCCCGCCTTTAGCCCCAACTGCGCGCGAATCGCTTCTGTACGCTCCGCACCGATATTGTTCGCGAGCGGCCCTGCGCCTTGGAGGGTCTTGATGGCCTCGATGACCTTACCTTCCTTGGCTAAGGCGGTAGCCTTGTCGGCCGTGGCCTTTTCGTCTGCTTTGGACACATCCAAGGTATCTTCGCCGCCACGCCACATGATGTAACCGAGGCCGGGCTGGCCCTCGCCCTGCGCCCACGAGTTCATGCGGTCGCAGAACGCGCGGCTGCCGCCGCCCGCGGCCGGGATCGCCCAGACCTGGTTCTTGGGGTCCTCGAGCATGCGCGCGAACACCTTGAAGCCGGAGCCGCGGAAGTGCTCGGAGACGTCCTGCATCTCGATCGGGTTGCGCAAATCGGGCTTGTCGCTGCCGTACTTGCGCAGCGCCTCGGCGAATGGAATGCGGCGCCAGTTCTTGCTCACCGGCTTGCCCTTGGCGAACTCCTCGAACACGCCGGTGATGACGGGCTCCATGGCCGCAAAGACGTCTTCCTGCGTGACAAAGCTCATCTCGACGTCGAGCTGGTAGAACTCGCCGGGCAGACGGTCGGCGCGCGGGTCCTCGTCGCGGAAGCAGGGCGCGATCTGGAAGTAGCGGTCGAAGCCCGACATCATCAGCAGCTGCTTGTACTGCTGCGGCGCCTGCGGCAGCGCGTAGAACTTGCCGGGATGGATGCGCGAGGGCACCAGGAAGTCGCGCGCGCCTTCCGGCGAGGACGCGGTCAGGATCGGCGTGTTGAACTCGAAGAAGCCCTGCCCCTCCATGCGCCGGCGCATCGACTTGATGATCTCGACGCGCGTCATGATGTTCTGGTGCAGTTTCTCGCGACGCAGGTCCAGGAAGCGATATTTGAGCCTGATGTCTTCGGGATATTCCTGGTCGCCAAACACCGGCAGCGGCAGGTCGCCGGCGGGTCCCAGCACCTCGATCTCGCTGACATAGATCTCGATCTTGCCGGTCGGCAGATCGTCATTGTCGGTGCCTTCGGGGCGGCGGCGGACCTTGCCGTCCATCTTGACCACGAATTCCGAGCGCAGCTTTTCGGCCAGCGAGAATGCCGGCGAGTCCGGGTCGACCACGCATTGGGTCAGGCCGTAATGGTCGCGCAGGTCGATGAACAGCACGCCGCCATGGTCGCGAACGCGATGGACCCAGCCCGAGAGGCGGATGGTCTCGCCGATGTTGCTCTCGCGGAGCGCGCCGCATGTATGTGACCGGTAGCGATGCATGGTCGTCCCAAAATCAATGTCGGAGGAAGCGAATCGGACGGCCTGAAACGACCGGTCCGAAGTTGCGGCAGGGTTTACCCGACGAGGCCCAAAGCAGCAACCCGAGGCGGCAACCAAGGAACGGCCCGATTTGGGCTGGAAGCGCCCATTTTTGGCTAATCGGGGCCGGAGCCTTTGCCGATGACCGTTCCAGCCCTATCTTGAGGCCATGACGGTCCATTTCCCCTTCCAGAACTCGTATTCGGCGCTGCCGGACAGCTTCTTTGCCCGCGTCGCGCCGACCCCGGTCGCCGCGCCCCGGCTGATCAAGCTGAACCGGCCGCTGGCGGTCCAGCTCGGGCTGGACCCGGACCTTTTGGAGACCCCGGAGGGCGCCGAGATCCTGGCCGGCAAGACGGTTCCCGCCGGGGCCGATCCCATCGCCATGGCCTATGCCGGCCACCAGTTCGGGCAATTCGTGCCCCAGCTCGGCGACGGCCGCGCCATCCTGCTCGGCGAGGTCATCGACAGGGACGGCGTCCGCCGCGACATCCAACTCAAGGGAAGCGGCCCCACCCCGTTCTCCCGCCGCGGCGACGGACGTGCCGCGCTTGGGCCGGTCTTGCGCGAATACATCGTCAGCGAAGCGATGTATGCGCTGGGCATCCCGACCACGCGCTCGCTTGCCGCCGTCGTCACCGGCGAGCACGTCATCCGCGAGACCGCGCTGCCGGGCGCGGTGCTGACCCGCATCGCCTCCAGCCACATCCGCGTCGGCACCTTCCAGTTCTTTGCCGTCCGCCGCGATACCGAGGCGATCCGCCGGCTCGCCGATCACGTCATCGTCAGGCACTACCCTGATCTACTCCACGTGGAGCAGCCCTATCACGCGCTGCTCGGTGCCGTCGTCGCACGCCAGGCCGACCTCATCGCGCGCTGGCTGCTGGTCGGCTTCATCCACGGCGTGATGAACACCGACAATAGCTCCATCTCGGGCGAGACCATCGATTACGGCCCCTGCGCCTTCATGGATGCCTACAATCCCGCGCAGGTGTTTTCCTCGATCGACGAGATGGGCCGTTACGCCTATGCCAACCAGCCGCGCATCGGCTTGTGGAATCTGACGCGCCTCGCCGAATGCCTGCTGCCGCTGTTCTCGGACGATCAGGAGAAGGCCGTCGCGGAAGCCCAGGACATCCTGGGCGCCTTCGCCGAAACATTCAGTGCCGCCTATCAGGCCGGCCTGCGCAAAAAGGTCGGCCTGTTCACGGAGCATGACGGCGACGAGGCGCTGATCCAGGACCTGCTCGACGCCATGGCCAAGAACCAGGCCGACTTCACCCTCACCTTCCGCAAGCTTGGTGACGCCGCAGGCGACGACGGCGCCGACGTGCGCGCGCAGTTCATGGAGCCCGGCGCGTTCGACGAGTGGGCTGGGCGCTGGCGCGAGCGTATTGCCCTGGAGCCGCAATCCGCCGCCGAGCGGCAAGCCGCGATGCACGCCGTCAATCCGATCTTCATCCCGCGCAACCACCGCGTCGAGGCCGTGATCCAGGCCGCGGTGAACAACGACGACTACGCGCCGTTCGAGGAGCTGGTGAAGGTGCTGGCGAAGCCGTACGAGGATCAGCCGCAGTATGCGGCCTACGCCGATCCGCCGTTGCCGGACCAGCGGGTGTTGCAGACGTTCTGCGGGACTTGAGGCAGGCTCGGTGCGTAGGGTGGATTAGCCCGCGGCTGCGCGAAGCGCAGTCCGCAGGCGTAATCCACCACTTCTCTCAACACCCGGAAAGTAAAGAGGTGGATCACGCTTCGCTTATCCACCCTACGAGCCGACACGACCGCTACGCGCGCTCGCCAACCTCGCCTATGGACTTCGTATCACCGCCCCAATCCTCCGGAAATAACCCCGCGCGGACATCGCGATGAAACGACGAATAAGGCCAATCACGCACTTTCGAGACGCGCCCGTGTTTGACGGGATTGTAGTAGCAATACTCGATATGGCGCGCGTAGTCCGCCTCGTCACGGATCAAATGCTCCCAGAAACGGCGTTGCCAGATACCGCGTTCGTCCCTTGCGGCACGAACTGCGCTCAGCCGCTCATTGGCCGGTAGGGCTTTCGCGAAACGTGCCTTGATCAACCGCCAACGCACCGAAAAATTGGCATCGCCCGGCGGCAGCTTCCAGATCGCGTGGAGATGATCCGGCAGAACCACGAAAGCATCGATCTCGAAGGGATAGCTCCGGCGCGTTGCGGCGACTGCGTCCCGCAAGCTCTCGATCTCGTCGGTCAAAAGAGATTTCCGCCGATCAAGCAGATTCACGGTGAAGAACCAGCATCCTCCGGGAACGAATGCGCGGCGGTAGTCAGGCATGAACTATCGATAGCACAACTTGAAGTTGGCTCACAGCGGTGGATTACGCCTTCGGCTAATCCACCCTACGGCCTTGGCCGTTGTGGACGCGGGAACCACTGTCATCAAACTGAAACACACGCGCTCTAACGGGCTGGCAGCGCCGTCTTGCCGGAGGCGCCCATCCTCCAACCGTCCCGACAAAGCGCGCCATGTCCTTCAAATTCATCCACATCACCGACACGCATCTCGCGAACCCGGGACTGAAGCTCTATGGCCTCGATCCGCGCGCCCGGCTGGATGCGGCGATCGCCGACATCAACAAGCACCAGTCCGATGCTGCGTTTGCGGTCGTGACCGGCGACCTCACCCATTGGGGCGAACCTGAATCCTACGCCAATTTCGCCGAGGCGATGGCCGCGCTGAAAATTCCGTACATCGCCATGGTCGGCAATCACGACAAGCGGGTGACCTGTCTCGACAGCCTGAAAGCCGCGCCGCGCGATGCCAACGGCTTCGTGCAGGGCACGCGCACCACCGAGCACGGCCTGTTCGTGTTCCTGGACACGCTGGACGAGACCAGCCACGCCGGCGAGATGTGCGAGAGGCGCCTCGGCTGGCTCGCGAGCACGCTGGCTGCCGCGCCGGCGGACCAGCAATTCGTGGTGTTCATGCATCATCCGCCGTTCCCGGTCGGCGTCCATGCGATGGACGAGATCGCGCTGAAGCAGAGCGCCGAATTCGCGGAGGTCATCGCGCCCTATCGCTCGCGCATCCGCCATCTCTTCTTCGGCCACGTGCACCGGCCGATCTTCGGCAGCTACGGCAAGATCCCGTTCTCGACGCTGCGCGGCACCAACCACCAGGTCTGGTTCGAGCTCGACGCTGCCGCGACCGACCATCTCGCCAGCCACGAGCCGCCGGCCTATGGCGTCGTGCTGATCGACGGGGAGAACCTCGTCGTGCACAGCCACGACTTCCTCGACACCAGTCTGCGCTTCCCCTTCGAGCCACCGGCAGGAGTGGATGGCCGCGACTATGCGCTCAATTTCCCGGCGCGATGAGATGAGCCTCGCTGAACCCGCGGCTCTCCCGGTCGCGACGTCGGCGGCAACGCGTCTGCACGTCCTGAAGCGGTTTTCGAGCCGCCTCAAAGCCTCGCTGCCTGCCTATCTGCTGCTGTTGCCCTCGCTGGTGTTCCTCGCGCTGTTCACCTATGGCGCGATGGGACGCGTCCTCATCGACGCGCTCTATCAGCGCGCCACGCCCAAGGCGCCGGTGCGGTTCGTCGGCCTCGACAATATCAGCGCGGTGCTCGCCGACCCCGCCTTCACCGGCGCCGTCGTCAACAATCTGATCTACGCCGTCGGCACGGCGGTCCCGAGCATCGGACTTGCGCTGTTGTTCGCGCTGGCGCTGACGCGCACCCATGCCGTGAACAGCGCGCTACGCGCGGCGCTGTTCCTGCCGGTGCTGATCCCGATGGTCGCGGCATCCGCGCTGTTCCTGTTCATCTTCCTGCCCAATGTCGGCCTGCTCGATTATTACATCGGCCGGCTGCTGCCGGTGCTGCCGAACTGGCTCGGCGATCCCGACATCGCGCTCTATGCGATCATGATCATCACGATCTGGAAAAACGCCGGCTATTACATGCTGTTCTTCCTCGCCGGCCTGCAGGCCGTGCCCGAGGATGTGATGGAGGCGGCGCACCTCGACGGCGCGGGGCCCAATCAGCGGTTTCGCCACATCATCCTGCCGGAGCTCAAGCCCACCTTCCTGTTCGTCACCGTCATCGCGATCCTCAACGCGGTGACGCAGGTCGACCACGTCTTCGTCATGACCCAGGGCGGGCCGTCCAACTCGACCAATCTCGTGCTGTTCTACATCTACCAGCAGGCGGTCGAGCACTACGACGTCGGCAAGGCCTCGGCGGCGACGCTGCTGACGCTCGCCGCGCTGATGGGACTCACCGCGCTGTCCTTCCGCACCATGGCGAACCGCGAGGGCGGGCCATGAAACTGATCGATGCGCTCTGGAAGGATGCACCGCTCGCCACCCGCGGCGAGATCACGCCCAAGCTCGGCTTCCTCCTGACCGTGCTGCTCGCGATCGTCTGGCTGATCCCGTTCCTGTGGATGGGCGTGGCAACGCTGCGCCCCGCCTCGGACGGCATCAACGCCATGGCCGAGCTGATGCCGAGCCTGAAGCCCACGCTCGACAATATCAGGGATGCCTGGGAGATCGGCGATTTCCCGCGCTACACCCTCAACACCACGATCATCTGCACCGGCATCCTCCTGGTGCAGTTCTTCACGATCACGCTGGCAGGCTTTGCCTTCGCCCGCCTGAACTTCGCCGGCAAGACGCTGATCTTCTACCTGTTCCTGATGCAGCTGATGCTGGTGCCGGTGCTGCTGATCGTGCCCAACCTGAAGCTCGTCGCGCAGCTCGGCCTCTACGACACGCTCGCCGGCGTGATGATGCCGTTCTTCGCTTCGGCCTTCGGCACCTTCCTGATGCGCCAGGCGTTCGAGGCGATCCCGACTGAGCTCGAAGACGCAGCGCTGATCGACGGTGCCAGCCTGTTCCAGCGCATTCGCCACATCTACGTGCCGCTGTCGATGCCGAGCTTCTCCGCGTTCGCCATCATCTCCGTGACCAGCCACTGGAACGACTTCCTGTGGCCGCTGATGGTGATCAATTCGCCCGACAAGCGGCCGCTCACGGTCGGTCTCTCGGTGTTCACCAAGACCGCCGAAGGCACGCAAGCCTGGGGCACCATCGCCGCAGGCACGCTCATGGTGATCGCGCCGCTGCTCGTCACCTTCCTGATCTTCCAGAAGCGCTTCATCAGCTCTTTCGTCACCTCAGGCATCAAATAGGAGATTTTCCGATGCTGTTCTCCCGCAGGCTCATGCTTGGCCTTGCCATGGCAGGCTCCATGGCAGGCGCCCTCACCTTCCCGGCGCTCGCCGGCGAAGGTCCGACCGAGATCGATTTGTTCTTTCCCGTTCCCGTCGACGGCAAGCTCGCCCGCGACATGGGCACCTTGATCAAGGAGTTCAACGAGACCCATCCCGCGATCAAGGCGACCGCCGTTTACACCGGCTCCTATGACGACACGCTGATCAAGACGCGCGCGTCGATCAAGGCCGGCAAGCCGCCGGCTGCCGTGATCATGTCGGCGAACTTCCTGCTCGACATGCAGATCGAGAACGAGCTCACCAATCTCGACAGCCTGATCGCCGCCGACGGCACCACCAAGGATCAGTTCCTCGGCCAGTTCTTCCCGGCGCTGCAGGGCAATGCGGTGATCAACCGCTCGGTCTACGGCGTGCCCTTCCACAATTCGACGCCGCTGCTCTACATCAATGCCGACAAGGCCAAGGAAGCCGGCCTTGATCCGAACAAGCCGCCGCAGACCTGGGCCGAGCTCACCGACTGGGCCAAGAAGCTCACCAAGCGCGAGGGTGACAAGGTGACCCAGTGGGGCATCGCGATCCCCTGCGCCTACGACTATTGCGGCTGGATGATGGAAACGCTCACCATGAGCAATGGCGGGCGCTACTACAACGAGGAGTTCGGCGGCGAGGTCTATTACGACACGCCGTCGATGCTGGGCGCGCTGACCTGGTGGAACGACCTCGTCGCCAAGCACAAGGTCCATCCGCCCGGCGCGACGCCCGGCCCTGCCGTCAGCACCTCCTTCATCTCCGGCAACGCCGCGATGATGATGCTCTCGACGGGCTCGCTGACCTACGTGCGCGACAACGCCAAGTTCGCCTACAAGGTCGCCTTCATCCCGCGCAACGTCCGCAACGCCGTGCCGATCGGCGGCGCCTCGCTGATCGTTCCGGCCGGCCAGGAAGCCGACAAGCAGAAGGCCGCCTGGACGCTGATCAAGTGGATGACCTCGCCCGAGAAGAGCGGCTGGTGGAGCCGCGCGACAGGCTATTTCGCGCCCAACATCGCCGCCTACAAGACGCCAGAGATGGTCGACTTCCTGGGCAAGAACCCGGACGCCAAGACCGCCGTCGAGCAGCTCGACGTCGCAAAGCCCTGGTTCGCCACCTACAAGACCGTCCCGGTTCGCAAGAACCTCGAGGACGAGGTCATGCTGGTCCTCAACGGCAAGAAGCAGCCGAAGGAGGCCCTCGTCGCCGCCCAGAAGGCCGCCGACGAGACGCTCAAGCCGTACAACGCGGAGACCTCGCTGAAGCTGCCGTAAGGGGCTTTGGAGGGTGGATCAGCCCGCGGCTGCGCGAAAGCGCAGTCCGCGGGCGCAATCCACCGTACGCTTCGCTCTCGGAGCTACGGCGGACAAGTCGCTTTGCCCACCTTACGAAGCTGATCCACCCTACTGGCTCAGATCGTCACCACAATCTTGCCGAACTGCGTATTCGACTCCAGGAAGCGATGCGCCTCGACGATGTCCTCGAACCGGAACGTTCGGGCGATGATCGGCTTCAACGTGCCGTCCGCGAGCCCATCGAGGATGAAGGCCTTGGCCCGCTCGAGGCGCGCGGGATCGCCTGTGATCTCGTGCACGAGGTAGCCGCGCAGGACCAGGCTCTTGGTCAACACGTTGGGAAGCGGAAACGGCGTTGGCTCGCGGCTCAGTCCGCCATATTCGATCAGGATCCCGCCGGATGACATCGCCGCGGTCAGCGGCTCGAACGCAGGGCCGCCGACCGCATCCAGCACCACACGGACGCCGTTTGAACCGGCGATCGCCTCCAGCCGCGCGCGGATGTCTTCTTCATCCGAGACGACGATGTGGGCAGCGCCGGCATCGAGCAAGGCCTGCCGCTTGGCCGAGGTCCGGGTCAGCGCGACCGGGATCGCGCCGATCCGGTTCGCGATCGGGATTGCAGCCAGCCCCACGCTGCTCGACGCCGCCGTAATGGCGACGACGTCCCCTCGCCCGAGCCGCGCGATGTGGACCAGCGCGCCATAAGCCGTCAGATATTGCATCCAGACCGCAGCGGCGGCCTCGAAGCCAAGCTCCCGCGGATGCTTCACGACGAGTTCGGCCGGAAACGTCGCAAGCTCGGCATAGGCCGGCCACCGCACCATCGACTGCGGCGGCACAATGCTGACGACATCACCAGGGGCAAAGCCCGAGACATCGTGGCCGATCGCCTCGACGATGCCCGCTGCCTCCAGACCTAGACCCGATGGAAATACCGCGGTCTCGATATAGATCCCGCTCCGGAGCAGGGCCTCCGCGCGGTTGAGGCCAAGCGCCCTGGCCCGGATCTGCACCTCGCCCCGTGCGGGCGGCGCGACATCGACCGTCTCGATGCGCAGCACTTCGGGTCCACCATGCCGGTGAAAGCGAACGACGCGGGCCATGGATACACTCCAAAACAGTTGAACTGAATGGAGCTATGCCGATCCCTGGGAAGTGGATAAATCGCCCAAGGAAACGAACAGTCGAAACCAGGAGTTTTCAATCATGGACCGCCTGACCAGCATGGCCGTGTTCGTCAAGGCCGTCGATCTCGGCTCGTTCGCGGCCGCAGCCGACGCCCTGGAGATGTCGGGGCCGATGGTCGGCAAGCATGTGCGCTTCCTCGAAGAGCGCCTCGGCGCACGCCTGCTCAACCGCACCACGCGGCGGCAGAGCCTGACCGATGCCGGCCAGGCCTATTACGAGCGCTGCCGTGCCGTGCTCAGCGAGGCTGAAGCGGCCGACGCCGTCGTTGCCGACGAAATGTCCGAGCCGCGCGGCAGGCTGCGCGTAACGATGCCCGCGCTGCTGGGGCGTCACTGCATCGCGCCCCTGTTGATGAAGCTGGCGCGCAAACATCCGCATATCGAGCTCGACCTCTCCTTCGGCGACCCGATCACTGACATCGTCGAGGCCGGCTATGACCTTGCGATCCGGACCGGTGATCTCGACGACCAGTCCGGCCTGATCACGCGGCGCATCGCAAGCCAGCGCATGGTGGTGTGTGGCGCGCGCTCGTATTTGCGAGCCAACGGCAAGCCGAAATCGATCGACGATCTCGCCGCGCACCAGGCGATCATCTATCGACGCTCCGGGCGCGTCCGGCCGTGGCTGTTCCCGCTGGAAGGCCAGCTTCCACACGAGATCATGCCATCGGGACGGCTGCGGCTCGACGATCTCGAAGCCATCGCTGATGCCGCCGCGCAAGGCATGGGCCTCGCCTGGCTGCCCTTTTGGCTGATCCGCGAACGCCTCGACACCGGCGCGCTGGTCGGTCTGCTCAGGGACGAGGGCGAATTCCTCTACGACTGCCACGCGCTGTGGCCCCGTTCGCCCCGGCTGTCGCCAAAGGTCCGCACCGCCGTGGACAGCCTCGCTGCGGCCCTGCCGAAGTTAATGACCTGACGGCGGGCCGCCGACCCATTAACTCCCCGTCCACCATCCGGCCCGGCCCGCCGGCGGTAACCATTGGAATTAACAGACCCTCAACGCGCACCCGACAAATCTATCAATGTTTCTGGAGATTTCGCCGTGGATCTGTTGGTTTTCGAGTTCCTGGGGCTCGCCCTTGTCGCCATGTGCGTGGTCGTGGTGGCGCTGCCCTGCGCCCGCAAATCCTCGCACCGGATCCGCTACGAATAGGAATTTCGTCGGAAAGAGCCGATTCCGGCCCGATGCAAGGCTCGAATTCGCTCCAAGGCCCTTGACATCACAGCACTTTCGGCAGAACGGCTGATGTCAAGTGTCATGGGCCGTTCATGGATTTGATTACCACCACCGCTGACCTCGCGGCTGCCTGCAGCCGGCTGGCCAAGCACCCCGTCATCACCGTCGATACCGAGTTCCTGCGCGAAACCACCTATTACCCGCTGCTATGCGTGGTGCAGATGGCCAGCGCCGAGGAAGCCGTGGTCATTGACGCCCTCGCCCCGGGCATCGACCTCAAGCCGTTCTTCGAACTAATGGCCAATGAGGGCGTGCTGAAGGTCTTCCACGCCGCCCGGCAGGACATCGAGATCATCTGGCATCAGGCCAACATCATCCCGCACCCGGTGTTCGACACCCAGGTCGCCGCGATGGTGCTCGGCTACGGCGACAGCATCGCCTACGACCAGCTGGTCGAGAAGGTTACCGGCCACCGCCCCGACAAGACCCACCGCTTCACCGACTGGTCGCGCCGGCCGCTGACCAAGGAGCAGATGCACTACGCGGTCTCCGACGTCACCCATCTGCGCGACGTCTTCGCCGCGCTCGATGCCGACCTCAAGAAGCGCCGCCGCAGCGAATGGGTCTCGATCGAGATGGAGATCCTGACCTCGCCGCGCACTTACGACTTCCACCCCGAGCGCGCCTGGGAGCGGCTGAAGACGCGCGTGCGCAAGCCCAAAGACCTCGCCGTCCTGATGGAGGTCGCCGCCTGGCGCGAGCAGGAGGCACAGAGCCGTGACGTGCCGCGCGGCCGCGTGCTGCGCGACGAGGCGATCACCGACATCGCCACCCACGCGCCGAACACGCTGGAGAAGCTCGCCCATCTGCGCTCGGTGCCGAAAGGCTTCGAGAAGTCGAAATGGGGCGCGGACATCGTCGCCGCGGTCGAGCGCGGGCTGGCGCGGGATTTCGCGACGCTGCCGAAGCTGGAAAAGCCGCGCAACAATTCCAACGGCGCGGCCATCGTCGAGCTTTTGAAGGTGTTGCTGCGCATGACCGCCGAGCGCCATGCGGTGGCGAGCAAGGTGATCGCGACGGTCGACGACCTCGAAGAGATCGCGGCCAGTGACGAAGCCGATGTGCCCGCCTTGCGCGGCTGGCGCCGCGAGCTGTTCGGCGAGGCCGCACTGAAACTCAAGCGCGGCGAGCTGGCGCTGGCGATCGAGAAGGGCCGCGTGATCGGGGTTCAGCGGGCGTAGCTTCCCCAATGTCGTCCTGGCGAAAGCCAGGACCCATTACCCCAGGGAGGCGTTTGGCGAAGACTCGCCGTCCGGTACTTCTACCAACTCCACAGATAGATCACGCGGTATGGGTCCTGGCTTTCGCCAGGACGACACCGGTGGATGTGGCCGGCTGCTCCGGCCACACTGACACACTCGACCCTTACGCCGGCGTCAGCTTCGCCACTTCCGCCTTCATGTCGTTCAGCACGCCGGCGATCGCGGTGACCAGATCGTCGATCTGGGCCTTGGTCGTGATCAGCGGCGGACAGATGGCGATGGCATCCAGCATGTTCCGGGAGATCACGCCGCGCTCCTGCAGCATGCGGCTGGCGATGCCGCCGACCGCGCCGGGCGTTGCCGCCGCGGTCTTGCGACCCTTGTCGAGCACGAGCTCGAGCGCTGCGATCATGCCGACGCCGCGGACCTCGCCGACCAGCGGGTGGCTGGTGAGCTCACGCAGCTTGCCCTGCATGTAGCCGCCGAGCTCGGCGGCATGCGCGACCAGGCCGCGCTCCTCGATGATCTTGAGGTTCTCGAGCGCGATCGCCGAGCCGACCGGATGGCCGCCCGCGGTGAAACCGTGGCCGAGCACGCCGATCTTGTTGCTCTCGTCCGCGATCGGCTCGAACATGCGGTCGTTCATCATGATCGCCGACAGCGGGAAATAGCTCGAGGTGATCTGCTTGGAGACCACCATCGCGTCGGGCTTGATGCCGTAGGTCTCGCAGCCGAACATCTTGCCGGTGCGGCCGAAGCCGCAGATCACCTCGTCGGCGACCAGCAGGATGTCGTACTTCTTGAGGACCGCCTGGATCTTGTCCCAATAGGTCGCCGGCGGCACGATGACGCCGCCCGCTCCCATCACCGGCTCGCCGAAGAACGCGGCGATCGTGTCCGGGCCTTCCTTCTGGATCAGCGCATCGAGCTCCTCGGCCCGGCGCGTGGCGAACGCTTCCTCGCTCTCGCCGGGCGCACCGTCCTTGTAGAAGTGCGGCGAGCCCGTGTGCAGGATGTTCGGCAGCGGCAGGTCGAACGAGCGGTGGTTGTTCGGAAGACCGGTGAGGCTGGCGGACGCGACGGTGACGCCATGATAGGCGCGCAGGCGGCTGATGATCTTTTTGCGCTGGGGCTGGCCGAGCGCATTGGAGCGATAAGCGATCAGCTTCAGCACGGTGTCGTTGGCTTCCGAGCCGGAATTGGTGAAGAACACCTTGCTCATCGGCACAGGCGCGAGCGCCACCAGCTTCTCGGCGAGATCGATCGAGGGTCCGTGCGATTTGGCGGAGAACGTGTGATAGAACGGCAGCGCCTGCATCTGCTTGTGCGCCGCCTCGACCAGACGCTTCTCGTTGAAGCCGAGCCCGACGCTCCACAGGCCCGCCATCGCCTCGAAATAGCGCTTGCCCGCCGCATCGAACACGTAAGGCCCCTCGCCGCGCTCGATCACCAGGGGACCGGCCTGCTGATGGGTGCGCGCGTTGGTGTAGGGATGGAGCTGGTAGGCTACATCCCGGGCCTCTTGCGAATTGGGCAGCATGGACATTTGCGAAATCCTTCGAATAGTCGCGTCGCCGGGCGCGGCCAGCTTCGTCTCGTGATGATCGAATTACTTGGCTATTGCGACGAGGCAAAACTTGCAACGCCAATTCGTCGGCAGCAAGCGCTCAGCAGCGTTGCACAAAGCCGCACACAAGTAGCTTGCAGATTTGGCAGTTCTCAGGCCGCGCTGTCGTCATCGCCATCGTCTTCGGCGGCAGCCTCCCTCACCTCGACGAGCGCCATCGAAAGCAGATAGACCGTCGTGGGCAAGCCGATGCGGCGCGCCCTCTCGGCTGCGCGCGACAGCTCGCTCGCCAGCTCCTTGAGCTCTTCTCCCCGTGACAATGTCCCACCCCACCCGCCGACCGCGGCCGCCTACACCGCAACGGCGCCGCTGGTTTTGATCAGTTCGGCGCTGGACTGGATTGTAGCAAAATTTCCGACAACATTCACCACCGCCTGCTTATAGGCGGCGGCATCGCCCATGCCCGGCTGCCGGCAGGCCACGGCGTCGGCTGCCACCTGGTAGCGATGGCTGCGGTGAAACCCGTCGACGGCGGTGGCCAGGATGGTTTCGTCCAGCGAGAAGCCGATCAGCACGCAGCGGGCATTGCGGATATTGGACATGTAGTCCACAAACCGCGACGAGCTGTAGGCCGAGGGGAGCGGATGCTCGAACGTCATCTCGCCCGGCCGCGGCTTCGCCTCGGCGATCCAATCGGTCAGCCTCGATGCCGGATTGAACCAGGCGGCCTGGGCAATGCGCTTCAGATGCATCACGGGCCAGAGCTTGTCGCGCCATAGCGCCAGGAGTTCCAGGCAGCGCATGGTGGCCACCTCGCCGTCGAGGATGACGTGGCGCCGCCCGGGGGTCAGATATTCGACCTGGAGATCCGCACAGATCAGGATCGGCGGGTCGTCGGTGATGGAAGCCAGCATTGTCTTGCGTTTGGCTGCACCAGTTTCAGCGATCGGCGAGTGCGAGGTCTCGCAGCGGCGAGGTCACCGCCCGCCCCGCCGAGGCGTCGAGCACGCCCGGCCGGTCCCAATCGCCCTCGGGACGGATAATCACGTAAGGATCGCTGTCCAGCGTGATGGCGTCCGGCCCGGGCTCGATCTCGAGCAGCATCTCCGTGTAGGAGAAATCCGAGAAGGTGATCTTGCGGTTGTGGCCGAGCGGCTTGGCGCCGAAATGGGCCCAGAAATCGACCAGCCGGTCCTGCGCCTGGCCGTAGATCTTGCGAAAGCCCTTGCGCTTCACATAGTCGACGCTCGCCTGCACCAGCTTGAAGGAGACGCGCGAGCGCCGGTATTGGTGCCGCACCGCGAGCCGCTCGACCTTGGCGAAATCGCCGAAGAAGCGCACCCGCAGGCAACCCGCGGGCTCGTTGCCGACATAGCCGATGAAATGCGCGGCGACCATGTCGTTGCCGTCGAACTCCTCCTCGAACGGACAATCCTGCTCGGCAAGATAGACCGCCGAGCGGATGGCGGTGACCAGCATGAGATCGCCGGGATCGCGCGCGAGGCGGATGGTGATGGCGCGAGAGTCGGGCTTGGCGAGAGGAATCCTAGTGCCGTGCATCTGCAAAACTCCTTGCTTGGACGATCGCGCCCGGCATGTGCATCGGCTGCCGATGCCAGGGGCGTTCGTAGCACCACAGGTCGGGTTGGAAGCTCGGGACCGGCTCGAATCCGGTCGCTTTCATGATGTCGCGTCCGGCCACGGTTGACGGCTGCGCATAGCAATCCGCGCCGCGAAATCTTAGCTGTCGCAGATGAGCCGCAGCCTTGCCGAGACCCGCGATGCCGCGCCCCGTCGCGGCGATCGCCCAGATATAGATCGCAGCAACGTCTTCCCGCGCGGAAGCGAGATAGTGCGTCTCGGGCGCGGTGAGGCAGATCTCGTCGAGCAGCAGCGCATCGTGTCCGCGGTCGTTGAGAAACAGGAAGGCCATGCCGCCGAGCAGACGGCCCTTCCGGCTGAATGTCAGGATGCTCTGGGGATCAAACGTGTAATATTTCGCAAGCTCCGCGGTCCCGATCTGCACGCCCGGCACCAGCCGGTGCGCCATCTCCGAAAGCGCCGCAATTTCGGAAAATTGCGCGCAGCGGACGTCGACCTCGGGACTGAGCGGCAGCGCGTCGAAATCATGCCTTGCGGCAAACGAGCCCCTTTCCATACCCAGATCGTCCCTCTATCGTTTGCGGCTTTCATGCCCCGCTACGACGAGCTTAGCGGTTGGGGATCAGGAGTATGCAGCAGTTATTGCACCGGGGTGCTGCGATGATGCAGCACCGTGAAGAAGCCCTGGGCGCGTCCTGGGATGATTTGAAGCTGTTTTTAGCGTGCGCAAAATATAAAAGTTTCCGCAACGCCGCCGAGGAGCTCGGTCTCACCTCCACGACGCTGATGCGCCGGATCGATCGGCTCGAAGAGAGCATCGGCTGCAAGCTGTTCCTGCGCGACCAGAGCGGGCTCACGCTCAGCGACGAAGGCACCGCGATGATTGCCGACGTCGCGCACATGGAGCGTCACGCCTTCAACGTCTTCCGCCGCGCCTCGCGCTCGTCGAACGATACGACAGGCACCGTGCGCGTCGCGGTGACGGAAGGTCCCGGCAATTTCTGGATCCTGCCGCGCCTGATCGATTTCCAGAAGACCTATCGCAAGATCACCGTCGACCTGCGCTGTGCCATGGAGCAGGCCGACGTCGCGCGGCTCGAATCCGATATCGCGATCCAGCTCGAGCCGCCGACCAATCCCGATCTGATCGTCGCCAAGCTCGGCCGCCTGCACATCTATCCCTTCGTCTCCAGGGAGTACGAGAAGCTTTACGGCCTGCCGGCAACGCTAGCCGATCTGCAGGACCATCGCATCATCAAGCAGAGCGCGCCGCAGGTCGACGATGGCGCCTACGCCCGCGTGCTCGGGCTGAAATCGCTCGAGGGCATCGTCGGCATCAAGACCAATTCGTCGGTCGGCGTACTCTATGCGGTGGAGCGCGGCGCCGGCATCGGCTTCCTGCCGACCGTGTCGATCGCGCTCGGCGCGCCGCTCGTTGCGGTCGATCTTGGCGTCAGCCACCACGCCGATCTCTGGCTCACCTATCACAGGGAGTTTCGCGCCTCCGAGCGCCACAAGATCGTGGTCGACTGGCTGAAGAAGATCTTCGATCCCAGGACCTATCCCTGCTTCCGCGACGAGTTCATCCATCCGGACGCGCTGGTGCCGATGATGACGGCCGCGCGCGAGGGGTTTGGATTGACCGGCTACGTCGCGGCAACGCCGACCTGAGCCCGCAGGGACCAATCCTTACGCTCGCCGCGCAAAGGGTTACCTTAAACCTGGACGGGATTTTCTCAATACCTAGTCGCAAACAACCCTTGCAACACGCCAAAATTGTAAACTAGTCTAACGGCATTGATGCCCGACGCTATGTCATAATTTGATAAGAGATCGGCCGTGAATGCAAGGCAAGTCGTCTTTCCCCACCTCAGCCAATTCGAGACCGCCTATCGGATCAGATTTGACGAGCCAGCACCAAAAAGCGAAGAACTTCAAACCTATCTTCGATATTTGCTGTTCGTATTCGATCAGATCATAATTGCTCCCGGATACACCCTTTCCGTCATTATCGACCCGTCATTGCGGGATTTCCTACGCTCCCCCTTTGTCCAAGCCCTCGTGCGGGAGAAAAAGGTCATTACCTACGACGACGGCCCATCGTTCCCACAGGAATATCTGCGTTTTCTAGCTGAGCTCGATATCAAGACGGCCCCAAACGGCGAGCTATTCGACCTCTATATTCACGCGGAAAAGCAGAGCCGAAAGATCGATGAGCGAAGAACGAGCGTCTCCGAGACGCTCAACTCTACCCTCGGCCAGCTACGACGGCGCGCTGACGCTGGTCACGCCGCTAACGCAATAGAGTACGCCAGCCAATTTACCGGTACGATTGAGACAGAGGCTCTGGTCGTAGATACAAAGAAAGAACTTTTCCCAAAGCCAGACACGGTATTCAAATTCCTCTGGCGACCCTACCTGACTTACAGCTTTTCGGGAGGTTTACACTCGTATCCGACTACGGCTGCGTTAGCCGTTCTTGGACATCGAAACATCTACGGCTCCAACTATCATCATAAGTTTCATCCAAGTCTTATCCGCGCGGTGATAGCGCCCTTCTGTAGTCCTTCTGTGCTCCGGAAGCTCGACCACTGCTCCCCAGAGTTTGCAATCGAAGCGCAGGCTCAACTGCGGGAGGGCAAGCGTTTAAGGGCGTACCTTCGAGCGCTCGATCGGGCCACACAAGACGACACGCACACCTACGAGAGCATTTTGGCTGCAGAACGCGACGCAACTCGCAAGCTGAATGAAAGATCTTCGGTCCCTCAGCAAACCCTACTTGGCGCTGTGGGACCCGTAGCGAACTTGGCTACGGGAATGCCCCTAAGTCCCATTACGACAGTATTGTCCGCCGCACTAAAGCACTACAACGCGAATGGTCGATTGCTGCAACGGTTGGTGGCAGGTTCTCTTGGCGATTTCGCAAGATGGATAGAAGAGAAGCTAAGTTGAAGACCTCATATTCCATCGCATTCTCGGGTGCTCCACTGGCGGGCAAGACTACGCTGGCATTTTCGCTAGCAGGATATCTTAGGCGCCAAGGCATCCCTGCTGGCCTTGTACCGGAGGCAGTTAGAAGCAGCCTGTATTTTACCGCGGGGAATCTGTGCAACGCGCTAAATATGGAGGTGCTAGCCCTCCAAATTTTGGCTGAGACGAGAGAACGCAACTACAATGAGGTCGTCATTCTCGATCGATGCGCATACGACTTGATCGCCTATTTCCGTCTGAGGAATGCAGCAGACGATCCATGGCCAATCGACAGATCAGCTGTCGAACAATTCCTCCATGCACACTCAAGAATCTACGACATCGTTTTCCTTTGCAAATTTCCGTATCAACTTGCACACGACAAATTTCGAGCGATTGAGAACCTTAGCTCACAGTTGATCGCCGACGAAATTGAAGAAGTGCTGAAACGCTCTGGCCGAAAGTATTTCATTGTACCTCGAGAGAACGCTTTTGAATTTGTCATCCAAACATTGACTGAGCTCGGCCTTCCTCTCCCAACACAGATAAAATGAGAATGCACAGACGACCCACAACCGGTTGCGTTTGTCTCTCTGAACAACGAATCGCTGCTCTCGCGCTCACCATCTGTATTCGAATCCGACCGTGCCCTGGTGCGAGGTGAGCTCGTTGCGGAACTTGCCATCGTAGTTGACGTAGAGCCGCGCGGTGTTGGTCAGGCTGAGCGAGGCCGAGCCACCCGCATCCATGCCGTAACGGCTCTCGCCGATGCCGGGAACGACGATGCTCTGGGTGCCGAGGCTGACCTGCACCGATCCCAGGTTCTGGTAGAAATTGTCGACGAACTTGCCGTAAGCCGACAGGTCCAGGATCTTCTGGTCGAAGATGAAATAGCGCCCGACCTCCGCCCCGATCATCACGCGTGCGCGCGAGAGCGCAGTCGAGCCCACATTGAGCGGATCGAGTCCGCCGGCCTCCTGGAACGCCGCGCTGGTGGCGCGGACATATTCGAGCGCACCCTTGGGCACGATCCGCATCTGATCCTTGGTCCAAAAGTAACTGACTTCGGTCAGCGCGCCGTCGACGGCAGCGCGATAGCCGGCGGTCGCGAAACCAAATCCAGTATCCCGGCTGGAACGGACCTTGCCGAACCCATGAACCACCGCGAAGGCCCAGGTCCACGGGCCCTTGTCGACCGAGCCGTTGAAGCCGAGCTGGGTCAGATCGAGCGTTGCCGACTGCAGCGCGAGCGGCACGTCGATGTCGGTGTGGCTCTGGTCGATCGAGAAGCCGATGTTGACACCGGGTGCGAGGCGCGCGCCGAAGCCGGCGACGCCGCCAAAGGTCTTGCGCTTGTCGCCAACGAAGTCGCCCTGCGCGTCGGTGCGGACCGATATGCCGTAGCCCTCGAACCAGGTGCGGTAGCGCGGATCTTCCGTGGCCGCGGACGCGCCGCCGCCGCCGGGATTGGTCCGGAACGACCGGTCGAAACCATTGGAAGCCTGGTTGCCCAGCCGCTCCAGAAATCCCGAGCCGAAATTGAGCATGCTGTTGCCGGCCGACTGATCGTAGTTCGTCGAGGTGGGCATCGGGACCGGGGTCGGCGACGGCGTGGGCGTCGGGGTCGGAGTGGGTGTCGGACTTTGCGCGAGGACTGGGGCCGCTGCCGAGATCGTCACGACCAGCGCAAGCGCCATAACTGCAAAGGTCTTGGCTGCGAGGATCCTGGCGACCGCTGCCGCGATCCGGCGGACGCGGTCCAGCCCGATCGTCTGCCGTATTCCTGTGGGCTGCGAGGTGCAGCGCATGACGACTAATCCCGAAGCAAAGGGCGGTCCGCAAAAATGCAACACGAGCGGCTCGCGTGTGCGGCGATTTGTGCCGAACTGCCACGGAGGGTCAACCTGTTGGCACGCCGTTACCGAGCCTATTGCCTCGATTGTGGTTCCGCGGCCACAGGTCGCAAATAGCAGACAATGGCACCCGCCCGGCTCTTGAAAATCGCGCGCTGCTTGCTAACGCGCGATTTTCATGTTGCAATATCCGACACAATCGGAATTGGCCGCTCGACTGTGCGTTTCGCGACGATGAGACTCGAACAGACTTCCGGAAGCCCGTTTGTGGCGTGGCACGCGAAAAAGCGGCCGCGTCTTTTTTCTATCTAGTGGAGGAGACTAGCGATGCCGCAAAAGGGCACCGTCAAATGGTTCAACCCGACCAAGGGCTATGGGTTCATCAAGCCGAACGGCGGCGACAAGGACGTGTTCGTCCATATCTCGGCCGTAGAGCGCGCCGGACTCTCGACCCTCAACGAGAACCAGGTGGTTGAATACGACCTCGTGGAAAACCGCGGCAAATCATCCGCGGAAAACCTCAAGGTCTCCTGATTTCTCTCTGAGCTACGCGCGAGAGATCATGACGTTGCCCCCGGCTCTGCCGGGGGTTTTTGTTTGTGGCAGGCAAAGCGCGATGGCGCTTCAGCTCACCACCGGCGCGACCAGAAAATTTTCCGACGCAGCACTACCCGCCGTCCTGCAGACGTCGCCCTCGATCCGGACCTTGCCGGTCGCGAGCAGCCGCAGCGCTTCGGGATAGATGCGATGCTCGACTTCGAGGATGCGCTCCGACAGCGTGTCCGCGGTGTCGTGGTCGCCGACGGGAACCGCGCCCTGCATCACGATCGGGCCGGCATCGGTCTCGGGGATGACGAAGTGCACGGTCGCACCGGACAATTTCACGCCGGCGCGCAGGGCCTGGCCGTGCGGGTCGAGGCCGGGGAACGACGGCAGCAGCGAGGGATGGATGTTGAGCATCCGCCCGTACCAGGCTCTGGTGAACTCGGCCGTGAACAGGCGCATGAAGCCGCCGAGGCAGATCAGCTCGATGCCATGCTGGTCGAGCGCGGCCTGCAGCACCTTTTCGAAGCCGGCGCGGTCCTTGCCGAACGGCTTGCTTTCGATCACCAGCGTTTTGACGCCGCTCGCCCTGGCCCGTTCGAGCCCGAGCGCATCGGCCTTGTTCGAGATGACGAGCGAGATCTCCGCCGGGAAATCAGCCGAGCTTGCGGCCTTGATCAGCGCGGCCATGTTGGAGCCGCGACCGGAGATCAGGATGGCGACGCGGCGCTTCATCACAGCGCCAGATCGAGGTGACCGTTATAGACGACGCGGTGCTCGCCCTCGGCCGGGATCACGGTGCCGAGCTGCGCCACGGTCTCGCCGGCGTCGGTGAACACCTGGATCACCTTGTCGACCTTGTCGGGCTCGACGATCGCGATCATGCCGATGCCGCAGTTGAAGGTCCTGAGCATCTCGAGCTCGGCGATGCCGGCCTGCGCCGCCAGCCATTTGAACACCGGCAGCACCGGCAGGCGCGCGAGGTCGATGCCGACGCCGAGATCCTTCGGCAGCACGCGCGGAATGTTGTCGGTGAAGCCGCCGCCGGTGATGTGGGCGAGCCCTTTCACCGCGCCGGTCTCCCGGATCGCCCGCAGGCAGGATTTGACGTAGAGCTTCGTCGGCGTCAGCAGCGCGCCGCCGAGTGTCATGACGGGTGCGAACGGCGCCGGGGCCTCGAAGCCGAGGCCGGATTGTTCCACGATCTTGCGCACCAGCGAGAAGCCGTTGGAGTGCACCCCCGACGAGGCGAGGCCGATCACGGCGTCGCCCGCGGCGATATCCTTGCGCGGCAACAAGGTACCGCGCTCGGCGGCGCCGACGGCAAAGCCGCCGAGGTCGTAATCGCCGTCCTTGTAGAGGCCGGGCATCTCGGCGGTCTCGCCGCCGATCAGGGCGCAGCCGGATTCGCGGCAGCCCTCGGCAACGCCCGCGACGATCGCGGCGGTGGCCTCCGGGTCAAGCTTGCCGCAGGCGAAATAGTCGAGGAAGAACAGCGGCTCGGCGCCCTGTACCACGAGGTCGTTGACGCTCATGGCGACGAGGTCGATGCCGATCCCGCCATGCAGGCCGGTCTCGATCGCGATCTTCACCTTGGTTCCGACGCCATCGGTGGCGGCAACCAGGACAGGGTCCTTGAAACCGGCCGCCTTGAGGTCGAACAGGCCGCCGAAGCCGCCGATCTCGGCCTCGGCGCCGGGGCGCGCGGTGGCGCGCACCATCGGCTTGATCAGGTCGACCAGGCGGTTGCCCGCATCGATATCGACGCCTGAATCGGCGTAAGTGAGGCCGTTTTTGCGGTCGGTCATGCCCGATTTCCAGTGGGTTTGCGGCTGGTTACGTCGAATTCCGGGGACGCGCAATGGCAAGCGTGGCGCCCCGCCCTATACTATGTAGAGATATCAACCGGTTCAGCCTCCCATGGGGCCGGATTCGAGGTCAGGCCGGGTGCCGGGAAGCGCCGCGTGAGTATTCCGAATATCATTACCCTGGGCCGCATCATGCTGGTCCCGATCATTGTCTGGGCCATCGTGTCGAGCCAAATGGAGGTGGCGTTCGCCGTCTTCCTGATCGCTGGTATCAGCGACGCCGTCGACGGCTTCCTGGCCAAGCGCTTCAACATGCGCAGCGAGCTCGGTGCCCTGCTGGATCCGCTCGCCGACAAGGCGCTCCTGGTCTCGATCTATCTCGCCCTCGGCATCTGGGGCGACATCCCGCGCTGGGTCGTGATCCTGGTGGTGTCGCGCGACATCATGATCGTCACTGCGGTGATCGTGTCCTGGCTGTTCGACAAGCCGGTCGAGATGAAGCCGTCGAAAGTATCCAAGCTAAACACAGCCGCGCAGGTCGCCTACGCCGCCCTGGTGCTGGCGTCTCTTGCCTTCGGCTTCAAGCCTGCGCCCTATGATATGATCATGATGGGCCTCGTCACGGTCTTCACGCTCTCCTCCGTGTCGCTCTACCTCGTCGAGTGGCTGCGGCACATGAGCACGATCGAGGCCAAATGAGGTGGGACACGGCCCCGCAAACGGCCAACTCCCGCTCGATGAAGTCGAATCTCTGAACGAAGCCGGCACGCCGGCATGGAGTAAAGCAAGCGTGGCAGGCCGCGTTCACCCCCGACAATTGGCGTTTTCGCTTCCGCATGCGGAGAGCCTCAGCCGGGACAATTTCCTCGAAGGCCCCGCCAACGCCGCCGGCCTCGCCTTGATCGACGGCTGGCCGGAATGGCCGAACCGCATCATGTGGCTGGCCGGCCCCGAAGGCAGCGGCAAGAGCCATCTCGCCGCGATCTGGGCCGAGGAGGCCGGCGCCCGCTCGACCACCGCCAATGCGCTGAGCGCCGCGGGCGTTCCGGCCGCACTCGCCACCGGCGCCCTGGTGGTCGAGGATCTCAAGGCCGGGGATTTTGACGAACGCGCCCTCTTCCACCTGATGAATCTCGCCCGCGAGGACGGCGCCTACGTCCTCTTCACCGGACGTAACGCCCCGGCCTCGCTCGAGATCGACCTCCGCGACCTGCGCTCACGGCTGCGCGCCGTGCCTGTCGTCACGCTGCTGCCGCCCGACGACCAGCTGTTCCGCGGCCTGATCGTCAAATTCTGCGCCGACCGTCAGCTCACCGTGGACGAGACAGTGGTCGGCTACCTCGCCACCCGGCTGGAGCGGTCTTCGGCGGCCGCCCGGCAGGCCGTGGAATTGCTGGACAGCGAGGCCCTGCGCCTCGGCCGTCCCGTCACCCGGGCGCTGGCCGTCGAGCTGCTGCGGGACGCCTGACCCCCGCCCGGGTTCAACACCGCTTGACGGCGCCGAGCGGCGGAACATCAATGTCATCGAAACGTCATCGCTCTAACACATGCTCCCGCCGGTTTTGCGCATAAGTCGCAAATTGGGGTGAACTGGATGGACCGACTTCTCATGGACTCTGTGCAAGCCGTTGAAATCAAAGAAAAAGCCCCAGAGATCGAGGGCCTTCCGGCGATCGCATCGAGCCCCGAACGGTTCATCAACCGCGAGCTCTCCTGGCTGCATTTCAACCGCCGCGTCCTGGAGGAAGCGGTCAATCCCAGCCACCCCATGCTGGAGCGGGTGCGATTCCTGTCGATTTCAGCGAATAACCTTGACGAGTTCTTCATGGTTCGCGTCGCCGGCATCAAGGCCCAGGTGCGCGAGGGCATTGCCGAGCGCGCCCCCGATGGCCTGACGCCCTCCGAGCAGCTCGCGCTGATCAACCGCACCGTCTCGCAGCTCGCCTCCGACCAGCAAGCGATCTGGCGCGACCTGCGCAGTACGCTGGCCGATGTCGGCATCGTCCTGGTCGACGGCAAGGACATCACCAAGGCGGAACGGACCTGGGTCGAGGACTACTTCCTCAACAACGTATTCCCGCTGCTGACGCCGCTGGCGATCGACCCGGCCCACCCCTTCCCGTTCATTCCGAGCCTCGGCTTCACCATCGCGCTCCAGCTCACCCGCGCCGCCGACGGCAAGCAGATGAACGCGCTGATCCGCATGCCCGGCAAGATCGACCGCTTCATCCGACTGCCGTCCGAAGGCAAAGCCGTCAGGCTGATTTCGCTGGAACAGGCTACTGCCCTGTTCATCAACCGCCTGTTCCCCGGCTACAATTTGCACGGCCAGGGCGCCTTCCGAATCATCCGCGACTCCGAGCTCGAGATCGAGGAAGAGGCCGAAGACCTCGTCCGCCTGTTCGAGACCGCGCTGAAGCGCCGCCGCCGCGGATCGGTGATCCGGCTCGAGATCGACGCCAAGATGCCGGAAGAGCTGCGCAGCTTCGTGCAGCACGCGCTCTCGGCCGCCGACGACGAGGTGTTCCTGGTCGACGGCGTGCAGGCGATGAACGAGCTCTCGCAGCTCACCCGCCTCGACCGGCCCGACCTCGAATTCACCCCTTACGTGCCGCGCCACCCCGAGCGCGTGCGCGAGCATGGCGGCGACATTTTTGCTGCGATCCGGCAGAAGGACCTCGTCGTCCATCACCCCTACGAATCCTTCGACGTCGTGGTGCAGTTCCTGCAGCAGGCCGCGCGCGATCCTGACGTCGTCGCGATCAAGCAGACGCTCTACCGCACCTCCAACAATTCGCCGATCGTGCGCACGCTTGCGGAAGCCGCCGAAGCCGGCAAGTCCGTCACCGCGCTGATCGAGCTCAAGGCGCGCTTCGACGAGGAGGCCAACATCCGCTGGGCGCGCGACCTCGAGCGCGCCGGCGTGCAGGTCGTCTACGGCTTCCTCGAATTGAAGACGCACGCAAAGCTCTCGATGGTGGTGCGCCGCGAGGGCGGTAGCCTCACCACTTACGTTCACACCGGCACCGGCAACTACCACCCGGTCACCGCACGTATTTATACCGACCTCTCCTACTTCACGTCGGATCCGACCATCGGCCGCGATGCGGCGCGCGTGTTCAACTTCATCACCGGCTATGCCGCGCCGAGCGATCTGGAAAAGATGGCGGTATCGCCGCTGACGCTGCGCAAGCGCATCATCGAGCACATCCAGGGCGAGACCGCGCATGCGCGGCACGGCCGTCCCGGCGCGGTCTGGATGAAGATGAATGCACTGGTCGACCCCGACATCATCGACGCGCTCTACGAGGCCTCGCAGGCCGGCGTGCAGGTCGAGCTCGTGGTGCGCGGTATCTGTTGCCTCAGGCCCGGCATCCCCGGCTTGTCCGAGAACATCCGCGTCAAGTCGATCATCGGACGCTTCCTGGAACACGGCCGAATCTACTGCTTCGGCATGGGCCAGGGCCTGCCGAGCGCGAAAGCGGCTGTGTATATCTCCTCCGCCGACATGATGCCGCGCAACCTCGACCGCCGCGTCGAGGTGCTGTGTCCGCTGCAAAATCCCACGGTGCATCAGCAGGTTCTCGAGCAGATCATGGTCGCAAATCTGAAGGACAATGAGCAAAGCTGGCAGTTGTTGCCGGACGGGTCCTCAACGCGTATGAAGGCCGCGAAGGGCGAGGAGCCTTTCAACGTCCACAACTACTTCATGACAAATCCGAGTCTGTCTGGCCGTGGAAAGTCGCTCAAGGAATCCTCGCCGCGTCGTCTCACGCGCCGGAACGAACGTCATCCATCCTGATCCGGGATTCCTGACGTGACGAAGCCGCGCAAGCGCGGCGCCACTGTCGCGGTCATCGACATCGGTTCCAACTCGGTCCGTCTCGTCGTCTACGAAGGACTGACGCGGAGCCTCATTCCGATCTTCAACGAGAAGACGCTGTGCGGCCTCGGGCGCGAGGTGCAGAGCACGGGCCTGCTCGCCCCTGATGCCGTCGACAAGGCGCTGACCTCGCTCAAGCGCTTCCGTGCGCTGTGCCGCGTGATGCAGGTCGGGCGCGTGTTCGCGATCGCGACCGCCGCCTGCCGCGATGCCTCCAACGGTCCCGACTTCATCGCGAAAGCCGAGCGCATCTGCGCCGTCAAGATCGAGATCCTGTCGGGCCCGCGCGAGGCGCGGCTGTCAGCGCTCGGCGTCATCTCCGGCATCCACCATCCCGACGGCATCGTCGGCGATCTCGGCGGCGGCTCGCTCGAACTGATCGACGTGCGCAGGAACAGCGTGCGCAGCGGCGTGACGCTGCCGCTCGGCGGCCTTGCGCTGCAGGACCTCGCACACAAATCGCTCAAGCGCGCCGACCGCATCGTGCGCGAGGAGATCGACGAGGTGCAGTTGCTCACTGCTGGTCGCGGCCGCACCTTCTATGCCGTCGGCGGCACCTGGCGCGCGCTCGCGCGCATCCACATCATCCAGAGCGGCTATCCGCTCCAGGTGATGCACGGCTATTCCATTTCCGCGACCGAGGCGCTCGACTTCTCGCGCCGCCTGCGCCGGCTTGCGGCCGCCGACATGCTCGCCGACATCGAGATCGTCGCCGACGCGCGCCGCCCTCTCCTCACCTATGCGGCGCTGGTGCTCGAGCACATCATTCGCGTCGCAAAACCCAAGAACATCGTGTTCTCGACCTTCGGCGTGCGCGAGGGCCTCTTGCACGAGAAGCTGCCGGAGGCCGAGCGCAACAAGGACGGGCTGATCTGCGCAGCCGAGGAGCTCAACCAGCTGCTGTCACGCTCGGCCAAGCACGCCCGCGAGCTGATCGCCTGGACCGATCGCCTCGTGCGCGTCGTGAAGCTGCGCGAGACCGAGGAGGATCGCCGTCTGCGTCACACCGCCTGCCTGCTCTCCGACATCGGCTGGCGCGTGCATCCCGATCACCGCGGCGAGCAGACGCTCAGCCTCGTCGTAAACGGCAATTTCGGCGCGATCACCCACACCGAGCGCGCCTTCGTCGGCCTGTCCGTGTTCTATCGCTATGCCGGTCTCAGCGAGGAAAACCAGCCGCCCGCCACCATGCAGGAATTGCTGACCCCGGCACAGCTCGAGCGCGCCCGCCTGCTCGGCGCGGCATTCCGTGTCGCGCATCTGATCTCGGCGGCGCGGCCGGGCGTCTTGCCCGCCACGCATTTCCGCACCCAGGGCCGCAAATTGATGCTGGTGTTCGAGCACCGGCTCGTCGACCTCGTCGCCGACCGCGTCGGCAGCCGCTTCCGCCAGCTCGCCCGCCTGGTCGGGCGCGCCGGCTCGATCGTCCGGCGCTAAAGAACTACTCCGCCGACGCCTTGGCGTGCCGCTCGGAGGATTCGAGCGCGGCCGCACTCAGGCTACGCCGGCGCCAGATCGTGCCGACGACCAGCACTACGACGACACCGAGCGCCGCACAGAGATATTCGCCGCCCGACCCGCCATGGCCGAATTGCAGCGGGATGCGCAAGCCGGCGAGGATCTTGTCCAGCGAGGCACCGAGCGGGCCG
This sequence comes from Bradyrhizobium sp. CB1717, assembly GCF_029714325.1. NCBI lineage: Bacteria > Pseudomonadati > Pseudomonadota > Alphaproteobacteria > Hyphomicrobiales > Nitrobacteraceae > Bradyrhizobium > Bradyrhizobium sp. CB1717. Next base: position 5,525,331 of record NZ_CP121666.1, read on the forward strand.
TCGAACAGCGTGTGCAGCCTCGGCGCGACGCCGGGATCGGTCGCGATCACCTCGCCCGCGATCCAGCCGAGCAGCGCGGCACCGGCCCACACCAGCACCGGCAGCTTTGCGAGCAGCGCCATGATCAGCGCTGCACCGGCGACGATCAGCGGAACGCTGATGGCAAGGCCGAGGATCAGGAGAGGTACGCTGCCATTGGCCGCGGCGGCGACCGCAATGACGTTGTCGAGACTCATGACGATGTCGGCGACCACGACGATCTGCACCGCCTGCCACAGATGCGAGGCGGACTCGACGTCGTCCTCGTCCTCGTTTTCCGGCACCAGCAGCTTGGCCGCGATCACGATCAGCGCGAGACCGCCGACGAGCTTGAGATACGGCAGCTCCATCAGGCTCGCGACGATGCCGGTGAAGATGATCCGCAGCAACACCGCCGCGCCGGCACCGAAGATCATGCCCCACAGCCGGTGCCGCGGCTTCAGGCCGCGGCAGGCAAGTGCGATCACCAGCGCGTTGTCGCCGGAGAGCAGGATGTTGATCCAGATGATCTTGCCGACCGCAATCCAGAAGGTCGGTTCGGCCATCTCATTGCGGAACTGGGTGAAGAATGCCCCGATCGTAGCGGGATCGAAGATCTGCCAGAGCCAATTCACAATGCGTCCTTATCCCCCGTCGTCTCAACTTTTCGGCTGATGGATCAGCCGACGATCTCGTTGCCCGAGAAGAACTGCGCGATCTCGATCGCGGCGGTCTCCGGTGCATCCGAGCCGTGTGCGGAGTTCTCGCCGATCGACTTTGCGTAGAGCTTGCGGATGGTACCCTCGGCCGCCTTGGACGGATCGGTCGCGCCCATGGCGTCGCGATACTTGGCGATGGCGTTCTCGGCTTCGAGCACCTGCACGACGACCGGGCCCGAGGTCATGAACTCGACGAGCTCGCCGAAGAACGGACGGGCCTTGTGGACGGCATAGAAGGTCTCGGCCTGTTCCTTGGTCATGCGGATGCGCTTCTGCGCGACGATGCGCAGGCCCGCCTTCTCGATCACGGCGTTGACCGCACCGGTCAGGTTACGCGCGGTCGCGTCGGGCTTGATGATCGAGAAAGTGCGTTCGATGGCCATAATCTTGTCCTTGGAAAGAAAGCGGTGGTTCGGAGTTGCGGGGCTTATATCGGCGCCTTTGCCGGACGGCAAGCGACCGCCAAACCCCTCTCACGGGCGCTTCGCCGCAGGGCTGCCCAATCGGATTTAGGGGTGGATTACCGAGATTTCACCCAGATGAACCGAATCTGAAGCCGCCATTCAGGGTTTGGTTCAGCCTCGCCGGCGTAAGGTCGGGCCTATCGAAACTGAAGCCTGATCAAGAGGCGGAACGTTTCGGCGGCCTTTCCATCGACGCGATAGCCCCGCGCCGGCAGTCTTGAGGAGATCACCATGTTGAGGAAACTTTCGCTTGCCGCCGTCGCCGCGGTTGCGCTGGGTGCCGCGCTGGCACCGACCTCGGCCTCCGCGCACTGGCATGGCGGCGGCTGGGGCTGGCACGGTGGCGGCTGGCACCACGGCTACGGCTGGGGTGGCCCGCGCTTCTATGCCCCCGTCTCCTACGGTTATGGCGGCTGCTATGTGCGCCGGCTGGTCCCGACCCCCTGGGGACCCCGCTGGCGGCTGATCAACCGCTGCTACTGAGCCCGACAGCACCTTCCCAAAGCACCTTCCAACGGTACCTAAGCCCCCCAGGTACCCCCTGGAGAGGCCCTGGCGATCCCCCCGCCGGGGCCTCATTTTTGGGCAGCTACGACGAATTCATACAATTTTTGCTAGAGCGCCGAACATCCCCCAAGAATGGCGAAACCATTCGGGGGGTCAATGACTTGGTACCGTGTCGTTACTCCGCAACATGGAACCTCGTTATGACCGGCCTTCTCGCCAATGACAGCGAACAGATCGATCGGCGCACCAGCCGCTCGATCTGCGATGCCGTGGGAGAACGGCTCCAGCAGAGCCTGCGGCCCGAACCCGGGTTGCCGACGCATCTCGAGCAGCTCCTCAACGAGCTGAAGCGGCGCGAGCGCGAGGCGCACTGAGCCTGATCCGGACCCGAAGGGCACGCGCCAGCGCAAAGTGCGAAGCGGTTTTCCCACGCGACAAACGCGGAGCGCGTTTGCGCGGAGATCATGCTCCAACGGTAATCTGACGGAAAAACGAGTTGCGTTCGGCGCGCCTTGCGGTGACAAGGCCGCATGCTCTCCATCACCGACCTCTCCATCCGCCTCGCCGGACGCCTTTTGATTGACCAGAGTTCCGTGCAGATCACGCCCGGATCGCGCGTCGGCATGGTTGGGCGCAATGGCACCGGCAAGTCGACCCTGTTCAAGGTGATCCGCGGCGAGCTGGCGGCCGAACACGGCACGGTGACCCTGCCGCCGCGCTGGCGCGTCGGCAGCCTTGCGCAGGAGGCTCCGAACGGCCCCGAAAGCCTGATCACGGTCGTGCTGAAGGCCGACCTCGAGCGCGACGCGCTGCTGCACGAAGCGGAGAGCGCCACCGATCCGCACCGGATCGCGGAGATCCAGACCCGCCTCGTCGACATCGACGCGCATTCGGCGCCCGCGCGCGCGGCTGCGATCCTCTCCGGCCTCGGCTTTTCCGCCACCGATCAGCTCCGTCCCTGTGCCGAATTCTCCGGCGGCTGGCGCATGCGCGTCGCGCTCGCCGCGACGCTGTTCGCCGCCCCCGATCTGTTGCTGCTCGACGAGCCCACCAACTATCTCGACCTCGAGGGAACGCTGTGGCTGGAGGATCACCTGGCGCATTATCCGCGCACGGTGATCGTGATCAGCCACGACCGCGATCTCCTCGAAAGCTCGGTCGACCAGATCCTGCATCTGGAGCGCGGCAAGCTCACGCTCTACAAGGGCACCTACTCCTCCTTCGAGGAGCAGCGCGCCGCGCGCGAGCTGCTCGATGCCAAGGCGGTCAAGCGCCAGGAGGCCGAGCGCGCCCGCCTGCAGGCCTTCGTCGACCGCTTCAAGGCCAAGGCCTCGAAGGCCCGCCAGGCGCAGTCCCGCGTGAAAATGCTGGAGCGGCTGAAGCCGATCACGGCGCTGGTCACCGAGGACGTGCGCGAGATCAGCTTTCCCGCGCCGGAGAAGATCCTGTCACCGCCGATCATCGCGGTGGACAACGCCTCCGTCGGCTACGATCCGTCGACGCCGGTGCTGGGCCGCGTCACCTTGCGCATCGACAATGACGACCGCATCGCGCTGTTAGGCGCCAACGGCAACGGCAAGTCGACGCTCGTGAAGCTGCTCGCCGGGCGCCTGGCGCCGTTCTCGGGGAGAGTCACGCGCGCCGACAAGCTGTCGATCGCCTATTTCGCGCAGCACCAGCTCGACGAGCTCAACGAGGACGGCTCCGCCTACGACCACGTCCGCAAGCTGATGGGCGATGCGCCCGAAGCCAAGGTGCGGGCCCGCGCCGGCGCGATCGGCTTCTCCGGCAAGGCGGCCGACACCAAGGTCGGCAAACTGTCGGGCGGCGAGAAGGCGCGACTCCTCCTGGGCCTTGCGACCTTCTTCGGCCCCAACATGATCATCCTCGACGAGCCGACCAACCATCTCGACATCGACAGCCGCGCGGCGCTTGCGGAGGCCATCAACGAATTCCCCGGCGCCGTCATCATGGTCTCGCACGACCGCTATTTGATCGAAGCCTGCGCCGACCGGCTCTGGATCGTCGCCGACCGCACCGTCACCAATTACGACGGCGACCTCGACGAGTACCGCCGTCTCGTTCTGTCGACGCGCAATGCCGAACCCGCCCCGCGCGAGCGTAATGCGCCAAGCGAAAAGCCGCAGCGCCCGAAGTCGGACAATCGCGGCTCGCTGAAGAAGCGCATCGCGGAGGCCGAAGCCGAGATGGCCCGCGTCAGCGACATCATCGCCAAGATCGACACGGCGCTCGCCCTGCCCGACATCTTTACGCGCGATCCCAAGCAGGCCGCGCAGCTTTCGAAAGCGCGCGCCAATGCCGCCGACGCGCTGGCGCGCGCGGAAGAGCAATGGCTCGAGGCGAGCGCGCAGTTCGACGAGGCGACGGGGTAGATTCAAAATTGCGAAAACAACCCCATGCACAGTACAGGTAATAAAATACCCTACTACAAATCACTGAACGGTAAACCTAATCCGCATACTGCCCCGCGCCCTTGATAATGGGCGCCCAGCGATCGACCTCACTCACCAGCATCGCGCCCAACGCCTCGGGCGTCGCCTTGTCCTCCGGGACCGGCTCGGTGTTGATGTCGTTGAACCGGGCGATCAGCGCGGGATCCTTCAGCGCGGCCTGGAGCGCCACCGTCAGCTTCTGAACGACCGCGGGCGGCGTGCCCTTAGGGGCATAGAGGCCGTGCCAGACGCCGAGTTCGAACCCCTTGAGGCCGGCCTCATCGGCGGTTGGCAGGTCTGGCAGGCTCTTCAGCCGCTCCTTGGTGGTGACCGCATACGCCTTGACCTGCTTGGCCGTGATCGGGCCGGTCGTGTTGGTGGCCTGGTCGCAGGTGAGATCGATCTGCTTGCCGAGCAGATCGTTCATGATCGGACCATTGCCCTTGTACGGCACCGTCGTGAGCTGCTTCTGGATCGCCGTCATGAACAGCATGCCGCAGAGATGCGATGCCGCACCCAGCCCGGCATTGGCGTAAGTCAGCTTGTCGCCCTGCTGCTGGGCGTAGGCGACGAGGTCCTTGAGCGTGTCGGCCGGGAAATCCGGACGCGCGATGATGGTCATCGGCGCATTGGTCACGAGCCCGATCGGCGCAAAGGCGGTCTTCGTGTCGTAGCTCAGATTGCGATACAGCGTGGCCGCGGTCGAGATGCCGACATGATGGACCAGCAGCGTGTAGCCATCCGGCTGGGCGCGCGCCGCGCGGGTCGCGCCAATCGTGCCGCCGGCGCCGGTCGCGTTCTCGACGATGATTTGCTGTCCCAGCGATTTCGCCATGCTTGCCGCGGTCAGGCGCGCGATGGTGTCGGTCGGCCCGCCGGCGGCGTATGGCACCAGCACGGTGATGGTTCTCGACGGATAGTCCTGGGCGACCGCCGCGCCAAGCGGCAAGAGCAGAGCCGACACGAGGGCAATGAACCGCATAGTCTCCTCCAGATTGTTGTTGGCGCCATCAAAGCGTATTCGTGGCAGCGCGACCATCATGAAAATGCTCTGGGCTCCAGCCGACTTTGAACGAAGCGTAGCACCGCGGGCCTTGAGCTTTGTCCAGCCTGCCCCAAGGCGGACTTGTTGATCAGGAATCAACAGGCAGTTCTGTTGTAGACTTGGTCAAAGCCAGAACTATCTCGCTTGTGTAGGCGCGAACACCGGGAGCGACCTTCAACATGCGCCGCGCAAACTCCTGATAGTGCGCAACATCACGGCTGCGGACCAGCAGGATGTAGTCGGTATCGCCGGCGATCAGCATACATTGCATCACGCGCGGAGAAGCCGTCATTCGCGTTTCGAACGTGTGCATCATCGCCTCGGTCGGCCCGTCAAGCTTCAGGCGCACAACGGTTAGCAATGGATAGCTCAGGGCTTCAGCGGACAGCAGAGAGACTGTGCGTTCGATAATCCCCGCGCTCCGCAGGCGGCGCACGCGCTTCAAGCAGGCTGGAGGCGAAAGGCCGACTGCATCTGCTAAGACTTGGTTTGCAATCAGTCCATCTTGCTGCAAAGACCGCAGAATCCGCCGGTCAATCTCGTCAAGCACAAAGCCTCTGGCGGCGTCTGACTTTCCTTTCTGAAAGTCTTTTGGCTTTTTTGTGGGTCTAGATTTCTTCATGCGGCTATCTTTAGGCTCGTGACCTCATAAAATCACGTGAAAAAAGAAATCCCGGTGGTTTCACAATGAGGTAATTCTGCCTCATGAATTCTCCGGCACTCAGACTGGAAAGATCGAAGCTGCTTGGCCTGAGCGGCCTGTCTGTGCAGGGTGTCGCCTGGATGCTCCTGCTCGCTGTCATGTGGGGCCTTTCGATCCCCATTACGAAGTACGGTCTGCAATTTGTTCCCCCGCTGACCCTGACCGCAATGCGGTTCGCCATCGCAGTGCTGCTGCTCTTCCTCTGCACAATCGGCAAGCCGACGCTCGCCCTGAGGGCACTTCCTCGGGCGGCTGCCCTCGGCGTCTTGGGAATCGGCGTCGGCCAGGTCGCCCAGGCGTTCGGTATCCAGGGCACGACCGCCTCTGTCGGCACCATCATTTCGGCCACGATTCCGATCTTCGTCGTCGTATTTGCGGCCCTTCGACTCGGGCAGCGCGTCACCGGCCGCCAACAACTTGGCCTCTTGGCTGCGTTTGCCGGTATTGGTCTGGTTGCGCTCGGACGTGATCAGGCAACCGGTGCGGTGGCTGCATCCGACGTGGCAGGCGCTTTTTGGATGCTGCTCTCCGCCGTCGCAATTGCGTTCTACTATGTCTGGAGCGTCGAACTTACCCGCGAGTACGACACCGCCGCCGTAGCGGCCTGGAGCACGCTGTTCGGCTTCCTTGCGCTGATGCCATGGTGCGCCTGGGAGCTATCGCACAGCGAACTGCATCTCACGGCGGGGGTCTTTGCGGCGGCTGCTTACCTAGGAGTGGCGGTGAGTGTCGCCGGACTATTCCTTTGGCTGTACATCCTCAAAACGGTTTCGGCTCCTGTCGCGGCGAGCGTTCAGTATCTTCAGCCCGTGTTCGGCATCGCGGCAGCGGCCGTGATGTTCGGTGACACTCTTGGGATCCTATTCAGTGCCGGCGTCGTCTTGATTCTTTTCGGTCTCGCGCTCGCAGTTGCCACTGGGCGCAAAGCTGAGGAAGCGGTGCCGCACGAATGAGCTTGATCGTTCTGAAGCTGGTCTTACCGCCCGTTCTCATTCTGTCCGCCTCTTTAGCCGGGCGCCGATGGGGCAATGCCATTGGCGGCTGGTTGGTCGGTCTCCCCCTGACTTCCGGCCCCGTCTCCGCTTTCCTTGCTGTTCAGTACGGTGCGGAATTCGCTGCAAGCGCCACCGATGGATCGCTGGTCGGCACCGCCGCGCAAAGTTGTTTCAGCCTTGGCTATGCTCTGCTGGCCCGACACGGCTGGATCATCGCGTTGTTGGGTGGAACCACCGCCTATGCAACAGCCGGCTTTCTATTCCAGCCGCTGCCACTCCCGCATTGGGGGTTTTTCCTCTTTGCTCTGGGCACGCTCAGCGCGTCGGCACATCTTCTTCCCCATCGCACGCTCGCGCCCAGCACGATTGCTGCTCCGTGGTGGGATCTGCCGGGCCGCATGCTGATAGCGACAGTCATTGTCGTGACCCTGACCGCAGCCGCCACATTGGTCGGAGCAAAGACAGCCGGCATCCTGTCGAGCTTTCCCGTGTTCGGCGCCGTCCTGGCGATTTTTGCGCACCGTATGAGTGGGGCCTCAGCCGCGATGCAGGTGCTCCGCGGAATGGTGCTGGCCCTGTACGGCTTCGCAACATTCTTCTTCGTTCTTGGACTCTGTCTGACAACGCTAGGCGTCGTTGCCGGTTTCCTTGCCGCGATTGCGAGTACGCTACTGGTGCAGACGGTTGCGCTTCGCTTCATCCAGCGCGGGCAGATGTTGAAGCCTGCAGAATCATCATTGGGCTAACCAGGGTGGCGCCTTCATATTTGATGACTCTGTAGCGGCACACCGCGACACCGTTCACTAGACCGGCACGACATAACCATCGCGGCGGGGATCGCAGCCGCCACTCATCAACCCAGTTGATTGATCACGCGTCACGCCTTGCATCCCGCCAACACGCATGCCCCAATCTTCGCTCGGAATGATGGCATGGCCGCGCTTGGCAAGAGCGGCCAGGACGTCAGGCGCTAACCGCGTTTCCGGCTCGATCTGTCGACCGTCCCACAGACGTATGCGCGGCTGTTCGATAGCTTGCTGCAAAGGATGAGCAAAATCGACATGTTGGACCAACGCCTGCACCTGCGTCTGCAAAATGCCGTAGCTGCCCGGAGTGCCAAGCGCCAGCACCGGCGATCCGTTGCGGGTCGATATCGTTGGTGCCATGCATATGGGCAATGCATCGCCTGGCTTTGCGCGATGCGGCGAATGCGGCTGCACATCGGCCCAATACATGAAGTTGTTCAACGTCACGCCCGTACGTGGCACGATCACCGCGGAGCCATACGGCGAGCCGATGCTGTTGGTTAGGCAAACGAGATTGCCGTCACTATCGCCGATGGACATCGAAGTGGTGTGATGTTCGGCGACAGGCATTCCCAACCACTGCTCCGTCGGCCCATCGATGGTGACGCCGGAGCGCACTTGGGCCCGCAAATCAGCAATGTGGGCGTCCGACAAAAGTTCGGCCAGCTTCGCCGGCTGAGGATTGTTGTGCGCGATGCGGTCGCCGGCCGCGAGGCGAATTGCACGCAACACGGTATCGACATGCTCGACCCCATTGTTGTCCAATGCGCCAAGTTGGAAGCCATCCAGAATGCGGAGCGCCAACAACATTTGGAAGCCCTCACAGGGTGGTGGCGGCAAGTTCACGGTCAGATCGCGATATTGGGCGGAGATCGGATCGCTCCATGAATTTGCGATCGTCGTGGTCGCAGCTTCGAGATCTGCCATTGTCACCGAGCCGCCCACCGCCGAGAGGTGCTCGACCATGGCTTTGCCGAGCGCTCCGGCGTAGAGATGGTCCGGGCCATGCTTGGCAATCGCCTCATACGTCTTGGCGAGGTCTGGTTGTTTGAGCACCCAACCGAGTCGCACCTTGCCGGAGCCGTCGGTGTAATTCTTTGACCAGGGAGCATAGAGCGCTGGGTGCGTTGCAATTTCTGGAGATGTTATATTGGTTTCAAACTCATTGAATTCGGTGATGCCGTAGCCGTCGCCTGCAGCAGCTATCGCCGACTGCAGACAATCGCCGAACGACAATTTGCCATAGCGCTTGTTCAACTCCGCCCAGCCGGCAAGATTGCCCGGAGTCCCGACCGCCTGGGCGCCGCGCTTCATCTCTTCACGATTTGAGAATTTCCGATAGGGGAAATTCGCGTGTATCGGCGGCACGAAATTTAGGGTGCGAACCGTGTTTTCGTTCGCGCACCAGCATGTCGCCAGTCCCATTCCGGCAAGGCCCGACATGAATGGTTCGACCACACTCAGAGTCGATGCCACTGCCACGACGGCATCAAATGCGTTGCCGCCGCTCGAGAGTATTTTTGCACCCGCTGATGCCGCCAGGGGGTGCGCGGCCGCTACTACGCCACGCCTCGAATAGATTGTCGGACGTTTCCCGTTCATGCCAACTCCCCCGCCGGCTTTTGTTAGGTTTTGGAACATAGCCAGTTATTCGAACGCCGTTGATCCGAGTGGGATGATCCAAAGCAAACCTGCAGGTAAGCGCCTCTCGTGGCGAGCCATGAAGGCTCTTGGACCATTTGCGAATGTACCCTCCGTCGCGGCTTTTGATGGATGGCCAGACATCAGTCGGTCGACCGTTTGATGAGTGCTTGCCCTGGCTCGCGCACATTCGCGGCGTGCTGAGGGCGTGATCCTCAGCATCTAATCTTTAGAGCCTGGGGGGACTGGAAGCGGCTCGTCCGCCATCTACTCGGCTAGATCGAGAAGAAGTGGCCCGAGAAACTCGCAGGAACCAAGCGGCCGGATTCTGTCGCACGAGGATGCGATGAAAGGACCGCCATAGGCGCCCGCTTACGCCTGCTTCTTCTTCGGCTTCGGCTTGGTCGCCTTCGGCACGACCTGCGGCTCGGGATTGCCCTCGATCGAGGACAGGCGGCCGGACGTGAAGGTGTAGATGCCGGCGCGCGGACCGGTGCTCCAGGTGACCACCGCGACGCGCCTGCCGGCGGCATCACCGGAGAGGCTGACATTCGAAGGCGCGCCGATGCCGCGCACCACGTCGCATTCGGTGTGGCCGAGCGCGACCGTGCCGCCCACCGGCGCCGGGGCCGTCGTCGACGCGTTGGCATCGGCAGGCCCGGGCGGCGACGCCATGCCGGGACAGGCGCCGTCGGCGCTGACGAGATCCTCGGCCGCCACCGGCTTGTCCGGGGTCAACGGCGGCGATTCGATCGAGATATTCTTGATGAAGAGACGGCCCGGCCGCTGGAACCATTCGGCGTCTTTGGCAGACGCCAGCAGATCGGTCCCGCCCGAACAGCCCGCGACCAGCGGTGCTACGGCAGCCAACGCAATTACGAGCGAGCTGGGAAGCTTTTGATGTCGCACGATAAACTAAATTCCCCGCATGAAGGACGAGCCCTAAGCGTTTGTCCCAACATCACTTTGCGGCACGAAGGTGACAGAAGCCAGCATCGCCCGAAAAGTGCAAATTATCATTAATTGCGAACGGCCGCTAATTCCGACGCTGCCACCGGCCCCGTTCGTCGGCCTGCCAATAGGTGACATCAAATCCCCGCGCCTTGCAATCCGTCCAGGCACTGCGGGCCGACGCGAGGGCATCCGGATCGTCGCCGTTGAACAGCAGCACCATGCGCTCATAGCCCTGGGCATCCTGCGGCAATGCGGCGTTGTCGACCAGGAAGCGGACGTTGGCGCCGTTGGGATTGCCCTCCTCGATCGCCAGCACGATCGGCTGGTCGGCGGCGTCGTTCACCCGCCACGTCGCGTGCGGCAGGAAGGAATCGTCGCGATAGGTCCACAAATGCGCGTCGAGCGCATCGGCGCGTTCCTCCGAGGTCGATTGCACCACGACGCGCCAGCCGCGCTCGAGCGATTTCTCGAGAAGCGGCGGCAACACGTTCTCCACCGTCATGTTTTGCAGATGGTAGAACAGCACTTCGGTCATTTGGTCACTTGCGCTCGTAATGATCGGCGACCAGCCGGTCGAGCAGGCGGACGCCATAGCCGCTGCCCCAGCTCTGGTTGATGTCGGTCTTCGGCGCGCCCATCGCGGTGCCGGCGATGTCGAGATGCGCCCAGGGCGTGCCGTCGACGAAGCGCTGCAGGAACTGCGCGGCTGTGATCGAGCCGCCGTGGCGGCCGCCGGTGTTCTTCATGTCGGCGAACTGGGAATCGATCAGCTTGTCGTATTCGGGGCCGAGCGGCAGGCGCCAGACCTTCTCGCCGCTCTCGATGCCGGCCGCGAGCAGGCGCTCGGCGAGCTCGTCATTGTTGGAGAACATGCCGGCGTGCTCGGTGCCGAGCGCGACCACGATCGCGCCGGTCAGCGTCGCCAGATCCACCATGAATTTCGGCTTGGTCTTCTTGGCGACGTACCAGAGCACGTCGGCGAGCACGAGGCGGCCTTCGGCATCGGTGTTGATGATCTCGATGGTCTGGCCCGACATCGAGGTGACGATGTCGCCCGGCCGCTGTGCATTGCCGTCGGGCATGTTCTCGACGAGGCCGATGGCGCCGACCACGTTGGCCTTGGCCTTGCGCGCCGCCAGCGCGTGCATCAGGCCGACGACGCAGGCCGCCCCGCCCATGTCGCCCTTCATGTCCTCCATGCTGCCGGCCGGCTTGATCGAGATGCCGCCGGTGTCGAAGCAGACGCCCTTGCCGACGAAGGCAACCGGTGCCTCGCCCTTTTTGCCGCCGTCCCAGCGCATGATCACGGTGCGGCTCGGCCGCGCCGAGCCCTGGCCGACGCCGAGCAGCGCGCCCATGCCGAGCTTCTGCATCGCCTTGACGTCGAGCACCTCGATCTTGACGCCGAGCTTGCGGAGCTGACCGGCGCGGCGCGCGAACTCCTCGGGGAAAAGCACGTTCGGCGGCTCGTTGACGAGGTCGCGCGCCATGACGACGCCGTCGACGACGTGGCCGGCTGGGGCAAACGCCTTCTTCGCGGCGATGGCGTCGCCCACCGCGAGCGAGATGTCGGCGCGCAAGCCGCCCTCCTCGCCGTCCTTCTTCTTGGTCTTGTAGCGGTCGAACTTGTAGGCGCGTAAACGAAGGCCCGAGGCGATCGCGACCGCCTGCTCGCTGGTCATGGCGCCGCCGGGCAATTCCGCCATGATGGTCATGGCGGCGGCGCCGGCCGTGAGCTTGCTCGCCGCCACGCCGCCGAACTTGAGGAAATCGCTCGTCTTCAGGCTCGCCGGCTTGCCGGCCCCGATCACCACCAGGCGGGTGGCCTTCACGCCCTCCGGCGCCAGGATGTCCAGGGCAGCCCCGCTTTTACCTTTGAAGCCGGCGGCAGAGGCCGCCCGCTTCACGAGATCGGCAGCGCTCCCGAGCGCCTTGGCCGTCGCCGGGCCGAGCTTCAGGCCGTCGTCACAGAACACGATCAGGATGCCACGGGCGGCGGCAGACAACGGGACGAAGCCGACCTTGATGGCATCGGACATGGGTAACTCCTCCAAAACATGGGGCTTTTTGCCGTTCGGCGGTCCCGGCCACAGGCCGGAGCTGAACGGCGATTCACTGGACTTTATCTACTATGGGCCACCGCCCCGGCAGATGCCAAGCACCGCCGTGGCCGCCAGGCCACAACGCGCGAAATATTAACCATATATTGAGGGTGCCACGGGGCAGCCATTTTGTTGACGGATCAAAGGGATGGTAGTGAGAGAGTAAGCCGGCGGAAGCGGTGGTTGGCCGACCTTGGGGATCCCCTGACCGGGATTGGTTGGACAGCCGGAGTTCCGGCCTGCAGTGGGGCTTGGTGGGATTCGTGCGGTAGCGCATGGGGTCAATCGATAGGTATATTTTCCGCACGACGCTGGCGTCGTTTGCGCTCGTCCTGGTCAGCCTCACCGGCGTGATCTGGATTACGCAGGCGTTGCGCGGCATCGACCTGATGACGAGCCAGGGTCAGACCATCCTCACCTTCCTCGGCATCACCAGCCTCGTCATTCCGGCGCTGGTCCTGATCATCTCGCCGATCGCGCTGATGATCGCGATCTCGCACACGCTGAACAAGCTCGCGACCGATTCCGAGATCATCGTGATGAATGCCGCCGGCTTCTCGCCGTTCCGGCTGTTCTATCCGTTCTTCTACGCCACCTGCGTGGTGGCGCTGCTGGTCGCCTTCATCGCGGCGTATCTTGCGCCCGACGGCATGCGCCGGATCAAGCAGTGGGACGCCGAGATCACCGCCGACGTGCTCACCAACATCCTCCAGCCCGGCCGCTTCGCCCAGCTCGACAAGAACCTGACGATCCGGATTCGCGAACGGCAGCCCGGCGGCATCCTTGCCGGCATCTTCATCGACGACCGCCGCGATCCGAATGAGCGCGTCTCGATCGTCGCCGAGCAGGGCGAGGTCGTGAAGAACGAGAACGGCTCCTTCCTGGTGCTGAAGGATGGCAATCTCCAGCGCTTCGAGGCCGGCAAGCGCGATCCCGCGCTGGTGGCGTTCGGCCGCTACGGCTTCGACATGTCCAAATTCTCGGGCCAGGGCCGCGACGTCACCCTCGGCATTCGCGAGCGCTATCTCTGGGAGCTGTTCTCGCCGGCCGAGGATGATCCCGTCTACAAGCAGATTCCCGGGCAGTTCCGCTCGGCCCTGCATGACAGCCTGTTGGCTCCGGTCTATCCCTTCGCCTTTGCCGTGCTGACCTTCGCCTTCCTGGGTGCGCCTCGCACCACTCGCCAGAGCCGCAACTTCTCGATCGGCTCCTCGATCCTCGCCGTGTTCGGCCTGCGCATGGCCGGCTTCGCCTGCTCGGTGATGGCGGTGAAATCGCCAGAGGCGGTGTTCGTTCAGTACGCAATGGTCGTCGGCGCCATCGGCATCGGGCTGTGGATGATCATCGGCGGCATCGTGGTCGAGCTGCCTCCCCGCCTCATGGAGGCCATCAACAAGTCCAACGCGCGCATTGCGCGGCTGTTCGGACGGCCGGCCACCGCATGAGCATGCTCACCAACACACTCGGGCGCTATTTCGCCGGCCGCTTCGTCGTCGCGGCGCTCGGCGTGTTCGCGAGCATCTTCCTGCTGCTGGTGCTGGTCGACTACATCGAGATGGTGCGCAAGACCTCCGGCCTTGCATCCGCCTCCGCGATCATGGTCGCCGAGACCTCGCTGTTCCGGGTGCCGCAGCTTTTGGAGAAGCTGACGCCGTTCTGCATGCTGATCGGCGCCATGACCTGCTATCTCGCCCTCTCCCGCCGGCTCGAGCTCGTGGTTGCACGCGCCGCCGGCATCTCGGCCTGGCAGTTCATCGCGCCGGCGCTCGGCAGCGCGCTCCTGATCGGGGTCGTCGCCACCGTCGCCTACAATCCGATGTCGGCGAATCTGCGCGAGCTCTCCAAGCGCATGGAGGCCGAGCTGTTCGGCTCGGCGCCCGGCGGCGGCATCCAGGATGCCTCCGGCTTCTGGCTCAATCAGGTGACCAGCGACGGCCAGACCATCATCAACGCGGCGCGCAGCGAGCAGCAGGGCATCCGGCTCACGGGGCTCACGCTGTTCCGGTTTGACACACAGCAACACTTCAAGGAACGCGTCGAGGCGCGCGAAGCCACGCTCGAGGCGGGCCATTGGTTGTTCAAGGGCGTCCGCCGCTTCTCGCTGGATGCGCCGCCGATCGACCAGGCCAGTTTGGAGATTCCGACGACACTGACCGAGGCCCAGGTCCGCAACAGCTTTTCCACACCGGAGACTGTGTCCTTTTGGCAACTACCGAGCTACATCCGCTCCTCCGAAAGCTCAGGCTTCGCGACAGCCGGCTATCGACTCCAGTATCAGAAGCTTCTGGCACAGCCGTTTTTGCTCGCCGCCATGGTGATGCTCGCGGCCTCGGTGTCGTTGCGCTTCTTCCGGATGGGCGGCGTGCAGAAGATGGTTTTGAGTGGCGTGGGCGCAGGCTTTCTGCTCTACGTTCTGTCGAAAGTGACTGAAGACTTGAGCAAGGCTGAGTTGATGCATCCGATCGCTGCGGCGTGGTTGCCCGTGGTGGTGGGCGGCCTGACCGGCTTTTTGGCCTTGTTGTATCAGGAGGACGGTTAGTGACTGCCGTCCAACGAGGGAGCGTGTCTCGTTTGACGCGGCGTACTGTGGTGCGCGCGAACGGGTGCGGCTTGTCTATTCGCAGGCTCCTGCTCGCTGTTGCCGCCGTGGCATCGCTCGGCGGGCTGGTGGATGTTGCCGCCGTGGCCCCCGCCTCCGCCCAGAGCTTCACCTACAATCCGCTGCCGCCGCGCCCGAAGCCGCCGAAGGTCGCCAACGACAACCAGATGCTGGTTCAGGCGACCGAGGTCGACTACGACTACAACAATTCGCGCGTCTCCGCGGTCGGCAACGTCCAGCTGTTCTACAACGGCACCAGCGTCGAGGCCGACAGGGTCATCTACGACCAGAAGACCAAGCGGCTCCATGCCGAAGGCAACATCCGCATGACGGATGCCGACGGCAAGATCACCTACGCCGAGATCATGGATCTCTCCGACGACTACCGCGACGGTTTCGTCGATTCGCTGCGCGTGGACACCGCCGACCAGACCCGCATGGCGGCGAGCCGCGCCGACCGCTCCAGCGGCAACTACACGGTGTTCGATAACGGCGTCTACACGGCCTGCGCGCCGTGTAAGGACGATCCGAAGAAGCCGCCGCTGTGGCAGGTCAAGGGTGCCCGCATCATCCACGACCAGCAGGAGAAGATGCTGTATTTCGAGACGGCGCAGCTCGAGTTCTTCGGCGTGCCGATCGCCTACATGCCCTATTTCTCGACGCCTGATCCGACCGTCAAGCGCAAGAGCGGCTTCCTGATGCCCGGTTACTTTCCGGGCACGACCAACACCGGCTTCGGCGCCGAAATTCCGTATTATTGGGCGATCGCGCCCGACATGGACGCAACCTTCACCTCACGCTTCATGTCGCGACAGGGCGTACTCCTTCAAGGCGAATTCCGTCAGCGTTTGATCGACGGCGCCTATCAGATCCGCGCCTACGGCATCGACCAGCTCGACCCCGGCGCCTTTGCCGGGCAGCCCGGCGACCGCCAGTTCCGCGGTGCCGTCGACACCAAGGGTCAGTTCGCGCTGAACGACAAATGGGTCTGGGGCTGGGACGGCGTCCTGATGTCCGACTACTATTTCTTCTCGGACTATCGCCTCGCGGCCTACAAAGACCCGCTCGGCTCGTTCCTGAACCTGCCGACCGACGCGCTGTCGCAGCTCTATCTGACCGGCGTCGGCAATCGCAGCTTCTTCGACGCACGGACGATGTACTGGCTGAGCTTCTCGGGCAACCAGGACAAGGTTCCGGTCGTCTATCCCGTGATCGACTACTCGAACGTGCTCAACTATCCGGTCTTCGGCGGCGAGTTCAGCTACAAGACCAATTTCGTGAACCTTTCGCGCGAAAACGCGGTGTTCGATCCGATCACGACGCTCGCCAACACCAACGGCCTGTGCACCACCGCCTCGGCCGATCCGCTCGCGCGCACGCCGTCACAGTGCCTGCTGCGCGGCTTCCCCGGCACCTACACCCGCCTTACCGCGGAAGCGCAGTGGCGCAAGTCCTATACCGATCCGTTCGGCCAGATCTGGACGCCGTTCGCCAGCCTGCGCGCCGACGCGATCAATTCCTCGGTCTCCAATCAGCCGGGCGTATCGAACTATCTGCCGGTCGGCGACACCCAGGCATTCCGCCTGATGCCGACCGTCGGCCTCGAATACCGCTACCCCTTCATCAACGTTCAGCCCTGGGGCTCGACCACCATCGAGCCGATCGCGCAGATCATCATCCGTCCGAACGAGACTTATGCCGGCAAGCTGCCGAACGAGGACGCGCAGAGCATGGTGTTCGACGCCTCGACCCTGTTCAGCGTCGACAAATTCTCCGGCTACGACCGCGTCGAGGGCGGCGGCCGCGCCAATGTCGGCGTGCAGTCCACCACGCAGTTCGACAGGGGCGGTGCCGTCAAGGTGTTGTTTGGCGAGTCCTACCAGCTGTTCGGCCTGAACTCCTTCGCGGTCCGGGACTCCATCAACACGGGCCTGGATTCCGGTCTCGACAAGCCGCGCTCGGATTACGTGGCAAGCGCCAGCTACTCGCCCAACCGCACCTACACCTTCAGCGTCCGCTCCCGCATGGACGAGCAGACCTGGAACGTGCAGCGCTTCGAGGCGGAAGGCCGCGCCAATTTCGACCGCTGGTCGGTCAGCGTGCTGTACGGCAACTACGCGCCGCAGCCGGAACTCGGCTATCTGACGCGCCGCGAGGGCATCCTGACCTCGGGCTCGCTCAAGGTCGCGACCAACTGGGTGGTGTCGGGCTCGGCGCGCTGGGACCTCGAGGCCAACAAGATCAACCAGTATGTGCTCGGCGCCGGTTATGTCGACGATTGCTTCGTTCTGGCGGCGAACTATGTAACTTCGTATAGCTATTCGGCAGGCGCTGCGCCGCCAGTGCTGAACCACGCGTACATGTTCACGTTCGGGCTGCGTACGCTGGCGACCTCATCGGCGACCAGCAGTTCCGGCGGCCTCCAGTAAACGGTTTGAAGTGCCGGCCGCGTTGTCCCAATCGCAGGTTCACCGCGGCTGACATGCGAGCGAGATCCATGACGACTGCCCTGCCTATGTTCCGCCTCCTCTTCGTCGTCGGCGCCCTGCTGCTGGCCGGCACGCCGTCGCGCGCGCAGAACATCGTGGTCATGGTCAACGGCGATCCGATCACCGATTTCGACATTGACCAGCGCGCCAAGCTCGACCAGCTGACGACGCAGAAGACTCCCGGCCGGCAGGACGTCATCAACGAGCTGATCGACGACAAGGTGAAGCTCAAGGAAGGCAAGAAATACGGCGTCGATCCCGGTGTCAGCGACATCAACCAGTCCTTCGAGGGCATGGCGCAGCGCATGCGCATCTCGCCGGATCAGCTGACCAAGTCCCTCGAATCCAAGGGCGTCCGCCCTGAAACCCTGAAGGGCCGCATGAAGGCCGAGATGGTCTGGACCAGCCTCGTGCGCGGCCGCTTCAAGGAGAAGCTGATGGTGGGAGAGCGCGACGTCGCGCAGGCCGTGCAGGCCCAGACCGGCGACAAGCTGCAGGTCGAGGGCACCGAATACAAGATGCAGCCGATCGTGCTGATCGTGCCGCGCGGCTCGTCCCCGGCCTTCCAGGAGACGCGGATGAAGGAAGCCGAGCAATATCGCTCCCGCGTCGGCAGCTGCGAGGAAGCCAATTCGCTGTTCCGCTCGACGCCGAACGCCACCATTCGCGAGACCGTCACCAAGACGACGGCGGACCTGCCCGAGGCGCTGCGCAAGGTGCTCGACGACACGGCGATCGGCCATCTGACCGCGCCGGAGGTGACCAAGGCGGGCATCGAGATGGTGGTGCTGTGCTCGCGCAAGCCGACCATGATCGACACGCCGAAGAAGCGCGAGGTCCGCGAGAAGATGTACCAGGAGAAGTACGAGAAGACCCAGAAGGCCTATCTCGACGAGCTCCGCAAGGCAGCGATGATCGAGTACCGCAACCGCTGATGGCCGACGCCCCGATCAAGCCCCTCGCCCTGACCCTGGGAGAGCCCGCGGGCATCGGCCCCGACATCGCGATTGCGGCCTGGCTTCGCCGCCGTGAGCTGAACCTGCCCGCCTTCTATCTGCTCGGCGACCAAGCCTTCGTCGCGCAACGCGCCAAAGCGCTCGGCGCCGAGATCCGGCTCGCCCCGGTGAGCGCCAGCGAGGCCGTGGCCGCCTTCGCCGAGGCCCTGCCGGTGGTCGCGACCGGCGAGCGCGCGACGGCCGAGCCCGGCAAGCCCGACGCATCAAGCGCGCCCGCCGCACTCGCCTCGATCCGCCAGGCAGTCACGGATGTGCGCGAGGGGCGCGCCGGCGCCGTCGTCACCAATCCGATCGCCAAGAGCGTGCTCTACCGCGCCGGCTTCCGCCATCCCGGCCACACCGAATTCCTCGCCGAGCTGGCCGCCGACGGCGGCCGCGTGCCGCAGCCGGTGATGATGCTGTGGTCGCCGCGGCTTGCCGTGGTGCCGGTGACCATCCACGTCTCCTTGCGCGAGGCGCTGGGCCAGCTGACCAGCGAGTTGATCGTCTCGACCGTGCGCATCGTCGCGGCCGAGCTGACATACCGCTTCGGCATCGCGCGGCCGCGCATCGCGATCTCCGGCCTCAATCCGCATGCCGGCGAGGACGGCTCGCTCGGCCATGAGGAGCAGACGGTGATTGCGCCGGCGCTCAAAGTCCTGCGCAACGACGGCATCGAGGCCAGGGGCCCGCTGCCCGCCGACACCATGTTCCACGAGGCCGCGCGCAACCTCTATGACTGCGCGGTCTGCATGTATCACGACCAGGCCCTGATCCCGATCAAGACCGTCGCCTTCGACGACGCGGTCAACGTCACGCTCGGCCTGCCCTTCATCCGCACCTCGCCCGATCACGGCACCGCCTTCGACATCGCCGGCACCGGTAAAGCGAACCCCGCAAGCCTGATTGCCGCGCTGAAGCTTGCGAGCCGCATGGCGGCTGCGACAACCTGATGAGCGCGATCGACGACCTCCCGCCGCTGCGCGAGGTCATCCGCCAGCACGCGCTGTCGGCCCGCAAATCGCTCGGTCAGAATTTTCTGCTCGATCTCAACCTCACCGCGCGCATCGCCCGCGCGGCCGCGCCGCTGGAGGACTCCACCATCGTCGAGATCGGCCCGGGCCCGGGCGGACTGACGCGCGCGCTGCTCGCGCTCGGCGCCCGGCGCGTCATCGCCATCGAGCATGACGAGCGCGCGATCCCGGCGCTGGAGGATATTTCCGCGCGCTATCCCGGCCGGCTGGAGATCGTGCATGGCGATGCCATGACCTTCGACCCGCGCCCGCAGCTCTCGGGCGAACGCGCAAAGATCGTCGCCAATCTGCCTTACAACATCGCAACCCAGTTGCTGATCAACTGGCTCACGATCGAACCCTGGCCGCCCTGGTACGACATGATGGTGCTGATGTTCCAGCGCGAGGTCGGCGAGCGCATCGTCGCACGCGAGGACGAGGAGGCCTATGGCCGTCTCGGCGTGCTCGCCAACTGGCGCTGCGAGACAAAGATCCTGTTCGACATCTCGCCGTCCGCCTTCGTGCCGCCGCCGAAGGTCACCTCCTCCGTCGTGCGCCTCAAGCCGCGCGCGGAGCCGCTGCCTTGCGATCGCAAGCTGCTCGAGCAGGTCGCCGCCGCCGCCTTCGGCCAGCGTCGCAAGATGCTGCGGCAAAGCCTGAAATCACTGGGTGTCGATCCTGCGCGACTTGCCGCGGCGGCCGGGGTCGATGCGACGCGGCGCGCCGAGACGATCCCGATATCGGGCTTTGTTGCCATGGCCCGTGAATTGGCCGATATACGCAGCGAGGCTCAATAATAGGAATTTCGGAGGAAGGAATATGGCGTTGATGCGTCGGCAGTCCCTGGTCAAGTTCGATGCGCCGCTGTGCGAAACCATCGTCGACACGCCCAAGCCGCAAGGACGCGAAGTGCTGGTGCGCATCGAGCGCTGCGGCCTCTGCCATTCCGACCTGCACATCCAGGACGGCTATGCCGATCTCGGCGGCGGCAAGAAGCTCGACACCACGCGCGGCATGACGCTGCCCTTCACGCTCGGCCACGAGATCGCGGGCATCGTCGACGAAGTCGGCCCTGACGTTCCCGCCGGCCTGGTCGGCGCCAAGAAGGCGGTGTTTCCCTGGATCGGCTGCGGCCAGTGCCGCGACTGCGCCAATGGCGACGAGAATCTCTGCGCCAAGCAACGCTTCCTCGGCGTCTCCATCGACGGCGGCTTCGCCACCCATGTGCTGGTGCCCGACGCAAAATACCTGCTCGACTACGATCCCCTGCCCGTCAATCAGGCCGCGACCCTGATGTGCTCCGGCGTCACCGCCTACGGCGCGCTCAAGCGCCTCGTCGACCGTCCGCGCCAGCGCAATTTGCTGCTGATCGGTCTCGGCGGCGTCGGCATGATGGGTCTGTCGTTCGCGCAGGCCATGTTCAAGCAACCGATCACGGTCGCCGACCTCTCACCGGCCGCGCGCGAGACCGCGCTGAAGAACGGCGCGGCCGTCGCCTACGATCCGTCCGAGCCCGACGTGATCAAGCGCATCCTGAAGGAAACCGAGGGCGGCTTCGACGAGGTGGTCGATTTCGCCGGCAACGAGAAGTCGATGGCGTTTGCGGTCGCGGTCGCCGCGCGCGGCGGCAAGGTCGTGGTCTCCGGCCTGATGGGCGGCCAGTTCACGCTGCCGATGGTGCAATGGGTCTACAAGCGCCTGACCGTCGAAGGCTTCATGGTCGGAACGCTCACGGAAGGCCATGAGCTGATGGCGCTCGCCCGCGCCGGCAAGATCAAGCCGACGCCGATGCGGGAGGAGCCGATGGGCGACGTGCAGAAATGGATCGACGAGCTTCGCGCCGGCAAGGTCGTCGGCCGCATTGTGCTGAAGAACTAGGATGCGAGGAACCTGAGCCTCCCTGCGGCGAGATCGAAGGTCTCGCCGCGGAACGCCGACGCCCGCGCTGCGTTGGCAGCACATGTCCATCCGCTGCACCGTCGAGAGCGCATTCTTCATTGCCTGGAGCTGCCTGGAGCAGAGCGGCGAGCTCGGCGCACCGGACGAGACTGCGAACTTTCTTCTCGACTTCATTGAAGCTCAGCTCAGGACCGGCGAACGCCGGCAACTGATGCTCGCGAACCGGGCGATCGGCGCCTGGCGCGCGCACGTGGCCAGGAGCCGGCCGCAGGACGCGCGCTTCGGATGACCGACGGCAACGTCGCCCTCAGCTCGCCCATGCAGCCATCGCTTTCCACTGGCCGCTCCAGGGTTTTGCCGGATTCCGATAGTGATTTCGTCATGCCTCACTCGACCGGGACTTGCCGCCGCGAAAACCACAACTTGCATCGGCCCGTGAATGGCCGTTCAATGGCGGTTTAGGCCGACGCCGCGTTATTTTTTGGTTTTCTGGAATGCGAACTTTTCTCATCATCTTCGGCATCTGGCTGCTGATCAACGTGCTGTTCGTCGTCATCATGATGCCGCCGCGCAAGCCGCGGAAGCCGGATCATCCGCGCTCATCGGCCGGCCTCGCACCGGCAGCCATCGAGCCGAACGCCTATCCTTTCGATGAGGACGAGAAGGTCTCGCTTCGCCACACCATCATTGCCATTGCGATGGGCGCGCTGTTCTCGCTGACGCCGCCGCTGCTCCAGGCGGTCGACGACATCAAGCGGCTGGTCAACAAGTACCGCAAGTCCAGCCAGCCGCCCGAAGCCGAAAACGGCGAAGGATCGCCGGCGACGGTGTCCGAAGACCTCCGCGCGCGCGAGAAGCGCACGACGGCCGGCGAATCCTCGACCGACGATCGGAACGCGCCGAGGCGCTAGAGCCTAGATTCTCTTCGCAGATTCCACTTCGCGCGCGACATTGGAACGTCGCGCGCCGCCAGCGCGTTGGCTCTCCATCAAGGCAACGACCGGGTCGGAGCCGATGACAGGAGCAGGCGCCGCCTGCTCCGAAGAACACGCAAAACACCGGTAGCGGGCGCGTGGGACGAACGATCACGCATGGGGGATCGAAAAGAGGAGAAACGAATTGGTCAATCTGGGCAAGTGGTACGATCCCATCTCCGAGCGCTGGATCGCGCCGCGCGAACCGCGCCAAGAGAGGACATCGTCCCAGGCGAGCGAGAACCACGTCCTCGAGCTTGAGAGGACCGTCGAAGTCAAACGCATCTGGCGCGCACTGGTCGATTGCTGCGCACGCGACTGATCTCTCCGCGCACGTCGAAACCGGAACCTCCAGTCATCAATGCCGGTGTCATTTGCATGAGCGATCCCGCATTCCCCGCACGGCCGGTCGCAGCTGCGATACGCTATCTGTCGATCATCGTCGGTTGCGCCTGCCTGCTTCTCGCCGCCATCTGCTTCGCCATCGCGGCACAGGTCTTTGTGCAGACAGGTGTCTTTGCGCAGTCCTATGCGATGGTCGGTCTCGTCAGCGCAGTGCCCGGGCTTCTGGCGCTGATGCTGGCGCGCGTGTGGAAAGTCCGTAGGATAGGCTGAGCTCTTGCGAAGCTCATCACTTACCTAAGGTCGCTCTCCGTATTTGTGACCGTGCTTGTCGGCCGGCGCCATCTTTCTCGGCACCCGCCGCCAAGCTCCGAAATCCATCACGCAGCGTCGCCGCGTCGGGCTGGTCCTCGATGAGCTTCTTGGCAAAATTCTTGATCTGATCCTTGACCGGCATGAAATCTCCTCAGCCGCCATTCAACGGCGGCAGGGGTGAGAAGTTTCTATGCGTGCGGGAGCACAAAGGGTCGGAATCCGTCGGACGACACGTTCTGCCGCACGACAGATTCCGAGTTCGCGCTTCCGCGCCCGGCAATGAGGGGAGAGATTGGGCAGGCCCCTCGCGAGGCGTCGGGCAAAACACCCGTCAATCCCTCCTCGCGAAAATATTCCACTTTCCCGAATTTCGGATTTATGGCATACACCCCTCACCTCGGCCCTGCCAAAGGGGCGTTCGCGACCGTCACGAGATGCGGGCCGGGTGGCGGTGGACGCGGCAGCGTCGGCGCGATCCGTGTGACGACAGCGCGGGCGACCGTGAGTCTCACGCGACGCGGTACGACACGGCGCAGTTGCAGCGGTTGTGTTGGTCATCTTGGGTGAGCACGCGCCAGCCCCCGATGATCCGGCAAAGCCGTCCGCGGACGGAGAAGTCGTGTGGTCCTGACGCCCGGGGTCTGTGCGTCAAGGCTTGCGGTGATGTGGCGGCCCGACCGGGTGCGCGCATCAGTCATCTGCAAGGCGACGGGGGCAATAGTGCATCGCTCCCCGGGGAGAGCACGAAGGACACCGTTAAAACCATCCGCGCAGGGAAGGCCGAGCGACCGGCATCACCTGTGATCCACCCCGTGTGCATCTTTCGCAGCGCACGGATCTGCGGGTGCCAGCCGGCGCCCGGCCTTCCCTGCGCCCTTTGGCATCCAACGGGCGATGAACGAGAGCAAGCCTCGGGCAAGACTTGCCGCGGGATCGCGAAGCCATGGGGAACTCTCATGCAAGCGGTCTTGCCGCGACCTTCCGCTTCTCGGGAACCTGGATCTGACGTCGTAAAAGTCTGGCCGAAAAAGGTCGGCAGCGCGGCGGAACGAACGCGCCGCAGGCCCAATTCAAGCCACATCCTCTCCGGATTTGCGGCTCATTGCCACCCAACTCTTTGACGAGAAAGGGATGGTTAAGAGTTGCGTAATGCGTAACCGGGAGACCAGGATGGGCAACCGAACCGCGAAATTCGTATCCGCGCTTGTTGGCAGCATCATTGCCGGCGCACCACTCGCCGCCGTGTCGCAGAACGCGCCGAGCGCATCGAGCACCGCCGGTGCCGCGAGCGACTGCCTCGCCTCGCCGAAGGGTTCCGCGCCGCAGGGGCAGCACTGGCACTATCGCGTCGAGCGCGGCACCAAGCGGCAATGCTGGTATCTGCGTGCCGAAGGCGGCAAGGACAGCGCGAAGCCCGTGCAGATTGCGCAGGCCACAAGCGATACGCCATTGGCAGAGTCGCCGGCGCCACAGCAGCATCCGGTTCAGGACGCACGCGCCGAATATCCGACGCCCCGGAGTGCTGCGGCCGTGAAGACGCCGGCCCTGGTTGCGCAAGCCGCAACCGCGACACCGCCGCAACAATCCTCCGACCAGACGACGGACGGCAACGCGCAGCAACCGGCAAGCGCCGCACCCTGGCCCGATGTCCCTGCAGCGTCCACCCCACCCGCGCAGGAGCCGGCACCGACGGCGGTTGCCGCCGCGCAGGCGAGCGCAAAGCCGTCAAAATCCGCGCCTTCCGTGGCACTTGCCGCGGCAGACAGCAGCGTCGACAAGCCGACCGGCTCGCTCCAGATGCTGCTGCTCGTCATCGGCGGCGCGCTGGCGCTCGCCGGCATCCTCGCCAGCGTCATCTACCGCTTCGCCGGCGGGCGCATCCGCGCCCAGGCGAGCGAACACCGCCGCGTGAATTGGGACGATCGGGAGCACCGAAATCAGGACCGCGCGCCCTGGCTCAAGGAGATGCCGCCCACGCCGCGCGCGCGGCAGCCGCGCCCGATCGACTTCGATGCCGTGCGTCCGCAGGCCGCGCAACTTGCCGCGATCAACCGCAGGATCGATGTGATCGAAGCGCACGAGCCGCCGGCCGTTACTGAGGCCGCGCAGCGCGATGCGGACGAGATCCCGGTGTTCGACCGCGAATTCGAGATCGAAACCCGAGCGCCCCAACTGGCTGCGAACGAGACTACCGCTGAGCAGCGTGGTGACCGGAGTCAGGATGCGGTCGACATCGACATCATCACGACGATGCTGGAACGGCTGCTGAAGGAAGGGCCGCGACTGTCGCAGCCTAGCCCTGAAGCTGAGCTTGCAGCCCTCGCACAAAGCCGACGAGGCCCGTCCGCCGCTCGCGCTTGAGCCGTTCGGCCTTCAGGATCGACTGCACCTCGGCGAAGGCCTCATCAACATTGTGGTTGATGACGATGTAGTCGTACTCGGCCCAGTGG
Organism: Bradyrhizobium sp. CB1717; assembly: GCF_029714325.1. Taxonomy (NCBI): domain Bacteria; kingdom Pseudomonadati; phylum Pseudomonadota; class Alphaproteobacteria; order Hyphomicrobiales; family Nitrobacteraceae; genus Bradyrhizobium; species Bradyrhizobium sp. CB1717. Next base: position 5,550,814 of record NZ_CP121666.1, read on the forward strand.
CTCATCTCGTGGCTGGCGCGGCTCATGCGCTTGCGGATCACCTCGTCGGAATCCTGCGCGCGCGAATGCAGCCGCTTCTCGAGGTCGGCCGCTGACGGGGGCAGGATGAAGACGCTGACGACGTCCGCACGCGCCTTCTCGCGCAGCTGCTGCGTGCCCTGCCAGTCGATGTCGAACAGCACGTCCTGCCCCGACGACAGCGCCGCCTCGACCGGTGCGCGCGGCGTGCCGTAGCTGTTGTCGAACACCGTCGCCCATTCCAGCAATTCGTCGGCCTTCACCATCGCGTCGAACCTGGCCTTGTCGACGAACAGATAGTCGCGCCCATCGACCTCGCCCGGCCGCATCGCGCGCGTGGTCGCGGACACCGACATTCGCAGGCCCGGCATCTGCTTGATCAGGAGACGCGACAGTGTCGTCTTGCCCGCGCCCGACGGCGAGGACAGCACGAACATCAAGCCGCGCCGCTCGACACCGTCAGTTCCGTGACCGCCCGTCGTCATCGATCACTCCAGATTCTGGACCTGCTCGCGGAACTGCTCGACCACGTTCTTCATGGCGAGTCCCGTATTGGTCAGCTCGATGTCGTTCGACTTCGAGCAGCAGGTGTTGACCTCGCGGTGAAACTCCTGCGCCAGGAAGTCGAGCTTGCGCCCGATCGGGCCGCCCTTGCCGATCAGCTCGCGCGCCTGCGCGACGTGCGAGGCGATGCGGTCGAGCTCCTCGCGGATGTCGGCCCTGGTCGCGATCAGGATCGCCTCCTGCATCAGGCGGTCGGAATCGAAACGGTCGGAGGTGTCGAGCAGGGTTGCAATCTGCTCGGCGAGCCTCGCCTTGATCGCCTCGGGCTTGCGGCCGGGCGAGCCTTCCGCCTTCTTCGCCAGCGTCTCGATCTCGTCGACCCGTTGGGTCAGGATCTGGCCGAGCGAAGTCCCCTCGCGCTTGCGCATCGCGACGAGCTCGTCGAGCGCCTTGTCGAAGGCCTCTGCGGCAGCGGCACGGGCCGCCTTGTCCTCCTCCTCGTCGCCCTCGGGCTCGGCGACCTCGACCACACCCTTGATGGCGAGCAGACCGTCGATGCTGGGCGCCACGGCATCGACCTTGCCGGAGATCAGCACGGCGGCCTTCAGCACCGCATTGAGCACGTCCTCGTTGACGCGGACCGTGGCGGCCGCATTGGTGCGCTTGACGTTGAGATTGGCGTAGACCGTGCCGCGCGAGAGCAGCTCGCCGGCGCGCTTCTTGGCATGGGCCTCGAGCTCATCGAACCCCTGCGGCAGCCGCACCCTGAGGTCAAAGCCCTTGGCGTTGACCGACTTCAATTCCCATTCGAACGTGTACGGCCCGCTCGCGCCGTGGCATCTCGCAAAGCCGGTCATGGACGACAGCGCCATCAGGTCAGATTCTCCGGAACGAAAGGATTCGCGAGGCATCAAGCCACGCGAATCTTAAGACTATTTTGCAGGAAAGTGGAATCCGCAAAGTCCCGTAGGCAGGTCTGCGCTGCCTAGCGCTGGACCACCGGCGGCGAGGACTGCACCGCGCCCTGCCGGGCCGGTGCGGGATTGGCTGGATTGGCCGGGCGCGTCGCCGGCGGCTTCTTCTGCTGATTGGGACGGGGGGTGGTCGCGGTGGGCGCATCGGCGGCGCCGGGCGCGGCGGCGGCCGGGGGCTGCGCATCCTCGGCCGGCTCGACCGTGTCGTTCTGGATCTGCTTCTCCATCGCGCGCAGCTTGGCGACGTTCTTCTGGTGCGCGTCGTAGGTCTCGGTGAAGGCATGCCCGCCGGTGCCGTCGGCGACGAAATAGAGGTCGCGGGTGCGGGCCGGGTTGGCGGCCGCTTCCAGCGAGGCGCGGCCGGGATTGGAGATCGGGCCCGGCGGCAGGCCGTCGATCACATAGGTGTTGTAGGGCGAAGGCTGCGTGATCTCGCTGCGCTTGATCGGACGGCCGAGCGTGCCCTTGCCGCCGACGAGGCCATAGATGATCGTGGGATCGGACTGCAGCTTGATCTTCTGCCTCAGGCGATTGACGAACACCGCGGCAACGCGGCTGCGCTCGTCCGGCTTGCCGGTCTCCTTCTCGACGATCGAGGCCAGCGTCACTAGCTGCTCGGGAGTCTTGACCGGAACATCCTGATTGCGGCGTTCCCAGATCTCCGCCAGCACGCGCTTGTGCGCCTGCTGCATGCGCTGGATCACCTGCTCGCGCGTGGTGCCGCGCGGGAATTTGTAGGTCTCGGGCAACAGCGTGCCCTCGCGCGGCAGCTCGCGCACGCTGCCGGTGAAGATGTCGTTGTCGGAGAGCCGCGCCACGATCTGCTCGGAGGTCAGGCCTTCCGGGATCGTCACCGCATGCTGCACCACCTTGCCCTCGACGATGGTGGCGATGACGTCGCGCAGCGATGCGTTCTTCTGGAACGAATACTCACCCGGCTTGAGGTCCGAGCTCGCCTTCAGCGCGGCGACGCTGGCGATGAACACCCACGGATTGACGTCGGTCACGCCTTCCTTGTTCAACGTCTCGGCGATGTCGCGCTTGCCGGCACGCTGCGGGATGTTGACGATCTTGTCTTCCCTCAGCGGCCCGGGTGCTTCCAGCACCTGCCGGCCGTAATAATACACGCCGCCGGCACCGAGCATGGCAATCAGCAGCAGGGTGATGATGGCATTGCCGACGACCACGAAGGGGTTGCGCGCGCGCTCCGATCGCTTCGGCGGCGGCGGAACCTGTTCGGGCTCGAGCGCTGCCCGCGGGCTCCGGGGCGAAATGGGCGGCCTTTCACTCATCGAAGCAACCTGAATCCTGCCGGTTCAATCGCGGCCTGACAATCGCTTGCCCAGCCAAATGCACGCGCCCACTTCTATGACTATCGCCGAATACGGCAAAACGGTGGATTTGTTTCAAACGCAAACTAGCTGGCCAGGCGCCGGACGATCACCGACGCATTGGTGCCGCCAAAACCAAAAGAGTTCGACAGCGCGACATTAACTTCGCGCTTCTTCGCCTTATGCGGCACGAGATCGATCGCGGTCTCGACCGACGGGTTGTCCAGGTTGATGGTCGGCGGCACAACATTATCGCGAATCGCGAGAATGGCGAAGATCGCCTCGATCGCGCCGGCCGCGCCGAGGAGATGGCCGGTCGACGACTTGGTCGAGGACATCGCAACCCTGGAAGCGGCATTGCCGAGCAGACGCTCGACCGCGCCGAGCTCGATCTCGTCGCCAAGCGGCGTCGAGGTGCCGTGCGCGTTGATGTAGTCGAGATCGGACGGCGTCAGGCCGGCACGCTTCAGCGCGGCCGACATGCTGCGGAAACCGCCATCGCCATCGGGCGACGGCGACGTGATGTGATAGGCATCGCCCGACAGACCGTAGCCGATCACTTCGGCGTAGATCCTGGCGCCGCGACGTTGCGCGTGCTCGAGCTCCTCGAGCACCAGGACGCCGGCGCCCTCGCCCATCACGAAGCCGTCGCGGTCCTTGTCGTAGGGACGCGAGGCCTTCTCCGGCGTCTCGTTGAAGCCGGTCGAGAGCGCGCGCGCGGCGTTGAAGCCGGCAATGCCGATGCGGCTGATCGGCGATTCGGCGCCACCGGCGACCATGACGTCGGCATCGCCGAGCGCGATCAGGCGGGCGGCATCGCCGACCGCATGCGCACCGGTCGAGCAGGCCGTGACCACCGAATGGTTCGGTCCCTTCAGCCCGTGCGCGATCGAAACGTAGCCCGAGGCGAGATTGATCAGGCGGCCCGGAATGAAGAACGGCGACACCCGGCGCGGTCCCCGCTCCTTCAGGAGGATCGCGGTGTCGGCGATGCCGTTGAGGCCGCCGATGCCCGATCCGATCATGGTGCCGGTCGCGCACTTGTCCTCTTCGGTCTCGGGATGCCAGTTGGCGTCGTCGAGCGCCTGCCCCGCGGCAGCCATGCCGAAGATGATGAAGTCGTCGACCTTGCGCTGGTCCTTCGGCTCCATCCACTTGTCCGGATTGAAGGTGTCGTTGGTGCCGTCGCCGCGCAGGACAGTGCAGGCGTATTTGGTCTGCAGATCGGAGACGTCGAAACTCTCGATCGCTCGCGCACCACTCTCACCGTTGAGGATGCGTTTCCAGGTTGGCTCGACGCCGCAGCCGAGTGGCGACACCATGCCGAGACCAGTGACGACAACCCGCCTCATATCCGAAAACTCCGCATCGAAAGATTCACGGCCAATAACAAGAAACCGGCTGGCCGCTGCGAAGCGGCCCGTCCGGTTTCAACTGTTGTCCCCGCGAAAATGAAGAGCCTTAGCTCTTCGCGTTCTTCTCGAGAAACTTCGTGGCGTCGCCGACGGTGAGAATCGTTTCCGCAGCGTCGTCCGGAATCTCGCAACCGAATTCTTCTTCGAACGCCATCACCAACTCGACGGTGTCCAGACTGTCGGCGCCGAGGTCGTCGATGAAGCTCGCAGCGTCGACAACCTTCTCGGGCTCAACACCAAGGTGTTCGACCACGATCTTCTTAACCCGCTCGCCAATGTCACTCATTGCTTAACCTCGTGTTGTTCCCTGTAGACCCGACCCCCCGGGACGATACGAGCCGTCGTGGTCGTGTTACTTGCCTTTGCTTACGAACTTTAGATTTGGCCCCATCTCAACCGATGCAGGGCCCGGCGAACGACGGCCAAGGCTCCGCATCGCCAATATACAGGGTTTCAAAAACCTGCAATGGCGTTCTTTGCCCATCCGTTGAAGGTCCGGTTATCATACTTCAATAGCCTTGACTACAAGCCTCATTTCGCTCCGGAAACGGCCGTTTGCCGCATCCTGGGCCGCCCATGTGGGCGGTGCGGAACGAGGGCTTCAGATCATGGCCATGCCGCCGTTGACGTGGATGGTCTGGCCGGTGACGTAGGCTGCTTCGTTCGAACTCAGGTAGACGGCGGCCGCCGCAATGTCCTCGGGCGTCCCCAGACGGGCAGCCGGAACCTTGGTCAGGATCGTCTCGCGCTGCTTGTCGTTCAGCGCATCCGTCATCGGCGTCTTGATGAAGCCGGGCGCGATGCAGTTCGCGGTGACGCCGCGCTTGGCATATTCGGCACCTAGAGTCTTGATCATGCCGATCAGGCCCGCCTTCGATGCAGTATAGTTGCCCTGCCCGGGATTGCCGGTGACGCCGACCACCGAGGTGATCGCGATGATGCGGCCGAAGCGCTTGCGCATCATCAATTTGGTGGCGGCGCGCGCCAGGCGGAAGGTCGCGGTCAGATTGACGTTGATGACCTCCTCCCAGTCCTCGTCGCGAAGCTGCACGAAGAGGTTGTCGCGCGTGATGCCGGCATTGGCGACGAGAATGTCGACCTGCCCCATCGCCGCTTCCGCGGCGGGCACCAGCGCCTCGACCTCGTCGGCCTTGGAGAGATTGCAGGGCAGCACGTGAGCGCGTTCGCCGAGCTTGCCGGCAAGCTCATCCAGCACCTCCTTGCGCGTCCCCGAGATGGCGACGGTGGCGCCCTGCGCATGCAGCGCCTGCGCGATTGCGCCGCCGATGCCACCGGTCGCGCCGGTGACGAGCGCCTTTCGGCCAGTCAGATCGAACATCGATAAGCTCCTTCAGGCCTGCTTCGCAGCGGCCAATGCATCCTTGGCGGCGGCAATGTCGTTCGGTCCGCCCACGGCAACGCCGACGGCACCGTCGGCGATACGCTTGACCAGTCCCGTCAGCACCTTGCCCGCGCCGATCTCGAAGAAACGGGTCACGCCCTGCCCTGCCATATAGGCAACCGACTCGCGCCAGCGCACCGTGCCGGTGACCTGCTCGACCAGGCGGCGGCGAATCTCGTCCGGATCAGTGATGGCGCTCGCCAGCACGTTCGACACCAGCGGCGCGGCCGGCGCCTTGATCGTGACCTTCGCCAGCGCCTCCGCCATAGCGTCGGCCGCCGGCTGCATCAATTTGCAATGGAACGGCGCGGACACCGGCAGCAGCATGGCGCGCTTGGCGCCCTTGGTCTTGGCGATCTCGACGGCGCGATCGACCGCCGCCTTGTCGCCGGAGACCACCACCTGCCCGCCGCCATTGTCATTGGCGGCCTGGCAGACCTGGTCCTGCGCCGCCTCGCCCGCGACCTCCATGGCGGCCTCGTAGTCGAGGCCGAGCAGCGCGGCCATCGCACCGGCGCCAACCGGCACGGCTTTTTGCATTGCGAGACCGCGGGTGCGAAGCAACCGCGCGGTGTCCGAGATGGTCAGACTGCCGGCCGCGGCCAGCGCCGAATATTCGCCGAGCGAGTGACCGGCGACGAAGGCTGCGTCCCGCCCCACGGAAAAGCCGGCTTCAGCCTCCAGCACGCGCAGGGTGGCGATGGAAACCGCCATCAGCGCCGGCTGGGCGTTCTCGGTGAGCTGGAGGGTCTCGGCCGGACCATCCCAGATGGTGGCCGTGAGCTTCTCCCCAAGCGCGGCATCGACCTCGTCGAACACGGCGCGTGCCACCGGAAAGGCGTCGGCCAGGGCCTTGCCCATACCGACGGCCTGGGACCCCTGCCCCGGAAATGTGAATGCTGCCGTCATCGGCGCTCCCCTGGATCGCTTGAGCCGTTGTATCGAGAGCCGGCAGCCGACTACGTCCGGCCCAAGCCTTGGTTCCCGATCATGCTCCAAAGGGGGCCGTAGACACCGTCCGAGGCTGGAATGTCAAGCCAAGAAGGGAAGTTCGACGGGCATTCAACCGGGAATGCGGTCCCTCAAAACCCGCCCGCCTTCTGATCCGCACCGACCTCGGCGCCGGTCCGCGCGCGGCGCACGCTGCTCACCAGTTGTCCCGGCCGGTCGTCGCGGTTCGGCTTGGCCGTGGCAAGCCGCAGCACGGCGGCATAATTCGGCTGCACCTCCATGCGACCGGCATGGCGGCTCTCACTGAGAAGCCGATGCACCCTCGGCAGGTTGTAGCAGGGCACGTAGAACAACAGATGATGCTCGAGGTGGTAGTTCACGTAATACGGCGCGATGAACAGCCGCTCGAGAAAATTCGCATGCGTCGTGCGGGTATTGCGCAGTGGATCGCTGCTATCAGGGACGACGGCATGCTCGGCGATGTTGCGGATGCGGGTGATGACCATCATCCAGGTCAGCAGCGGCACCAGCCATAGCAGCGGATAGGCCCACCATACGCCGGCTGCCGCGAGACCTGCGAACATCATGCCATTGACGATGCATTGCGGACCGAGCTTGTCCCAGAAATGCACCAGACGCTGCCGCCACGGCCAGTCCTTCGGGCCGAGCGCATTGAGCAATTGCGCCTTGCGCTGCTGGTAGCCGGTCTGCCCGGTGATGTCGCGCATGAACTTGCGGCGATAGCTCAGCTTCGTGATCGGAAAGGGCGCGGACAGCACGAGATCGGGATCGTCCTCCTGCTGGGTGCGCGCGTGATGCTGCAGATGATAGCGGCGATAGGCGCGCGTCTCCGCGAAGATGGGATAGGCGCAGAACCATTGGCTCAGCGTCAGATTGGTGTTCTCGTCGGCGGACAGGCAGCCGTGGGCGCCATCATGCATGAGGATCGCAAGGCCAAGCTGGCGCGAGCCGATGATGGCAACGGCTAGGACATACGTCAGCGGATTTGGCCACCACGCGACCAGCGCAATCGCGCCGATGATCAGCGCCCAGGCATGAGCGATCAGCGCGACGCCCTTCCAGGTCACGCGCTGGCGCACGTCGGCCAGTTGATCGTCGGTCAGGAAATCACGGGCACGCATGCGAAGCGCGGTCATGGCCTAGCTCTCCTCGTCCGAAGGGGTCGATGCATCGCGGTCGTCGACAAGGCGCAGCCGCGCGGCCTCGCCGGTAGACTTCGCCTGCTCGCCAAGAACGCGCAGCATCTCGGCGCAGAGCTCGTCCGGCGAACGGCCCATGGCGTAGCCTTCGAGAATGACGCCGATCGCGACGGCCCAGAACCGCCGCGAGCTTTCGTCGGGCGCGCGCAGGGAGCGCCAGCCATGCCGTGCGACCTGGCTGGCATAGGCCCGCGCGCCCTCGGCGTGCAGGCGCTCGATGGTGCGCTCGACCAGCGGCGCCAGATCCTGGCGCCGACGTGTCAGGGTGAGCGCCTCCGCGAAGAAGGCGACCGAATCACTCGCCGTCACCGTTTCCGCCAGCGCATGGGTGTACTCGCGCGGCGTGCGCGCCTTCAGCGCAGCCTGCTCGGTCGCACGGGCCAGGTAGAGGAGGTCGCGGCAGGCGCATTCGACGAACAGCGCCTCCTTGGTGCGGAAATAATAGGTGATCTGGCTCGGGAATGCGTTCGCCGCGGCCACGATGTCGGTGATCGAGGCGCCCGACAATCCCCGCTCCCGGAACAGCGGGCTTGCCGCATCCAGCAGCAGTGAGCGCATCTTGCGGCCGGCCGAACGGGTGGCACGCGCCGCATGCTTGGGGTCGCCAGCCGCCTCAAACGGCTCATGGACCGACTTTTCCGCCATGGGGGCTCTCTCGCTCTAATTCTTTGTATGCTATACAAACAAATAGATCAAGCTAGATGTGGTATAAGAGGACCGATCCCCGGTCCGGCACCGGCGACCCGGGCCAAGACCTGGCCCCCAACCTTGCAAAGCCGGCCAAAATCCGTATAAGGCGCGCATCCGCAGACCCCGGCCGGGAGCTGAACGGACGGTCTCAGCAAATCATTCGTGATTTTGGTGTGGCAGGGCCAGTCGGCCCGTCGTCCCGTGTTTCCGCCTTCTGAGCTTCATCCCAGAGTCCTTTCCGAAGGTCTCTTAAGGGCTTGACGCCGGGCGATGCGCCAACATGAGGAAAGGACCACCATGGCTCTCTATGAGCATGTTTTTCTCGCGCGTCAGGACGCGAGCCCGCAGCAGGTCGAAGAGCTGACTGCGCAGATGACCGGCATCGTCGAGGGTCTCGGCGGCAAGGTCACCAAGACCGAGAATTGGGGCGTGCGCTCCCTCACCTACCGCATGAACAAGAACCGCAAGGCGCACTTCGTGCTGCTCAACATCGACGCGCCGTCCGCGGCGATCGCCGAGATCGAGCGCCAGGAGCGCATCAGCGAAGACGTGATCCGCTATCTCAGCGTCCGCGTCGAGGAACTCGAGGAAGGCCCGTCCGCGATGATGCGCAAGGCCGACCGCGATCGCGAGCGTGACGACCGTGGCGGCGGCTTCCGCGGCGAGCGTGAAGGCGGCTTCCGTGGCGACCGCGAGGGCGGTTTCCGTGGCGGCGATCGCGACGGTGGCTTCCGCGGTGATCGCGGTCCGCGCCGTCCGCGCGAAGAAGCTGAAACCACGACGGATGGGGAGTAAGATCAATGGCTGAAGCTGGTGCACGCCGTCCGTTTTTCCGTCGTCGCAAGAGCTGCCCGTTCACGGGCGCCAATGCTCCGAAGATCGACTACAAGGACTCCAAGCTGCTGATGCGCTACGTCTCCGAGCGCGGCAAGATCGTGCCGAGCCGCATCACCGCGGTGTCCGCGAAGAAGCAGCGTGAGCTCGCCCGCGCCATCAAGCGCGCGCGGTTCCTGGGCCTGCTGCCCTACGTCATTCGCTGATCGACCAATTCGACCGGCGGCCATAGCGCCGCCGGTTGCCACTTTTTCGAACTCATAAGGCTTCCGGGTCATCCGGTCGCCGATGGTTGGGGCAGGACGCCTCTAACCGCTCGAAGGGAGCGGGACAGCTGATGATGGCCTTTGGACTGATAGCCCTGATCGCCGGCGCTGCGTCGGCCCTGATGTTCGCCTCGATCGTTTCGGGCGCGCTGATCTCGCTCGTCCTGTTCTATCTCGCACCGCTGCCTTTGATGGTCGCCTCGATCGGCTGGGGACCGCTCTGCGCGAGCCTTGGCGGCATCACGGCCGCGATCGGCCTCGGCGCCCTGTTCGGCCTGCCCTACTGCATCGCTTTCGCCGTCACTGTCGCGCTGCCGGCCTGGTGGCTCGGGCATCTCATTCTGCTCAGCCGGCAAGTATCGGTCGCTGCACCCGCCTCGGCTACCGAGCCGCCAGTCGAGCCCGAACTCGAGTGGTATCCGGTTGGACGTCTGCTGCTGTGGATCGCCGGCTTCGCCACGCTGACCACGATCGCGGCCCTGCTCACGCTCGGCACCGACGCCGAGACCATCACCGGCACATTGCAGCGCGGCCTGCTGCGCATCCTCCGCTCCACCGATCCCCAGACCTCCGCCGAGGCCAGCCAGCTCGTCGACGCGCTGGTGCGCATCGCGCCGGCTGCCGCGACCATCGTCGCGATGATGACGCTCACCCTCAACCTCTGGCTCAGTGCCAAGGTGACGGCGACATCGGGCCGGCTGCGCCGTCCCTGGCCGGATCTGAAGACGGCGGAGTTGCCGCCGATGACACTGGTGGCGCTCTGCGTCGCGCTCGCCTTCTGCTTCACCGGTGGGCTGCTCGCGATCGTCGCGCAGATCACCACGGCGGCGTTGATGATGGGCTACGCACTCACCGGCTTTGCCGTGCTGCATACGCTGACGCTGGCGCTGAAGAGCCGCACCTTCTGGCTCGGCTCGGCCTATGCCGTCGTGGTCGTGTTCGGGTGGCCCGTCATCGCGATGGTGATCCTCGGTCTTGCGGACGCCGTGTTCGGCTTCCGCGAGCGCTTCCTGCGCAACCGGCAGCCGCCGCCGCTGCCAACCCCTTAAGTCCAACCCTGAAACTGAAACCCAGAGCACTTCAAAGGAGAACGAATATGGAAGTCATTTTGCTGGAACGCGTCAACAAGCTCGGCCAGATGGGCGAAGTCGTGAAGGTTCGCGACGGCTATGCCCGCAATTTCCTGCTCAAGCGCGGCAAGGCGCTGCGCGCCACCGCCGACAACCGTGCCAAGTATGACGGCATGAAGGCCGATCTCGAGGCGCGCAACCTCGCCTCCAAGGCCGAAGCGTCCAAGGTCGCCGAGAAGATCGAAGGCAAGAACATCATCGTGATCCGCCAGGCCTCCGAAGCCGGCCAGCTGTTCGGCTCGGTCACGGTGCGTGACGTCGTCGTCGCGTTCGAAGCCGACGGCGTGTCGCTCGCCCGTCCGCAGGTGCAGCTCGACGCGCCGATCAAGACCATCGGCAAGCACAGCATCACCGTCGCCGTTCACCCCGAGGTCGAGGTCGAGGTCACCGTCACGGTTGCGCGCAGCCAGGATGAGGCCGAGCGCATCAACCGCGGCGAGGACATCTCGACCCGCAACGAGGACCGCGACGCGGCCGCCGAGGCGATCGCCGCCGCTGGCGAGTTCTTCGATCCGGAAGCCCAGCACGACGAAGTCGAGCCGGCCCCGGCTGCAGAAGAGAAGTAAGCAAGTCAGTTCGTCATTCCGGGGCGGTCCGCAGGACCGAACCCGGAATCTCGAGATTCCGGATTCTCGCTTCGCGAGCCCCGGAATGACGACCATAGAAAGTCAGCCCGGTCGCCTCAGGCGGCCGGGCTTTTCGTTTTCGCGCCGACGTCCTCGCTCAGCATCGCGATCGAGGCGAGTGCGGTTGCCGTATGCTTCTCCACACCATCGCTGACGCAGTACACGTCGGCGGCGACGACCGAGACCTGGCGGCCCGGCTTGATCACCCTGGCCCGGCAGATGAGCTTGTCGCCGACCGCGGGCGACAACAAATTGAGCTTGTATTCCGCCGTCAGCGCCGGCTGGCCGCACGAGGCGGCCGCCGCGATCGTCGTGGCATTGTCGACCAGGAAGGCGGTGACGCCGCCGTGGAAGAAGCCGTGCTGCTGCAGCAGCTCCGGCCGCCGCTCAACCGCGATGGTGCATGTGCCGCGCGACAGATCCGCCAATTCGGCGCCGACCAGGTTCATAAAGCCCTGCTGGCCGACATTGGCGTGGATGCGTTCGGCGATCGGCGCAAAGTCGGGATCTGCTTCGGTTCGCATGAGGCCTCTCCTTATTGCTTCTTGATACGATCGGACGGGCGCAGCGCGCGGTTGGCACAGGCAATCAGCGTGTCGGCTTCGCTACGTGGATCGGCGCGATCACGCCCCGACAGAAAGGCGCGGCAAAAAATCTGCGCCGGGCCGATCAGCTGGCTGACGAACATCACCGGCGTCATCGGCAGAAGCTCGCCATTTGTGACCAGCGGCGCGCGCCAGCGCTCGATGCCCTCGGCAAGCCGCGCATTCTGCGCGCGCTGGGCATCGCGGACGTCCTCGCCCCAGTCGTTGCGCGAGATCTCGAAGAGATAGCGCGCCTCGCGCCGGCTGGTGACGACCCAGTCGAGGTGCGCGCGGATCAGGCGATCGATGCCCTGCTCGGCATCGGGAACAGGGTCGAGCGCCGCCAGCACCGCGGCGTGATAGTGCCTTAGCACCTCGAGGAACAGCGCGCCGGCCAGTTCCTTCTTCGAGCTGAACGCGTGAAAGAAGCTGCCGTTGGAGGCGCGCGCTTTGCTGCGGATCGCCGCCACCGTCGCGCCGTCAAAACCGACGCGATCGAACACGGCGAGCCCCGCCGCCAACAGATCGTCACGCACGCTGGCCGTCATCGACTCCTCCTGGAGCAACACTCTAGAGTATTGCTCCAATTGCGGTCAAGACGACGCGAAGGCCGCGATGACGCGGCCTTCGCAAGTTGATCGCAGGATGTGGGGCTTACCGCGAGATCGGCGGGGTCGGCGGGCCGGAGGATTCCACCGCCGGCGGGGCCACAGCGGTCGCGGTCGCGGGCGCCGGCTCCTGCGGCCTGGCCGCCGGTTCGGAGCTTGCGGCAGGCGCAGCCGGCTTGGGAGCCGCCTCTTCCGCCGCCTTGGGCGCGGCCGGCTCGGCGGGCTTTGCGGCGGCCGGCGGAGCCGGAGTCACCTGCGGCACCGGATCGCGCGGCTCGACCTTGGCGGTATCAGGCTTGGCCTCGGCGGGCTTGCTGTCGGACTTGGCTTCACCGGAGTCCACCTTCGCAGTCTCGGGCTTGGCGTCCGCCTTTGGCTCGCTCTTCTTGTCTTCAGTGGCCGGCGCAGCGGCATCGACCTTCGCTGCGTCTTCGGTCCCGGGCTTGCCGCGACGCTTAGCCTTCCGTCCCTCTGGCGCCGGCTGGCTCTCGGGCTTGGCACCCTCCTCGGCAGGCCGCGCGGCACGCTTCTGGCGCCCCTCAGCGGGTGGAGTTGCGCCCTCGCCCTCCGGCGTGGCGGCCTCCTGGGAGCGCTGACGGCGGCCCTGATGTTCGGGCGTCTGGCCTGGTGCCGTGGCGGCTTCCTTCTCCTTGGCACCGTCCCTCTTGCCGTCCTTGGCCTGGTAGCGAGTGTCGGTGGCACCGTTGGAGACGAGATAGGAGGCGAGGACGCCCGCCATGTCCGGGCTCGTGGTGTAGTGCTGGCGCAGGAAGCCCGGCAGCGAGCCCGGCGCCACGGACTTCAGCAGCCCGCGCGGGCTCTTGTGGCAGGCATTGCAGGTCTGCGCGAAGAGCTGGGACGGGGTCTTGCCGGCCTCGAGGTTCGTCGCCTGCGCAAGGACGGCATCGGTCGCACCGAAGCCGATCAGAAGCAATACCGTCGCGAGGCTAAGCGCTCGGCTCGACATTCCCATCATCTCCATTGATTTTCCGCGCAGCCGGCAATCCGGCGCGCCAGCGGGTCACCTTTTAGCGGATTGAGCCGCGAATGGAAGCAGCTGCCCGCGCAAGGATGTGGTTAAGCGCTTTTCGAATATCCGCATTGAACACAACGCAATAGCGGGTCCGGAACACTCTCCCTAAATTTGAATGCAAACGCATAGGAACCCGAGCGGGACCTGAGCGTCAGATGTGAAGACCGGCTTAGTCGCATCTCTTCGGGTTCGCTCGAGAGGAAGGTGTCGATGGACCGTTTGTTGCGTCGATTCTTGTCTCAATTCATCCGCCGCGGGTCGATGACGGTGACCACGCCGGCGGGGTCGAAGTTCACTGTCGGCGACGGCTCTGGCGAGCCGGTCGCGGTGCGCTTCGTCACCCCGGAGGCGGAGCGGAGGATCCTCGTCAATCCCGAGCTCGGGCTTGGCGAGGCCTATATGGACGGCGAGTTCGTGATCGAACGCGGCACCATAGCTGATGCCCTCGCGATCCTGCTCAATCAACCCGACCTATTGCCGCAGTGGGCGAAGCCCTGGTGGCACCTGCGCTACCTGAAGCGGCACCTGAAACAATTCAATCCGCGCTCGCGTTCCCGCGCCAATGTCGCCCATCACTATGATCTCGACGCCCGGCTCTATTCGCTCTTCCTCGACGCCGACAAGCAATATAGCTGCGCCTATTTCGAGACGCAGAACGCGACGCTCGACGATGCACAGCTTGCCAAGAAGCGCCACATCGCAGCAAAGCTGCTGATCAAGCGCGGCCAGCGCGTGCTCGACGTCGGCTCGGGCTGGGGCGGGCTCGGGCTCTATCTCGCCGAGATCGCGGGCGCCGACGTCACCGGCGTCACGCTGTCGACCGAGCAGTTGCAGATCGCCAATGCGCGCGCGGCCGAAAAGGGCCTGACCGGATCGGCCCGATTCCTGCTCCAGGACTATCGCGACATCGAGGGGCCATTTGACCGCATCGTCTCGGTCGGCATGTTCGAGCATGTCGGGGCGAGGTTCTACGACGCCTACTTCCAGCGCTGCGCCGAACTCCTGAACGAGGACGGTGTCATGCTGCTGCACTCGATCGGCCGTTCGCAAGGGCCGGATTCGACCAATCCCTGGATTGCCAAATACATCTTCCCCGGCGGCTACATCCCCGCGCTGTCGGAGGTGCTGCCGGCGATCGAGCGTGCGGGCCTTCTGGTCTGCGACATCGAGATCCTGCGTCTGCATTATGCCGAGACGCTGAAAGCCTGGCGCGAGCGCTTCATGGCCCGGCGCGAGGAGGCGGTTCAGCTCTACGACGAGCGCTTCGCGCTGATGTGGGAATTTTACCTGGCGGCCTGCGAGATGACGTTCCGCAAGCAGGCCATGATGAACTTCCAGATCCAGCTCACCAAGCGTCAGGGCGTGGTGCCGATCACCCGTGACTACATCGCACGCAATGAATCCCGCCTGCGCGCCATCGAAGGCGGCGCCAGGACAAGGCTGAAGCTCGCAGGTGAATAGGTTCTAATGACGCAGCATCGATATCGGGGACGCGCGGAAAGAGGCCGTTAACCCCAATTGCGCCCGCACTTCGTCCAGGATCTCGGGTGCGATCGGCTGGCGGCGCACTTCGGGGCGCTCGGCGTGCTGCATGGCCGCGATCAGCCCGGACAGCCACAGTCGGCTGCCTGCCTCGCTCCGCCAGATCTGCTGCTGCCGTTCTGGCCGCATCGCTCGCCTCGTCTTCCCGTCGCGGGTTGGGACAATCCCCCGCCCGCCTGCCTGTTCCGGCCCTACCCCGAAAGATTCCGGGGAGATGTGATCTGCTTCACATAAGTCTGGTCGGGTCCGGCTTAGACCGTCGCCATGAGCAAAGAGACCCAAACCTCATTTGACGTGCAGGACGACCTCCGCACCGATTACGCCCTGATCGCCACGGGCGTTGGGGCGGCGCTTGTTGCGCTGGTCTACCTCCTGCTGGTCTGAAGCCGAGCCGAAAGCGGCCAGTGCGCGTCATTTCGCGCGCTTCCAGATAGGTCTGCGCGCCAATCCATAAGGTTCATGGTTTCAGGATTTTTCCATGACCAGGGGCGGCTGCCTTTGGGACGGGCGAGTTCCGCCAAAATCCGTCAAGCGCGGCGCGTGCTGCGGCTGCTAATCATCCACCATTTTAACTGAGCGGTTGATAGCGGACAGCTTTCGCTTCCGCTTTGGCTTGAGGCGGCGCTTTATCCCGGGCCCCGCATCTGCCCAAGAAAATTGCTAAGCACGTCCGACCATGGCCCTGACTGATTCGAACGTCCTCAAACTCGCGCCCGAGCCGGGAACTCCCGCCTACCGGAGCGCGCCACATAATATCGAGGCGGAACAGAGCCTTCTGGGCGCGATCCTGGTCAACAACGATGCCTTCTACCGCGTCTCCGACTTCCTGGAGGCGAAGCATTTCTTCGAGCCGCTGCACCAGACCATCTTCGAGACCGCCGGCAGCCTGATCCGCATGGGCAAGATCGCCACGCCCGTGACGCTGAAGACGTTCCTGCCCGCCGATACCGATGTCGGCGGCATGACCATCGGGCAATATCTGGCACGGCTCGCGGCCGAAGCGACCACCATCATCAACGCCCAGGACTACGGTCGCACCGTCTACGACCTGTCGCTCAGGCGCGACCTGATCGGCATCGGCGAGGACATGGTCAATGTCGCGTACGACGCCCCGGTCGATTTCCAGCCACGGGCGCAGATCGAGGACGCCGAGCGAAAGCTCTACGAGCTCGCCGAGTCCGGCCGTTATGACGGCGGCTTCCAGAAATTTTCGCAAGCCTTGGCGGTCGCCGTCGATCTCGCCGCAAAGGCGTTCCAGCGCGACGGAAAGCTGTCCGGCATCTCGACGGGCATGCGCGACCTCGACACCAAGATGGGCGGCTTGCAGCACTCCGACCTCATCATCGTGGCGGGTCGCCCGGGCATGGGCAAGACGTCGCTGGCGACCAACATCGCCTACAACGTCGCCAAGGCCTATGTCGGCGAGGTCCAAGCCGACGGCACCATGAAGGCCGCCAATGGCGGCGTGATCGGCTTCTTCTCCTGCGAAATGTCGGCCGACCAGCTCGCCACGCGTATCGTGGCCGAGCGTACCGGCATTCCCTCCTCCCACATCCGCCGCGGCGGCATCTCGGAAGCCGATTTTGACAAGATCCGGGATGTCTCGATCGAGCTGCAGTCGCTGCCGTTCTATGTCGACGCCACCGGCGGCCTGTCGATCGCACAGCTGATGGCACGCGCGCGCCGACTCAAGCGCCAGAAGGGCCTCGATCTGCTCGTGATCGACTACATCCAGCTGCTGTCCGGTTCAGGCAAGCGCGCCAGCGACAGCCGCGTGCAGGAAATCACGGAGATCACCACCAGCCTGAAGGCGCTCGCCAAGGAGCTCAACGTTCCCGTGATCGCGCTGTCCCAGCTCTCACGCCAGGTCGAATCCCGCGACGACAAGCGGCCGCAACTCTCCGACTTGCGCGAATCCGGCTCGATCGAGCAAGACGCCGACGTTGTGCTGTTCGTTTACCGCGAGGAATATTACCTCGCGATGAAGGAGCCCCGCCCAGGCACGCCTGAACACGAGAAGTGGCAGCTTGACATGAGTCTTGCGCACGGAAAAGCCGAGGTCATCATCGGCAAGCAGCGCCACGGCCCGACCGGCACCGTCGATTTGGCGTTCGAAGCCTCGGTCACGCGGTTCGGCGATCTCGCGCCTGACAGTCAGCTGCCGGCTCGCAGCGGTAACGACTACTGAGTTTCTTGAACCAGACCCGCCTCTTGCGTAAAACGGCGCCATGACAATGGCGTTCGACCCGAAAATGAACCCGCAATCCGGCCTTCTCTCCGCGGAGGCCGATCAGGCTGCCGCGCTCGCTGCCTACGGCGGCGTGCTCACCGTCGATCTCGACGCGATCATCGCCAACTGGCGCAAGCTCGAGAAGACGGCGGTGCCGGCCGAATGTTCGGCGGTGATCAAGGCCGACGCCTATGGCTGCGGCGCCGAGCAGGTCGCGCGCGCGCTGAGCAAGGCCGGCTGCAAGACCTTCTTCGTCGCCACCATCGAGGAAGCGCGCAAGGTGCGCGCGGCCGTGCCGGAGCCCACGATCTACGTGCTCGGCGGCTATTTCCAGAACACCGGCGAGCACTACGCCCAGATCAACTGCCGTCCGGTGATCGGCGATCTCAACGAGCTCGCCGAATGGGACGTGTTCTGCCGCCGCACTGGCTGGAATGGCGGCGCCGCGATCCACATCGACACCGGCATGAACCGGCTCGGGCTGACGCTATCGGAAGCGCAGGCCATCATTCCCCGCATCAACGCCGGCGATCACGGCATCACGCTGGTGATGAGCCATCTGGTCTCGGCCGAGCAGCTCAACAGCCCCGTCAATGCCAAGCAGCTCGCTGCCTTCCGCGCCATCGCCAGCGAATTCTCGGGCGTGCCTGCGGCGCTCGCCAACTCGTCCGGTATTTTCCTCGGCGCCCCCTTCCAGTTCGACCTGGTGCGACCGGGCGCTGCGCTCTACGGCGTCAACCCGACGCCGGAGGCCGACAATCCGATGCAGCAGGTCGTCGACCTCAAGGCGCGCATCGTGCAGATCCGCAACGTCGAGCGCGGCGAGAGCGTGGGCTATGGCGGCACCTGGACCGCGCGCCGGCCGACCAAACTGGCGATCATCGCGGTCGGCTATGCCGACGGCTATTTCCGCGCCGCCAGCTCCAACGACGGCACGCGCGGCGCCGAGGTGATCGTCGCGGGCAAACGCTGCCCGGTCGCGGGCCGCGTCTCCATGGACCTGATCGCGATCGACGTCACCGATCTGCCGCCGAACGCGGTGCGGCGCGGCCACATGGTGACCTTGCTCGGCGAAGGCATCACCGTCGACGAGCTCGCGCATCATTTCGGCACCATCGGCTACGAGGTGCTGACCAGCCTCGGTCACCGCTACGCCCGCGTCTACAAGGGCGGCAACGTGGTCGAGCCGCTGACAAAGCCGGCTCCGGCGGCGGCAGCCGAGCAGCCGCCGCCGATCGCGGAGCCTGCAAGCCCGCCGCCGCTGCCGGGCTAAACCACCCGCACCTACTTCTTCTTCCTGCTGTCCAGCGCTGCCTTGCAGGTCGCGCTGAGCTGGTCGCGCTTGGCGTTGAGACAGGCGACGATGCCGCCGCCCGGCGCGAGGCCGGCGCAGAATTTGTCATAGTCCGCCTTGCACGCGCCGCGCGTTTCGGCTGACTGTGCCGAAGTGACCCCGGAGAACGCGACAACGAATGCAATAGCGGCAAAGCTCAACTTGGACATTGTATCTCCGGAAGACGGAAGGCAGGAGCCGGTAGCTCTACATGAAGATCGCGACATTCAACATCAACAACGTCAACCGCCGCCTGCCCAATCTGTTGGCATGGCTGCGCGCGGCAAAGCCCGATGTCGTCGCGCTTCAGGAGTTGAAGGCAAGTGATGGCGAATTTCCGGCCGCAGCCATCGAAAAGGCCGGCTACGGCGCACTGTGGTGTGGACAAAGAACGTGGAACGGCGTCGCCATCCTCGCGCGCAACACCGAACCGGTGCTCACGCGCGATCGCCTGCCGGGTAACCGCGACGATCACGAAGCCCGTTACATCGAGGCCGCCGTCCGCGGGATCATCGTCACCAGCATCTACCTGCCCAACGGCAATCCGCAGCCGGGGCCGAAATTCGACTACAAGCTCGACTGGTTCGCACGCCTCAAGCGCCACGCAAGGACCTTCATCAAGCAGGACCTGCCGGTGGTGCTCGCCGGCGACTACAACGTCGCGCCGACAGAAATCGACATCTACCCGACGCGCTCGTGGGACAAGGATGCGCTGATCCAGCCCAAGAGCCGAGCAGCCTTTGCTTCACTCGTCGAACAAGGCTGGTGCGATGCGATCCGCGAGCTGCATCCGGAGAAGCGCATCTACACGTTCTGGGACTACAAGCGAAACCGCTGGCCGCGCGATGCGGGGCTGCGGCTCGATCATCTGTTGCTCAGCCCTGCCCTCATGCCACGCCTAGCGAAGACGGGTGTCGACAAGAAGGTCCGTGGCGAGGATGGCGCGAGCGATCATGCGCCGGCGTGGGTGGTGTTGAAGTAGCTGTGATCTCGTAGGGTGGGTTAGCCGAAGGCGTAATCCACCACTTCTGTCTCCGCGGATCCGAACAGTGGTGGATTACGCTTCGCCTATCCACCCTACGAGATCGCGCCCGATCAGCGCCCGTAATACTCCTGCACCGTGTCCCACGCCGCCTTCTGCAAGAGCTGCGTCGTCTCCGCATCGAGCCCCATGTTGTAGGAATTGCCGACCGGCGTGCGGCCGCTCAGCGCGGCGAACGTCACGCACGCCGCAAGATACGTGCCTGCGGGACTCGGATGCCGCTTGTCCGGCGCATAGAGATTGAGCTCGGGCGCAAGCTTGCGCACGCGCGCGAAGGCGAGGCCGGCGGGGATGACGAGCGCATCATTCGCATTACCGGCGGTCGTGTAAGCTTCGGCCAATGCTTCCGTCATCTCAGGCTTGTCGGCATAGGCCCAGGACATGAACAGCACCGGCCGCATGCCGTGGGCGCGGACGATCTCGCTGTCCTTCTTCGCGAAGGTCGTGAACGCGTCCTTCAATTGCGGATGGATCGGGCACTGGCTGCAATCCATCATCACGACGGCGTCGTACTGCCTGCCAGGCTTGTTGAAGATCACGACGTTCTGCTCGTCGAAGGAATAGGCGCCGATGCCGGCCGGCCGCAGCAGATTCTCCATGTCGTGCCAGTCGAGGCCGGAGCCGCCGATCGTGACCATGGTGTTGCGATAGGCGGCCTTGCTCTCGGCATCGGCTGCCCGCTCCATGAAGGTGAGATGTCCAGGCATGCCGTTGTTGTAGTAGAAGAAGCTGTTGCCGACGAACAGCGCGGCCTTGGGGAAGTCGGGTCCGAGCGAAGTGACCTTCGGCTTGGTCTGCGCCTGTGCATTGAAGCCGGCTGCAACGGCCAGACACATTGCAAACACCACTCGCGCAAAAAGACGCATCATGGGTTTCCTCCCCTTTTTCTAGGGGTGGAAACAAACCAGCTTTTCAACCGGGCCTCAAGAGGACGGGCGCGCAGCCGAGAGGCGCGCGCCCTCATGCTCACCACAGATTCTTGCCGTCGATCATGTTCACCGGCACCGCATCGAGATCGAAATCGTCGAACAGGCGCGCGTTCACCGCGACCTTGGGATTGTCGAAATCGGGCTTGCCGCTCGACCAGTCCGGCGATTCCGAAAAGGTGCCGCAGCCGCAACTGGCGCAGAAATGATGTTTGACCGTGCGGCTGCCCCACAGATAGGTCGCGACGTTGTCCACCGGTGACAGCAGGCGAAACTGCGCCGGCGTGTAATAGGCCCACAGCGCCCCGCGCTTGGCGCAGAGCGAGCAGGTGCAGCGCGTGACGCTGGAGGGCGCCTCCGTCACCTCGAACACCGTCTCCCCGCAATGACAGCTTGCCTCGATCGGCATGACCCGCTCTCCCCGTTTGTCAGGAGATGGTCGTAGCCGGCCGCTGCTGCCAACATGCTGTCAGCAGCAAGGCCGCCTCCGCGACTGGAATGTGCGGGGGCGAGCGGTTTCCCAGGTCGGTCCAACAAAAACTCGAAAAACAACCCCATGCACAGTAGCCGGGCCTAATCGATTCAATGCCTTAGCGGACGCTTTCGCGAAGACGCCTTGTCCACTCCCCAGTCGGATAATCCGGGCCCCTTGACCTCCGCGGCTTGGTCATCATACTGGTCTGACCAAGATCAGACCAAACGGGACGGGGGATGGAGCTCAAGCGGACCGCCGAAGGCGAAAAAGGGTTCGAGAAGGTGTTCGCCTTCCTGCGCGAACGCCTGCTTGCGGGCTCGCTCAAGCCCGGCGACCGCCTCATCTCCGAACGCGAGCTGGCCACCCTGCTCGGCGTCAGCCGGCCGATCGTCCGCGAGGCGCTACGCGCCCTCACCGTGCTCGGCATCGTCGAGATCCGCGATCGCATCGGCACCGTGGTGACCCGGCCTGATGTCTCCGTGCTGAATGACTTCTTCACCTTCGCGCTGGCCCAGCAGGCCGACATGCTCGACGACGTCATGCAGGCGCGCGTCGCGATCGAATGCCAGGCGATCCGGCTCGCCTGCGAGCGCGCCAACATTGCCGATTTCGAACGCCTGCAGCGCGCGCTCGCCAAGATCGGAGAGACGATCGACGAGGCCGATGCCGGCGGCATGGCCGACTTCGAGTTC
Organism: Bradyrhizobium sp. CB1717; assembly: GCF_029714325.1. Lineage (NCBI taxonomy): Bacteria > Pseudomonadati > Pseudomonadota > Alphaproteobacteria > Hyphomicrobiales > Nitrobacteraceae > Bradyrhizobium > Bradyrhizobium sp. CB1717. The sequence continues at coordinate 5,572,640 of NZ_CP121666.1, forward strand.
CATCGCGCCATCGTCGTCGCATCGCATTCGGAGACGCTGACGGTGCTGCACTCTTCGATGGCGGGCCTGCTGACACATTCGCATCGCAGCCGCCGCGAGCTGGTGCAGGCCTTCCCGTCGATGAAGACCTATCTGATCGACGACCACCGCCGCATCTTCGAAGCGGTGATCGCGCGCGATCCCGAACGGGCGGATGCGACGCTGCGCAAGCATTTTGCCATCGGCGACGAATACCGCAGGCGCGCCGTCGTCGGCGACATCGACAAGACCAACGCTTCAGGCTGATCGCGGACGAACCAAGAAACTAGCTAAGAAACTAGCCAAGAAACGGATCGATAACATGGGACGGAACGACAAGGGCAAGGTCGGCTTCATCGGCATCGGCACGATGGGCCGCGAGATGGTGCGCAACCTGCTGGTGGCCGGCCACGCGGTCCGCGTCTTCGATCTCAACGAGGCCGCCCTGACCGACAGCGTCAAGGACGGCTCGACGCGCGCCAAGAGTCCCGCCGATGCTGCGGAAGGCACCGATATCGTCATCACCATGCTGCCCGACACGCCCCATGTCGAGGCGACCATCTACGGGGAGCACGGCCTCCTGAAGTCACCGCCGTCAGGCAAGCTGATCGTCGACATGAGCACGATCTCGCCGGTCGCGGTCCGCCGCATCCATGGCGACCTGCAGAAGATTGGCGTCAGCTTCATCGATGCACCGGTTTCGGGCGGGCCAGTCGGCGCCAAGAACGCCGCGCTCTCGATCATGGCCGGCGGCGATGCGGCTGCCTTCGCGCAGGCCGAGCCGTTCTTCCGCGCGATGGGCACGACCATCACCCATGTCGGCGCGTCCGGCGCCGGCCAGACGGTCAAGCTCTGCAATCAGCTGATCTGCGGCATCAACATCCAGGCGATCTGCGAGGCGCTGGCGCTCGGACGCGCTTCGGGCCTCGATCTCAATCTGCTGCGCCGGGTGCTGCTCGGTGGCTCCGCCGCCTCCTGGATGCTCGACAAGCTCGGCCCCGCGATGATCGCGGGCGACGTCTCCGCCGGCTTCCGGATCGATCTGCAGCTCAAGGACCTCCGCCTGGTGCAGGAGCACGCGCAGGCCCTGAACGTGCCCCTGCCCGGCACCGCGCTGGTCACCAGCCAATATGTCGATGCGCGCGCCCATGGCGAAGGCAGCAACGGCAACCAGGCGCTGTTCCGCGTCTATGATCGCATGACCAACCAGACCACCGGCTGAAGCGACGGCGATGAGCCTGCAACTCGACTTTCCCGCAGTGCTGGAGCGTTGGCCGAGTTTTCTCGCCGGCGCCGTCCTCACGCTGGAGCTTGCCGCGTTCGCGACGGTGCTCGGCGCCCTGCTCGGCACGCTCGCGGCGGTCGGACGCGGAACGCATAACGCGCTGATCGCGGGCGCCTGCAAGGCCTATGTCGAGACCATCCGCAACACGCCGCTCCTGGTGCAGATATTCCTGGTTTATTTCGGCCTCGCCAGCCTCGGGCTGAAATTCTCCGCTTTCGCGGTCGCCGTGGCCGCGCTGACCATCAATGTCGGCGCCTACACCGCCGAGATCATGCGCGCCGGCTTCGAGGCGATCCCGCGCGGACAGATCGAGGCGGCCGAAGGGCTGGCGCTGTCGCGGCTCCAGATCTACTGGCACATCATCCTGCTGCCGGCGGTCGAGAAGGTGTATCCGGCGCTGACCAGCCAGTTCGTGCTCTTGATGCTGGCCTCCTCGGTTTGCTCGCAGATCTCGGCCGAGGAGCTCACCGCGGTCGCCAACTACATCCAGTCGGACACCTATCGCGCGTTCGAGACCTACATCATCGTCGCCGTGCTCTACGTCATCCTGTCGCTGGTGATGCGCGCCGGCTTCTGGGGCCTCGGCCTCGTGCTGTTCCCGCGCCGGCGCCGGCTCGGCACGCCGCTGTGAGATGAACATGGGCGGACATCTCAACATCAACCATCTGATGTTCCTCGGCCAGGGCGCGCTGTGGACCATTGGCCTGTCGGTGATCGCGCTGATCGGCGGCGGCATCGTCGGCTTCATCATCGCGCTGGCGCGGATCTCGCCGCTGAAATCGGTGCGGCTCGCCAGCGCAACCTATGTCCAGCTCGTTCAGGGCACGCCGCTGCTCGTCATCCTGTTCCTCGGCTATTTCGGCCTCGCCGCGATCGGCCTCAAGGTCTCGCCCCTCACGGCCGCCAGCGCCTCGCTCACGCTCTATGTCGCCGCCTATGTCGGCGAGATCTGGCGCGGCTGCATCCAGTCCGTGCCGAAGCCGCAATGGGAGGCCGCCGAAGGCCTCGCATTAAGCCGGACCCAGCGCATGATCAAGGTGATCCTGCCGCAGGCGATCCGCATCGCGACGCCGCCGACCGTCGGCTTCATGGTGCAGATCATCAAGAACACCTCGCTCGCCTCGGTGGTCGGCTTCGTCGAGCTGATGCGCTCGGGCCAGATCGTCAACAACTCGCTGTTCGAGCCGTTCGCCATCTACGCCATCATCGCCGTCACCTATTTCGCCATGTGCTATCCGCTGTCGCTGTTCAGCCAGAGGCTGGAGCGGCGGATGGGGCGCGGCAGGTCCAACCTCGCACCGGCCTGACATGCAGCAGAACTCCTCCTCCGAACCGATCGTCTCGCTCCGCAACGTGCAGAAGAGCTTCGGCCCGCTGCGAGTGCTCGACGGCGTCTCCTTTGCGGTCGAGCGCGGCGAAGTGCTGGCGCTGATCGGCCGCTCCGGCTCCGGCAAGAGCACGGCGCTGCGCTGCATCGACCGCTTCGAGAAAGTCGACGGCGGCGAGATCGTCGTCTGCGGCCACCGCGTCGACCGCCCCGACGTCGATTTGCGCGCACTGCGCCAGGACGTCGGCATCGTGTTCCAGAGCTACAATTTGTTTCCGCACCTCACGATCGAGCAGAACATCACGCTCGCGCCCTGCGCGGTGAAGGGCATGGCAACGGCCCAGGCCAGGGATCTCGCGCGAAAAGTGCTGGCGCAGGTCGGGCTCGAGGAGAAGCTGCACGCCTATCCCGAGCAGCTCTCCGGCGGCCAGCAGCAGCGCGCGGCGATCGCCCGCTCGCTGGCGATGCAGCCGAAGGTCATGCTGTTCGACGAGGTCACGTCCGCGCTCGATCCCGAGCTCACCGCCGAGGTGCTGAAGGTGATCGAGCAACTCGCGGCGGACGGCATGACCATGGTGATGGTCACCCACGAGATGGGCTTTGCCAAAGGCATCGCCGACCGGATTGTGTTCATGCATCGCGGCAAGGTCCACGAGACCGGACCCGCCTCGATCCTGACGTCGCCGACCACACCCGAACTCACACAATTCGTGGGGACGGGAAATCTAAAATCATAACAGGGAGAGGAGAACCAAGAATGACAAACAAGACATTGCTGGGCACCACCGCCGCATTGTGCGGCCTCATCATGATGGCGGCGACGCCGGCATCCGCCGACCTGCTCGACGACATCACGCAGGCGAAGAAGATCCGCATCTCGACCGACCTCGCCATCCCGCCCTCGGGCATGATGGACTCGAGCATGAAGCCGACCGGCTCGGACGTCGAGGTCGCGCAGCTGCTCGCCAAGGACTGGGGGCTCGAGCTCGAGTTCATCCAGACCACGGGGGCGACCCGCATCCCCAACGTCCTCACCGGCAAGGCCGACATCATCATCTCGACCCTGTCGGTGACGCCCGAACGCGCCAAGGTGATCGACTTCACCAAGCGCTATGCGACGCTGCAATCCGACGTCGGCTGCATGAAGTCGTCGACGGTCAAGGATTGGCCGGACCTGAAGGACAAGTCGATCGGCGTCTCGCGCGGCACCACGCAGGACACCACCCTGTCCAACATGAAGGACAAGGACCTCAAGATCGCCCGCTACGACGACGACGCCACCATGGTGACCGCGGCCGTGTCCGGCCAGGTCGATTGCGTCGGCTCGTCCGCGACCATCATCAACCAGATCGGGGTGAAGAATCCCTCGCGCGTATTCGAGTCCCGGATTCCGCTGGCGACCTTCGACCTCGCCATCGGCCTGAAGAAGGGCGAGCAGCGCCTGATGGACAAGCTCAACGCCTGGATCACCGAGAACGTCAAAAACGGCAAGCTCAACGCGATCTACAAGAAATTCCACGGCGTCGATCTGCCGGCGGACATGCGTAGCTGAAACCACGAGAACCGTGACAGCCGTTTTGCGGCTGTCACGGACAATGCCAAATCAAGAAGGACATCACATGCGTCTCGTCATCGGATCCGACCACGCCGGCTGGCCGCTCAAGCAGACTGTCATCGACCATATCCGCAAGCTCGGCCACGACATCGTCGACGTCGGCTCCTATGACGACAAGCCGGTGGACTTCCCCGACATCGCCCGGGCGGTGGCGCAGAAAGTGACCTCGGGCGAAGCCGCCCGTGGCATCATGGTGTGCGGCACCGGCGTCGGCGCTTCCATCGCCGCCAACAAGATGAAGGGCATCCGCGCCGCGGTCTGCCATGACGTGCATTCGGCGCATCAGAGCGTCGAGCATGACGATGTGAACGTCATGTGCATCGGCGCACAGATCGTCGGCGCCTGGCTCGCCGTGGACCTCGTCTCATCCTACCTCACCGCTGAATTCTCCACCGACGAGGATTTCCGCCGCCGCGTCGAAAAACTGCGCGTCATGGACGAGCAAGGCTGACGGCCTGCCATGATCCTGGTGTTCGGGTCGCTCAACATCGATCTGGTCGCACAGGTCCCGGTCATTCCGGGTCCCGGCCGGACGGTGCTCGCCCCGTCCTACCAGACCCATTTCGGCGGCAAGGGCGCCAACCAGGCCGTCGCCACCGCGCGGATTGCTGGACCGGGACAAGTCCGGATGGCGGGCCGCGTCGGCCGGGATGGATTTGGCGACAGCGCGATCGAGAACCTCCGGGAGAACGGCATCGACACGGCTTTCGTCGTCAGGTGCGACGAGCCGACCGGCTGCGCCTTCATCACGGTCGATCAATCCGGCGAGAACGCGATCACGGTGGCCAGCGGTGCCAACATGGCCGCGAGCGCCGCTGACCTGCCGGCCGAGCTTTTCGGTCCCGACACGGTGCTGGTGCTGCAGATGGAGGTGCCGTTCGCAGAGGCGCTGGAAGCGGCGCGCCGGACGACATTGTCCTGCGGCACCGTTATCTGGAATCTCGCGCCGGTTCCGGAGACCATGACCCGCACCATGGTCACGGAGCTTCTGGCGGTCACCGACTATCTTCTCGTCAACGAGCACGAGGCGCTGGATGCCGCCGCAGCCGTCGACATGGGCCCGTCGGATTATGAAGCCGCAGCCGCGGCACTCGCGAGGGCCGGCGATCTCACCTGCGTCGTGACGGCCGGCGCGCAAGGTGCTCTCGCGGTCGCAGCGGACGGAACCCGTTTGCGCGCGCCCGCCCCGCGCATCACGCCGGTGGACACCACCGGGGCCGGCGATACCTTCGTCGGCGCGTTTGCGGCGATGCTCAGCGAGAAGGTTCCGCTGCAAACCGCCCTCCAGGTCGGATGCGAAGCGGCGGCCCAGAAGTGCCTCACGCCGGGCGCGCAGGCCGGCATGCCAATGCGTGGCGCGATCTCATCGCTGACCTGAGGGCAGCGCTGCGGCCCATGTTCCGTCCTTGCGAGCGCAGCGAAGCAATCCAGAATTCCTCCGCGGTGGCAGCCTGGATTGCTTCGCTACGCTCGCAATGACGAGTGGAAGCGGCTTCGCGCAACATCTCCGCAATGACGCCCCGGTGCAGCTCGGGACGATATCAACCATGCGGCAGCTGCATTCACCTGCAACACTGCTCCGGCTACACTCGTCCGATTCCCGGAGCCCTGCCCTTGGCCTTTCTCTTCGTCCTCACCGTCGGCCTCATCGCCGGCACCATTTCCGGCATCGTCGGCACCGGCTCGTCGATCATGCTGATGCCGGTGCTGGTCTATGCCTACGGGCCGAAGGAGGCCGTGCCGATCATGGCGGTGGCCTCGGTGATGGCGAATTTTTCGCGGATCCTGGCCTGGTGGCGCGAGGTCGACTGGCGGGCCTGCGCGGCCTATTCGGTGACGGGCATTCCGGCCGCCGCGCTCGGCGCGCGGACGCTGCTGGCCCTGCCCGCGCACGCCGTCGATCTCGCCATCGGCACCTTCCTGATCGTGATGGTGCCGGTGCGACACTGGCTGGCGCGGCATGACCTCAAGGCCAATCTCTGGCATCTCGCGATCGGCGGCGCGATCATCGGCTATCTCACTGGCATCGTGGTCTCAACCGGCCCGCTCAGCGTGCCGCTGTTCCTGTTCTACGGCCTCTCCAAAGGCGCCTTCCTCGCCACCGAGGCCGCCTCCTCGCTCGGGCTCTATTTTGCGAAATCGGTGACGTTCGAACGTTTCGGCGCGCTGACCGGCGACGTGTTCCTCAAAGGCCTGATCGCGGGGGGCTCGCTGATGTCGGGCGCCTTCATCGCAAAACGCTTCGTGCTGCACCTGAAGCCGGACGTGTTCCGCCTCTTGATGGACGCGATCATGATCGCGGCCGGGCTCTCGATGCTCTGGAACGCGGCGCAGCCGTGATCACGCCGCGCTCAAGCGGCGAATTCGGGCGCAATCGAGGGGCTGTCGGTGACGCGGCTCTCGGCAGCCTGCCCTTCGAGCCATTGCAGCACGGCCGCGAGCGGCTGCGGCCGGTGGTAGAGATAGCCTTGCCCAAGCGTCACGCCCATCTCGCGCATGGCCTCGGCCTGCTCGGCCCGCTCGATGCCCTCGGCGACGAGCGTAAGCCCCAAAGTGCCGGCGAGCGATGCGATGACGCCGACGATCGCCTTGTCTTCGGCGCTATCGGGAATCTCGCTGATGAAGGCCTTGTCGATCTTGACCTTGTCGAGCGGGAAGCGCCGCAGATGGGCGAGCGAAGAGTAGCCTGTGCCGAAATCGTCGAGTGCGATCGTGGCTCCCAGCCGCCGCAGGCGATGCAACGTTTCGGACGCGCTGGCGATGTTGTTGATCAGCGAGCCCTCGGTGATCTCGAGCTCGAGCATCGATGCCGCGACATCGAAGCGCGCGCAGGTCGCGCGCAGCTCGGCGGCCAGCGAATGGTCGGCGAGCTCTGACGGCGGCAGATTGATCGCGATCCTGATATCCGGCCTGCCGGCGGCGGCCAGGCGTTGCAGCGCGCGGCAGGCGTCGGTCAGCACATAGCGCGTCAGCCGGGCATTGTTGCCGCTGCGCTCGATCAGCGGCAGGAATTCGCCGGGGCCAATCACGCCATGGTCAGGGTGACGCCAGCGAATGAGCGCCTCGAGGCCGACGACGGCCGCGCTCTCGAGGTCGACCTGGCCTTGATACCAGACCTCGAACTGTCCCTCGGCAAACCCTGCGGGAATGGCAAGCTCCAGATCCCTGCGGCGGCGGTAGTCGCGCTGCAGCGCCTCGTCCAGCACCGCGACGGTGCCTGGCGCCTTGCTCTTGGCATGGTAGAGCGCGATGTCGGCGAGCGCCGGCAAATGCGACAATTCGGGATCGCCGGCGCGGCGCACGGCAAGGCCGATGCTGGCGCGCGGCACGACCTGCTTGTCGTGCAGCCGAACCGGCTCCGAGATCGCATCCAGCAGCTGGCGCGCGAAGACCTGCGCGGTCGTCTCATTGCTGACCTCGGGACGGATCACGACGAACTCGTCGCCGCCGAGCCGCGCGACCCAATCCTGCGGCTCGACTGCGTCGCGAAGTCGTTCGGAGATGTGGACCAGGAACCTGTCGCCGGCATCGTGGCCGAAGGTGTCGTTGATGCCCTTGAAGTCGTCGAGGTCGATGAAGCAGAAGGCGATCAGGGAGTCCGGCGAGCCGGCATCGCCGCTCAAGGTCACGAGGCGCTCCGACAGCGAGCGCCGGTTGGGCAGGCCCGTCAGCGGATCGTGCGATGCCATGTGCCCGAGCCGGTCGAGCGCGCCCGACGTCGTGTGCTGCATGGCGTTGAAGGCCTGCGCGAGCTGGCCGAATTCGTTCGCGGATCTGATCTCGGCCGGATAGGCGCGGCCGTCCTGCTTGCTGCGCTGGATCGCCGACATGATCGCGGCGAGCGGCCTGCCGATAAAGATGTTGGCCGAGATGCGCATCGCCACCACGGTGGCGAGCGTTGCGAGCAGGCCGACGATGAGCAGCAGCATCAGCCGGCTGCCGGTATCGGCATACACGGTCGCATAGGAATAGGCGATCGCGATGCGTCCGGCCTGCACGGCGATGTTGCCGTTGCTGTACTTGATGGGGCGCGAGATTTCCGCGACCCCCTGGTCCGAGGGGCGCGCCACCACGCGGGCAATCGCAACGCCGGTGTCGTCATAGACGGCCGCCGCCGCGATGGTCTCGTCGTGCATGATCTCGTTGAGCACGCCCGTGACCTGGTCGTAACGCATCTTCCAGAGCGGCTCGGCGATCAGCTCGGCGCGGCTCTCGGCGGTGCGGGCAATGCGGGCATCGAGCTGCCGGATCTGCGACCAGAAGCTGGTGGCCTCGACACCGGCGGAGGCGAGCAATTGCACCAGCAGCAGGACCGGCACGGTGGCCCAGATCATCGCGCGGACGACCGAGCGCAAGCGCGGCGGCGCTGCCTGCCCGTTGCCGTCCGGATCGGTCATCGCCTCACGCTTCATCAATCGCCGACGCCGTCCGGAAGCGGCAGGGACGAGACCAGCGCATCGAGGGAAAAGTCATACTGGCCGCAATGTCCCGCCTTCGCCCTGAACCGCGTGAAATCGATCCGGTCGAAGGCGCGCGTCTTGATGAGGTCGCCGACCGATGCGAGGTTGTCGCGCGTGATGGCGGATGTCTTGACCTCGACCCGGGGCGAAGCGTCGGCGAAATCGCAGCCGTCGGCATAGTCGCGGAGCAGGACGATCGACCAGCCGCCGAGCAGGAAGTGCCCGCCGTCGGTCAGCAGAAGGCGGCCGGCCTTGATCTCGCGCAGCGCGTCATCCGACCAGTTGAGGCCGACCACTTCGATGTTCCGACCGGGCATGAGGCCGGCAGCGGCGATCGCGCGGAGCGCGCCGAGCGCCATCGGATCGTTCCCGGCCCAGATGCCGGCGGGCCGGATTTCCTTGCGCGCAGCCCAGCGAAGATAATTCGCCGTGACCTGCTCGGCCTCGGACTGTGTCCAGTTGGCAAACAGCATCCGGTCCACCACCACGTCGGGCGCAGCGTCCGCAGCAAGCTTGAGACCGGCGTTGCGTGCGATCGAGGCCGGCGTGATCTCGTCGCCGCCGATGCCGAGAATGTGGATCTTGCCGTCCGAGCTCTGCCATTTCTCGGCACGCGCCGCGCTGATCAGCGCATTCGCCATCCGCGCGCCCGCGGTCTGAAGATCGGTCGTGATGTCGCCGAGCCAGGTCCTGAGCTTCTGGCGCGGCGCCCCGAGACGCTTCGCGTCCTCGCCGATCAGCGTGTTCGACAGCAGCAGCGTCCTGACCCCGGCGGCCTCGGCCGCCTCCAGGATCGGAACGGCGGCGGATTCCTCGTTCGAGAGGATGAGGAAGTCGGGCTTGTCGGCCCGCGCCACCACGCCGAACCCGAGCTCCTGCATGGTGCGGTAGTTGCGCTCGCTGGTCAGCACCTCGACATGCGCATCGAGCTTGCGGCCGGCGGCCCGCATGGTCTGGGCAACCATGTCCCAGTAGACCTCGCCGGTCTTGCCGGGGCTCACGAAGACGATATCGAGGGACTTGGCATCGGCCACGGTGATACCGCCTGCCGGCGCCAGCACGCCGCAGGTCATGCCCACGGCGAGCATTATCCGCAAAAATATCGTCATTATTCGCGCCATCCCGTATCGGTTCCGAAACTAGACCTGGGTCCGCTAACATTTGGCAAAGTCCGGTGCGGCGCGGCTCCCTAGAGCTAACAAAGCGTGTACCGGTCGTGTTGAATTGCGATATGCGACACGGGATGATCGGGCTCAGGGCCCGTCATTTCGTGCTATCAGCAGACCCCTGAAGCCTCCGACTCAATATCCCCGATGGCCAAGAACACGCTTTCCTTCGTCTGCCAGAACTGCGGCGCGGCCTATAACCGCTGGCAGGGCAAGTGCGAGTCCTGCGGCGAGTGGAATACGCTCGCCGAAGAAGACACCAGCGGCAGCGTGCCGGTCTCGATCCGCTCCAAGCGCAAGGGCCGGACCTTTGCTCTGGAGAGCCTTGCCGGCAAGAGCCCGGATGCGCCGCGCCTGTCCTCAGGCATGACCGAGCTCGACCGCGTCACCGGCGGCGGTTTTGTCCGCGGCTCCGTGCTGCTGGTCGGCGGCGATCCCGGCATCGGCAAATCGACATTGCTGACGCAGGCCACCAGCATGATGGCGCGCGCCGGCCACCGCATCGTCTATATCTCCGGCGAAGAGGCGGTCGCGCAGGTGCGCCTGCGCGCCGAGCGGCTCGGACTGTCGGACGCGCCGGTGCAGCTCGCCGCCGAGACCTCGGTCGAGGACATCGTCTCGACGCTGTCGGAGGGCGCGGTGCCGCGGCTGATCGTGATCGATTCGATCCAGACCATGTGGACCGACACGGTGGAATCCGCGCCGGGCACGGTCACGCAGGTGCGCGCCTCGGCGCAGGCGCTGATCCGCTTTGCGAAGAAGACCGGCGCTGCCATCATCCTGGTCGGCCACGTCACCAAGGACGGCCAGATCGCCGGCCCCCGCGTGGTCGAGCACATGGTCGACGCCGTGCTGTCGTTCGAGGGCGAAGGCTCGCAGCAATTCCGCATCCTGCGCGCCGTCAAGAATCGCTTCGGGCCGACCGACGAGATCGGCGTGTTCGAGATGACCGGCCTTGGCCTGCGCGAGGTCACCAACCCCTCCGAGCTGTTCCTCTCCGAACGCGATCTGGGCACGCCCGGCACCGCAGTCTTTGCGGGCATCGAGGGCACGAGGCCCGTCCTGGTCGAATTGCAGGCCCTGGTGGCCCCGACCTCGCTCGGCACCCCGCGCCGCGCCGTGGTCGGCTGGGACCCGAGCCGGCTCTCGATGGTGCTGGCGGTGCTGGAGGCCCATTGCGGGGTCAAGCTGTCCGGCCACGACGTCTATCTGAACGTCGCCGGCGGCCTGCGCATCCACGAGCCCGCGGCCGACCTCGCCGCCGCGGCGGCACTGGTGTCCTCGCTGGTTAATGCGCAGTTACCCACGGATGCGGTCTATTTCGGCGAAATCTCGCTGTCGGGCGTGGTGCGCCCGGTGGCACAGACCCCGGCAAGGCTGAAGGAAGCGGCAAAGCTCGGCTTCCAGCGCGCCATAATGCCCGAATCGGCCCGCGGCGATGCCGGCGGCGACGCCGGACTGTCCCTGAACACGGTCAACAGCCTGACCACATTGGTGGCCGAGATCGCCGCCCGGGGCTCCCGCCGGGGCGAATCCAGCGCACCGGCAGAGAAAAATGCCACACCGGCAAGATTCCGCCGTTCAGAGGGGTAGCCGGAGGTGACGTCGGAGGCCACCGCCGCTATACAGCCGTCACAAAAGCAGCATGGGATTGCGTGGTTGCGGCCTTGCCGGGAACGCCGTCTACCCCTCTTTTAGGGCGGCGGCCAAACACCGATTCGCTGAGCACCTTTGAAGTACGAGCGGACCAGACCAGCCGATGCCAGTAACACTCCTCGACCTGATCCTGCTCGGTGTGATGCTGATCTCGGGCCTGCTCGCGATGGTCCGCGGCTTCATGCGCGAAATCCTGTCGATCGCGGCCTGGGGCGCCGCTGCGATCGTGACGCTCTACTCGTTCTCGAAGCTGCTGCCGACCGCGAAGACCTATTTCAACAACGATACGGTGGCGAGCGTGGTCGTGGTCGCCGGCGTGTTCGTCGGCACCCTCGTCGTGGTGTCCGTGATCACGGTCCGGATCTCCGACATGATCCTGGATTCGCGCATCGGCGCGCTGGATCGCACCCTCGGCTTCCTGTTTGGCCTGGCTCGCGGGCTTTTGATCGTGGTGGTCGCCTTCCTGTTCTTCACCTGGCTGGTGCCGGACAAGCAGCGCCCGGACTGGGTCACGGGGGCGAAATCCCGTGTCGTGCTCCAGGGAACCGGGGATTGGCTGATGGCCCTCTTGCCTGACGACCCCGAGAACACCATCTTGAAGAGATTCAAGAAAAACAAACCAGATGATGATCAAGCTGATTCCGAGCAGCAGCCTTCGGGCGGTGGCGACGGATACAGTAAACCGGCTCGTGACAGTTTGAAGAAACTGATCGAGAAACCCGCGGCACGTTGACTTGAGCCCAGAGAGAGGCGCGAACGAGATGCGACACCCTGACCAGGACGCTCAACTTGATCTCGACGCCAAGGCCGGCTTGGGCCCGTCCGCGCTGGAGCTTCAGGACGATCTGGAAGGGGATACGCTGCGCGAGGAATGCGGCGTCTTCGGCATCTACGGTCACCCCGACGCCGCCGCCATCACCGCACTCGGCCTCCACGCCCTCCAGCACCGCGGCCAGGAGGCCGCCGGCATCGTCTCCTACGACGGCAGCCGCTTTCACTCGGAACGCCGCCTCGGCCTCGTCGGCGACACCTTCTCCCGCCGCGAGGTGATCGACCGCCTGCCCGGCAATGTCGCGGTCGGCCATGTCCGCTATTCCACCACCGGCGCCACCATCCTGCGCAACGTGCAGCCGCTGTTCGCCGAGCTCAACGCCGGCGGCCTCGCGGTCGCACATAACGGCAATCTCACCAACGGCCTGACCCTGCGCCGCGAGCTCGTGAAGCACGGCGCGATGATGCAGTCGACCACCGACACCGAGGTGATCCTGCACCTGGTCGCGCGTTCCAAGCGCGCCCGTTTCATCGAGCGCTATATCGACGCGCTGCGCGAGATCGAGGGCGCCTATGCGCTGGTCTCGCTGACCAACAAGAAGCTGGTCGGCGCGCGCGATCCGCGCGGCATCCGCCCGCTCGTGCTCGGCGAGCTCGACGGCTGCCCGATCCTGACCTCCGAGACCTGCGCGCTCGACATCATCGGCGCGCGCTTCGTGCGCGACATCGAGCCCGGCGAAGTCATCGTGTTCGACGAGAACGGCCAGGACATCCACAAGCCGTTCCCGCCGATGGCGCCGCGCCCCTGCATCTTCGAATACATCTACTTCTCCCGGCCGGATTCCATCGTCCACGGCCGCTCGGTCTACGAGGTGCGCAAGGCCTTCGGCGCGCAGCTCGCGCGCGAGAGCCACGTGCCGATCGACGTCGTGGTGCCGGTGCCGGATTCCGGCGTGCCCGCCGCGGTCGGCTACAGCCAGTATTCCGGCGTGCCGTTCGAGCTCGGCATCATCCGCAACCACTATGTCGGCCGCACCTTCATCCAGCCGACCCAGGCGATCCGCGAATCCGGCGTGCGCATGAAGCACTCGGCCAACCGCGCCGCGATCGAAGGCAAGCGCATCATCCTGATCGACGACTCGCTGGTGCGCGGCACCACCTCGAAGAAGATCGTGCGCATGATGCGCGATGCCGGCGCCAAGGAAGTCCACTTCCGCCTCGCTTCGCCGCCGATCCTCTATCCCGACTACTACGGCATCGACCTGCCCGACCGCGGCGGCCTGCTCGCAGCGACGCATTCGCTGGAGGAGATGCGCGAGATCATCGGCGCCGACTCGCTCGCCTTCCTGTCGATCGACGGCATGTACCGCGCCATGGGCGAGCCCGGCCGCGACCCCGCCAATCCGAAGTTCTCGGATCACTGCTTCACCGGGGCCTATCCGACCCACCTCACCGACCAGACCCAGACCGAGCAGCAGCCCCGGCAGCTGTCGCTGCTGGCGGAGGCGAGCTGACGCGAGGCCGCGACGATGCAGCTGACCATCGCCATCCTTTGCGGAGTGGTGTTGGTCGGCTTTATTGTCTTCGCCTTCAGGCAAGGCATGAAGGTACCCCCCGACGGCTCGGGAAACGGAACCAACAGCGACAATATTCAGTCGGGCGGCGGTAGCTAAAGCTCAAGGGCAAAATTCCGTCATGGCCGGGCTTGTCCCGGCCATCCACGCCTGTAAAACCCCGCCATGACAAAGCCCCTCGCTGACCGCATCGCTCTCGTCACCGGCGCCTCGCGCGGCATCGGTTTCGCCACCGCAAAGGCGCTGGCCAAGGCCGGTGCGCATATCATTGCGACGGCGCGGACGCAGGGCGGGTTGGAGGAGCTCGACGACGAGATCCGCAAGGACGGCGGCAGCGCCACATTGGTGCCGCTCAACCTCACCGATTCCGACGGCATCGCGCGGCTGGGCGCAGGGCTGTACGAGCGCTACGGCAAGCTCGACATCCTCGTCGGCAATGCCGGCGTGCTCGGCCCCTCTTCGCCGATCGGTCATATCGAGCTGAAGGCCTTCAACGACGTGATGGCCGTCAACGTCTCCGCGAACTTCCAGCTGATCCGCTGCATGGAGCCGCTGCTGAAGCAGTCCGACGCCGGCCGCGCCGTGTTCATCACCTCGGGCGCCGCCAACAAGGCGACCGCCTATGTCAGCCCCTACGCGGCCTCCAAGGCCGCGCTGGAAACGCTGGTGCGCGCCTGGGCGCAGGAGACCGCGAACACGCCTCTGCGCGTCAACCTGTTCAATCCGGGGCCGGTTCGCACCCGCATGCGCGCCACGCTGATGCCGGGCGAAGACCCTGAGACGCTCGACACGCCCGAGCAGGTCGCCGAATTCATCGTGCCGCTGTGCGCGCCCGACTGGACCGAGACCGGCAAGTTCTACGACTACAAGACCCGCAGCCTGATGAGCTTCCGCTCGCCCGCCTGATTGACTAAGGCGCCTCCCCGCGATTGACTGCCCGCGCTCAGGCGGCAGCAAGCCGCAAGCCAACAAAAAGGGAGGCTGCCATGGCGCCATGGCATGATCGCGCAGGCTCTGCGCGTGCGCTCGCATATATCTCTCACGCCTTTTCCATCCTGATCGCGGCCATCGCATTCGTGCTTTCGGGCACGGCGACTGCGGGTGACGTCCCGACTTTCGCGGTCGATGCCTCCTGGCCAAAGCCGCTGCCGAACAACTGGATCCTCGGCCAGGTCGGCGGCATCACCGTCGACTGGCAGGGCCACATCTGGGTGATCCATCGTCCGCGCTCGCTGACCGACGACGAGAAAGGCGCGAGCCTCAATCCGCCGCGCTCGAAATGCTGCGTGTCGGCGCCGCCCGTGCTCGAATTCGACAGCGACGGCAATTTGCTGCGTTCATGGGGCGGCGCGGGCGAAGGCTATGAATGGGTCGGCCGCGAGCACGGCATCGAGGTCGACGAGCGCGGCTTCGTCTGGGTCGGCGGCAATGCCGACAACGACAACGCCATTTTGAAGTTCACGCTCGACGGCAAGTTCGTCGCGCAGATCGGCAAGATCGCGCCGAGCCTCGGCAGCAACGACACGGCGCAGCTCGGCAAGCCCGCGGAGACCGCGATCGACAAGGACGCGAACGAAATCTACGTCGCCGACGGCTACGGCAACCGCCGCGTCATCGTGTTCGACGCGACGACGCTCGCCTACAAGCGGCACTGGGGCGCCTACGGCAACAAGCCCAGCGACGACAAGCAGGGTCCCTACGACCCCAAGGCCCCGGTCGCCCAGCAATTCGGCAATCCCGTCCACTGCGTGAAACTCGCCAAAGACGGCCTCGTCTATGTCTGCGACCGCATCAACAACCGCATCCAGGTGTTCAGGAAGGACGGCACCTTCGTGAAGGAGTTCTTCTTCGAGAAGAACACGCTCGGCAACGGCGCGGTGTGGGACATCGCGATCTGGCCCGATCCGAAGCAGACCTATTTGCTCAGCGCCGACGGCGAGAACAACGAGATCAGGGTCATCAAGCGCGACGACGGCAGCGTGGTCGGCAGCTTCGGGCATAGCGGCCGCAACGCCGGCCAGTTCCACTGGGTCCATGCCATGGCGATCGACGCCAAGGGTAACGTCTATACCGCCGAGGTCGATACCGGAAAGCGGATCCAGAAATTCAAGCTGACCTCGGACGCGCTCAAATAGCGTCTCAACGCATTTTGCCCAAAAGTTAACCGACGGATGACGCTACGACGCAGCGTCATCCGCATTTAGGCGCATTGCCGCAAACCGCGGGACACGGTAGAGCCATCGACAGGAACAAGGCTCCGCAAGAGAGCCGTCCGAATATTTGACAGTGGAGGAGACCTTTTATGACGACGACGTTCGCGCGCCGCACTGCGGCCCTTCTGGCTTGTGCCACTTTCGGTTTTGCAACATCCGCCTACGCGCAGGACAAGACCATCAAGATCGGCGTGCTCAACGACATGTCGAGCCTCTATGCCGACATCGGCGGCCCGAACTCGGTCGCCGCCGTGAAAATGGCGGTCGAGGATTCCGGCCTGAAGGCCAAGGGCTGGACCATCGAGGTCCTCTCCGGCGATCACCAGAACAAGCCCGATATCGGCGTCAACATCGCCCGGCAATGGATCGACAACGACAAGGTTGACGTCATCTCGGACACGCCGAGCTCGGGCGTGGCCCTCGCGGTGAACAACCTCGTCAAGGAAAAGAACTCGGTGCTGCTCAATTCGGGCGCGGCCACCGCTGACCTCACCGGCAAGGCCTGCACCCCGAACACCGTCTCCTACACCTACGACACCTACATGCTCGCCAACGGCACCGGCAAGGCGCTGACCAAGGCCGGCGGCGACAGCTGGTTCTTCCTGACAGCAGACTATGCCTTCGGCCATGCGCTCGAGCGCGACACCAGCGCCGTCGTCACCGCCAATGGCGGCAAGGTGCTCGGCGGCGTCAAGCACCCGCTCAACAGCTCCGATTTTTCGTCCTTCCTGCTGCAGGCGCAGTCCTCGAAGGCGAAGATCATCGGCCTTGCCAATGCAGGCGGCGACACCACCAACGCGATCAAGCAGGCCGCCGAATTCGGCATCGTCTCCGGCGGTCAGAAGCTCGCGGCGCTGCTGCTGTTCATCAACGACGTGCACTCGCTGGGCCTGAAGACCGCACAGGGCCTGACCTTCACCGAGTCCTTCTACTGGGACCTCAACGACCAGACCCGCGAATGGTCGAAGCGCTTCCAGAAGGTTTCGCCCAAGGGCTCGATGCCGTCGATGACGGTCGCGGGGCTCTATGCCGGCATCCTGCATTACCTGAAGGCGATGGATGCGCTCGGCGCCAACCCGCATGACGGCGCCAAGGTCGTCGCAAAGATGAAGGAGCTGCCGACCGACGATCCGCTGTTCGGCAAGGGCCCGCTGCGCGCCGACGGCCGCCGTCTCATCCCGGCCTATCTGTTCGAGGTGAAGAAGCCGGAGGAGTCGAAGGGCCCGTGGGACTATTACAAGCTGGTCGCCACCATCGCGCCCGAAGACGCGGCCAAGCCGCTCGAGGCGAGCGATTGCCCGCTGGTGAAGAAGTGACCGCGTAGCGGTCGCACTCAGCTCCAACGACGTCATGCCCGGGCTTGTCCCGGGCATTGCGTTTTGGAAACATGGAAAACGCTGCCGTAGGGTGGGCAAAGCGGAGCGTGCCCACCGCCTTTTGCGATCACGTAGGGATCGTGGGCACGGCGCTTACGCGCCTTTGCCCACCCTACGAGGCCGTCTTCGTCGCTACGAGACCATCTTCGTTGCAGCCAGCGCCCGCACCGCGATCGCCACGCATATCACCATCAGCACCGCCGCGAGCAGGAACGGTGCGCCGGGCAGATGCAGCGGCGCACCGGCGCCGATGAAATACGAAAACGTCAGCGTGAACAGGAACGGGCCGACGAGCTGCGACACGCTCTGCACGCTCGCGGTCGCGCCCTGCAACTGGCCCTGCTGATCGGGCGCGACCAGCCGCGTCATCAGCGACTGCATGGCGGCGCCCGAAATGCCCCACAGCGACATCACGGGAATGCCGATCCAGAACAGCGGCCCGGTGGGCGCGGCGCCGAAGATCACGAATCCGATCGCGCCACAGCACAGGCCGAGCATCAGGGCTTTTCGTTCGCCGAGCACGCGCACGATCGGGCCGATGGCGAGCCCCTGCACCACCATGGCGCAGATGCCGACCATCGCGAGCGTCAGTCCGACCGTCTTGGAATCCCAGCCATAGCGATAGGTGGCATAGAGCACGAAGGTCGAGGGCAGCACGACATGCGCGACCTGCGCGATGAAGTTGACGATCGACAGCCCGGCCAGCACCGCGTTGCTGCGGAGCAGACGCAGGGCGCCGATTGGATGGGCGCTGGTCCAGCGGAACGGTGCACGCCGATCCGGTGCCAGCGATTCCGGCAGCACCAGCAATCCATACAGCGCATTGGCGAAGCTCAACGCCGCCGCTGCCCAGAACGGCAGGCGCGGATCGATGTCGCCCAAAAGGCCGCCGAGCGCCGGGCCCAGGATGAAGCCGGCGCCGAAGGCTGCGCCAATCCTGCCGAAGATCGCCGCACGCCGCTCCGGCGGCGTGATGTCGGCGATATAGGCAAAGGCAGTCGAGATGCTGGCCGAGGTGATGCCGGAGATCACACGGCCGATGAACAGCCAGACGAGCGAGGGCGCCAGCGCCATCAGCACGTAGTCGGCGGCAAGGCCGAAATTCGACAGCAGCACCACCGGCCGCCGTCCGAAGCGATCCGACAGCGCACCCAGCACCGGCGAGAACACGAACTGCATCAGCGCCCAGGCGGTGCCGAATAGGCCGAAGATGCGGGCCGCGTGCGCGGTGTCGTTGTCGACGAAGCCCTCGATCAGCTTCGGCAGCACCGGCATGATGACGCCGAGCGCGACCATGTCGAGCAGGATGGTGACGAAGATGAATGCGACCGCGCCGCGCCGGACCGGCGCAGCGCCTTGCGCCGTCGCCTCCCCGGCGCCGTCGCTCATGACGGGCGCTTGCGCTTGTGCGCGAAGGGATTGGCCTTCTCGCGCAGGGTGATGCGCACCGGCGTGCCCGGCAGCTCGAACGTCTCGCGCATCGAATTGGTCAGATAGCGCAAGTAAGACTGCGGCACCGCATCCGCCCGCGAGCAGAAGAGAACAAAACTCGGCGGACGCGCCTTGGTCTGCGTGATGTAGTTCAGCTTCAGCCTGCGGCCGGACACTGCGGGCGGCGGATTGGCCTGGATCGCCTGCTCGAACCAGCGATTGAGCGCAGCGGTCGGCACGCGCCGGTTCCAGACAGCATAGGCGTCCTGGATCGCCTGCATCAGGCGGTCGATGCCCTCGCCCATCAGGCCGGAGACGGCGACGATCGGCACGCCCTTGACCTGCGGCAGCCAGTGATCGGCATCGCGGCGCAAGTTCGAGATCGCGCCGCCGCCCCTGGTCTCCATCAGGTCCCATTTGTTGGCGGCAAGCACGATTGCGCGGCCCTCGCGCTCGATCAGATCGGCGATACGGAGATCCTGCTCCTCGAAGCGATTCTGCGTGTCCATCATCAGCACGACGACTTCGGCAAAGCGCACCGCGCGCAGCGCGTCGGCGACCGAGAGCTTTTCCAGTTTCTCCTCGATGCGCGAGCGCCGGCGCAGGCCGGCGGTGTCGAACACGCGGAAATCGCGGCCCTTCCAGTTGATCTCGACCGCGATGGAATCGCGCGTGGTGCCCGCTTCCGGGCTCGTCAGCAGGCGCTCCTCACCGAGCAGATGGTTGATCAGCGTCGACTTGCCGGCATTGGGCCGGCCGACGATGGCAACCCGGATCGGACGCGTTGCGGCCTCCTCCTCGGAGAGCGGCTCGTCGTCCTCGATCTCGTCGTCCTCGACGGGCTCCGGCATGAGCTTGGCGAGCGCATCGTAGAGCTCGCCCATGCCCTCGCCGTGCTCGGCCGAGATCTGGATGGGATCGCCGAGACCGAGCGCGAAGGATTCCATCGCGCCGGCATCGCCATGCCTGCCTTCGCTCTTGTTGGCGACCAGCAGCACCGGCTTGTTGGCCTTGCGGGCGAAATCGGCGAAGGCGCGGTCGGTGGGCGTGAGGCCGATGCGGGCATCGATGACGAAGAACAGCGCATCGGCTTGCGCGATCGCGGCCTCGGTCTGCTCCTGCATGCGCGCGGTCAGCGAACCCCTCGCGCCCTCGTCGAGGCCGGCGGTATCGATGATGGTGAATTCGAGATCGCCGAGCCTGGCCTCACCCTCGCGGCGGTCGCGGGTGACGCCCGGCAGGTCATCGACGAGCGCGAGCTTCTGCCCAACCAGGCGGTTGAACAGCGTCGATTTGCCGACATTGGGCCGGCCGATGATGGCGATCGTGAAGGACATCGGTCATTCGTGCGCTGCGAAGGCCGCGCCTGTCAATTCAATGAAGTTATTGGCGCGTGAAGCCGCCGCTCGGCAGCGGCGCCGGGAAGCCGCCCTGCGATTGCTGCTGTGTGGTCTGGGTCGGTTGCGCCTGCTGGACCGGCTGATCCGGCGGCGGCGCGGTGGTGCGCTTGCGCACGATCTTCTGCTTGGGTGGAGGCGCGGCGGTGGGCGGCGCGGCCTCGGGCTGGACCTCGCCATCGACCTCGCCGGGGGCCGCCTCAGCCGGTGCGGCGGCAGCGGCGGCCGGCTGATGGGTCTTCTTCGCCTTGGCACCCTTGGCCGGTTTGGCCGGCTCGGGCGGCGGCGGCTCGGTCGGCAGAGCTGCGACGGCAGGCGCATTCGGATCCGGCTGCTGCTGCGCGCCCTTGTACATGTCCTTCGGGACACCCTGCTCGAGGCCCGGAACGCCCTCGGGGAAGACCGGCTTGCGATCGCCCGGCAGCTTCTTCTTGGTGTCGAGGAAGTCGAGCATGTCGCTTGGATCGAAGCTGGAGCAGCCGCCCAGGACGCCGGTGAAGGCGATCAGGACGGCGGCTGCGATCAAGCGTGGCGTACGGCGCATATCGTATCTCGTCAGGTCAGAGAGCCCGTCGGTCAGCTCTTGGTCAGCTTTTGGCGACGGGCGGCAGCAGAGCCGCCAGCGCCTCGGCACGAGAACGCAGGCCGGCTGGCGTTTCACCGTCCTCGGCAATCGTGTCGAGCCATTTGCGGGCCGCAGTCATGTCGTTGTTGCGCCAGGCCGACAGCGCCAGCATCTCGCGCGCGGTGTGGCGGAACGTCGATTTCGGGGTGGCGGAGGCCTCCAGCCGCTGCTGGATGTCGGCATAGGAGGCGCTGTCGACCAGGAGGCCGGCGGCGCGGATCCTGGCCAGATCCTGCCATTCGCCGCCCACGCCGCGGTCGGCGGCAATGTCGTCGTACAGCTTGGCGGCCGCCTTGGGATCGCGGCTGGCCGCCTCGGCCGCAGCGCGCAGCCGCGCCAGGGTGCGATAGCCGAAGGGGGCCTTGGCGGCGAGCTCGGTGAAGGCGGTCTCGGCCTCGGCGTGCTTGCCCTGCTCGGACAGCTCGACGGCCTTCTCGAAGGCAGCACCGGCCTCGGCGGCCTTCTTGGCCTCCAGATACTGGTAGCCGCGCCAGCCGCCGACGGCGGCAACGACCAGCACCATCAGGGCGATGAAGTAGATCGAATACTTGTCCCACAGCTTCTTGAGCTGTTCGCGACGTACTTCCTCGTCGACTTCGTCAAATAATTCAGACACTTATGCTAATCCCATGCCCGTCCGGGTGCGCGCGCCAAGGCATTCGCGTCAGGAATCCCGTCCCCCGTGTGGCGGCGAGGTACCCTAACGATATGGCGGTGGCAAGGCAAAGCGAGCCCGATCAAGGCGTTAACCACCCGGCAGAAGCCAGGAGCCACCTGCCCCGCTCAGGTTCCGAGGCGCTCCCGCAGCTGCCGCTTCAGCACCTTGCCATTGGCATTGCGCGGCAGCGGCTCGGAGGTGATCGCCACGGTCTCGGGGACCTTGTAGTCGGACAGCCGCTCGGCGCACCAGGCGCGCAAGTCGGCGTCGGCAACGGGCGCGCGGGTCACCACCACAGCGTGGACGCGCTCGCCCAGCACCGGGCAGGCCCTGGCAATGATCGCGCTTTCGATCACCGCGGGATGCCCGGCGAGCACGGATTCGACTTCGGCCGAATAGATCTTCAGGCCGCCGCGATTGATCATGTCCTTCTGCCGGTCGAAGACGCGGACGAAGCCTTGTGCATCGACCGAGCCGAGATCGCCCGAGTGCCAGAAACCGCTCGTGAAGCTTTCGGCCGTGGCTTTCGGATTATTCCAGTAGCCCTTGATGACGGAGGCGCTCTGGATCCAGAGCTCGCCGATCTCGCCGGGGGGAAGCTCGCGCCCGTCCGCATCCATCGCGACGATACGCGCGCCGGGGCACGGCAGGCCGACGCTGTCGATATGGCTCGCCGTCAATTCGCCCGGCATGATCGTCGAGGGCGACGTCGTCTCGGTCGCGCCGTAGCAGTTCATCAGCTTCAGGCCGGGAATCGTCGCCTTGAGCTTCTCGATGGTGGCGACCGGCATCGGTGCGCCGCCGAAGCCGCCGATGCGCCAACTCGACAGGTCGTAGCTGTCGAAATCGGGCTGCAGCAGGCAGAGGTTGTACATCGCCGGCACCATCACCGTGTAGGTGACGCGCTCGCGCGCGGCAAGCTTGAGATAATCGGCAGCCTTGAATTCCGGCATGATGATCAGCGCGCCGGCGCAGCGGATCATGGTCGTGATGTTGGCGACGACGCCGGTGACGTGGCCGAGCGGCACGGCTGCGATCGAACGGTCGGCTTCTGTCAATTGCAGGCAGGACACGAACACCATCGAGGAATGCACGATGTTGCAATGGGCGAGCATCGCGCCCTTCGGCTTGCCTGTGGTGCCCGAGGTGTAGAGGATCATCGCGGTGTCCTCTTCGCTCGTCTCGACCGGGGCTGGCGCTGGTGGATTGTCTGCGAGCACCGCAAAGCGCGACAGATGCGGATCGTCATCGACAGCGATGCGGTGGATGACGTCGGGGACATCAGGCGCCTCGGGCAGCCGCTCGGCGAGCCCCGCTTCGTGGATCAGGATCTTCGCGCCGCAATCGGCAAGCACATAGGCGATCTCCGGCTTCTGCTGGCGCGTGCCGAGCAGCACCGTGACGAGGCCCTCATGCGCGGCGGCGAACAGCAGCAGCGGAAATTCGATGCGGTTGCCGAGCAGGATCGCAACGCGATCGCCGCGCTGCAGACCGAGCTTGCGCAAGCCCGCGGCGATCTGCGCGGCCCGCTCCACCGCCTGCCGCCAGCTCAGCCGGACATTGCCCGCGATCAGCGCTTCGCCATTGGGATTGCGGGCGCAGGCGTCCGTGATCATCGCCCAGAGACTGGCCGGCCGGTCGCAGAAAGCCGGCACCACCCGATCGCCGAAGCGCGCCTCGAGGTGCATCGGCGGGATTTTTGAATGCGACCAGTCCATCGGAGGCCTCGGCTTGTTGCTTTGTCACCTTCCGCGCACGGGCATACCGAGCTGTCTTGCGCTGATCGGCTAGACACCCACGACGGGAACACCGATCACGACGGGATGGAACGCAAAGGCCAGCGCCAGATAGGCAACGACACCGACGGCAACGGCGATCAGATCATTGGTGACGCCGCCGACCGGAATCGGCGGGCCGCCGGCATCCTTGCGATGCTTCAGCGAGATGCGGTCGTAGACCGCCCAGCCCAGGAACGAGCCGAACAGGATGATCGAGCCGAGGTCGCCATTGGCGAGCAGATGCGCGGCCGCCCACAGCTTGATGCCGGCCAGCATCGGGTGCTTCAAGGTCGCATAGATGCGGCCGCGCAAATAGGAGGCGACCACCAGGATGACGGCGGGCAGCATCAGCACGAGCGTGATGTGCTTGAGCGCCTTCGGCGGATACCAGACGTCGATCCAGCCGGAGCTGCGATAATGGGAAAAGCCCCAGATGATCAGCGCCAGTCCCGCAAGCGAGACCACCGCGTAGAGGAGCTTGTAGGTCCCCTCGCCCAGCCTGCCGATGGCCTGCGCGCGCGCCTCGCGTTTCGTCGTGAAAACATGGGCCGCGAAAAACAGCACCAGCCCCAGGATCATGACCAGCAGACCCATGACATCCTCCCCTCAAGCAGCCCCCGCCCTGAGGTATCATCGATTGGCCGATGGTCGCAACTCTCTCACCCCTCATGCTGAGGAGCGCGCCCTTGCGCCGTCTCGAACCATGCAGGCCCGGCTGTCGCGACAACGGGGACCTTTCCTTCGAGACGCGCGTGAAGAACGCGCTCCTCAGCGACTGTGTTCTTCGTCAAGCGGGTTGCCATTGTTTTTGGTCCCTGAGCATGGCGTTGAGGATGGTGAGGACTTTGCGAGCGACGGCGATGAGGGCCACCATCTTCGGCTTCCCGGCGATCAGCAGGCGTTGATAGAAGAGCTTGAGCTGCGGATGGTGTCGGCTGGCCGAGAGAGCGGCCATGTAGAGCCCGGCGCGCAGTGCGGCTCGCCCGCCGCCGATCATGCTCTTGCCCTTCCAGCGGCCGGATTGGCGGGTGAACGGAGCAAGGCCGGCGAGGCTTGCGATCTGGCGCCGATTGAGGGTGCCGAGCTCGGGCACCTCGGCCAGGAAGGTGCGGGCGAGCGTGTTGCTTACACCCGGAAAGCTCACCAGCAACTCCTCCTTGGCGCGCCAGACCGGCGAACCGCGCACCAGCGTGTCGATGTCGTTGTCGATCTCCAGCAGCTCCTTCTCGAGGACCTTGATGTGGCGGGCAAGGCTCTTGCGAACGCGGACATTCTCGGCCCGCTTCTCGCGCTGGCGCTCGGCAACGATCATCTCGATGATCTGCCGTCGGCGGCTGACCAGTTCGGCCAGCAGCCGGGCTTCCTGATCTGGCATGGCACGCGGCGTCGGCTTCACCGCCTCGACAAACCGCGCGATGACTGCCGCATCGATCGGATCGGTCTTGGCGCGCTGGCCAACGGCCTGCGCGAAGTGCCGGATTTGGGCCGGATTGACCACCACCAGCGGCAGTTGGGCGCCGGCCAGCGCCGCCGCGACAATGGTCTCGAAGCCGCCCGTCGCTTCCACTGCAATCAGCGTTGGCGAACAGGCCTGCAGACGAGCAACAAGGTCTTCCAAGCCTTTGCCGTCACGCGCCACGGCAAAGGCTTCCCCGCTCGGACGCAAATGCACGTCCAGCCGGTCCTTCGATACATCAATGCCAATATAGATCGCGTCCATCTGCACCCATCCTTGCGCAATCGGGCTCGCCAGGCGGCCCTCGCGACTGTTCGGGTTCAATGGAACAACGGACGGGGCGCCGCGCTGAGGCTCGGGCTTCAAAGCCCTGGGATGAGGCGGTCTCCCGTCCGCTACCGCACCGGACACTCTATCCGATCCAGTGAGTCGAAACTTACAAGGATGAGGGGATAGAGCTACTTTCCGAGCTCCCGGTTATCGACGTAGCGGATCGCGATCGGTCGGCCGGCCAGGGCACCACCGAGGCCGCTGGTGAATTTCAGCGGCAGACAGGCTTTCAACGATGAATTGATCGCGTCAAGATAAGTCGTGCGGGTGGCGGCCGGCACGCCCGCAGTCGCATATGTCAGGCGCGGCGGGCCGATCAGGGCGCCCGCCTTGTTGAAGCTGAAGCGCACCGCCATCTGCATGCCCGCCCGGGCATTGTCCGCCGGCGGCGACCAGCAGGTGCGCAGCTCGGCGAAGAGGTCGCCGATCGTGTCGAGATCGTGATCCGGCTTCTGGTATTTTGCGCGATCGGCCTCGGACGGCACGCTCTCGATCGTGAGCTGGAGGTTCTGGCCGTAGGGGTAGTCGATCTCGGGAATGCAGGGGCCGGGCTCGAGGGGACTGCAATAGGAGGGCGTGCAGGGCCGATAGTCGAGTACGCTGCACGGCTCGTGCGAAAACGGGATCGGATTGATCTGGCGGCGCTGCGCATCGGCGGCCGCTGTTGATACTGCCAGCAGAAGGAAAACGAGGATGCCGCGCCACATGGAGTGAGCTCACGATGCCATGAGAAGCAAGTGGCATTGTCCATGAACGCGTCAAGTCCGCGCGCGTTCACATGCTCGCGTTCGCCCCGCTGTCGTCGCCCGGCTTGACCGGGCGACCCAGTACACCGAGACGGTAGTGATTGAATCGATGAGCTGCGGCGTACTGGATGCCCCGGTCAAGCCGGGGCACGACAGCGGAGGCTGGGTTGCGCAGCGGAGGATGTGGCTGCGCTGCGGAGAGCGCAGCGCCACCCTACCCCTTCTTCTTGACGTCCTTGACGTTGGTGAACTCGATGCCCTCGGCCCGTTCCCTTGTGTAGCCGAGATAGAACTCGTTCCTGGCGAGATACACGGGATCGCCGTCGACGTCGTCGGCGATGCTCGAGGTGTTGGCGGCAATAAAAGTGTCGAGCTTCTTGCGATCGTCCGACGAGACCCAGCGCGCCAGCTGGAATTCGCTGACCTCGAACTCGACCGGCAGCGAATATTCCGCTTCCAGGCGCGCCTTCAGCACGTCGAGCTGCAGCGCGCCGACGACGCCGACCAGCGCCGGGGCGCCGTCGCGCGGGCGGAACACCTGCACCACGCCCTCTTCCGACATCTGCTGCAGCGCTTCTTTCAGCTTCTTCGCCTTCATCGCGTCGGTGAGACGGACGCGGCGGACGATTTCCGGCGCAAAGCTGGGCACACCGACGAAGGTGAAATCCTCGCCTTCGGTCAGCGTGTCGCCGATGCGCAGCGTGCCGTGATTGGGAATGCCGACGACGTCGCCGGCGAAGGCCTCGTCCGCCACCGAACGGTCCTGCGCGAAGAAGAATTGCGGGCTCGACAGCGGCATGCTCTTGCCGGTGCGCACCAGCTTGGCCTTCATGCCGCGGCTGAGCTTGCCCGAGCAGAGGCGCGCGAAGGCGATGCGGTCGCGGTGGTTCGGATCCATGTTGGCCTGGATCTTGAACACGAAGGCGCTCATGCGCGGATCGGTCGCCTCGACCTTGCGCTGGTCGCTCTCCTGCGCGCGTGGCTCAGGCGCGAACTTGCCGAGACCTTCAAGGAGGTCGCCAACGCCGAAATTGCGCAGCGCGCTGCCGAAATAGACCGGCGTCAGATGGCCTTCGCGGAAGGCGCCGAGCTCGAACGGTTTCGAGGCCTCGGTGACGAGCTCGAGCTCGTCCTTCACCGCGGACACGTCGAGGTTGGCGTTGAGCTTGGCGAGTTCGGCGATCTCGATCTGCTGTGCCGCGCCGGTCTTGGCGCCGCCGCCTTCGAGCAGACGCACGCCGCCATTGACGACATCATAGGTGCCGAGGAAGTCGCGGCCGCGGCCGACCGGCCAGGTCATCGGCGTGGTGTCGAGCGCCAGCGTCTTCTCGATCTCGTCGAGCAGCTCGAACACGTCCCGGCTCTCTCGGTCCATCTTGTTGATGAAGGTGATGATCGGGATGTCGCGCAGACGGCACACCTCGAACAGCTTTCGGGTGCGCGCCTCGATGCCCTTGGCGGCGTCGATCACCATCACGGCGGAATCGACCGCCGTCAGCGTGCGGTAGGTGTCTTCCGAAAAGTCCTCGTGGCCGGGCGTGTCCAGGAGGTTGAAGACCAGACCTTCGAACTCGAAGGTCATGACCGAGGTCACGACCGAGATGCCACGCTCGCGCTCGATCTTCATCCAGTCCGAACGCGTGTTGCGCCGCTCGCCCTTGGCCTTGACCTGACCGGCGAGGTTGATGGCGCCGCCGAACAGCAGCAGCTTCTCGGTCAGCGTGGTCTTGCCGGCGTCGGGGTGGGAGATGATCGCAAAGGTCCGCCGCCGCGCCACCTCGGTGGCAAGCGGGGAACGGGCCGGCGATTCGGCTGTGGTGGTGGCGATGTCGGACATGGCGGGAGCGTTTGGCAGGGAAAATGGGCCTGATCAAGCCTCATTTGGTGATTGCAGAGCCCTCTGGCCAGCCCCATATCGGCCGATGGGAGGGACGGCCCTCCTATCCCACCAGCATATCAGCCGCGGGGACGACCCTGCCGTGAATGGAGGGTCGTCATGGCCTGGAGCATCCTGTTCGTCGCCGGTCTTCTCGAGATTACCTGGGCGATCGGGCTGAAATACACCGAGGGTTTCAGCAAGCTTGTTCCCTCCGTCATCACGCTCGCGGCGATGGCGGGCAGCGTCATCCTGCTCGGGTTCGCGCTCAAATCGCTGCCCGTCGGGACCGCCTATGCGGTCTGGACCGGGATCGGCGCGGTCGGCACCGCAACGCTCGGCATCGTCCTGTTCGGCGAGCCGGCCACGGCCTTTCGCCTGGCCAGCATCGGACTGATCGTCGCCGGCATCGTCGGGCTGAAGCTCGTCACCTGACGAAGATCTGGACCGCCCACCAGGTCAGCGCGGCGACGATCGCCGAGGCCGGGATCGTGATCACCCAGGCATAGACGATCGAGCTTGCGACGTTCCAGCGCACCGCCGAGACGCGGCGGGCCGCGCCGACGCCGACGATGGCGCCGGTGATGGTGTGGGTGGTCGAGACGGGAACCCCCAGGAAGGTCGCCATGAACAGGGTCGCCGCGCCGCCCGTTTCGGCGCAAAAACCCTGCATCGGCGTCAGCTTGGTGATGCGCAGGCCCATGGTGCGGACGATGCGCCAGCCGCCCATCAGCGTGCCCAGCGCCATCGCCGCCTGGCAGGACAGCACCACCCAGAACGGCACCGAGAACTCGCTGCCGAGATGGCCCTGCGAATAGAGCAGCACGGCGATGATGCCCATGGTCTTCTGCGCGTCGTTGCCGCCATGGCCGAGCGAATAGAGCGAGGCGGAGGCGAATTGCAGGATGCGGAAGGCGCGGTCGACCGCGAACGGCGTCGAGCGCACCGAGGCCCAGGACACGATCGCAACCAGCATCATCGCGAGCAGGAAGCCGACCAGCGGCGACAGCACGATCGCCAGCACCGTCTTGGACAATCCGCTCCACACCGCCGCCGAAATCCCCGCCTTCGCCATGCCGCCGCCGACGAGGCCGCCGATCAGCGCGTGCGAGGACGAGGAGGGAATACCGAGCGCCCAGGTCACGAGGTTCCAGACGATGGCGCCGACCAGGGCCGCGAAGATCACCTGGGCATCGACGATCGAGGGATCGATGATGCCGGTGCCGATGGTCTGGGCGACGTGCAGGCCGAACACCATGAAGGCGACGAAATTGAAGAACGCGGCCCAGAACACAGCGAATTGCGGCCGCAACACGCGGGTCGACACGATGGTCGCGATCGAATTGGCGGCGTCGTGCAGGCCGTTCAGGAAGTCGAACAGCAGCGCGACGGCGATCAGTCCGACCAGGACGGGAACACCCAACGCAGCATCCACGGCGAGGCCCTGCCCTACACTTGCTCGATGACGATGCTGTTGATCTCGTTCGCGACGTCGTCGAATCGATCGGCCACTTTTTCAAGATGGTCGTAGATCTCGACGCCGACGATGAAGTCCATCGCATTGCCGTCGCGATGCTTGAGGAACAGCTCCTTCAGCCCGATATCGTGGAGATCGTCGACCCGCCCCTCCAGCTTGCCCAGCTCCTCCGTGATCGCAGTCAGCATGGCGACGTTCGGACCGATCGACTGCATCAGCGGCAGCGCGCGGCCGACCAGATTGGCGCATTCGATCAAAAGCCCTCCGATCTCCCGCATCGGCGGCTCGAAGGCGCGGACCTCGAACAGCATCACGGCCTTGGCGGTCTGCTGCATCTGGTCGATGGCATCGTCCATCGAGGTGATGAGGTTCTTGATGTCGCCGCGGTCGAACGGGGTGATGAAGGTGCGGCGCACCGCCGTCAGCACCTCGCGGGTGATATTGTCGGCATCGTTCTCGAACTGATTGACGCGCTGGCAATAGACCGGCGTCTCCTCGCCCCCATTGAGCATGCCCTGAAGCGCGATCGCGCCCTGGATCACGGTCTGGGCATGGCGGTCGAACAGGTCGAAGAACCGTTCTTCCTTGGGCAGGAACGCGCGAAACCATCGCATCATGGGAGAGACTACCGGTTGGAAATGGCCCGGCCCGGATGGGCCGTCACAAAACTGTCATAGACCATTTTCGATCCGCGCGCGTGCCACCTCACGCCCGCGGAGCCGATCATCCACCGCTTTCAAGAAACAGATAATATTCCGTAAAATCAATTACTTAGAGCGACCTTCGGAAGTAATGCGCGATTTCACCGATGACGCCGCGGCGGAAGGTGAGAACGCAGATCACGAAGATCGAGCCCTGGATCACCGTCACCCACTGGCCGAAGCTCGCCAGATATTGCTGCATGGCGATGATGACGAAGGCGCCGACCACGGGGCCGAAGATGGTGCCGAGCCCGCCGACCAGCGTCATCAGCACGACCTCGCCCGACATCGACCAATGCACGTCGGTGAGCGAGGCATTTTGCGCCACGAACACCTTCAGCGAACCGGCAAAGCCGGCCAGCGTTCCGGACAGGACGAAGGCCAGAAACTTGTACTGGTCGGTCCGGTAGCCCAGCGATATGGCGCGCTGCTCGTTCTCGCGGATCGACTTCAGGACCTCACCGAACGGCGAATTGATGATGCGGAAGATCAGCAAAAAGCCGGCGAGGAAGCCGACCAGCACGACGTAATACAGAACCGTCGGCTTGGACAGATCGAGGACTCCGAACATGTGTCCCTGCGGAATGCCCTGGATGCCGTCCTCACCATGGGTGAACGGGGCCTGGAGGTAGATGAAGTACAGCAGCTGCGACAGCGCCAGCGTGATCATCGAGAAATAGATGCCCTGGCGGCGGATCGAGATGTAGCCGGTCACGATCGAGAGCGCGAAAGCCGCGGCGACGCCGACGAGGATGCCGAGCTCCGGCGGCAGCCCCCACACTTTCAGCGCATGCGCGCTGCAGTAGCCGGCGGTCCCCAGGAACATCGCGTGGCCGAACGACAACAGGCCGCCATAGCCGATCAGAAGATTGAAGGCGCAGGCGAGCAGCGCAAAGCACAGCGCCTGCATCACGAAGAACGGATAGACCCCGGTGAATGGCACCGCCGCCAGCAGCAGCGCCATCACCACGAACGCGATCATCTCGTCGCGCATCGCACGCGGGGTCGCACGCAGCGTATCGTCCGTCAGGGTTGTCATATCAGGCCGCCCTTCCCGTCAATCCCGTCGGCTTCACCAGCAGCACCAGCACCATCAGCACGAACACGACGGTGTTGGAGGCCTCGGGGTAGAAATACTTGGTCAGGCCCTCGATCACACCAAGCGCGAAGCCGGTGATGATGGAGCCCATGATCGATCCCATGCCGCCGATCACCACCACGGCGAACACGACGATGATGAGGTCGGCGCCCATCAGCGGGCGCACCTGGTTGATCGGCGCCGAGAGCACGCCGGCGAGCGCGGCAAGGCCGACGCCGAGACCGTAGGTCAGCGTGATCATGCGCGGCACGTTGATGCCGAAGGCGCGGACCAGCGTCGGATTTTCGGTCGCGGCGCGCAGGTAAGCGCCGAGTTGCGTCTTCTCGATCAGGAACCAGGTGGCAAGACACACGACCAGAGAGAACACGACGACCCAGCCGCGATAGATCGGCAGGAACATGAAGCCGAGATTCATGCCGCCCCTGAGCTGATCCGGAATGGCGTAAGGCAGGCCCGAGGAGCCGAAATAGTTCTGGAACACGCCCTGCACGATCAGCGCGATGCCGAAGGTCAAGAGCAGGCCGTAGAGATGGTCGAGCCCGGTGAGCCATTGCAGCATGGTCCGCTCCAGGATCATGCCGAAGATGCCGACGATGATCGGCGCCAGCAGCAACGCCCACCAGTAATTGATGCCGCCGAGGTTCAGCAGGAAATAGGCGACGAAGGCGCCCATCATGTAGAGCGCGCCATGGGCGAAGTTGATGATGTTGAGCATGCCGAAGATCACGGCAAGCCCGAGACTGAGCAGCGCGTAGAACGAGCCGTTGATCAGTCCCACCAGTAGCTGTGCGTAGAGAGCCTGCATCGGGATTAGCTTCCGCCACCAAAATGAAGGCCCGCCGGCGGCACGACCGCCCGGCGGGCCACGAGAGTTATTTCTTCACCAGCGGACAGACGCTCTCGGAGAGCGGCCGGAACGCCTGGTCAGCGGGGACGGTGCCCACCAGCTTGTAGTAGTCCCACGGCCCCTTCGATTCCGAGGGCTTCTTGACCTCGAACAGGTAGGCCGGGTGAATCTTGCGGCCATCGACCCGGATACTGCCCTGACCGAACAGCGGATCGTCGGTCGGCATCGACTTCATCTTCTCGACCGCCTTGGCGCCGTCATGCGGATTGCCGCCCATCGCCTCGAGCGCCTTGAAGTAATGGATCAAGCCCGAATAGACGCCGGCCTGCACCATCGAAGGCATCGCCTTGTTCTTCATGCGCTCCGAAAAGCGCTTGGAGAAGGCCCGCGTTCCGTCGTTGAGATCCCAATAGAAGGTTTCGGTGAAATTGAGCCCCTGCGCCACGTTCAAGCCGAGCGAGTGAACGTCGGTGATGAACAACAGCAACCCCGCAAGCTTCTGCCCGCCGGCAACGATGCCGAACTCGGCGGCCTGCTTGATCGAATTGGTGGTATCGCCGCCGGCATTGGCAAGACCGACGATCTTCGCCTTCGAGGCCTGTGCCTGCAAAAGGAACGAGGAGAAGTCCGAGGAATTGAGTGGATGCTTGACGCTGCCGAGCACCTTGCCGCCCGCCTTTTGCACCACCGCCGCGGTGTCGCGCTCCAGCGCCGCGCCGAACGCATAGTCCGCCGTCAGGAAGAACCAGGAATCGCCGCCAGCCTTCACCAGCGCCTGACCGGTGCTGTTGGCCAGCATGTAGGTGTCATAGACCCAATGGATCGTGTTCGGCGAACATTGGGCGTTGGTGAGATCCGACGTCGCCGCACCCGTGTCGATCAGGATCGAATTCTTCTCCTTGACGACATTGTTGACCGCGAGCGCGACACCGGAGTTCAGCACATCCATGAAGATGTCGACCTTCTCGACGTCGATCCATTGGCGCGCGATGGTGGTGGCGATATCGGGCTTGTTCTGATGATCGGCGGAGATCAAGTCGATCTTCCAGCCCTTGGCGGCAAGCCCGGAATCCTCGATCGCCATCTGGGCAGCCAGCGTGGAGCCCGCGCCACCGAGGTCGGAATAGAGACCGGAATTATCGGTCAGCACGCCGATCTTGACGGTCTTGTCCTGTGCCGACGCGCCGCTTGCGACGAATCCCAACGCCATGCCGAGAAGAAGTGCAGAAAAATGCTGTTTCATATTCCCTCCGGGAAATCCTCTATTGAATGACTCGGGGCGTCAGACGCCGAGATAAGTATGCAGTTTGTCCATATTCGCAGACAGTTCTGAGTTCGCAAAACCGTCGATCACCTTGCCGTGCTCGACGATGTAGTAGCGATCGGCGACGGTGGATGCGAAGCGGAAGTTCTGCTCGACGAGGAGGATCGTAAAGCCCTCCTTCTTGAGCCGCGCAATAGTATGGCCGATCTGCTGGATGATGACGGGCGCGAGGCCCTCGGTCGGCTCGTCCAGCATCAGGAAGCTCGCGCCGGTGCGCAGGATGCGTGCGATCGCCAGCATCTGCTGCTCGCCGCCGGACAGCTTCGTGCCCTGGCTGCTCAGCCGTTCTTTCAGGTTCGGAAACAGATCGAAGATCTGCTCCAGCGGCAGTCCGCCTTCGCGCACCACCGGCGGCAGCATCAGATTCTCGCGGACGTCGAGGCTGGCGAATATCCCCCGCTCTTCCGGGCAGAACGCGATGCCCATCCGCGCGATCCTGTCGGAGGTGGCGCGAATGATCTCCTGGTTGTTGAACTTCACCGACCCGGCACGCTTGCCGATGATGCCCATGATCGACTTCAGCGTGGTGGTCTTGCCGGCGCCGTTACGCCCGAGCAGGGTGACGACCTCACCCGCATTCACGTCGAAGTTGATCCCGTGCAGGATGTGGGACTCGCCGTACCATGCTTCCAGGTTGCGAACCTGAAGGATGTTTCCGCCGGTCGCAGTCCTTGCCGGAGCCTCGGCGATCGCAGTGTCAGGCATGACCGGCTCCCAGGTAAGCTTCCTTGACGCGCTCGTCCTTGGTGAGCTCGCTGTAATGGCCTTGCGCAAGCACCTGCCCGCGCGTCAGCACGGTGATGATGTCGGAGAGATTGGCCACGACGCTCAAGTTATGCTCGACCATCAGGATGGTATATTTCGCGGAGATGCGCTTGATCAGCGCCGCGATCTTGTCGATGTCCTCGTGGCCCATGCCGGCCATCGGCTCGTCCAGCAGCATCATCTCGGGGTCGAGCGCGAGCGTGGTTGCGATCTCCAGTGCACGCTTGCGCCCATAGGGCATCTCGACCGCGGGCGTGTTGGCAAACTCGCTCAGGCCGACATCGTTCAGCAGCTCTCGCGCGCGATCGTTGAAACGGTTGAGCACCGACTTCGAGCGCCAGAAATCGAAGGAACTGCCGTGCTGGCGCTGAAGCGCGACACGGACGTTTTCAAGCGCGGTGAGATGCGGAAATACCGCCGAGATCTGGAATGAACGGACAAGTCCCATGCGGGCGACGTCCGCCGGCGCCATCGCGGTGATGTCCTGCCCCTTGTACAGGATCTTTCCGGCAGACGGTTTGAGGAACTTGGTCAGAAGATTGAAACACGTCGTCTTGCCGGCGCCGTTCGGGCCGATCAACGCATGAATGCTCCCACGGCGAACCTTGAGCGCAACGTCGCGGACGGCGAAGAAGCCCGCGAACTCCTTGGTCAAGCCTTCCGTTTCGAGAATGAACTCATCGGCCAAACAGATTTCCCCCTGCCCGCGCAACGCGCGTGGCTGTCCTTGTTGCTTCGGCATTCCGGAGGTCTTGGAGCCCGTCCGGAACGCCGCCTCCGGGCGCGGAATATGCCGGAGGTGACGGGGGTTAGGCAAGGTGGAAAGCTGAGCAGATCAGGCCTCCGGCTGGGATACAAATGCTCCCTTAGTCGGAGATGTTTGATGTCGTGCCTGCCCGGCCTCCCGGTTCGCAAAAGCACCGGCCATCAAGCCGTCGTTAACGGTCTTTCGCCCCGCGCGCCAGCCTTCATAGAATATTTTCCCGCAGGCGGCATCATGCTGCGGGTATATCTGCCGGGAATATTGTTTTGGATTTCGCAAGCGCCGCTCCCTCCGTCGTCAAGTCGATCAGGCAGAGAGATCTGCTGAACACGTGGCTGCGACTTTACGCGCGCCAAGAGATCGCACCGGCGATCTGGGAGTACCAGCCGGCACGGCTCGAGGAAGAGCTGTCCGATCTCATCTATTATACGGTGGACAATTCGGCTGCCCACCCGCGCCTCATCATCCAGAGCGAAGGCACGCGCATCTCGCACGCCTACGGGCACACCGGCAAGGGCGTGCCGCTGGATGAATATATCGGGCCGCGGCTCGTGCCCTCAGTGATGCCCGTCTATCATGAATGCGTCGCGCGCGGGCTTCCGGTCTACAGCGTTGCCGACGTCGACGACATCTATGGGCGCGTCGTCGCCTATGAGCGCCTGCTGCTGCCGTTCCTGACCGACGACAAGGTCTGTCACGTCATCGCATCGCTCAAGACCTTCTGCGAGGACGGCGGCTTCGAGATCAGGAATCTGATGCGCGGAAATGACGCGCTGCCGCGCCCCAAATTGTGCGCCGTGATCGACCGCGATCTCTTTCATCGCACTCCCGGCCGCATCGCGGCCGCAGAAATCATCGAGTTTTCCGATCAGCCTGGCGAGGCCACCGAGATCATCGAGCTGAACTAGCCGACTACTTGCCCTTGACTTCCTTGGCGTAGATGTCGGGCTTGAAGCCGACCAGCAGCTTGCCGCCGACTTCCAGCACCGGCCGCCTGATCATCGACGGCTGCGCCAGCATCAACGCCAGCGCCTTCTTCTCGGTGAGGCCTTCCTTGTCGGAATCGGGGAGCTTCTTGAAGGTCGTGCCGGCGCGATTGAGCAGCGACTCCCAGCCGACCTTGTCGCTCCACTGCTTGAGCTTGTCCTTCTCGACGCCCGCGGCCTTGTAGTCGTGGAAGTCGTAAGTCACGCCATGACTGTCGAGCCAGGTGCGCGCCTTCTTCATGGTGTCGCAGTTCTTGATGCCGTAGATGATGTTGGGCAAGACAACTCCTCGCGCATGCGTGATGCTTCGGCAGCGGCGTTGTACGAAACTCCGCTTCGCGCGACAATATTGCAAACGAAGCCCGCTCTGCGAAACGGACACATGATGCACGTCACCCACGATCCCGCGGCCGCCGCCTCGCCGACCATCGATTTCAACAGCTTCCTCGCGGTCGACATCCGCGTCGGCACCATCGTCGACGCCAAGCCGTTCCCGGAGGCGCGCAAGCCGGCCTGGCGTCTCTGGATCGACTTCGGCCCCGCGATCGGCGTGCGCAAGAGCTCGGCGCAGATCACCGAGAACCATCCGCTCGAGACGCTGGTGGGACAACAGGTCGCGGCGGTCGTCAACTTTCCGCCGCGCCAGATCGGACCCGTTGTCTCGGAGGTGCTGACGCTCGGCTTCCCCGATGCCGACGGCAAGGTCGTCCTGGTGCAGCCGAGCAAGCCCGTGCCGAACGGCGGACGGCTGTTCTAGCCGCAACGCGGCCACGGATCGCAGCCCCGCTCCGGCCCCGCGCGGTCGCAACGGCATAATCCCCCTGTTTCTCGTCCCCGACGGCCAGGACTTGACAAAAGCTCTCTTTGGTAATAAAAATGACTGACTGATCGCTTTTTATTTCGGTGGCGGAGAATGGCAGCCAGAACTCCCGGCAGCTAAAACGATCGACCGGTCAGCTATTGAGGGACAGCCCAATGCCCAAGATCAGCGACAAGCAGCGTGAAAGCCGGCGGCAGCAGATCCTCGAGGCCGCCCTCGCCTGCTTCGCGGAAGACGGCTTTCACCAGACCGGCATGGCCGACATCGTGAAACGATCGGGGCTCAGCCACGGCGCGGTCTATCTCTACTTCCAGAGCAAGGACGATCTGATCGAGGCGCTGGCCGACGACCGGCATCGGCGCGAGGCCGTGCTCAACTCGGTCGCGCAGGGATCGGGCGATCCGATCGAAGGACTGCACGCGCTGGTTCGCGTCTACGCGCAATGGCTCACCGATCCCGCCGGCGAGGCGCGTCGGCGCGTCGGCATCCATGGCTGGGCCGAGGCCTTGCGCAACCGCCGCGTCCGCAACAGCGTCGTCGAAGGCATCGACATGCCGCGCGCCCTGATCGTGGCACTCGTCGAACGTGGTCAGCATGACGGTCTCATCAAGCGCGACCTCGGCGCCGAAGCGATCGCGCGCATGCTGATCGCTATCTTCCAGGGCTTCATGCTGCAGAAAAGCTGGGGCGGGGATTTTGATGTCGCAGCCTGCATGGCGGCGGTCGATGGCGTGATCGACGGTCTGCGCACGACCAGCCCGGACGTCAAGCGACGGACCAGGACATGAGCGATGAGCTGGATCCATGAACTCCTCGCCGGCGGCGGCGTCGGTCTCGTCGCGGGATTGGCATCAGGCTTCACGGGCACGAGTCCGGGTGGCGGCCTCGTCATCTTCTCCGTGCTGTTGCTCGGGGCAGAACAACACGTCGCGCAGGGAACGTCTCTGATCACGCAGATCCCTCCGACGGGCCTTGCCGGCGCGCGTCGCTATTGGCAGAGCGGCAATCGTAGTCCTCTGGCGTGGATCGCCTGGATCGGCCTCGGATTTCTCGTCGGCGGCGCGGGCGGCGGTCATGCCGCGGCAGCGGTGTCCGACGCAGCGCTGCAATGGACCTACGTCGTCTATCTCGTCGCGCTGATCGCAATGCTGCTTCTGCGCGGCGACCGTAAGGACGCCAGCAGCGAGCCTGGCGCACAACACGAACTGCCCTGGCTGCCCCTGCTCCTCATCGGCACGCTGGCCGGATTTTCTTCCGGCTTCATGGGCATCGGCGGCGGGCTCGCGATCACCGTCGGCCTCGCCGCGGGCCTGCGCGTGCCGCAGCATCAGGCGCAACTCGTCAGCCTGATCTTCTCGGTGATCCCGACCAACATTCCCGCCGCCTCGATCTACTGGAGCAAGGGGCTCATGGTCGGCTGGCCGGCGATCCTCGGCATCTTGGCCGGCCTGTGGGTCGGCACCGATCTCGGCGCACGCGCGGCCAACGGCGTCAGCAAAGCCGCGCTGCGCCGAGCCATGATCGCCCTCGTCTCGCTGATGGCGCTCTACATGACCTACAAGGCGCTGAGCTGATCTTACGGCCGCTTCGGAATGTTCAGGCCGCGCTGCACCGCCGGCCTCGCCAGTCCGCGTTCGAGCCAGGCGGCAACCGACTTGAACTGGCTGAACGCGACGAGCTCGCCCGCGCCGTAAAAGCCGATGAGATTGCGCACCCAGCCGAGCATGGAGATGTCGGCGATGGTGTAGTCGTCATCCATGAACCATTGCCGACCGGAAAGATGCGTCTCCATCACGCCGAGCAACCGCTTGGACTCGTCGACGTAGCGCTGCAGCGGCCGCTTGTCCTCAAAATCCTTGCCGGCGAATTTGTGGAAGAAGCCGACCTGGCCGAACATCGGCCCGATGCCGCCCATCTGGAAATGCAGCCACTGGATGGTCTGGTAGCGCCGCGCAGCGCCCTGCGGCAGCAGCTTGCCGGTCTTCTCCGCCAAGTATTGCAGGATCGCACCGGATTCGAACAGCGCCAGCGGCCTGCCGCCGGGACCGTTGGGATCGAGCATCGCCGGGATCTTGCCGTTCGGATTGAGCGAGAGGAATTCCGGCGTCTTCTGGTCGTCCTTGCCGAAATCGACGAGGTGGACTTCGTATGGCAGTCCGATCTCTTCCAGCATGATCGAAACCTTGACGCCGTTCGGCGTCGGCAACGAATAGAGCTGAAGCAGTTCGGGATTCTTGGCCGGCCAGCGCTTGGTGATGGGAAAGTCGGAGAGATCGGACATCGGGACCTTTGGTGCATGGACTGAGGCGCGTTCAATCTAGGCGAGATGCTGCACCGCGCAAGTCACGATTCGTCCCGGCGAACCCACAGCTATCGCGGCAGCGTTGCCATCGCCACGATCGGGGTCATTGCTTCATGCTGCAGTCGATACTCGATGAACCGTTGACCGGTGACCAACAGCAGGGCCGTAAAGGCAATCGCGAGAATCGCGGTCGCCAATTGGCACACGTCGTACATGGTATTTTGTCCCTCAACAGCCTTTGGTGTAAACGTCGGCTCAAGCGCCACGTTCCGAGGCGACATGAAAATATTGCCAGTTTTTCCCGACGCCCGCTGCGAGGTCATCGCGCGGTTCCGGCTGCCTACGCAGGGACCAATGGCGCCTTCGAGCGTTGTCGCTGGATGAACATCGAGAAGCGCGCCCTGCTCGACCACGCTGAACGCTGTCGCTGCGTCGCGAACGAACTCGCTCATGGCGAAGCCGCACAACGGTGCGAGCGATGGCCGACGAGTATGAAGCGCGAGCAACAAGACTGGACGACGAGGGCGCCTCCCTCGAATCCGGTTCGCAATAGTCGCTGCCACCGCGAAGGCAAAGGCGATCGGGAGGGCCGATCGGCCTCAAAAATTGATCTCCATCCGCAATCCGCGCGGATCGGTCTCCTCCCCACCGATACGCTGCGTACTGTCGCGTGCCGCGACCGCGCAGGCGCAGGCATCGATGAGATCGTCGCGGCCGATGCCTGTGCCATGACGCAGCGTCAACCATCTTGGCAAACGCGTAAAGCCGCGCTGCTGCAGCAGCGCGATGCGCTGTTCGCGACCGTGCGCCGACGTCTTGCTTGCGAGACGGACGCGCCCCGCGAGATTCCAGAAGATCAGCTCCGGATGCGCTTCGCCGATCGCCGCCTGCCGCGCTGGCGTCATGGCTTCGTCGACCTCTTTCATCTTGTCCCTGATGTTCCAGAGCTGCGCCGACACACCCCTGCCCTTGCCTTCGTGCTCCCAGTAATGGCGATTGGCCGCGGCCATGTCCGGGAAGGTCCAGAGGTCCCGGCGCGCGCCGAGAAACACGGCGGGCCCGACAAGTTCGCGTGCACGCAGATCGCAAGCGCGATAGCCGCTCAGGGGCAATCCGATCGGCATGTCGATCATCGCGCGTAGGTGCGGGATCGCGAGCAAGCGCATCAAGCCGGATGAATAATCGAAGCCGTGATCGCCGTGCTCGTCGATCCAGGCTGCGACCCAGCCGAAGCGAAATCCATCGAGGCCGAGATAGCTATTCACGCGCACGAATCAGCCCTGCCGACGCTCGTTCATCCCGTGCTGCCGTCTCGATGCCGCTCGAACAGGCGCTGCGCCAGCAGCGCATGGCCGAGTGTGCCGCCGGCCCGCACGGCCGCCGCGATCAGCGCGGCTTCCGCGACCTCTTCGCGCGTTGCGCCGGCCCTGGCCGCCCGCGCCGTATGCACATCGAGGCAATACGCGCATTGCGTGGTGAGCGCGACCGCGAGCGAGATCAGCTCGCGATATTTCGGCGGGATCGATCCGTCCTTGCGTTCGACCGCACGATTGAACGCCAGGAACGCGTTGGCCTCGACCGGCGCAAGCGCAACGAACGCCGGAATCGATTTCAGATCATCGGGGTTTTGATAATCGGTCATGTCTTATCTCGTCAGATATTCGCGCATCAAGGCGCGGGCGCGATGCAGCCGCGCCTTCACGGTCTGCCTGGTCGCACCGAGCGCGGCGGCGATTTCATCGATCGTCATCTCCTTGATGTCGCGCATCAGCGCGACATCGCGGTAGTGCGGCGGCAGCGCCTCGAAGGCCGCGGCCACGTCGAGCCGCAGATCGGCCTCTGGCCGCGAGAGCAGTGCGGCTTCCGCCTCACTCTCATCGACAGCCGGCACGAGGCCCGCCTTGCGCGCAAGCCGCAGGCATTCGCGACGGACCACGCTGAACAGCCAGGCCGAGAACGTCAGCAGCGAGCGGATCGTACCGACATGGCGGAACAGGATCCACAGCGTCTCCTGCGTCGCATCCTCGGCGTCCGCCGAGCTGCGGCAGGTCGCGCGCGCAAAGCGGCGGATATCCGGCTGCGCCGTCTCGAGCAGGCGCGCGATCGCATGGGGATCGCCGAGCCGCGCGGCCTCGAACAGGTCCGGCGAGATCGCAGCCGCGCTCACGACACGCCTCCTCGTCCGATCCCCGCCATCGCGCACATCGGGCAATAGCCGACGAGCCCCGTCAGCGCGAAACCTGCGCCACCGAACGCCACCAGCCACGCCGTCGCGCCGGCCAGATAAACCAACGCCGCGCCCGCGACCGCTACGCCCAAGGCGATCCGCACCGCCTGATGCAGGCCACCGATGTTCTTCCTGTAAAATGCCATCACTTCCTCCGAGATGAGCCGAAGCAAAATGCCTCGATTATCAAGAGGGCGCGACGACCCGAAAGGATTCGCGGCAGCCGACAATTTTTTCCGGATCAGCCTCCGACGGCCTGATAGGCCAGGCGCTTGAACTCGAAGAAAAACGGATTCCAGAAGCCCATGTAGCGCTGGGCCATCAGGACACCCGCTGTATTGGCCTGTGGGCAGATCCACCAATGGGTGCCGGCAAGCCCGCCCCACTGGAATTCGCCGGTGGAGTTCGGCGGATCGAACGGCGTCGGCGCGAAGGTCACGGCGCCGCCGAGACCAAAGCCCTTGCCGGGGATCGGGCCGAGATTGGCGAAGCGGATGGTCTGGCCTGCGGGCAGCTGGTTGGTCATCATCTGCCGCAGCGTTTCCGGCTTCAGCAGCGTGTCCGATCCGGGCAACAAAGCGCGCACCAGCGCAAGCATGTCCGGCAGGGTCGAGACCAGACCGCCGCCGCCCGAGAGCCGCGGGAACGGCCGCCGATAGGCCTGCGGAAAGGGAAGATTGTCGGCGCGCGTGAGGCCCGGCTTCATCGGGTCGAGCACGTCGGCACCATTGTAGAGCGCGACCAGCCTGCCCTGCTGCGCCTCGGGGACGTAGAATCCGGTGTCGGTCATGCCGAGGGGATCGAAGATGCGCGCCTTGAGGAAGGCATCGAGAGACTTGCCCGAGACGACCTCCACGATGCGTCCGAGCACGTCGGTAGCCACTGAATATTCCCAGCCCGCA
The DNA here is from genome assembly GCF_029714325.1 of Bradyrhizobium sp. CB1717. Taxonomy (NCBI): domain Bacteria; kingdom Pseudomonadati; phylum Pseudomonadota; class Alphaproteobacteria; order Hyphomicrobiales; family Nitrobacteraceae; genus Bradyrhizobium; species Bradyrhizobium sp. CB1717. The sequence continues at coordinate 5,614,611 of NZ_CP121666.1, forward strand.
CCGGGATGATAGGACAGCGGCAGATCGGCAAGCTTGTCGATCATGTCGGACAGCGGCGTCAGCGGATTGAGCACGCGCGCCTCGTTGTAGCCTTTGAACAGCACCGTGCCGGGATCGAAGATGCCGTAGCTGAGGCCGGAGGTGTGGGTCAGAAGCTGGCGGATCGTGATCGGGCCCCTCGCCGGCTCGACATCTGCAAGGCCCGTCGCGCCCTGCTTCAGGACCTTGCGATTGCCAAGCTGCGGCAGGACCTTCTCGACCGGATCGTCGAGCCCGATGCGACCTTCTTCCACCAGCAGCATGATCGCGCAGGTGACGAAGATCTTGGTGTTCGAGAACGCACGGAAGATATGGTCGGGCCGGAGCACGGTCTTGGCCTCGCGGTCGGCAAAGCCGACGCATTGCTGATCGACGACCTCGCGGCCGCGCAGCACCGCCCAGGATACGCCCGGAATGATCTCCTGATCGACGTAGCGCTGCATTGCCGTCCGTGCGGCGGAAAAATCTGTCGTTCTGGCGTCCACGTGTTTCCCCCAAATTATGGTTGGGATCGATATAGCGCGAATTCGGCGGATATGAAGCCCCGCCGAGAAACGCTCATCCCTGTTTCATGAGCGCGGTGACGTGCAGGCGACGCCGGATCTGCATGCCCTGCCGCTCGTACAGCGCAATCGCAGACGTATTGTTCGAGAACACATGCAGGAACGGAATTTCGCCGCGCGCCTCGATCCGGCGCGCGACCGCCGCGAGCAGCGCCTGCGCATAGCCGCGCCCGCGATAGTCCGGGTGCACGCAGACGGCCGTCATCTCCACGAACTTTCCCGGCTTCATCCGCTCGCCCGTCATCGCGACCAGTTCGCCGCCGGCGCGGATGCCGAGGAACGTGCCGAGCTCATGGGTCCGCAGCGCGAACGGCCCGGGCTTGGTCAGCTCCGTCAGCGCCATCATCGCGGGCACGTCGGCAGCGCCCAATGTGACGATCTCGGCATCGCGCAGCGGGCTGTCGGCGGGCGAGCCGATCATCTGCTCCCCGGTCTCGGCGAGCACCACCTTGAAGCCGGCGGGCACTTCGACCGGCTCCGGCGTGAACAGCGCGGCGACCTGCGTGGGCGACATGAGATCGCCGAGCGCGGCAAAGCTTGCTGCGGACATGTCGACCATGTCGGCAAAGGGCGTCATGTCCACGGGATAGCGCAGCGCTTTCGGGCCACCCTCAGCCAGATGCATCTGGCTCGTCGTCAACGCGCTCCAGATCGGACGATCCAGCAGCGCCACATCACTGTCGGACACCGGCCTAGTCCTTGTCGAAGCTGACGATGACGGCGGCGTTGGCGATGAGGATGGGGTCGTTGGCGACTTCCGTAGCCGAGGGGATCTCCAGCCCGCCCTTGACCGCAGTCACGGTCACGGTGCCGTAGGGCAGCTCCTTCGCAACGGCTTCCTTGTCCACCGCCTCCGGGTTGGGCACGCCGATCGTGACGTCGACGAACATGTCGTTCGCGGTCCTGCCGATCATGCGGAAGAAGCCGAGGCTCGAATGCCGGATGGCATCCGACACCGCCCGCTTCGCCGCCTTGGTGGCGTCCCTGCCATGGACGTCGACGCCCATCCCCATCTCGGTGACACAACGAACGCGAGTCATTTTATAGTCCTGTGGTTGGTTGAGTGATCGTTACGAATGTCGGCGATAGGTGGTCGCAGTACAAGTGCGGCGCTCATGTTGGCTGGAGGTCCGCGCCGAGACCTCCGTCATTGCGAGCGCAGCGAGGCAATCCAGAATCTTTCCGCGGAGACAGCCTGGATTGCTTCGCTGCGCTCGCAATGACGATGTGGGAACAGTCTCGCCGCATCAATCACGCTTTCGATTTCTCGTGCGCGCGCAGCTCGTCGACGAGCACCCGCACGTTCTCGGAGTAGTCGATCGGGATCGAGACCAGGTGCACGCCGCCTTCTTTGAACGCCGCCTCGAGCGTCGGGCCAAAGCTGTCGATGCTTGCGATGCGGTGCCCCCTGGCCCCGTACGATTTTGCGTACAGCGCAAAATCCGGATTGCCAAAGGTCATGCCATAATCGGCAAAGTGATCGACGGCCTGCTTCCAGCGGATCATGCCGTAGGCATTGTCTTCCAGCACCAGCACGACGAGGTTGAGCTTGAGGCGGACCGCGGTCTCCATCTCCTGGCTGTTCATCATGAAGCCACCGTCGCCGGCGACCGCGAGCACACGGCGATCGGGATAGAGCATCGCGGCCATCATCGCCGACGGCAGGCCTGCGCCCATGGTCGCCAGCGCGTTGTCGAGCAGCAGCGTGTTGGCGACGCGGGTGCGGTAGTTGCGCGCGAACCAGATCTTGTACATGCCGTTGTCGAGCGCGACGATGCCGTTCTCCGGGATCACCTGGCGGATGTCGTGCACGATGCGCTGCGGCGTCGGCGGCCAGCGGGCCTCGGTGGCGCGGTCGGCGATATGGCCAAGGATTCCTTCCCTGAGCGGCAGCAGCGCCGCGGCCTGCGGCAACTTGCCCTCGAGGCGGTCGGCGAGCAGCTCCAGGCTCGGGCCGACGTCGCCGACGACCTCGGCATCCGGGAAATAGACCTGCTCGACGCTGGCCGACGTGTAGCTGACGTGAATCACCTTCGGCCCCGACGGCCCCATGATGAACGGCGGCTTCTCGATCGGATCGTGACCGATCGCCACGATCAGATCGGCGGCGTCGATGGCATCATGGACATAGTCGCGCTCGGAGAGCGCGGCCGTGCCCATGTAGAGATTGGTGCCGCCGGGCACGGTGCCCTTGCCCATCTGCGTGGTGAAGAATGGAATGCCGGTGCGTCGCACGAAGCTCGCGATGCCGTGCGTCGAGCGCGGCCGGCTCGTTGCCGCGCCCATCATCACCAGCGGGCGCTTCGCCGCCAAAATCATCTCGGCGGCACGGTCGAGCGCGGCGCGATGGGCGACCGGGATCTCGATCGGATGGATCGCGACCACGGGGACAGCCGGCACCTCGTCGCCGGCGATGTCCTCGGGCAGCTCGAGATGTACCGGGCCCGGCCGTTCCTCCATCGCGACGCGAAAGGCGTCACGCACTACGGTCGGAATGCTGGAGGCGCTGACGATCTGCCGCGACAATTTTGTGAGCGGCTTCATGGTCGCGACCACGTCCACGATCTGGAAGCGCGCCTGCCGGCTGCTCATGATCGCCTTCTGGCCGGTGATCAGGATCATCGGCATCGCGCCGAGGTGCGCATAGGCAGCGCCCGTGGACAGATTGAGCGCGCCGGGGCCGAGCGTCGAGAGACAAACACCGGGCTTGCCGGTCAGCCGCCCGTGTGTTGCCGCCATGAAGGCGGCGGCCTGCTCGTGGCGGGTCAGGACCAGCTCGATCCGGGAGTTGCGCAGCGATTCGACGAGATCGAGATTCTCCTCGCCGGGAACGCCGAAGATGCGGTCGACGCCTTCGTTCTCCAGGGCCGCAACAAACAGGTCCGATCCCTTCACTTTGTGGTCCTGCCCGCTCATGTCGCCTCCCTCGCCGTACTGGCCCCGCATTTTGCTGAAGCGGGCGCATGGTAGCGGTCTGCAGCCGCGGCACAACTCACAAAGAGGCGCGCATTTGCATCAAAATCGTCATTGCGAGTGGAAACGCCTCTCACCAACTCGAATCGTAGCCCGGATGGAGCGCAGCGTAATCCGGGGTTCTCGTCGGCGGACACAGCGGTCCCGGATTGCGCTTCGCTCCATCCGGGCTACGAAGTGCTGCAAGCTGATGACGCTCCTTCTACAGTTCCGCCTCGGCAAACAGCAATTCCGTCACGCCAGCTTCAGGCTGAGCTCGGTGCCGCCCTTGAGCGGCAGCGTCATCGAGACGAAGCCGTTTCGGGGATCGCGGATGAAGTCGAGGTAGTCGGGCTCGGCATTGTCGTTCATGACGTAGCCGCCGATCAGTAGCTGCGGCGCGACGATCTCGATCACCTCGCGCGCCAGCGAAGGACCTCCCTCGCCCGGCCAGCCGTCGATCAGAACGAAGTCGACGGGACCGCCGAGATCGCGCAACGTCTGTCGCGCATCGCCCTCGCGGATCTCGGCGTAGTCGGCAAGGCCCGCCTCCGCAAGATTGCGTCTGGCGACTCGACCTTGGCCGGCACGATCTCCGAGCCGATCACGGTGCCGCCGCCATTGTCGCGGAGCGCCGCCGCGAAATAGAGCGTGGACATGCCGACCGATGTCGCGAATTCCGCCACGCGCGTTGCGCGCAGGCCGCGGCAGATCAGATAGATCAACTCCCCCTGCTCGGGATGGATCGAAAAGCCCTGCGCGGCATAGGCGTGGGGGTCGCGGCTGTTGAAAGAGCCGCGCGGCCCGCCGCCTGATGGACGCTGCCGCGCGCCCTGCAGGCGCGCGATCACGGCGTTGACGCGGGGATCTTGAATCGGACTGTGGGGCCGATCATTCATGCGTGGCGTCCTCCATCACTTGCCGAGGATTTCCGCAGTCGCGCGATCCAGGATCGCGGCGATGCGGCGGGCTTCGGCGGAGTCGCTGCCGTGCTTGCTGCGCAGCGCGCGTTTGAGATTGTGGCGGGCACGGTGCAGCTCATCGGAGGCACCCCCGTCGAGATCGCTGACGCCGGCGAAGGCTTCGCGCACCTCGTCCATGCGGCGTCCGATCCGCGACAGCGCTTGCAGGATCGCGTCAGCCGTCGCGCGGTGCTCGGCCAGATGCGCCTCGCCTTGTGGCGTGATGCTATAGAGCTTGCGCCCGCCGTCCTGCTGGACGCTACTGTGGCCGACCTCTTCGAGATAGGTCAGCGCCGGATAGATCACGCCGGGGCTCGGCGTGTAGAAGCCGTCGGAGCGCTCCTCGATGATCTTGATCAGCTCATAGCCATGGGCCGGGTTTTCGGCGAGCAGCGCCAGGATCACGAGCTGAAGGTCCTGCGAGGACAGCCGACGGGCGCCGGGAAAGTCGTCGCCGCCGCGCCCGAAAAAGCCGTGGCCGCCGCGGCCGAAGCGATGCCGCCCGCCGCCGTGCCGACCCATGGCAAAGGCAAACTGGAATTCCCGATCGTCCCGCCCGTGTCTGCCGTGATTCCTGTCTCGAAACATATCTTACGTCTCCATTGTTAGATATATCGTAAGATACGTTTTGAGACTAGAGCGCAAGGCACAGCAAAATCAGCACTCAGGCTTGACACACCTCTGACATGCCGCTGGTATGTCAGTCATGATCACGACCTCCCTGGACCGCGACCGCGCCTATTCCCTGCTCCGCGACCTCGTCATCTCCGGCGAGTTCGCGCCGGACGAGCCGCTGTCCGAGCGCAGCCTCTCGAGCCGGCTGGCCCTGGGCCGCACGCCGGTCCGCGAGGCCCTGAAGGCGCTCGCCAAGGACGGTCTTCTCACTATCCATCCGATGCGCGGCACCTTCGTGCGCCAGATGTCCTTCGACGATCTGCGCGAGATCCACGAATTGCGGCTCGCGCTCGAAGGCATGGCGGCCTATCTCGCCGCGACGCGCGGGCCGACGGAGCCGCTCCGACACTGCGCGGAGGAGCTGCGCCGGATCCAGTCAGGCGCAACGCTTGATGTCGAAGAGGCCCAGCAAATCGGCTGGGCCTTCCACGACGAACTGTTTCGCGCCACCGGCAACGGCCGGCTGGCGCAGTCCTACGACAATCTGCGCGCGCAGAGCGGCCTCGCCCTGCAGAAGATGAGGCAATACAGCGTCGAGCGTACGCGCCAGGCCGTCAGCGAGCATCTCGACATCTACGCGGCAATCGAAGCGCACGATCCCGATGCCGCGCAGCAGCGCATGTGGCGGCATCTGTCGTCCGCCTTCGAGGCGCGCCTCACCGCGCTCGGCGCCATCCGCACGCAATATCCGGGACAAGGAGACCATCACGCATGATCCGGCCGCTGCTCAGATTGCCCCTCGTGGTCCAGATGCTGCTCGGCCTGGTGCTGGGTCTTGGCGTCGGCCTGCTCTGGCCCGATGTCGGCGCAAGCCTGCGGCCGATCGGCACCGCCTTCGTCGAGGCGGTGAAGATGATCGTCATTCCCGTGGTGTTTGCGGCGGTCACGCTCGGCCTCTACCGGATGGGCAGCGAGCTGAAGGTCCTGGGCCGCGTCGCCGCCATCAGCCTCGGCTATTTCTACCTCGCCACCGTGATCTCGATCCTGATCGGCCTCCTGCTCAACGCCGCCTTCCATCCGGGCGCCGGCGCACCGCTGGCCGCAACCGGCAAAGTGCCGCAAAACCTCGCGGTGTCGGTCGACTGGATCAAGTTCTTCATGGACATGATCCCCTCCAACATCGTCGCGGCGATGGCCGAGCAGAAGATCCTGCCGACGCTGGTCTTCGCCATCCTGTTCGGCCTCGCGCTGGCCTCGATCGGCAAGGTCGGCGAGCCCATGGTTGCCGTGCTCGAAGCGGTGATGGCGGCGATGTTCAAGATCACCAAATGGATCACCTCGCTCGCCCCGATCGCGATCTTTGCAGTGATGGCATGGCTGTTCGCGACGCAAGGCCTTGCCACCGTGGTCGCGCTCGCAAAGCTCGTCGGCGTCATGTATCTCGGCCTTGCCATCATGGTCGCGATCTTCTGGCTGATGCTGCTTGCGATCGGCGAGAAGCCGATTGCGGTCACCAAAGCGGTGATGGAGCCGATGATCCTCGCCTTCTCCACCCGCTCCTCGGAAGTGACCCTGCCGCTGCACATGGAGAAGCTGCGGGCGATGGGCGCCTCGGAGCGCATCGTCTCGGTGGTGCTGCCGCTCGGCTATGCCTTCAACCGCGACGGCGCCATCATGTATTTCGCGCTCGCCGTCACCTTCCTCGCCGAGGCCTATGGTGTGACGCTGACCTGGTCGACGCTGTTCACCATCGTGATGGTCACGACCATCGCGAGCAAGGGCAGCGCCAACGTTCCCTCCGGCGGGCTGGTTGCAATTGCCATGGTGCTGTCGGCGATCGGGCTGCCGATCGAGGCGCTGGCGATCATCGCCGGTGTCGATGCCTTCCTCGACATGGGCCGTACCGCGATCAACGTGTTCGGCAACACGGTTGCGGTGAAGCTGGTGGAACGCTTTGCCGGCAACGTGGCCGATGAGACCCAGCCGGCGCTGACCGGCCTGCAAGTGCAGGACGCCTGATGACGACGCCACAGAGCGGCAGCGACGGCATCGTCGATCTGCGCAGCGACACCGTGACGCTGCCGACCGCGGCGATGCTGGAGCGCATGCAGCGCGCCCCGCTCGGCGACGACGGCCGCGAGGGCGATCCGACGGTCCGCGCGCTCGAGGCGCACGGCGCCGCCTTGACCGGCAAGGAGGCCGCGCTGTTCGTGCCGAGCGGCACGATGGGCAATCTGCTGGCGATGCTCGCCCATGCCGAGCGCGGCGCGGACGTATTCGCCGATGGCGGTGCGCATCTGCTCAACTCCGAGCTCGGCAGCGTTGCGACGATCGCAGGGCTCCTGCCCAAACCGATGCCGGGCCGCCGCGGCGCAATGGACGAGACGGCGCTCGCGGACGCGATCCGCTCGTCGCAGCGCCCCGGCCTGATCGCGATGGAGACGACGCATAATGGCGCCGGCGGCGCCGTGCTGCCCCTGGCGCACATGACGCGAATTCATGCGCTTGGGCAGGCACGCGGGATTCCCGTGCATCTGGACGGCGCGCGCCTGTTCAATGCCGCGGTCGCGCTCGGCGTGCCTGCGGCGGAAATCGCCGCGCATGCCGACAGCGTCATGGTCTGCCTGTCCAAGGGATTGAGCGCGCCGGTCGGCAGCCTGCTGTGCGGCTCCAACGATTTCATCACAAGGGCCAGAGCCTTGCGAAAAATCGTCGGCGGCACCATGCGCCAGTCCGGGATCGTCGCGGCCGCGGGCCTCGTCGCGCTGGAGACGATGATCGACCGCCTCTCCGAGGATCATGCGGCCGCGAAGCGGCTCGCCGCGGCTTTGAACTGGCTCGACCCGGCGCTCGCCGATCCCGACCACGTGCAGACCAACATCCTCCGCGTCGATGTCTCCGCAACTGCGCGCAACGCCGCCGCATGGGCCGAGGGCGTGAAACAGCACGGCATCCTGGTGCAGGCGAGCGGCCCTTCGCAGCTCCGGCTCGTCACCCATCGCCACATCGACGAGGGCGCAGTCGACCGCACCATCGCCGCCTTCGCAGCGGTCGCCCGCTAGCCGGCGGCCTTGCAAGCCGCATTTGGCGTGGTATCGCTCGCGCCATGACTCCGAAAACCTTCGAAGCGCGCTGCCTGCGCCTGCCCGCTGCCACCAAGGTGGTGCAGTGGGAAGGCACATCCGTGTTCAAGGTCGGCGGAAAGATGTTCGCGCTCGGTGGCGGCTTTGCCGCAGGCTCCGGCGGCTACATGTTCAAGGTCTCGGACATGGCCTACGGGATGCTGATCGAGCACGGCCTGGCGCGACCGGCACCGTATCTCGCCCGCGCCAAATGGGTACAGCTCGTCAGCAACAATGCGCTGTCGGACGCCGAGCTCACGGCCTATCTGGTGCAGGCCCATGCGATGATCGTGGCAAGGCTGACGCGCAAGGCTCGCAAGGCGCTGGGGCTCGCCCCGCCGGAATGACCATCCCCGCGTGCAGCACAAGGTGCGCTCGCGGCGACATTGAGCTTTCATGCCTCCCCGATATACTGGCGACCCTGGATTCGATTTAGGGCATCGGCGTGGCGATTGATCTGAAAGCGGTCGAGCAACTCGCAACCGATCAATCCTCGCTCAAGGCCGCCGCCGGCCTTGCCAAGCCCGCCAAATGGTCCGGTGTCGGCGGAAGCCACGACGGCGCGCTGATCTGGGGCGAATGCGCGGGTTCCGGCGCCAATCCGTACCGGGTGATGGCCGACCTCCGCGACCTCGGCAACAAATGCACCTGCCCGTCACGCAAATTCCCCTGCAAGCACGTGCTCGGCCTGTTGTGGCTGAATGCAGAGGCGATAGTGCCGTTCACACCCGCGGACACGCCGGCCTGGGTCAGCGACTGGCTCGGCCGCCGGCGCGGCACGTCCGCGGCAAAGCCTGCAAGCAGTGCGCCGTCCGACGGCGAGAAGGATCTGCGTGCCGCGCGCGCCGACGAACCTGAAATCGCCGAGGACCCCAGGGATGTGGCGCGGCGCGAGGCTCAGGCGGCCCGGCGAAACGAGGAAACCGAGCGCGCCATCCTCGACGCGCTGGATGCACTCGAGCAATGGATCGGCGACCAGCTTCGCATGGGATTGTCCGGCTTCATCGACGATGCCACGGCACGATGCCGGCGGATCGCGGCACGGCTGGTCGATGGCAAGGCCGCGGTGCTTGCCGGCCGGATCGACGAGCTGCCATCCCGCCTCCTCGCACTTCCCGCAGGCGACCGGCCGCGCGGCGCCGTGGTCGAGCTCGGCAAGCTGGTTCTGCTCGCGCGCGCCTTCCGCACCGCGCCGCGCGATAGCGAGATCCGCCGCGCCGTCGCGACATCGGAGACGCGCGAGGCGGTGCTGGCCGACCCGGCCGCGCTACGGATCGATGCAGATTGGGAGGTCCTCGCCGAGCGGGTGCAGACGCGCCGCGACGGGCTGGTGTCGCAGACGACGTGGCTGCTCAATCTTACCGCCACCGGCCCGCGCTTCGCGATGCTGCTCGATTTCTTCCCGGCAAGCGCCGGGCGGCGCGGTTCGGTGTTCACGCCCGGCGAGAGCTTTCACGGCGAGCTCGTCTTCTATCCATCGACGCGACCGCTCCGCGCCCTGCTCGTGCGGCGCGACGGCGCGCAGGACAGGCCGCCCCAGGAATGGCCCTCGCCGGACGAAACACTCTCCGATGCGTTGACCCGTCCGCTGCTAGCCGAGCCGTGGGCGATCGACGTTCCGCTGCTGCTGCCGCAGGGACGCATCGCGCGCGACGCTGCCGGACATACGTGGTGGCGATCAGTCGATGGCATCACGACGTTGCCGGTGGCCGCCGACGTCAGCGGCATTCTGTGCGGCACCAACCTCACGCGCAGCGCGGCGATCTGGTCGGGCAACCGGCTCGCGATCCTCGCCGCGCAGACCCCTTGGGGACGGATCGGCGGCCATGACTGATCCGATCAAGGCCGAGGCGATCTTTGATGCCATGGGCGCGGTGCTGACGCGCTGGACCATGGGATCGGCGGCCGCGCCCGCAGCCTCCTTCTGGCGTGCCGAACTTGGCGAGGATCCGGCCGAGGCCGAGCTGCGGCTGCTTGCCCTCTCGGGCCAGTTCCTCGGCGCCGCAGTGGTGATGGAGCCGGCCGCGGCGCTCCGCCTCCTTCCGGATATTCCAGCGCTCGCACTGCCGACGATCCAGGAGGCGCAGCGTCCACTCGTGCGCCGCATTCTCGCGGCAAGGAAGCAGGCTCAGGTCGGGACCGAGCTCGTTCATTTCCTCGCCGAACGCGGCTGGACCGTGCATCCCGCCGACTGGATGCCGGAAGCCGACGCTGACGATGCGCCCGACATCTACGCACCATGGCGCGACTGGGCGGCGATTGCAGCCTCCGACAGCGCGACGCGGCAGCAGGCGAACGACCACCTCACCGCCGACAATTGGGAGGATTTTTGGCCGGCCGCGCGCAAGGCTGCACTCGCCGAGCTCCGGCGCCGCGATCCTTTCACGGCGCGCCAAGTGCTCGAGGCCAAGCTCGCCAGCGAAAATGCCGACACGCGCTTGCGCCTGCTCTCACTGATGTCGGAGCGCCTATCGGACGACGACATCGCCTTCCTCGAAGGCATCGCTGCGGATGATCGCGCTCCCAAGGTCAAGGCGCTCGCGGCCTCGCTGCTGGCGCGTCTCGGCCGTGGTCCCGCGGCCGGCGAGGACATTGCCGAGCTCGCCGGGTTCTTCTCGGTCAAGACCAAGGGGCTGCTGCGCCGTTCGCGCGTGGTCCAGGCCGAAGCGCTCAAGACGCCGGCGCAAGTGCAACGCCGCAAGGCGCTGTTCGAAAGCGCCGGCCTCGCCTCGTTTTGCGGCGCGCTCGGCCTTGCGCCGCAGGAGCTGATCGCCGCCTGGGAGTGGAATCTGGACCACGCCGCGGATCTGGCGCTGATCAATCTGATCGTGGCGACCGGGACCGATGCGCACGTCGCGCAAGCGGCAGAGGCGATCAACCAACACGATGCGGCTGGTCTCGTCGTGACGCTGGCGCCGCGGCTGGCCCCCGCAGACCGCGCGAGGCATGCCGAAGCGGCCATGAACGCGCACAATATCCGGTTCGAGCTGGCACAATTGATCGCGGGACCGGCGGCGCGGCTGGATAACCCGTTGTCCGCGCCTGCCGGCAAGACGCTGCTCGTCGCGCTCCAGCGCGAGGATACGAAGCCTTCTGACCATGTCGCAGAACTTCATGCGCTAGGCCTCATCGCCTCGCGCGAGGGAGCACGACAATCACTGCAACGACTGACGGCCGCGGGCCTGCTGCAAGGCGACCCGCGCCTCGACATGCTGCGGCTCAACGCCGCGTTGGACGACAAGGGAGCGAAGCCATGAGCGAGAAACTGCGCTTGCCCGCCGAGGAGAGCTATGCCGCGGAGCTGAAGGCGCTGGCTGCGGGCGACGGGCATCGTCCGCCAGGCTGGGCGCTCTCGCCGCGGCAGGTGGTGACCTATCTCATGGGCGGCAAGGCGGCCGATGGCACCGTCATCACGCCGAAATATGTCGGCGACAAGCGGCTGATCGAGACCGCCGTTGCGACACTCGCGACCGATCGCGCCTTGTTGCTCTTGGGCGTCCCCGGCACAGCCAAGTCCTGGGTCTCTGAACATCTCGCCGCGGGCATCACAGGCATTCGACCCTCGTGATCCAGTGCACGGCAGGGACCGATGAAAACCAGATCCGCTACGGCTGGAACTATGCCCAATTGCTCGCACACGGTCCGAGCCGCGAGGCGCTGGTCCCCACGCCGCTGATGCGTGCGATGGAGAGCGGCAAGCTCTGCCGGTTCGAAGAGCTGACGCGCATGGGCAGCGACGTGCAAGACACGCTGATCACGGTGCTGTCTGAAAAGATGATGCCGATCCCGGAGCTCAACACCGCCGTCTACGCCCAGCGCGGCTTCAACATCATCGCGACCGCCAACAACCGCGACAAGGGCGTCAACGAATTGTCCTCTGCCCTCAAGCGCCGTTTCAACGTCGTCGTGCTGCCCCTGCCCGACAGCGCCGAAGAGGAAGTGGCGATCATCGTCAAGCGCGTCGGCGAGATGGCTGAGAATCTCGATTTGCCCGCACCGAAGAACGTCGCCGACGAGGTTGCGCGGGTGGTCGCGATCTTCCGCGAGCTGCGCTCGGGCTCGACCGAGGACGGCAAGGTCGCGCTGAAGTCGCCCTCGGGCGGCCTGTCGACGGCCGAAGCGATCGCAGTGATGATCGGCGGGATCAGCCAGGCAACCTTCTTCAACGACGGCAAGCTGACACCCGAAACGCTCGCCAGCAACATGATCGGCGCCGTTGTGAAGGATCCGGTGCAGGACACGGCCGTGCTCGGCGAATATCTGGAGACCGTGCTGAAGAAGCGGCGTGGCTTCGAAGGCTATTATGCTTCGCTGACCGACCTGATCTGACAGCACGGCGCGACCGATGGCAGGCCAGGTCTCCCTCTTCGGCATCCGGCATCACGGCCCCGGCTCTGCACGGCGGCTGGTGGAAGCGCTCGACGCGCTCAATCCGGTCGCGGTGCTGATCGAGGGCCCGGCGGATGCTTCGGACCTGCTGCCGATGCTCGCCGACCCCGATATGGTGACGCCGGTGGCCCTGCTCACCTATGCCGAGGACAATCCGGCGAACGCCAGCTTCTTTCCCTTCGCCGACTATTCGCCGGAATACCAGGCCGCGCGCTGGGCGGTGCGTCACGCCGCAGCCTTGCGCTTCATCGACCTGCCGGCATCGGACCGTCTGGGTGCCAGCGACGGCGACATCGCGGAGGAAATCGCGGCAAGGGCCGAGGCCGATCCGGTCAGTCACGATCCGATCGGCGCGCTCGCGACCGCCGCAGGCTATGACGACGGCGAGTCCTGGTGGTCCGACGTCATCGAGGAGAATCCTGCGACGGGGCCGGTGTTCGCAGCCGTCGCCGACGCGATGACGGCGTTACGCGCCGACGAAAAATCGCTGTCGGCGCGCGAGGCCGCGCGCGAAGCGCATATGCGGATCGAGATCGCGAAGGCGGCGAAGGAATACGACGGCGCCATCGCAGTCGTGTGCGGCGCCTGGCACGTGCCGGCGCTCGCCGAGCGCCGCAGCCTCGCCGCCGATCGCGAATTGCTGAAGGGCCGGCCGAAGACGAAGATCAAGGCGACATGGGCGCCGTGGACTGCGCCGCGCCTGGCGCGCGCGAGCGGCTATGGCGCGGGCGTGGTGGCGCCGGGATGGTGCGCCCATGTCTGGGACATGCGCGAGCGCGATCGCGCCGCCGAGTGGCTCACCAAGGTGACGCGCGTGCTGCGGGATCGCGGCCATTTCGTATCGACCGCCTCGGTGATCGAGGCACAGCGTCTCGGCACGGCACTCGCAGCGCTGCGCGGGCGCCCCGCACCGGGTTTCGCAGAGCTGCGCGAGGCGGCGATCGCCTGCCTCTGCAATGGCGAGCGCGCCATGTGGGACGATATCTCCGCCGAGCTCCTGATCGGCGCGGGTGTCGGTGCGATCCCGGCAGCGACCCCGCTCGCGCCGCTGCTCGAAGATCTCCAGCGGCAGCAGAGGGCGACGCGGCTGAAGCCGGAGGCGCTGGAGCGGCCGCTGACGCTGGATCTGCGCAGCGACAGCGGGCTGATGCGCTCGACGCTGCTGCATCGGCTGAACGCGCTCGATGTGCCCTGGGGACGTCTGATGGATGCGGGGCGCAGCCGCGGGACGTTTCGCGAGAACTGGCAGTTGCGCTGGGAGCCGGAATTCGCGGTCAGGCTGGTGGAAAACCTCCTCTACGGTTCGACCATCGCGGAAGCCGCGGGCGGGCGCCTGATCGAGGCGATGGGCAAGGAGGCCGAGCTTGGCCCGCTGGCAACGCTGGTGCGCAACGCCATGATCGCCGACCTGTCCCGAGCCACCGAATTCGGCATCGCGGCCCTGGAGACCAAGGCGGCGCTGACGAGCGACGGACAGTCTCTCCTGGACGCGCTGCCGCCGATGGCCGACATCCTGCGCTATGGCGAGGCGCGCGCCGGCACGGTCGAGCATCTGGCGGCCCTGATGCCGCGCATTGTGGTGCAGGCAGCGCTCGCCCTGCCCTATGCCGCGCGAAATCTCGACGCGCCGGCGGCGGCCAAGCTGCGCGGTGCGCTCCTTGCGGCCGACGCCGCGATCCAGCTCGCCCAGATCGAGACTGACGTCGTCGCCGGTTGGCGCGATGCGCTGCGGGCACTCATGAACGACGATCAGGCGACCCGCCTGATCGCCGGCACGGCCGCGCGGCTGCTCTACGAGGCCGAGCTGCTCAGCGCCGATCATGCGGCCGACCTGCTGACGAGAATGCTCTCGCCCGGCACGCCCGTTGCAGACGCCGCAGGCTTCTTCGAAGGTTTCTTCGAGGGCGCCGGCCAGCGGCTGATCCACGATGCAACGCTCCGCGGCACCGTCGATGCCTGGCTGACGACGCTGGACGAAGAGGCTTTCACCGCCAGCCTGCCGCTATTCCGCCGCGTCTTCTCGGCGCTGGACCGGACCGAACGCAGGCGATTGATGGACGCTCTGTTCGCGCGGGGCACCGATGCCGCCAAGGGATATCGGCTGATTGCCGGCGCAAACGTTCTCTGGCCCGCGCATCAGGCCCGCGTGCTCGAACTCCTAACAGCGGGAACTGCGCGATGAGCGAGGCCGATGAACGCAGCCGCCGCTGGACACTCGCCCTCGGCGTCGACGCCGAAGGTACCGAGAACGGCCCTGCCCTGTCCGCCAGCGATCGCCGCATGTCCGAGGCGCTGACGGCGCTCTATGGTGACGGCGACGAGGCCCCGAAGAAAGGCCGCGGAGGGCTCGGCGGCTCGGCACCGCGCGTCGCAAAATGGCTCGGGGATATCAGGGAGTTCTTCCCTGCGCCGGTGGTCCAGGTGATCCAGAAGGATGCCTTCGAGCGCAAGGGCCTGCGCCAGATGCTGGTCGAGCCCGAATTCCTCGCAACCGTCGAGGCTGACGTCAGCCTGATCGCCGATCTGGTCGCGCTGCGCGGCGTGATGCCGGAGAAGACCAAGGACACCGCCCGCACCGTGATCGCCAAGGTGGTGGCCGAGCTGATGGAGCGGCTGGAGCGGCGTACGGCGGATGCGGTCCGCGGCGCCTTGAACCGGTCGCTGCGCACCAATCGCCCGCGCTTTGCCGACATCGACTGGCCGCGCACCATCAAGGCCAATCTGCGCCATTATCAGGCGGAGCATCGCACGGTCGTGCCCGAACGGCTGATCGGCTTCCTGCGCCAGCAGCGCCGCATCGTCGATCTCGAGGAAGTCATCCTCTGCGTCGACCAGTCGGGATCGATGGCAACTTCCGTCGTCTACGCCTCCATCTTCGCGGCGGTGATGGCCTCGCTTCCGGTGGTCGCGACCAAGCTCGTCTGCTTCGACACCGCGATCGTCGACCTGACCGAGGAGCTCGCCGATCCCGTCGAGGTGCTGTTCGGCGTCCAGCTCGGCGGCGGCACCGACATCAACCGCGCCGTCGCCTATTGCGAGGAGCGCATCGAGCGGCCGGCGAAAGCCCATCTGATCCTGATCACCGATCTCTACGAGGGCGGCGATGCGAATGCGCTGGTCGACCGGCTGGCCCGGCTCGCAACGCGCGGCATCAACGTGATCGTGCTGCTGGCGCTGACCGATACCGGCCATCCGTCGTACGACCCGGTGCTCTCGGCAAAAGTCGCAAACCTCGGCATTCCCGTGTTCGCCTGCACACCGGACCAGTTTCCGGATCTGATGGCGACGGCGCTGAAGCGCGAGGACGTCGCCGCCTGGGCTGCCGATCAGGACATCAAGCTGATCCGGCCCGAGGGCTAGAGATCAGCGACCTCAGAAGTCGACGGCAACCTCGCCGAACCCCACAAGGCGTGCGCGGGCGCTGGTCCCCGCTTCTGTGAAGACCATGCCGGTGCAGGAACCGGTCGTGACGATGTGGCCCGGCAAGAGAGGCACACTCCGGTCCGCACAATGGCGGATGAGCCAGCGCAGCAGACGCCAGATGTCGCCTGCGGGATTGCCTCCAACGGTTCGTCGGCTGATGTCCTGGCCGATGGAGAGATCCGCCTCGACGCTCCTCAGATCGATGGCAGCAGGGCTGACTGTCGCGGCTACTCCGATCAGCAACGCGCCGTGGCTCTGCAAATCCGCAAGCTGGGCCAGGGGAGCGCTGTTCGTCCAATCCTCGAGGCGCGTCTCGACCACCTCGATGACGGGATAGACCGCGTCGAACGCACGTGCCAGTTCGCGATCGGGCAACGCGGCGTCGTCAGCCGCGAGCGCGCGCCCGACCCTGAGCGCGACTTCCACCTCAACACCGCGCAGGCGGAATTCCGGGCCGAGCCGCGCGCCTGAGCGAAGCAGGCCCGACGCCGGCAGCGGCGCGCAGACGGGCTCGGCGTCCGGGCCCGACGCGCCGACCTTCCAGCCGCCGACCGGACCGATCCGGGCAAGCGTGGCATCCTGGATGGCGTAGGCGCCGGCACGATCCGACGGGAGAACGTCGCGCCAGTCGACCGCCTGTCTGCTGCTTCTCGCTGCGATCAACCTGTCCGCCGCTTCACTCGCATTGCCCACGATGTCCTCCGTAGTAGGGCCAGCCTCGGCGACGGACGTGCCGCGGCCGAAACTCTCGATTTATGTGTCTCGATACGTTAGTCGTCGACCTTGGTCGCGCGCAGCAGATTGTCGCGCAAACGGCTCACCGTCTTCTGCACCATCGGAAACTCGTCGCCAAGACCTGTCGCCTCGATCACGGAGTCGCCGAGATCCTGCTCGATCAGCTTGCGCCCCGCAGCTGTCAGGCTGAGGCGCACTTGCCGCTCGTCGGCGGGATCGCGGTGGCGCTTGATCAGCCCCATCTGCTCCAGCTTCTTCAGGATCGGCGTCAGCGTGTTGGATTCCAGAAACAGTTTCTCGCCGAGCGTGCCGACGGTCTGCTCGTCCTCGTCCGACAGCGCCACCAGGGCGATGTACTGCGTGTAGGTGAGCCCGACCTTATCCAGCAGGGGCTTATAGACGCGGCCGAAGGCGAGATTGGCCGAATAGACCGCAAAGCACAGGAAATTCGATAGTTTTCGGCCTTTGCCGGCAGTTTTGGGGGAACGGCCCACGGGAACCTCCGCAATTCGTGATCTGCGGACCTATATAAATCGCATCCGATTAAATCGGAAGAGCTTGACCATGGAATGCAGCGGGACTATTTCGACGCGCATCCGATTAGATCGGATACGATTAATAATTCAACCGAAGGATACGACCATGACATCCGCTGCGAAGGTTCTCTTCACTGGCAAGACCCACGTCACCTCGGGCGCCGACGGCGCTGCGCACTCCAGCGACGGCTTCCTGAACGTTAAGCTGGCCCAGCCGCACCCGGCCGCCGAAAACCTGTTCGCCGCCGCGTGGTCGGCCTGCTATCTCGGCGCGCTCGGGCTCGCCGCTGCGCAGCGCAAGGTCAAGCTGCCGAGCGAGCCGTCGGTCGACACCGCGATCGACCTGAACAACGCCGGCGGCGCCTTCTTCCTGCGCGCCCGTCTCGACGTCAGCGTCCCCGGCGTCGATCGCGCGGTGGCGCAGGAACTGATCGAGGCTGCGCACGGCATCTGTCCGTACTCCAAGGCGGTGCACGGCAACATCGAGGTGACCACCACTCTCGTCTGAAGCGCCACGACGCGGACCGGCCGGCATCGGCCGGGCCCGCGCGGCGCGGACAATCCAGTGACCACAAGGAGCCGACCATGAGCCATCGTCATCTGCGAACCCTCCGCGTGCTGTCGAGCGCGGTCCTGCTCGCGGCAAACCTGTTCACCCTGCCGGCCGCAGCGGCGCAGGCCGGCGTCACGCGCACCGACCTGCAGCGCCACGATCTCAGCTCGCCCGGGCGCGAGGCAGTGCAGGTACGCGTCGACCTCGCTCCCGGCGTGGCGTTCGGCCGGCACACTCATCCAGGCGAAGAGATCATCTACGTGCTCACGGGCGCCATCGAATACGACGTCGAGGGCAAGCCGCCGGTCACGCTGAAGGCCGGCGACGTGCTGTTCATCCCCGCCGGCACGGTGCATGCGGCGAAGAATGTCGGCGCTGAGACCGCGAGCGAGCTTGCCACTTATATCGTCGCCAAGGACAAGCCGCTGCTGACGCTGGCGAAGTGAGGCCGGCCGCCCCGATTGACCTGCGCATGATATCTGACTAAAGTCAGATATCATGCTCGACCCCGTCTCCCGCGTCCGCCGCTTCAACCGTGCCGTCACTTCTGCCGTCGGCGCACTCGATAACTCGTTCCTCGGGCGCGGGCGCCCGCTAGGTGCCGCGCGCGTGCTCAATGCGATCGGACACGGGCGTTCGGACGTCGCCGATATCCGCGACTATCTCGGGCTCGATTCCGGGCTGATGAGCCGGCTGCTCCGCAGCCTCGAGGACGAGGGAGTGGTCGAGACCAGTACGCATTCGGACGACGCCCGCCGCCGTGTGGCAAAGCTGACGCGCACTGGCCGGCGCGAGTTCGCGGCCTACGAGGCGCTCTCGAACGCGCAGGCCGAGGGATTCCTAGCGCAGCATGCGCAGCGCGAGGCCTTGCTGGCGGCGATGGACCTGATCGCATCCGCATTGACGCGAGAGCGCGTTTCGCTGGATGAGAGCGATCCTCAATCCGAACAGGCACGCTATTGCCTCGGCGAGTACTATGCCGACCTCGGTCGCCGCTTCAAGCAGGGCTTCGACGTCTCGCTGTCGCGCGACCCCGACGCCAAGGACATGCGCCGGCCGCGCGGCACCTTCATTGTCGCGATGTCGGACACGCTGCCGATCGGCTGCGTGGGCCTGAAGGGAACCGACCACGGCTATGCCGAGATCAAGCGGCTCTGGGTCGCCCCCGCCGCGCGCGGGCTGCGGCTTGGCCGGCGCCTGATGGACGCGACTGAGGTCGCAGCGCGCGAGCTCGGTATCGCCCTGTTGCGGCTCGACACCAACAGCGCGCTGCCGGAGGCCGGCCAGCTCTACCGCACCACCGGCTGGCGCGAGATTCCGCGCTTCAATGACGATCCCTACCCGGACCTGTTCTTCGAAAAGCGGCTCTAGGTCGTCCGCGTCGGACGCACGACGATCTCGTTGACGTCGACATCGTCGGGTTGCTCGATGGCGAAGCGCACCGCGCGGGCGATCGCGTCAGGCTGAAGCGCGATGGCACGATAGGTCTTCATCGCCGCTGCGGCCACGGGGTCGGTGATGGTATCGGCGAGCTCGCTCTCGACCACGCCGGGATGGATGCAGGTGACGCGGATGTTGTCGTGCTCCTGGCGCAGGCCGTCGGAGATCGCCCGCACCGCATATTTGGTCGCGCAATAGACCGCCGCCGTCGGCGACACGCTCAAGGCGCCGATCGAGGCGACATTGATGATTTGGCCCGATCCGCGCGCCACCATTTCCGGCAGCACCGCGGCGATGCCGTAGAGCACGCCCTTGATGTTGACGTCGACCATGCGGTCCCATTCCTCGACCTTCAGCGAAGCCATCAGCGACAGCGGCATCACGCCGGCATTGTTGACGATGACGTCGACCCGGCCCCAGACGCCGCGCGCGGCATCGGCGAAGGCGGCGACGCTGGCGCGGTCGGTGACGTCGAGCGGATGCGCGAGCGCCGTGCCGCCGGCCGCGTTCAGCTCGGACGCGAGATCCTTCAGGCGGTCGGTGCGCCGCGCGCCCAGCAGGACCTTGGCGCCGGCCGCGGCCAGCTCGCGTGCAATGCCCGCACCGATGCCGCTGGAGGCGCCGGTGATGAGAATGACTTTATCGATTGGCATGAGGATCTTCCCGTTGCGTTCGGAGTGATTGCGGGAAGATGGACCGACGCCTTTGCTGTGATAAGACGATCATATCTAACCACGCTGGCAAGCTGCGCTAACCGATGGAAACCGACCTCAATGCCCTCGCCGTCTTTGCGCTGGTCGCCGAAGAGCGGAATTTTCGCGCCGCCGCGGACCGTCTCGGCGTGACGCGCTCGGCCGTGAGCCAGACCATCCGGCGGCTGGAGGAAACGCTCGGCATCGCACTGATTCAGCGCACCACGCGCAGCGTCAGCCTGACCGAGGCCGGCGAACGGCTGCATGCGGAGATCGCCCCTGCGATTGCGGACATGCGCGCCGCGCTCGGCAACACCGAGGCGCTGGGCGGGCGGCCGCGCGGGCTGTTGCGGCTTGCGGTCTCCTCGATCGCCGAGCATTTCCTGTCCGGTCCGTTCCTTGCCGCCTTTGCCGAAGCCAATCCGCAGGTGCAGCTCGACATCACGGTGACCGACGCGGAGTTCGACATCGTCGCGGCCGGCTATGATGCCGGCGTGCGGCTCGGCGAGGTGATCGAGCAGGACATGATCGCCCTGCCGATCGCCGGCGACGAACGCCAGCTCGCGGTCTGCGCACCGGCCTTTCGCGATCGCTTCGGCGTGCCCTCTCACCCGTCCGAGCTCGCATCCTTCCGCTGCATCGGCTGGCGTCCGGCGCCGAACGTCACGCCCTATCGCTGGGAGTTTTCGGACGGCGCAAAAGAGTTCAGCGTCGCGGTCGCACCCGAGATCACGACCAACGACATGGCGCTGATGATCAAGCTCGCGGTGGCCGGCGCCGGCATCACCTTCGGCATGGAGGCGAGCTTCCGGCCTGCGATCGCGCGCGGCGAGCTGGTGCCGATCCTGGAGGACTATTGCCCCTCCTTCGCCGGCTTCTATCTCTACTATCCGAGCCGCCGCAACGTGGCGCCAAAATTGCGCGCACTGATCGAGCACGTGCAGCGGCGCGCATGAGCCGAAGGAACCCGCCGTGACCAGGAACGAGCTTGCCGCCATTTATCACGGCTACATCGCCTGCCTGAACCGGCAGGATTGGCCGGCGCTCGGACAGTTCGTGCACGACGACGTCGTCCACAACGCGCGGCCGCTCGGGCTCTCCGGTTATCGCGCGATGCTGGAACAGGATTTTCGCGAGATCCCGGACCTGCGCTTCAACGTCGAACTGCTGGCGTCGGACCCACCCGGGATCGCGGCGCGGCTGAGATTCGATTGCACGCCAGTGGGGACTTTCCTTGGACTTGCCGTCAACGGGCGGCGCGTGTCCTTCTGCGAAAACGTGTTCTACGAATTCCGCGAGGGAAAGATCCGGCAGGTGTGGTCGATCATCGACAAGACAGCGATCGAGACGCAGCTCTGACGCCGCGCCTCGATCTCACGTTCATGCCGCCGCCGGCGCCACCTCCCCTTGCGGCTTCGCGAACGGACGGAACGTCATCGCCATCAGGAAGGCCCCCAAGCCCATCGCCCAGGAGGCGATGTAGAGCCAGGCGTAGCTGGAGAACGCGTCATAGATCAGGCCGCCGGCGAGCGGGCCCGTCGCCATGCCGAGGCTGCCGGCCATCGCCGTGCCGCCAATCACCGTACCCATCATCCGCAGCGGAAAGTTCTCGCGCACCAGCACCGCATAGAGCGGCATGGTGCCGGCATAGATGAAGCCGAACACGGCGCCGACCGCGTAGAACGTCGCGAGCTGATGCGCGAAGACGTAGGCGAGCGCGCCGAACGCCTGCAGCAGCAGCCCCGAGACCAGCACGCGCTTGGCACCGAAGCGATCGCCGAGAAGCCCGAAGGCGATGCGGCCGCCCATCCCGGCAAACCCCTCGAGGCTGTAGATCGTCACCGCAGCGACCAGCGGGATGCCGCAGCTCACGGCGTAGGAGACGGTATGGATGATCGGACCGGAATGGGTGGCGCAGCAGAAGAAATTGGTGGCAAGCAGAATGAAGAATTGCGGCGAGCGCAGCGCCTCGCCCATCGACATCTCGTTTTGCGCAGCGCCCCCGTCCGCAGGTGCCGCCGCGGCCTGCGCGAGCGCGGGCGGACGGCGCACCAGGAACGAGACCGGGATCATGATGGCGGCAACCACCAGCGCGATGATCTGCATCGAGGTGCGCCAGTCATGACCGGAGACGAGCCAGGCCGCGAGCGGCGCCATCGTCATCGGCGCCATGCCCATGCCGGCGGAGACCAGTGACACCGCGAGGCTGCGATTGGTGTCGAACCAGCCCGTGACCGTCGCCATCATCGGTGCGAAGATCGCCGCGCAGGACGCGCCGACCAGCAGGCCGAACACGAACTGAAACACGATCAGCGAGGTCGCGTGGCTCGCGGCGAACAGGCTCAGCGCCAGCACGGTCGATCCGGTCAGCACCACCGGCAGCGGCCCGAACCTGTCGGTTGCCGTGCCCCAGGCCATGCTGGTGAACGCCATCGCCAGAAAGCCGATCGTCATCGCGCTGGAGATGCCGGTCACCGACCAGCCGGTGTCCTTGGCAATCGGCTGCAGGAACACCGGCAACGAGAACATGCCGCCGATCGCGACGCAGCCGAGCAGGCCGCCCGCGGCGACGATCACCCAGCGATAGTGGGAACGAAGCATCTTTTGGTCTCCCGTCAGATTTGTCTGGGTGGAAGACGAATGGGAACTGCGCCGGCCGACAGCGGCACATCCTTTTTGCCGCACGCTTTTGTGACCTGCCAGCAAAAAGTACGAAAACAACCCCATGCACAGTAGCCGACAGCTGTGGGATCAATGACTTACGAGGCCAGTGACTGGCGGTGACCGGAAGCGATTTGACCCGTCGGGCAAAACACTGGCATGATGTCATCCTCCCGCCAACATAGTCGCAGCACGTTCGGACGCTCGCCGATCATGGCGCACGGTCGCCGCCCGGTGCGCGCTCAACGTGCTGATCTTGAACGGAACGTTCCCATGCCCAAGATCGACGTCGCCACTGTGCCGGTCCGCACGGCTCGGGCTATCCAGCGCCCTTCGACGCTCCTTACGCCGAGCGCATTCGCAAGCGTCTAAGCAATGCCGGCGGCCTTTCCGATTTCGGCGTCAATCTGATGCGCCTGCCACCGGGCGTGACTGGTGACTACGTCCGCTTTGCTCCTGGAGCGACCGAGTTCGTGCGACAGCGCAGTATGTCGCGATGGGCCATAAACTGCCGTTGAAGATGAAGGCGCGATGTTCTTACTCGATCCTGACCGGCTTTCTTTCCGATGTCCCAAAGCCTATCTTGGTTGAAAAGGCGCGAGAGGCAGCGAAATGCTACCGGCACCAATCACTTATTGCTTCTACCGTTGTCGCGGGCTCTGCCTTCACACTTGGGTCGTCGCGACTTTCGCAATCATGATGGCCGCCGCTCCACTGCAGGCTTCAACAGCACCAAAAACGTCAGCGTGCGGATACCTCGCTGGTCTAATTGATCAGGCACCGCCATCAGAGCGGTTGTTCCTGCCCAGCTATCCGACCGTCGAATCGGGGCCTCTGCATGGCTCCGCCTACCTCTATGACAATGCGGTAGCCGCCATCGCATTGGTCGGTTGCGGTGAGCAAGACAAAGCGTATCGGATTGGCTCGGCGATTCTCTGGGCCATCGACAACGACCGCACCTGGCATGATGGACGGCTCAGGAACGCTTACGCCGCGGGTGTGGCGGCGAATGGCCCCGTCAAACTTCCGGGGTGGTGGGACAATGCTCAGAACAAATGGTTAGAGGATCGATATCAGGTGGGCAGCGACAATGGTAACATGGCATGGGCCATGTTGGCGTTGCTGTCGCTTGATGATGTGAACACCGGCTTTCGGTTCCGCGATGGTGCAGCACGGCTTGGCGCCTGGGTCGCGCAATGGGCCGATACGCGCGGTACTGGCGGTTTCACGGGCGGTACGTTTGGGCACGAACCGACGCCGGAAGTGCGGACGTGGAAATCGACTGAACATAATACTGACCTCGCCGCCGCGTTTGGCCTTCTTGCGATCCGTACAGGCGATTCGCGTTGGCGTGATAAGGCAACGGCTGCTGAGCACTTCGTAAATACGATGTGGGATTCGGCATGCGCCTGTTTCGCCGCAGGGACAGCTGAAGACGGCGTCACGCACAATCCGATTTTGGCTCTGGATGCTCAGATCTGGCCTTTAACAGCGCTTCACGGAGCGGCCGGGACATTTTCATCAGCAATGACGACCGCCGAACAGCGAATGAGTGTCGGCGGGGGCTTTTCTTACGGTGAAGACCGGGACGGTGTGTGGACCGAAGGGACGGGCCAAATGGCTCTCTTGATGAAATTGCTCGGCAGGACTGAGAGGGCAGAGTCGTTGATCGCTGTAATCGAATCCCAGAGGTCGCCCGATGGTGGGTTCTATGCCACGACTGTCCGCGAGTTACCGACGGGGTTCGTGTTGGACACCGACCCGACCAAGCCGCGACTCTATTTCCGATTGTCACATCTTGGCGCAGCTTCGTGGGCTGCCCTCGCGGAACGTGGGTTCAATCCCTTTACGATGACAAAAGGACTTCCGTAGTTGAGCCGCGATGCTTCTCGTCTCGGCCTCTCTTTTGGTCTTTTTTGATTTCGATATGTCCGCGAAGGGTCATAAGCGGGCGTCGCGGCGATTTTCGTCCTCGGTCCGCTCGCCCCCCGCAAGCCGACGTCAGGGCGTTGAAACCGAGAGGCAGCTTAGGGCCATGAACAGACTTTGGAAGCGAGCCCAACGCGACACCTGATCAGTTGCTCAGTTTGTCAAGAACCCACGTTCGGTTGAAGAAATGGCTCGGCTCGGCCCGCACAGACGGAAATAGGCGAACCAGGTTTCGCCCGGGATCATGGGCGCAAAATCGCGCGAGGTTGGGCGCAGCGTCGCGGCCAGCGCTACATGTCAACGCCAACTGATCCGCAGGGCTTAAAGGTTTGGAGCGAGCGCCCGTGCACGCACCCCTCATGTTTCTGGGCGTAGGCAAGCACGCCCATGATAATCAAAGCCACCACGACCAATCCGGCTACTAGGTTCTGCACCATGGCTGCCACTCCAGGTGAACTCATGAACAAGGCGACCGGCGCGAATCGTCGGAATCAACGCCGGGACAGCGCTCCCTCTCGAGGCCACCAAGCGGCTGGAGCTGAAATGATAAGCAGAGGTCGCGCAGCCAAAGAGAGCACAACCGTCGACCTGATGGCAATGCGACTTCTGCCGCGCTGCGCAAATTCGATGCGCGATCTGAAGCCGCGTCTTCAAAAATTCGCCTGTTGCCACCGAAATCGGGCGCATACGGCAATCCAGTTGCTCTTATCGTGCCACTCGCGGCTTAGTAGCGGGCGCCTGTACTGTTGCACCATTTTGGCAAGGATTGAGGGCCTGCCGCGGCCGAACGCCACGAGCTAAAGCATGCTATGCTGAAAGGATCGGGATAACGTTACTTTGCCGTGGTCCAAAGTCCGGCTCGCCGTCAATCAGACAGTCGAGGGAGCCAATGCAGCAGATTGCGGACTGGCTCAACATCCTTGGCCTAGGGCAATACGCGCAACGCTTTGCCGAGAACGACATTGATCCAAGCGTTCTGCGCGATCTGACCGACTTTGACCTCGAAAAAATCGGTGTTTCGCTCGGCCATCGCAAGAAGATATTGCGCGCGATTGCGGAGTTCGCTGAGACCGGACCGAGACCCGTGCGTACTCCTTGGACCGCGGCCGAGAGACGTCAACTCACGGTGATGTTCGCTGATCTTGTTGGCTCGACAGCGCTCTCGACTAGGCTCGACGCTGAGGACTTGCGGGAAATCATTGGCAAGTACCACCGCTGCTGTGCCGAGCAAATCGAAAAATCTGGCGGATTCGTCGCCAGATACATGGGCGACGGCGTGCTCGCATATTTCGGCTATCCGCGGGCCGATGAAGACGATGCTGAGCGCGCAGTATGCGCCGGACTAGCATTGGTTGCGGCCGTGGCAGGACTCGATGTCGGCCCGTCGGCAAGATTGCGAGTGCGAGTTGGCATTGCCACGGGCTTGGTGATCGTCGGTGATCTCATCGGAGATGGCGCAGCGCAGGAGCATGGAGTGGTCGGTGAGACCCCCAATCTGGCCTCGCGTCTGCAGGCGCTGGCCGAGCCGGATACGATTGTCATCGACGGTAGCACTCGCCGCCTCGTCGGTGGACTCTTCGAGTATCTCGCTCTCGGGAGCGTGTCCATCACAGGCTTCAGCGCCCCGGTGCCGGTCTGGCGAGTCATCGGTGCGAACGCGGTCGATAGCCGCTTCGAGGCCTTGCGGGTAGCCAGAACGCCACTGCTCGGGCGCGATGAAGAGATCGAGCTGCTGATGCGCCGCTGGCAGCAGATAAAACGCGGCGATGGCTCGGTCGTGTTGATATCGGGTGAGCCCGGCATCGGCAAATCGCGCCTCGCCGAGACCGTGCTGGAGCGGCTGAGCGATGATCCACATATCCGTTTGCGCCGTTTCTGCTCGCCGCACCATCAGGACAGCGCGCTTTTCCCGACCATCTCACAGCTCGAGCGGGCGGCGGGTTTCCGGCGCGACGATACGGACCGGCAACGGTTGGACAAGCTCGAAGCGTTGCTCGCGGAGGCAAACGCTGACCTCAGCGAGGCCGTCCCTCTGATCGCGGACCTGCTGTCCGTGCCGATCGGCAATAGCTATCCACCTCTCAGCCTCACCCCTCGGAAGCGCAAGGAGAAGACGCTTGGGGTTCTCCTGGCCCAGCTCGAGGGACTGGCGGCGCGCCGGCCCGTGCTGATGGTGTTCGAGGATATGCACTGGATCGACCCCACCTCGCTCGACCTGTTGGACCGCATCGTCGATCGCGTGGCCACCCTCCGCGTCTTGCTGATCATCACTTTTCGGCCAGAGTTCGCGCCAGCCTGGATCGGGCGCTCGCACGTGACATTGATCAGTCTCAGTCGGCTCCCGCATCGACAGCGCGCCGAGATGATCATGGGGGTGACCGGCGGCAAGGCGTTGCCCCAAGAGATCGTCGAAGGAATCGTCGATCGGACCGATGGCATACCGCTGTTCATCGAGGAATTGACCAAGGCGGTGATCGAGAGCGGCATGTTGGCCGACGCCGGCGACCGCTTTGATGCGAGGGGACCCGTACCTCGGCTTGCCATCCCTACCTCGCTCCACGCCTCGCTCCTGGCACGGCTGGATCGCTTGGCGCCCGTGCGCGAGATGGCGCAGATCGGAGCTGCCCTTGGGCGGTCGTTCTCGCATGAGCTGATCAGCGCCGTCGCAGCCATGCCGCCGCAACAGGTGGACGGGGCCTTGGCGCAGCTCGTAAGCGCCGAACTGGTCTTCCAGCGGGGGACCCCGCCCGATGCAGAGTACACCTTTAAGCACGCGCTGGTGCAGGATGCAGCCTATAGCACCATGCTGCGCGGTCGACGCCAGCAGATCCATGCTCGCGTTGCGACGACGTTAGAGAGCGAGTTCCCTAAAATCGTGGCCGCTCAGCCCCAACTCATGGCCCACCATTGTACGGAGGCCGGTTTCAACGAGAAGGCGGTCGGCTACCGGCTCAAAGCGGGCCAGCAGGCGGTCGCGCGATCGGCGATGACGGAAGCGGTGGCGCAGTTGCAGAAGGGGCTCGAATTGCTGGCGAACATGCCCGAGGAGTCGCGGCCCGCACAGCACGAGCTCGACCTTGAGATTGCCCTCGGGCGGGCCCTGATGGCGGCCCGAGGGTATTCGGCGCCGGCGGTAGCCGATACCCTTGTCAGGGCGCGGGCGCTCGCTGAGCGGTTCGATCGACCGGACCGTCTCGCTCCGCTGCTCTATTTCCAATGGGGTTTCCATTCGGTTCGTGCCGAGCACGACCTGGCGGTGTCCCTTGCCGAGCAGATGGAGAAATTGGGCGAGACAAGAAAAGATCAAGCCACTCTGCTGCTGGGTCACTATATCCACGGCGCCAGTTGCCACTATCGCGGGGAGTTTGTGACAGCGCGCGGCCTTCTCGAGCTGTGTGATGGCTTGAGAGATCCGGCCGCTCGCGCGATTTGCGCCGCCATAGCGGTGGCCGATCCGCGCGCGGCGAGCCGGGGTCACCTGGCGGTGACGTTGGCGCTTCTGGGCGATATCGATCAGGGACGCGCGCGCGCCAACGAGGCGTTGTTAGAAGCCCGTTTGCTCGACCATCCGTTCACGGTGGCCTTTGTGTTGAGCAAGGTGTGTGCAGTGGAGGCGGCGGCCGGCATGTCGCATGACACATTACGGCATGCAGAAGAACTGGTGGCTCTCTCGAACGAGCATGGCTTTCCGCTCTGGTTGGGCCTCGGACTTCTCCAACATGGTCGCTCATTGACTGCCGTTGGACAGGCGCAGGACGGTCTCGCCTTGCTCGCGAAAGGGCTCTCGGTGCTTCGTGGTGCCGGAGCTGTGGTGCACACGCCGCGTGCGCTCTGCTTTCTCGCCGAGGCTCACGCCAAGGTCGGGCATCTTCAGGAGGAACAGAAATGTCTCGTCGAGGCTGCGCAGCTCATCGAGACGACTCAAGAGCGGTCCGGTGAGGCCGAGTTGCATCGACTTCGAGGCGACATGATGAATGCGCGAGGCGACCAGGCAGCGGCAGAGCAGAATTATCATCGAGCCCTCGCTGTGGCGGAGCGCCAGAGCGCGAAGACGTTAGGGCTGCGCGCTGCGACCAGCCTCGCTTGCCTGTGGCGTGACCAAGGCAAATGCGCGGAAGCTCATGATCTCCTCGTGCTGCGATATCGCTCGTTCACCGAAGGCTTCGACACGCCGGTCCTGAGGGACGCCAGGGCGGTGCTCGAACAGCTGACCTGAGTCAGTTCATGTCTTTCGTCACGGGATAGGTGCTTTGCCTGCACTCCAAGGCTTGCCGGGCTCTGGTCCGTGATCTCATGAAGCGTCATCCGCGGCGCGTCGCCGGCAACGCTAAGTGTAAGGATCGGATGCGAATGCCACCCCATGCGCTCCATGCTGTCGGAATTACCGTTTCGGGTCAAAGGCTGCCTAGGCAGCTTTCATGCCCTTGTTCGGGTCACCTTCAACAAGCAGACGTCGCGGGCGCCCTGAGCTGAGGTCAGCCACGGGCCATAAGCGGTCATTCGGACCTCGGGCGGGTGGCAATGCCGTTGTCGCGCGGCAGCGTAATGATGAACTCGGTAAAGACGCCAGGCTCAGTCTCGACGTCGATCCGGCCCCCGTGCTGCTTGACGATGATGTCATGGGTCATCGAGAGTCCGAGCCCCGTTCCTTCCCCTGTCGGCTTTGTGGTGAAGAAAGGATTGAACATCTTTTCGCGTACTTCAGGCAGGATGCCGGTGCCGTTGTCGCGAATACGGATTTCGACTGTCGTGCCAAGGTTCCTCGTGGAAGCGCTGAGAACTGGTTCAAAGCTCTCGTCGCCCGTCTCGACCTTGCGCCTAGTCGCGGCATAGAAGCCGTTGGAAATTAGGTTGAGCAGCGCCCGTGTGATCTCCTGCGGATACAGCTCGACCGCTCCAGCGCGCGGGTCCAGGTTCTGCCGCAGCGTGATGGTGAAGCCTGACTTCTCTGCTCGCGCGCCGTGATAGGCGAGATTGAGGCTGTCCTCGACGATTGCATTGATATCGGCAGTCCGCTGCTCGCCGCTTCCCTCGCGCGAATGCAGCAGCATGTTCTTGACAATGGAGTCTGCGCGCTGGCCATGCTGCACCACCTTCTGCAGGTTTTCCTGCAGCAATCTGGTCAACTCATCGACCTCCTCCTGCATCTTGTCAGTCAGCGCGGCGCGTTTGAGCAGATCGTTCAGCTCGTCGGTCAGTTCCGCCGACAGCGCCGAGAAATTGTTGACGAAGTTGAGCGGGTTCTTGATCTCATGCGCGATGCCGGCGGTGAGCTGGCCGAGCGAAGCGAGTTTTTCTGTCTGCACCAGGCGATCCTGCGCGGTACGGAGGTCCTCGAGGGATTGCGACAGCTCTCGCGTGCGCATGCGTAGTTCGTTGAGCAACCGGGCATTCTCGATAGCGATCACCGCTTGTGCCGCGAAATTTTTCAGCAACTCGACCTGCTTGTCGCTGAACTCTTGCACCTCCTTGCGGTAGACGGCAAAGGCGCCGACAAGCTCGCTCTCCTTGAGCATCGGCACAATCAGAACGGTGCGGGCTGCGGCGACCTTGTAGATCAGATCGTCGGGATGCTCTGTCGCAATATCGGCAATGTGAACCAGCGCCTTGGTCTCGACGAGGCGCCGCAGCGAAGGCGCCCCATCAAACGGCGCGATGAAATGTGGCGGCGTTTCCTGGTCGGGCGCATACAATTGCGGCACGTTTTGCGCGGCCATTCGCGCCACCCGCCGCAACCTGTCGCCTTCGTACAGGAGCAGCGTCCCAAAACTGGCGCGGCAGATGCGCACGGCATTTTCCAGCATGGCCTCGAACACCGGCCCAAGGTCGCCAGGCGAACTGGATATGACTTGCAGCACTTCAGCCGTCGCGGTCTGCCGCTCCAGCGCCTCCTGCGTCTCGTTGAACAGGCGCACGTTCTCGATGGCGATCACCGCCTGATCGGCGAAGGTCTGCAGCAGTTGCACGTGATGAGGGGCAAATGCGCCCGGGGTAGCACGCGTGACGCCAATTGTGCCGATCGCCTGGCCGCCGCTCATCAGAGGTGCAAGCAGCAGGCTCCGACAGCCCCGCGCGCGCGAAATCTGCTTGGCTTCTTCATCCGGTGCCGCTTCGGTGTCCGCGATCTGGACCGGCTCGCCGCGCGCCGCCAACGCAAAAGGTCGATAGGTAGCCGTCGATGTCGGGAACCTTGACGTCAGGACGGCGTCGGCATCCGGATTGGTTGGCGTAAAGGCTGCAAGGTGCACCATGCCGTCGATGAAGCGCAGCACCGCAGTCGAGAAGCCGCCGATCAGACGATTTGCGCTAGCCGCAATGGCCTCGAATACCGGCTGCACCTCGGATGGCGAACTCGCGATGACCTTCAATATCTCGGCCGTAGCCGCTTGCTGCTCGCGGGCCTCCTGCAACTCTTTGGTCACATCGGAGATCGGAGAAATGCGGCGCCTATTTTCAATGGGCTTTTTGCGGCCGCCCATAGAGTTCGCCTTGCGGGTTTTCGCCGCGGCCCTCTTGCCTCTCGTTTTTGATGGCCGCGCCAAATCTTCCCCCCTGGGGTCAGGAGGCGCATCTTATCGGGTCAGGCCACAATTCTGGAAGGGCAGGTATAGCCAGAATTACCCCTTGCCAAACGGCCAGGCCGATGTCGGCTCTGGGTCAAAGGCTGCCCTGGGAAGTCTGCATGACGCTATTCTGCTCACCTCTCGGAAGCGAGAGTGCGACGCCCACAGCGGCGGTCAACCACGGGCCATAACCGGACTTGTCTCCAACCGCGCGTCGCGATTCTGGCAAACGCCGGCCCCGGGGACAAGCCACGATCATGGCTGGCAGCCAGGATTGCGGAAGCGTTCTCTTTTGCCCGCCGTCGGTGTTTGATTGCGACCGGCGGGAGGACGGGCGATGCGGGGATCCCTCGGTGAGAAGATCAACCAGGGCGGCACGGCGGACATCCACGCCTGGGCGCCGGGTCAGGTCGTAAAACTGTTCAGGGAAGGTTTCCCCCCGCGGCTCGGCCAGCGAGAGGCGCGGATGACCCAGGCAGTCTTTGCCGCCGGCATGCCTGCGCCGGAGGTGTTCGGCGAGGTGACGCTCGACGGACGCTTCGGCATCGTGCTCGCCCGCCTGGACGGACCGACACTGCTGCAAGTCACGCGCAGCGGCACCGTGACTTTCGCTCAGGCGGGTGCAGTCCTTGCGTCCCTCGGCCTGTGCGTTCACAGGATGCCGCCGCCGCCGGAGGCCTTCCATCTACGCGGCTGGATGGACCGCGCCTTCAGGCGCTCGGGCGACATCGTGCCTGAGCACATCGCCTCCGGCATCCTCGCGCTGATCGACCGCCTGCAGCAGCCGGGGGACGGGCTGTGCCATGGCGACATCCATCCTAACAACGTGATCATGACGGCGGACGGTCCGCGGCTGATCGACTGGACCTTTGCGATCCGCGCGCCTGCGGCCCTCGATCATGGGCTCACTCACATCGGCCTGACCGAGTTTGCCCTCGACGTCACCGACAATCCGCAGCGGCCGCTTGCGGTCAATGCAGCCGCGCAATCCGAATACGCGCGGCTGTCCGGCAAGCCGGTCGCAGCGCTGAGGCAAGCGATGGAGCCCTGGCTGCCGATCGCGATCGTCCGCTATTTCCTGATTATGGGCGGGCCGACGAGCGAGCGATGGCGGCGGATGATGCAGCGAGCCGAAGCGACCCTGCGCTCGCAGGACTGAACCCTGCATCTGCGCGCGCGGCCGTCGATGCGGCTGCCCGGCGTCGGCTTCGGGGCAGACGGCATCAGACTCCAAGACAGGGCCGTCTATCTCGAAGTCGGCTCGCGCGCGCCTGGCGATCTCACGACATGCTCGGACATCGACATGATGAGCGCCAATTCCGACGGCTGCTTCGTGCACAAGGCCGGCACGCCCTATCCGGGCCAGGCCGGTTAGCTATGAACGTGACTGGTGACCACGTCCGCTTTGCTCCCATGGCAACCGGGTTCGTGCGGCAGTGCAGTATGTCGCGATGGGCCATTTCCGGACTCGCGGCGCAACTATGCGCACTATTCGATCAGCTCATCGGCTCGGGCGAGCAAACTCAATGGGAGTTCGAGGCCCAGTTCTTTGGCTGCGTTGGCGTTAAGGACCAATTCGACCTTCGTGATTTGCTGCACGGGCAACTCGGCGGGCCGCTCGCCTCGCAAAATGCGACCAGCATAGGTTCCGATAAACCGATAGCCCTCGGCGAAATTTGGCCCGTAGCTGGCCAGCCCGCCAGCCGCCGCGTATTCTCGAAACGGATATATAGCTGGGATCCGATACTTCGCGGCCAAGGCGACAACGGCGGCAGCATTGTTGTTGAAGACGGCATCGCCAGGCACATAAAGCGCGCGGCAGTCGTCTCGAACCATTGCCTCGACGCGGCCGCGAACTCATCACGGCTGTTCGCAACCTGGATGATCGTTCGAACGCCTAGGCGATCCGCCGCATCCGACAGCTCCGTCGTTATGCCGGGAATGGACGAACTGATCAAAATCGCGACGACATTTGCCGTCGGAGCGATCTCGTGCAGCAGCTCCAGCCGCTTCGTACTGAGCGTTTGGCCGAGGATAAAAATGCCTGTGGCGTTACCACCGGGACGATTGAGACTGCTGACGAAGCCGTTCGCGACGGGGTCAACGCCAGTGAGAAACACAATCGGAACCGATTTTGTTACGGCGAGTGCGGCCGCCGTGGAGGGGGTTGTGAGCGCCACGATAGCGGCGACATTGCGCGCGACCAGATCGGCGGCAAGCTCGCGAAGCCTCTCTGCCTGGTAGTCCGCAGCACGAAGCTCCAAATCGAAATCGCGTCCCTCGACATAGCCGGTTTCGGCTAGCCCGCCGCGCACCCATTCGAACGTCTTGCGGCCATTTTCGAGCGAGCCCAACGCGAGACAGCCGATCACCGGGTTTCTCGGCTTCTGCGCCTTCGCGGACTGCGGGAGCACTGCCATTGTGGCAGACAGCCCCAGACAAAACTCTCGCCGCCTCATTCGAATACCTCATCGGCGCAGGCAAGAAGCGTTGAAAGGCAAGGTAGCCCAAGCACCGGTAGACCGCTATGGGTCAATCGCGTCGGTCTGGCCGGAGCCGAGCCACTTCCGGTTCACCCTGACAAGCCGACCTTTTCGGAGACGCGCCATACTTCGCATTCGGGCCTAGCGGGTCACAAAGCTGCACCGCCGCACTCCAACTCGATTGACACCGCCGTTTAGTTGCCACCGGCGTTATGACGGACTGCAGCGCGCTACAGGTCGAGGCCTGAGCACGACATCGGCCCGCGCGACGCAGCCCGCCGGATAACCAACATACGTGCAGTAGATCACCGCGTGAGCCGGTGCCGGGGAGAGAGACCTGCGAGCCCCAACAGAGCGCTGGCCGCAATCCCCGCACTTGCGACTGAAAGGAGACTCAAGCAGCCTCTGTGCTGACATTGCGTAAGCGTACGCCCGCCCGTCTGCTGTCAGATCGTCACGCGGCTACCGTCGAAACGCGTGAAGGAGAAGCCGTCGAACGGCTCGCGAAGGGTCGCGCGCTCGTCCCGCAACATGCAGATGGCCACTTCCTCACCGATCGCCATTGAGGCGGAGGCGTCGGAACGCCAGTGGATACCCGCCCAATTGCGTCCGAAACCGAAGTTCACGGCGAGCTTGTTCAACTCTCCGCCGACCGTGAGCGGTGGGCCGTCATAGGGCACGAGCCTTGTCGGGTCAGCCGGATCGGGCTGCACCGGATTGGCGATGACGCGGCTCTCGTCGAAGAACGCCTTCAATATGGTTGCCGTGACGGCCCCGACGCTCGTGGCCCCGCCGGGATAGGTGGAGTGCAAGGGCGCGCCCTCCGGATAGGTTTGCGACAACAGATAAGTGCCGTATTTGGCCTTGCTGCGAGCGAGGGCTTCCGATTTCAGGAAATCATCATGCAGCGGGTAGTCGCTCACGCCATTGGCGAGGCGATGGTGCGCCAGAGCGCCGTAGGCTTCCGGTCTCACAGCCCTGTGCACGAAATACTTCTGCCAATAAGCCGCGCGGACGGAGTTGCTGATCCCCGTGGCGAGCAGTGCCTGGACGTATTGCAACCCGAAGGTAGCACCCGCAGGGACCTGGGTTTTCGATTTCCGATACGGGTTCGAGGGGTAGGACACGGGCTCTGCAGGCGGATAGATCCCGGAGTAGCGTTTGTCCGCCCCGCCTCCCGGGGTTGCAAGGAGCAGCGCTGCCGCCCACCCAAGTGCAGGACCCGTGTGGATATACTCTGCGAGATCTCGTCCTGTCGTGATGTATCGCGGTGTCGCGTCGAACTGCAACTGGCGTTTCGGTGCGGCGCCGTTCTGGATCGCCAGCCACTCCTCGTAGTCGGTCAGGAATTCATTGGCGGGCGACACGGTGCGAACTTGGGCACTGATCCACTGCGCGGCATAGGGCGCGTCCCTGAGCAGGAACTGCGAGATCAGCGGACCGTCCAAAACGCCTGGAGGCGTGACGGAGCGGCCCTTCGGGTCGCCGGCGTCGAAATAAAGCGCATTGGCGCGGAACAGTGTGCCGGGCGTGACCCGCCCACCGGACTTCGGCCCTCGGAAATCGGCAAGCTTGTTGATCTCCTCGGTTGCTACGAGCACGTCCCGATTGGAGGTGTCGTCGCGCAACTCGGTCAGCGGAACATCACGAAGCAGGGATTGCCAATAGACCTCGACCGCCTCGCCGCCGCGCTCCGCACTTGCAAGAGCCGGTGCCGGGGGTATTCCAATCTGAGTAGGGTTTATGCCGCTGAGACTGACTGCCAGCGTGCCCAAGGGATTGACCAGCTTGCGAGTGCCGCCGAGCGGGATCTTTTCGAAATCGGCGGGATCGCCCGACTGGCAGGCGGCATAGAGAGCCTGCCACGCCTCTGGTGTCACTTCGCCGCGTTTGTCGTGCGGCAGGCCACGTGAATCGGAACCGATCTTGTTACTGTAGCGCGCCTCGTCGCCATTCGTCGGGTGGGGCGCGATGGGAATTTTCTCGTTGTTGCCCGCACAGACCCCGCGGACTTCGAAGGCCCGTTGTTTGAACGCCGCGTCGAGCGGTCGGGCGTCCGCGCTCACGGGCTGCGCCAGCGCCGGGGCGAACCCGGGTATGCTCGGCGGAGACGCAAGCACGGCGGCGCCAACCGCAATGCCGGTCCCGCCAAGCAGCGAGCGGCGAGTGATCGCGGTCGACGGGCTCGCCGACGCCAGGCAGGATTCAGTTGGAGCGGTGGAATGGTCAGCCATGGAGGCCTCCTCCCTCGCGGGAAAGTTTCGGCAGAATTGCGCCGGAGCCGTCCGATCACTTGCATGCTGCAGTCGAAATCATTTCACCGGGAGAACACAGAGGAGATTGACTCAGATCAATGGTGAGTCGAGCAGACCAATTGTGCACCGGCGGGAACCACCGCCCGCCGTGTCTTTGCACAACGCAGGTGCCCACCGGAGCAATGACGTCGCCTTTGAGACGCTGCGCGTCTCCGATAAGATGAAGGGCACCCTGCATCGATTGCTCGCCGGCGGGATCGGGAAAGCATCATGTCGAGGCAAGCTGAACGACCGGAAATCGGG
Source organism: Bradyrhizobium sp. CB1717 (assembly GCF_029714325.1). Taxonomy (NCBI): domain Bacteria; kingdom Pseudomonadati; phylum Pseudomonadota; class Alphaproteobacteria; order Hyphomicrobiales; family Nitrobacteraceae; genus Bradyrhizobium; species Bradyrhizobium sp. CB1717. The sequence continues at coordinate 5,650,826 of NZ_CP121666.1, forward strand.
ACTATCGCGATCGACGGCGGCCTCACGCTACGCAGGATGCTGGTCCGCAGTGACGCGCCGAAGCGAACCGCGCTTCTGCTGCATGGCTTTCCCGAGACCGTCCATGCGTGGACAGGCATTTCGCTCGCGCTGGCCGACGACCACGACGTTCACAGCTTCGACTGGCCCGGCTTCGGTTTCTCGTCGCGTCCGCCGGTCGAACGCTTCGCCTATGCACCCGCAGACTATGCCCGCGTGCTGAAAGGTTATATCGTGGCAGCAGGCATCGATCGCACGAAGCTCACGATCTACGCGACCGACATCGGCGCACTGCCGGCCCTGCTCCTGGCACTCGATGAGCCCGATATCGCGAGATGCCTGATCGTCGGCGATTTCGCGCCTTTCAACCGGCCCGGGCTGATGTGGCAGAACCTGCAGGCCCTGAAGTCGAAGCCGTCATCGGACCATGTCCGTGCCGCGATGAACGCCGGCCGCGACGAGATCCTGCAGAACACCTTCTTTCGTGGCCTGCCGAAGGAGGCGCACTACGATATCCCGCAGGCGTTTCGCGACGACGTGGCGAGCGCATGGAGCCGCGACGGGATGACCGTCGTGGATGCCTTCTACCACTACTACGCCTCGTTCACCCGCGACCAGGACCATTTCGAGGCGAACCTCGCGCGGCTGACGACGCGGGTGAAGGTGGTGTGGGGCAGCGACGACCTCTACATCACGAAGGACATGGGCGTCGAGCTCGCCGAACGCATTCGCGCGAAGCTGCACGTGCTTGCGGGCGTCGGCCACTACCCTCACCTCCAGGCTCCCGAACAGACCATCGCGGAAATTCGCGCTGCATCGCGCTGAGCGAGGTCAGCTCCCGGCAATATGGCCCACGAGATGATAGGCGCGACAGTGTAGCTGACCAAGTCGCCCAAGACCGGTATGGCTGGACCTGACATCAACCACACGTCCAATCGGACGGTCGGGAAGTAGTACCCGGACGCAAGCACAAGGCCCCGGATCGGATAATCCTTCCGCATACCGAGCGCGATAGCGACAACAACAAGGCAGCGATGAGCAGTACGGTTTCAGCGGCGGTCATTACTGAGCCTTGAGATATAGGGCCAAAAACATCTGCCCCTCAGCGCGGAGCTGACGGGCCAAGCAAGGAATAATTGGAGGTTGAAGCGCTCGTTCCTGCGCGCAATGGAGGAGGATTGATTAAAAGATCGCTCGCCCGGAACGGTCCAGAAATGCTCACGTTTGCTCGCTAAGGATCGTACCTGTGACGGAGGGCATAGGATCCGACCTCACAAGAACGATGGAGCAACGAATGGCCAATCCACGCCAAGAGGAAAAGTCCACCCAACGCCCCGAGGACACAATCCGCCGCGCCGGCGAGAGGACCGCTGAGCAGACCAGACGGATCGGCTTAGCTACCGCCGAGGCCGGGGAGGAGGTGTCGCAAGCCAGCGGCCATCTCCTGCGACAAAATACCGAGATGTTGCAAAACGCTTGGCGCTTCGGCGTCGACATGGCCACGGCAATGATGGGCCGCTCGACGGATCAGCTAGGTCGCACGTTCGGTTTGACCGGCAACGAAGCGCAGCGGGCAGCGGAACGCTCGGTCCGCAATGCCGAAGCAATCATGTACTCTACGACCGCGGTCGCCAAAGGAATGAACGCTGCTTCGCGCGAGTACTTCGATTTCATTCGACAGCAGACCGAGAGGACCATGGACCGCATGAATGAACTCTGGCGCTGCCGAACTCCCCACGATTGGGCGGCTGTGCAAACCGATCTGATGCGCGACACGATCAGTAGCGCCTTGGATACCAGCCGCCGGATCTCGGACTTGTCCCTGAAGATGGCTGACGATGCCGGAAATCATATAACTCAAAGCATCGAACGCACGCGGCAGGCTGCTTAGGCGCGGCTACGCAATCATGGCGCAAGTGCGCGGCGGAATCTCAGCCGCGCTTGTAACTTGTGACGCCCGCGAATCGGATCCAAATGCCTGGCGAGCCATCCGCATGCTCGACGGTTGACGCACGTCCTCGCTGCGTTTGGACGGCATCCCAGCCCCGTCATCGTACGATGCGAGGCCAGGACACAGCACAATCATCCCAATTGAGCTTGCCTCGCGCGCTGACGCCATTCGCTGACGCTGAGCCAGATTGCCGAGACCAGGAAGTAGACCGCGCCAACGGCGGAATAGCCTGTGACGGTCGCGATCGACGGCACCGCGGGTGTCGAGGCTTGAAAGATGAAGAAGCCGCCGGCCAGCGCCGACTGGCCACCGCTGAGCACCATGGCCCATTGCGCTCCAAAACTCTTCCAGCGACGGATTGCCGTCCCGAGCTGGAGCAATCCGGACAGGATCGCCCAGGCCCCGAACACCGCGAGCACAACGTTCATGCTCATCTGCAAGGCGACGAGGACCGCGCCGGTGGTCGCGAGGCTGACCAGAGCGTTGAGCGCCTGCGTGCGGTTTTGTTTCAAGCCGCCGCTGCGGAGCGCATCCACCACATTCGCCGCCGCATCCCATGCGGGATAGAGGACGAGCAACGCGCCTGCGATCACAGACGACGGCCCGATGGCAAACGCGGCAACGACCCAGGCGACGGAGAACGCCGCCCGGATGAAGTAGTATTGCCTCAGCCATCGCTCGCGATCGGCACGAACGAGATCCTGTTGATGATACGTCATTGCACCCTCTCCTTTACCTACTAGTTGGTAGTTTCCGTACGCAGCAAATCACCCCGCCCCCAGCTCGCCTGCGGGCGTGTCGTTGTCGTCTCGCCGATGTCTTCAGTGCCTGGTGGACAGCCGGTCCAGCAGCGGGCCCGTGATCACGCCGAACATTTTGGGATCGCCATACGCGCGCGCCGACAGCATCGCACCGTGAATGGTTGCCATGAATCCTTCAGCTTCGACCTTGGCTGAGCTCGAGAGGTGAAGCCGCCCCTTCCGCTTGCCGCGCTCCATCACCGACGTCAGCCACGACGCCAGCGCGCGAAAATGCGCACGGACTTCGAGCGCCACCTCCTCCGGCAGGATCGGAAGCTCGCTGGCGAGCAGCGCGCAGACGCAGAATGGCGCCGTCGCATCGGTGATGCACGCTTCCCAATACCCGACGTAACTTTTGAGCTGTTCACGCGGATCAGGGACATTGCGCTCGAGGGCAGCCAGTCCCGCCTCCGCTTCTTCGCGGTAACGCGACACGAGGGTGCGGACCAGATCGACCTTGCTGGCGAAATGGTGGTGGATGCTCGGCTTGCGGATGCCGACGACGTCAGCAATGTCGGCATAGCTGAAGCCGTTATAGCCGCCCGCGATGATCAGGCTGCGCGCGCAGGCCAAGATGTCATCGGCGGTCGAGGAAACGTTGGTCATGGCGGATTAACTACCTTCCAGTTGGTAGGACGTCAAGAATGGGGTGCTTCAACCATCCGTGAGTGGTAGGAGCCTTCCATGACCATTCGTCCGATCGTGCGCTACCCCGACCGCCGTCTCGCAATGCCGGCCCGCCCCGTCACCGCCTTCGACGACGGCTTGCGCGAGCTTGCTGCGGACCTGCTGGACACCATGCGCGCCGCGCCCGGCATCGGCATCACGGCGCCGCATGTCGGCGTGCCCTTGCGCGTCGTGGTGCTCGAGCTCGACGCGAAGGACGGCGCGCGGACCTACGTCAATCCCGAAATCACATGGGCTTCGGCCGAGATGATCATGCACCGCGAGGGCAGCGTCTCGATGCCCGGCGTCAACGACGAGGTGCAGCGCCACGCCCGCGTGCAGATCAACTACTGGGATCTCGACGGCAATCTGCAGACCGAGGAGTCGGAGGCCCTGCGCGCCGTCTGCCATCAGCACGAGATCGACCAGCTCGACGGCCTATTCTGGATCCAACGGCTGTCGCGGCTGAAGCGGGAGCGGCTGGTGAAGAAGTTCGAGAAGTTGTCGCGGGGTTCGTAGGGTGGATTGGCGGCAGCGCAATCCACCAGTTTGAGCACGACGTAACGAGAGAATGGTGGATTACGCCGCCGGACTGCACTTCGCGCAGCCGCGGGCTAATCCACCCTACGCGCTAGGGCCGGCGCACTTCGAAATAGGTCTTGCCGCCGCGCACGAAGCCCGCGCCCTCATAGAAGCGCAGGGTAGCCTTCCGCTGCGACCCCGTCGCCAGCAGGACCTTGTAGCAATCCTCCCGCCAGGCAAGATCGAGCGCATGAGCGAGGACCCGTCGGCCGAGCCCCTGCTGGCGGTAGTCGGCGTGCGTGACGACATTCTCGATCACCCCATAGGATCGACCGCCCCGCGACAGGTTGGGCACGATCGCGAGTGTGCAAGAGGATACGAGCTGCTTTCCCGCCTGCGCCACGATCACGGTCATGAAGCCCGATGTCAGCAATGTCGACCAGACGCGCTCGGCGGCCGCGGGCTCCAATTGCGGATCGTGCAGATGGAGGTGCCGGTAAAGGTTCAGCAGCTCGGACAGTTCCTGCTCCGCTGCTGCGCGGACGATGGCTTCGGTCATGTGGCGGCACCGCGGATCATGGTTTTGCAGGATACCATCGAATCGTAGGGCGGGTGAGCTCAAGCGCGACCGTAGGGCGGATCAGCGGAGCGCAATCCGCCATCTATCAGCACGGTACGATGAGAAGCGGCGGATCACGCCTTCGGCTAATCCGCCTGACGAGCCCTACAATCTCACGCCCTCTTCCCTCTCCGCTTGGTGATCGGCGCGTTGCGGCGCTCCCGTTTGCCGCGCGCGATCTCGGTTGCCAGCGCGTCGAGCTTCGGCTCCCAGAATGTCCTGAACCGGCCGATCCACGCGTCCACCGCCTGAAGCCCCGCGACATCTACCGAATAGAGGCGCCGTTGCGCCTCCGCCCGAACCGTTGCGAAGCCGCTCTCTCGCAGCACCTTGAGGTGCTGCGAGACGGCGGCCTGGGTGATTCCGAACTCTGCTCCGATCACCTCGACGACCTCACCGGACGCCATCTCCCCGGGCGCAAGCAGCTCGAGGATGCGACGGCGCACGGGATCGGCAAGGACTTCGAACACGTGCATCAGCTTCCCGTGCCCGGATGTGCGACGTCGGGCGGCATCTCGCCGCGATAGAACGCGATGGTGCGATCTGACCGCTCCTTGGCCGAAGCCGGGTCCACCCCGCTTGCGACGTGCGCCGCACGCCAATATTCGCCGCTCATCGTCATGAAGTCCTTGCCCTCAGGCGAACCCATCCATGCCTCGGCCGTCTCGTGATCGACCGTAGCTCCGGTCGCAACATATCGCTCGAGTCCCGCAAGTGCGAGGTCCCAGCCGATGCCCACCGCACCCGGACCGAATTGATTCCAATGATCCTCGATGATCGCGGTGTGCTCAAGCGTCAAACGCGCCTGGCTCCGTTCTGCTGCGAGCTTGACGTCGATCCAGCTGACCGCGCCGGCGAATTCCCATGTCGCTGCGAAATGGGTCGGCGGCGTGCAGGCCGTGATGGTGCCGCCCGCGTTGCCCTTGAGCTGGTAGCGTCCGCCGAGCTGGAGGTCGCCCTCGACCGGCAGGAACCAGCGCGGAATGCGCTGCGGGCTGGTGACCGCCTCCCAGAGATCGTCGACGCTCGTGTCGTAGAGCCGCGCCAGCGTCACCGTACTGGCCGCTTTTCCATCCTTCTCGAAATTCTTCACCGAACGCGTGACAAGCCCCAGGACCCTGGCGACGTCGATCTCCATAGCGTTGCTCCTCATCGTTTTGTGCGAGGATGAATATCGGCCTCATCTAATATAAGTCAATACTTATATTAGGACTGGCTGCGTCAATCCGCCTCGCGAGGCAAAACCACCTACCCGCACTGGCAGGAGGCGTATGAGTGAGGCGCCTGTCCGAGCGCGCTATTTCAGCGGCAAGAACAGCTCCGCGACCGTCTCATGCTCCGGCACCTCCGGAAAGAAGCTCAGCCGCTGGCAATAGATCGGGAAGTCGCGGGCCTCCTCGCCGCTGGCGGGAAGCCAGTCGCGATAGAGGTAGAGCGCGGCGGGCTCCAGATTGTCGGTGTAGCCGACGACGCGCAGCACGGCGCAGCGGCCGCCGGGGATCTCGCCGGCCTTGATCCTTTCGCCATTGGCCGCGATCGGCTGGTCGGTGCCGACGCAGAGGTCCACGCTGTAATCGGCGGGCGTCGACGGACGCCGCTCGGAGCGCCAGACATTGAAGGTCGGGCTCGTGCTGGGGTGCAGGCCGGCTTTCCTGCGCCAGGCGATGAAGCGCTGGATGGTGGTCGGCAGCGTCGCCGGGTCGCCCCGATGCTCCATGATCGCCACCTTCGTGGTGGGCACATCGCGGATGGTCACGTCGTCGCTGGTAAACGTCTTCTGCATGAGCTTGCTCCTGGCGATATCGAGAGGCCCGAAGGCCGCAAGCCACGGTTCCCAGTCCGGCGATTTCCGGAACGACGACGGAGATTGCCCGAACCGTTGCCGAAAGGCGCGGGCGAAGGCGTCCGGTGCGTCGTAGCCGGCATCCATCGCGATGTCGGTGACATCAAGGGCGTCACTGTAGGCCAGCTGACGCGACGCGCGCTTCATGCGGGCGAGCTGGACGTAGCGATGCACTGATAGACCGAAGGTCGCTGTGAACTGCCGGTGGAAATGGAATTTCGAGAAGGCTGCAACAGCGCTCAAGCGTTCCAGGTCCAGATCATCGTCGAGATGCCGGTCGATATGCTCCAGCACCCGCCGCATCCGGGCCTGATAGTTCTGCAGCGCCGCCTTCATGGTCCCTCCTCCGTGGCGGCTGCAGTTAGCCGCAGACGGCCGTGACGCGCTCGACCGATCTTGCGGTTTGGCAGCCCCGTAGCCCGGATGGAGCGAAGCGCAATCCGGGATTCTTACCACACAGGCAGTTGCGCGCGATGCGTTGGTCTGTCCCGGATTACGCTTCGCTCCATCCGGGCTACCAGGAGGCGCCTACCCGCCCGCCATGAGTTGCTTCGCCAGCGCCATGTAGGCCGGCAGCGTCACGGGATCGTTGGCGGCGTTGCCGGCGACGGGGTGCGAGGCGTAGCGCGCGATCACCATTTCGGCCCTGGGATCGACATAGATACCCTGGCCGTAGACGCCGCGCGCCATGTAGGCGCCGTGCTCATTGTGCGTGACCCACCATTGATTGCGGTAGGAGGCCCCCGGCAGCGTGGTGTAGCCGGCCGGCTTGAACTTTTCGGGATCGCCGCCGCGGGCGATGTCCTCGACCACTTGTGGCGGCACGATCTGGCGGCCGTTGAAGCGGCCGTGATTGCGCATGGTCTCGCCGAAGCGGGCGAGATCGCGCAAGCTGGTGGACAGGCCGCCACCGCCGCTCTCGGTGCCGATGCGGTCGACGTGATAATGCGCGTCCTCCTCCGCGCCCATCGGCTGCCAGATGCGCTCGGAGAGCAGATCGGCCAGCGTCATGCCGCTGGCGCGCCGGATGATCCAGGCGAGCACGTCGGTGTTGACGGTCTTGTAGGCGAAGGCCTTGCCGTGCTCGCCCTGCTTCTTCTGCGCGACGAGGAAATCGAAAATATTGGTCGGGCCGTCATAACCGGGCGGGATCGGCGCCATGCCGTTGGCGCGCCTGAGGCCCCAGACGTGCGAGTTCTTGTCGGTGTAGACTTCCGTGTATTCGAGCCCTGTGGTCATATCCATGACCTCGTGCACGCGCGCATCGCCGAACGCGCCGGCCTTCAGCTCCGGTACATAGTCCGTGACCGGCGCCTGCGGATCGATCTTGCCTTCCGTGACCAGCATGCCCGCGAGCACGCCGGTGAACGACTTCGTCACCGACATCGCGATATGCGGCTTGTGCGGCTTCAAGGCGCCAAAGTAGCGCTCATAGATCAGCCTGCCCCGATGCAGCACCGCGATGCCGTCGGTGTAGGTCTCCTCCAGCATGTTTGCGAAGGTCATGGGGCGGCCGTCCATCGTCGTCGAAGCGACGGCGCCGATGTCATGGTCCTCGCGCGGCAACACCGATGCGGGCCCTGCCCCACGCCAGACATTCACGGTCGGCACCAGCTGGCGCACATTGCTCCAGGCCCAGCGCAGTTCGGGGAAGCTGCGGAACGAGCCATTCTGGAAAGTGATCGTCCGCTCCGGTGCCGGCGGAAAGCCGCGCATCCAGCCGAGGGCTTCGGGATCGGTCTCGGTCGCGGTGGCAGTCGAGTGGGCGGCGGTGGGCTGGACGGACATCAACACTGGCTCCGGAGGAACGATGCAGATGTCGTAGCATGGACGGGTATGGCGCACATCCGACGCAAGCGCTGGGCACGTGCGCAACAAGGCGCCACACCTGCAACGACTTCGTCGCAGGTGCGGCCGTCATTCAAGCGCCAATGGTCTCACCAGGTTGGGCGATCCGCCCTACCCTCGTCGCCCCGTGCGCTTCTTGGCCTTCGTCGCACGTTTGCGTCCGGGAGCCGATGCTCGCGCCGGTCCGCGTGGCGCGCGGCCGCCGGCATCGGCAGTGAGCTCGGGGCGTAACCTCGCGAGCTTGGCACGGTCGGGCAGCAGGTCGGCAAAGCCGGCGAGCACGCTTGGCGTGGGCGCCCCGTCACCGGCGTCCATCGCTGCGGGCGCCTCGGTCTGGCTCAGGGCCTGCAGCCGCCGGCACGCTTCACCGAGATGATAGGCATCGCCGCCGAGCGCCACCCATTTGCCGACCTCGGGATGCAGCACGAGATTGGCCGAATGGTTGTCGGCTGAACTGGTCGGATAATCGACGAACAATTCGATGCCCGACTGCACGCCCACCATCACGCCCTGGGCCGACCACGATACGGCGACCTCGACGCGGTAGCGGCCCGGCTTCTCGAACGCGAAACCGGACGTGCTCCAAAACACCTTCGCCGAGGCCGTCACGCTCTTGCCGGGCTCGAGCTCGGCCACCTTCGCGTGCTCGCACAGGATCACGAAGGGCCGCACGGGGCGCTCGTGCCCTTCCCCGTCGGTGACGGTGATCGCAGCGAACAAGGCCTCGATGCTGACGTCGTTCGGCGCGCGCAGCGACACGCCGCTGGTGTTCGTCATCGTCCAGGTCAGGTCCAGCGGCTGGCCGAGCGCGACGCGGTCGGTTGCGGCCGTCACCGTCAGCGCCAGCTCGGAAGGTTCGAAATCGTGCCGGTCGGCGGCTTGCGGCGCGCCGGTCGGGAACCAGCTTGCGAACGGCCATCCGCCCGGACGGATGACGGGATCGGGCATGTGGTTGAGATGATGCCGGACGTTGGTGTTGTGCGCGAGCTTGATCTGATCGGGGAACACGCCCGGCGCACCGGTCGCGGGACCGCCGAGCACGTCCGCGACGCTCGGCGTCGTGGTCATGATCGAGTTGTCGGCCGCCGTCTCCTGCTCCTGATGGATCTGGTTCAGCGTGTGCGTCAGCTCGTGGGTCGCGCTGCGCAGGAACGCACGCGGCACGTCGCGCTGCTTCTTGTTGGCGGCAAGGCCAAAGTTCGAGGAGTCCGAGACCGGATAGCCGTCGTCGGAGAAGCTGGCGCAGCCTTCGCGGGGCACGCCGATCGTATCGTACATGATGCCGCGCGAGCAGCCGAGCTTGGCGGGCACGACGATCATGTGCACGCGCCATTCGCTGTCGAGATTGGTCGCGGGATTGCGCACGCTCGTCATCAGCGCGTGCAGATCCGCCGAGCTCCAGCAATTGGTCGGCACCACGCCTGCCGGCACCGGGACGTTTTGCTGGTCCTGCACGACCGTCAGCTGCCAGCCGGTCTTCGCAAAGACCGTGTCGAAGAACTCCGTGCCGCCCGCCCCATCTGGCACGGGTGCGGGCCGCACGGCGCCGGCCAGCGTGTCGATCTCCAGCGTGCAGCGGCGGAAGAACTTCGACACCCAGGCGAGCGTGATGCTGCCCTTGTCCACGCCGCCCTCGAACAGCCGGCCCTGGTAGAACGGCCCGCCGGTCAGGGAGAACGGAAACGGCGCCGGCATCTTTGAAAGCTTCATCGTCACGGTGCGCGACGGCGTCGACGGGAACGTTCCCTTGAACTGGCCGGCCGGCGGCTGCGTATAATTGAACTGCTCGGCGACGATCGTGAGCTCGCACTTCTTCGGCACCGGGACCGCAACCGGCGCGGACACGCTGGTCACCCTGAGATAGGAATGATAGCGCGCGCGGGGAAATATGGGGATTCTCGGCTTCAGGATCGGAGAAGGAATGACGGGTTCGTCGACCGCGCTGAGCGAACCGGCGAGGCTCGTCAGCCCCGAGGCCGCCGCTGCTTCATCTTCGTCCTTGTTACCCACAGGCGGCACCGGCGGGATCGGGATCGACGGGATCGGCGGTAACGGCGGGATCGGCGGGATCGGCGGCTTGATCACCGGCAGGCGCGAGTAGAGATCGCCGCTGACGATCAGATGGTCCGCGCCGCCGTCGGGCGCAGAGCGATCGACGCGCAGCGTGCCTTCGAAGGACACCAGGCTCGCCGTCGGCCTGAAATTGATCTGGTAGCAGCCTTCGCGGAAGTCGAGCCTGCAGAGCCTGAACGGCGGAATCGGCTGCAGATCGGTCGAGGCCGCATGATCGCCGGCATCGTCGTCAAAACTGATCTGGCGCGACAGGGGAACGAGCGGCTTCATGGCCGGCGCGACCGAAGCCGCGGTCATCTTCGAAAGGCTTCCGCTCGATTCATGCTCTGAGCAATTGCACATGTCGTAATCTCCTCGTTGAAAACGTGGAGGCGATCGACATGAGCAGCGGGCTCGTTGGCGGTTGAAGCCAGTTTCTTGTTGGCCAGGGCGTAAAAAATCGGGCGTGAAAAAAATCCGGCGCGCAATCCTAGAGCATGATCCGGACCCGAAGGACCGCGTTAGCGCAAAGTGCGAAGCGGTTTTCCGGAAAGATCATGCGCAAACAACAACCTAAAGCGCGATGACGATGCATCCAAATCTCATCGCGCTTCAGGCGCGCCGGTACGTCACAAGACAGCCCTCTGAATCCGTGAACTCAAATCGGTCGGCCTCGAGTGAAATGTGATAGGTCACAAGCTCATCGTTCGCCGTCCCGACGACGAGTGTTTTGGCGTCTTCGAGACGGTAGATACCCGCATCCCACCACACCATGCCCTGCCCCTCGCCGCGCAGGCCGCGGTAGGTGCCGGTCGAGAATGTGAGGCTGGCGGGATATTTGTCTGCGCACGCAGCCGCCGTGGTTTTGGTCCACGTACCAACCATGCTCTGTCCGAGTTTGTCAGCCATAGCGTGTCTCCATAGCTCCATCGGCCGAATGGCCGATTGGAGGCTATTTCAACATGTCGTTCTGGCGTGTGCAGCTCATTTCAGCTGATGTGGTGGCGATTTGCCACGCACAATCACAGCAGGTATTTTGTGGCATGATTGATGTGAGCGTGTGTGTGAACGATTTCACAGCGAGGGGTGCGACAAATTGGGCACCGGGGTGAGAGCGAGATGAAAGCGCGGCGGAGCCAAGCCCGCCAATTGACGCGCGATCAATCGGAGACTTTCACGTCCGCATCGCGCGGTTGCCCCTGGCTTCCATCGAGGCGTTGAGCGGTCCGGTAGCGGCCGGGCGACAGGCCATGATGTCGATGAAAGAGTTTTGAGAACGCCGCCGCCGTCTCGTAACCGACCCGGCTCGCGATCCGTGCGATGGGCTCATCGGTGGTTTCGAGCTGGAATGCCGCTTCCGCCATCCGGCGTTCGATCACGTAACGGTGCATGGACTGCCCGACGAGCTTGGTGAAGCGCGCCGAAAATACCGAGCGGCCGAGCCCCACGCGTTGGCCGAGCTCGCTCAGCGTCCAGGACCGCTCCGGATTTTCGTGGATCAGCTTGAGCGCCGGTCCGATATGCGGGTCCGAGATTGCCCCGAGCCAGCCGCCTTGTCCGGGACTGAGAGAGGCGATCCAGCTTCGGAGCACCTCGACAAACAGCACTTCCGTCAGCCGTGAAAGCGCGACGCGCTGGCCGGGACGTTCGAGCGCGGACTCACTCACCATGCGGCGCAGGATCGCCTCGAGCCAGCCGCCGTCCGCCGTCGGCTTCAGCAGCAGCACGGGCGGAAGCAGCTCCAGCACGCTGCCGAACAGCGGCCGTGAGACGGTGAAGTTGCCGCAGATCATGGTCGAGAACGGCTTTCTCCGGCTGCCGTGACGAACGACGCCAAGACGTGACGACGATCGATCGATATCCATGATCTGCAAAGGCGTGGCCCCGCGATCCGAATAGAACACATGGGGCTCGCCGCGCGTGATCACGACGAAATCGCCCTCGGTCATCTGGATTTCCTGGTCCTGTCCGAGCGCGAGGGTCGCCGAGCCCCGGCTGAGATAGTGAAACAGCGCGTAGGGGCGCGCCGGCAGCTCCAGATTCCAGGGATGGCCGAGCTCGAAATGAAACAGCAACGTCCCGCCGAGACGAACGCGATCGAGCACTTGGGCGAGGATGTCCATGACGCCGAAGTTAGTCCGGCGGACGATCGGACACAACATCCGGACGATTGATCCCTATCGTCCGGAAAGTCCGCGGACTAGTTCATCTCGCGGCGGGCCGACGTCACGAGCGGCAACCATTTCGCCAGCGGCGGATGGAAGAAACCGCAGTGGAAGCGCCCGACCATTCCCCCGGACCTCATTTCCGTCCGACATGCCAACAGGAACAATCAATGCGACATATTCTTCTCACAGCCGCCGCCGTCCTCCTGGCCGGAACGACATTGGTCGGCTCCGTCCATTCCGCCGAACTGCCCAAGGGAGCAGCCCGCAACATCGTGCTCGTGCACGGCGCTTTCGTGGACCAGACGAGCTGGCAGCCCGTTGCCGATATTCTCTCGAAGAAAGGCTACAACGTCACGCTGGTGGAAAATCCGCTCACTTCGCTCACAGCCGACGTCGACGTGACCAAGCAGGCGCTCGCGAAGCAGGACGGCAAGACCGTTCTCGTCGGCCATTCATGGGGCGGCGTGGTGATCACGCAAGCCGGCAACGATCCCAAGGTCTCAGCGCTGGTCTATGTCTCCGCCTTCGCGCCTGAGGTCGGCGAATCCCTGGCATCGCTGGCAAAGGCCGGCCCGCCAACCGAAGGCGGCAATGCGATCCATCCCGACGCGAAGGGCAATCTGTACATCGACCCCAAGGTGTTTCCGTCGGCCGTCGCGGCTGACCTTCCTCCGGAGATCGCGACGCACCTCGCCAACTCGCAGCTTCCGCTCAATCACGTTGCGTTCGAAGCGCCGGTCGACATCGCGGCCTGGCACGACAAGCCGACGTTCTACGTCATCAGCACCAAGGACAAGGTGATCGCGCCCGAGGCCCAGAAGTCGTTCGCAGCCAGGATCAAGGCGCAGACGACGGAAGTCGCCGGCAGCCATGCCTCGCTCGTCGTCCATGCGAAGGAAGTCGCCGAGGTGATCGAAAAGGCCGCGCTCGCGAAGTGACGAACCTGCTCCCGGCGCGTCGGTGTCGGGAGCAGCCGCACGTTTGCCCGGAGGAAGATGGGAGGTCGCTTGCGAGATGACCATCCGGCCCGCGCACTGGCATAAAGGCCAGCAGATCGTAGGATGGGTGGAGCGCAGCGATACCCATCAATTTCGTTTTGCAAGTGCGATGGGTTTCGCTGCGCTCCACCCATCCTACGAGCTGGCTGCTCTACGCCAAACAGTCGTCGTTGGCACCAGTTGGCGATTGTCGTCTCACGCGCAAGAAGACTAAGAAACCTACGGAACGACCCGTTCCGTAGGGAAAAGCGCAGCCCCGGGGCCGGCGCAAAGCCGCGTCTCCAGTCGGGGGTTTTGGAGACGGCGATCTCCCGCAGTCTCTATTTGCTCCGTTTGAGCGGAGACGGCGCTTAAGAAGATAATAGTTCTAGAATATTGTTGAACACAAGCCTAGGGTGCTGCATATTTTTACTCGCCCAAAAGTAGCGCAGGTCTTGCCGGTGACACTTACAAAATTTCTGAACAATGAAATCGACTCCGCACCCTACATAGGAGTTTTTCACAGCACGAATGGCACAGCCTTTTCAGCAATCGCCCTACAGCGAACGATCACCGCGCGCGCGGACCGAGACGGAAGTATTTTCTTTTTCTATGGAAAGCCGTCGTACACGCTCAAATCGGGCGGCTCCGTTATCAACGAGGTTTCGTTAGCTTACCACGCCGCCGGGCTGCCTTCTCTGATGAGAGTCGCTCCGTTCGACACTGGTGGGCTGATTTCGGGAAGATATTCCGAATTCTTTGCTGCTCTAATGGAAACAAATACAGTTAGCGCAATCATTGACTTCCTAGAAATTCCCAAGGATTTTAAGGCGATCGGGAAATTTGTTACCTGTTTTTTCGGCGACAACAAGAATTACATCAATGCCAAGTTTTGTGCATGGCCGACCGAAGCAGGTGAACAGCCCCTGCTCACGGCATGGGCCAGACTCGTTTTGGCGTCAAGAAGAACACCAGAATTCGATCCACCGGCAGCTACGATTGAGATTCAAGCAGAAGCGCCAGCGCTCGTTGATAAGACGAATGTGGCGGCAATCATCATCCCACTCGGTTATCTTGATAGACCTGAGATCAGACTTTTTTTAAGGAAACTGGCATACGATACGAAACATATGAGGATGAGGTCATATCGGACAAATCATCCCTTTGGAACGCGCTGATCGAGATTTCTCGTTCTATTGACTACTGCACTGGGCTGAGTGAGCCGTAAATGGAGTCATCTTCAAGCAAACTTCCATATTCCGAATTGCCCGTCGTTGGCTACCTGTTAGATGGAAAGCCAACCGGCTTCAAGACGCCCGTCTTGCAGAATGGGGGAGAGCCTGCCGTCCAAGACGCCGACAAGAACGGCATCGTTACCGGTTTTCTTTCTTGCGGCGAAGAAGACATCGCCCGTATCTACAAAGCAAACTATCCTATCGGCTTAAAGAGCGTTGTCGGTAAGGAAGTCATATTTGCTTTCAAGACAACCGAAGATACGTTTTATGAGCGCCGATCGCGTCTCGTTTCAAGGCTACTTGTCGCCATGCGCGACAGCGAGACGATGACCCCTTCCGATATGATAAATGTAATGATCTTTGCTCGCATGCCCGTCTCGCGGATTTGGCCCGCGATTGACTCGCTCGCTCAGGTCCTGGGCGCGGAAGGCCTCGAAGGCATGGATCAATGGGCAACGAGGTTCAAAAATCGCGTCGCGAACAAACTCGGGGTAACGAGCGATCACGAAACTCCTAGATAAAGGCTGCCATCGGATCTCAATCGAAAGAGACGGTGGATTGGGGCTATCGAGATTTGTATGCTGCGTCCGCTCAAATTGACGCCCTTGGACTCCCTAGGTTGTCATTCTTGATCAACTATTCCTTTTGCTTGGGAGTTTGGCGCAATTTTATCAGGTGGAATAGCGAGCGGTACAATCGAAAGATACGAATTGATACTCCCGTGCAAATCTTAGCCAGTATCGCCAACAAAGATTCCAGCGAGCGCCTATCTCAGCTTGCCAAGGCTTTTGCATATTTTCGCCCTTTTGCGCACAAGATGAAAGATGGCTCCGAATTCTATTTGCCACTTGGATTGATGTTATCAGGATTGATAAAAGGCCGAGACGCACAAGGTGGCCTATTAGTTGAATCTGGCAAGCGCGTTGTTGAAATTCATCAGAACTATGTTTCGGTGCTCCTTCATCACGCCCAGGATCCAGTCGGCGAGCAAATTCTTTTCGCGATTAGGGGAAAGAACTTTGGTACATGCAGAGGGAAGCAATTTGTCGAGAACGTCATTGAGATATTTTTTCCCGCCGCTTCAGATACTGACAACCCGGTTGGAGTTGTTTTAGGAGCGAGCAATAGCTGGGCGGTCCTACAAACAAGTGAAGCAAAGGTGAGCCGACTTGTTGCTGGACAAGGCGTATATCTCCAGCAACTCCGAGAGATTTGTGGGCTGCGCCGAGTAACAGCTATAAAGAAAGCAGGAAACGTTGATGCAATGGTCCACGACTTTTGCAGGACTACGTGGCGAGAACTCGCTGTTGAACGACAAGATCATGGAAGCTACCTGCTAAGTTTAACGGCAAGAGGCGAAGCAGGTAACTTCGATCCCAGAAAGTATCGAACGTTCAGCGCAATGTGGAAAAAGATACTTCCGGGCGTCAGCATGAATCTGCGATACCGTCGGGAAGAGGACGAGAATTGGACATTCGCGTTCTCCGACAGAGCTCCCCAGTAGGGCCAAGTCACCTGGCAGAATCCACTGCCGTCCCCACTACTCCCACTCAATCATTTAGGACGACGTTACCGCGTTGATTTGCAAGCACAATTCGTCAAAGCTGGCGGTCAAATCCCGACGGTATATCCGTGCTAACGTTTTGATCTTGAATTCACAGGAAAATTCATGCCGCTCGGAGCAATGGCTCCTTCGGCAAGTATCGGAGTCAATCGACTAGGTGGACGCGAGTGCTTGGCCGTAAGGGCCACCGCCACACTCGCGCGCCTTTGCTTCCGATACCGTCATGATCAGGAAAACCGTGGTTGGCTTATGAGGTGATCGCTCGCACCGCTCACCGGACCACTCCGTCCCTAGACAGCTCGGTCCGCTTTGCGCCAACGGCTTCACCTCTATTCGATCGGCGGAATGGTGCACAACCAGGCAACGAGGGCGTCGAGATTCTGCTCAGTCATCTTGCTAATTGGAAACTGGGAAGTCTCATCGGTGTCCGGACAAGCAGCGCCTTTGGGGTTGGCGCGACCCGGAAGCACGAGGCAGTTCCGGGCTTCTACTCTTCGTCCAGAGCACGCATCGATCGCTGCGAACGAGGACGACAATTGCATGTTTCCGCTTTTCGGGCCGCGTTTTGGGTGTCACCATGCTCGTGAAAGGACGGGAGGGCCGCCATGCGCTGGTGTGTCTCGGTCGGGGCGGTGCTTGTTGCGGGGGCGATGGTCGGAGGTGACGTTGCTGGCATTGCCGCGCCGACCCCGAACTCTCGATTCGCCAACACCAACCACAGTGTAGAGCCCGTCAATGTCGAGCTCGTTATCGCCGTCGACGTCTCCTATTCGATGGATATGGACGAGCTTGCTATTCAGCGCGAGGGCTATGCACAGGCCATCGTCTCGAAAGACTTCCTTCAGGCGCTGAGGGCCGTTCCGGGCAGCAAGGTGGCCGTGACCTATTTCGAGTGGTCGATGTCGGGCGACGAGAAGATCATCGTTCCCTGGCGCATGATCGACGGTCCGGAATCGGCGGATGCAGTGGCCGCCGAGATCATGAAAACGCCGGTTCGCCGAGGTTCGAGTACCTCGATTTCCGGGGCGATTAATTTCGCACTGCGACTGTTCGAAGAGAATCCGTATCGCGGGTTGCGGCGCGTCATCGACATTTCCGGCGATGGGCCGAACAACGACGGAGCCCCCGTAACCGGCGCGCGTGACGCTGCCCTAGAGAAAGGCATCATTATCAACGGCCTCCCGATCATGGTGAAGGAGCCATCCCTCTCGACGACCGATATCGAGAATCTCGATCTCTATTACGAGGACTGCGTGATCGGAGGGCCGGGCGCCTTCATCATGACGATCAAAGAACGCGAAAAATTCCAGGAAGCGATCCGGACCAAGCTTGCTCGCGAAGTTGCAGGCTTCACGCCAGAGAGCGGGATCGTCCCAGCCGCCGAGAAAGAGCCCCGGGTGCCCTGTCTGATCGGCGAAAAAAAATCGCAGGAGCGCGGCCGGCGGTGAGTGTCGAGACAATCATTCAGAGCCGCCGGACGAACAAACTTTAGACAGCGGTATCATGGTCGCCGCCCACGCGCCGGAGCATTGGAGGTGCTAACGTCCGTTCGTGGCCCATCGCGTCGTTTTCGTTGCTATGCAACAATACGTCGGCTATCGGGGGGCACAGCGGACTCAGGCAAGCCGTCCGCCCGACGCGTTTATGGGTTCACGGCCTACAACGCCGCCAGCCGACATCATCGGTTACTCCAAAATAATGGAGTGGACGAACGGGTACCCTGGCCAGCGGTCTTGATGGGCGCCGGAATCATCCGCCATGTGCTGAGGCTCGGTCGATCGCGTCGAACTCAGTCTCACTCAACCGCCAACTCAGTGCATCGAGATTGACCCTGGCGTGATCAGGCTTGGTCGCGCCCGGGATGGGAATCACGTGACTGTCGCGCGCCAACAGCCAGTTCAAGGCGACCTGGCTGATGCTGGCATCATGCGCGCGGGCAATCTCGGTGAGACAAGTTAGCAGCGCTTTCGCGTCCATGCCGTCCGACGGCTGCGTGAGGCGGCCGGACGCAAGGGGAAAATACGCGACCAGCGCCACATCGAGCTCACGGCAGGCTTCGAGCACCCCATTTGTTTCCGCTGCTCGTCGGACCAAGCTGTAGTTGACCTGATTGGCTGCGAGCCGAACGCCTGCCCTTCCGAGGTGATCGGCCACGCGGCGCATCTGCTCCGCACTGAAATTTGCCACGCCGACCGCGCGTGCCTTGCCGGACTTCACCGCTTCGACGAGGCCTTTGGCGAACACTCGCACATCGATCAATGGCAGCGGATAATGGACATAGTAAAGATCGATTGTCTTGAGACCCAGGCGCGCGAGCGAACCGTCAAGCGCGCTTATCAGGCGGCGCGGAGAGGTTCGGCCCGGAAAGGGAAGGAACTTCGATGCTATCACCGCGCCGGCGGGACCGGCGCGCAAGCAATCACCCACGACGCGCTCCGAGAAATAGATCTCGGCCGTATCGATCATGCATGGGCCGGCATCATGAATGATCCTGTACGTTTCCAGCACGGCCCCGCGATCGGCACGCCGCCACTTGTTTGTGCCGATGCCCAAGGGCAGCACACGGATGCCCGTTCGACCCAAGGGGCGCGTTTCATGATTTGCGGGCATCGCTGGACCTCTCCAAGGCGAAAGCGTCGTTTGCTGTTGGTGTGATGACAATGGCGCTTCAAGCTTACGCCATAGCCACTACGGCCGCATCTGCCGAGTCGGTCGGCAGTTCAAGGGAAACCAGACTGCGCATTGGCCTAACGATGGACGGTCCCGGCCGCTCGGGCGGTCGAGGTCGGTTCAACCTAGAGAGCGGGTGCTCTTCAGATCCCGCAGGTGGGAGGCCATGACAACGGCTCGGTCTTATGCGTCCTTCCATTTGATCGAGCAGCCGATAGACGCCTTTTGGTCAGCCGGCGCCACACCGGTGGTCGCAATCGCACGCATGGCCTCGACAAGCTCTCGGGGCGCTCCCGCGCGAGGCGGAGTTGTGCGGCCTTCATCGAGCCGGCCACGATACTTGAGCTTGCGGTCGGCATTGTAACCGAAGAAGTCCGGCGTACAGACCGCCCCATACGCCCGTGCGACTGTCTGGGTCTCATCGCGAAGATAGGGAAACGGAAAATCATGGACCTTCGCGAAACGCTTCATATTCTCAAACGAGTCTCCGGGGTAGCTCGCAGCATCATTCGAGCAAATCGCTGCAAAGCCGACGCCCTCCGACATCAGCACGCAGGCGTCCGCAATCATGCGGTCGATCACCGCTTTGACGTAGGGGCAATGGTTGCAGATGAAGACGACGACCGTGCCTTTTTTGCCCGCAACGTCGTCCAGTGCGTAAGTCTTGCCGTCGGTGGCCGGAAGCCGAAATTCCGGCGCCAGCGTATCAAGAACAACTTGTGTAGCTGTTGCCACCATATCGCACCTCAGCCAATAAGCCGGCTTCGCCGAAACGAGAAACCGGTCGGAGCGAATCTTCTGGCCACCCCGAGCGCACCGTTCTCGCAGCTCTCCAGCGCGATCTTCTGCGCGAGCATTACGTCTCCGATCGGCAGATCGCCAAGTGGCAGGAAACATAGCCCCACCTTCGGACGGCCGTTCTCGTCGATCTCGCACACATTCGTCGCGGCGCCGGCATAGATCCTGTACTGCCTGCCGGTATCGCCGCCGACGACCTCGAAATAGCCTTTCTCCGCGAACTGCACCCGTTGCGCCGGCGACAGCCAGTGGCGCAAGAGCCGCAGCGACCGGCCTTCCGGAGTTCTCTCCGCGCCGTGCCCGACGAACAGAGCCCTTATCGCTCTCAAGCGCGAGCGTTCGCCTGGGCGAGACCGCTCAAGACGCCACATGGCGCTGCCTATCAGCCGCCGACC
This sequence comes from Bradyrhizobium sp. CB1717, assembly GCF_029714325.1. NCBI lineage: Bacteria > Pseudomonadati > Pseudomonadota > Alphaproteobacteria > Hyphomicrobiales > Nitrobacteraceae > Bradyrhizobium > Bradyrhizobium sp. CB1717. Next base: position 5,670,952 of record NZ_CP121666.1, read on the forward strand.
AGCCTCGGAAAGAACAGGGTTTCTTCCGCGATCGGGTCGAACGACCGGATGTGGGAGACCTGCCCCGGGCCGCTCCGGACCGCGGCGGTGAAGCCGGCGTTGGTCAGTTCGTTGAAGCGCTTTTCCGCCCTCGCCAGTTCTTTCGCGTCGCTCGGATTGAAAGGGTGACGGCTGTCGCCGGTACGGTCCATCACGATCTGGATTGCCATGATCGCCCTCCTCGGAATGCTGATGGCCAAGGACCTCCGATCCAGTATCCGGCCGACGCCGCGGAGTTGCAAGAGAGGAAGATTCGATCGCGAACGCCGGAGCTGGGCGGCTCCGAAGGGGCCACTGAAGCAATGCGGAACTGACTTTGTCAGGCCGGAAAGTGAGAAACCGTCACCGCGAGTTGCCGAGCCAGTGCCCCCCAAGCAAGGCTGCATCGAAGATCTCACTGAGCTTGCGGTAGTATCAAACGGTCCCGGCGCGCGGCCACCCGTGAAGCGGCCATACAGATCGTCGCCGATACTTCGGTAGTCGTTCAGAATGGCCTCGGCGTTGTCGACCTTGCCGGCAAGGGAGACGAGAAGCGACGATGCCGGCTTGGTTGGCAAAATCGAAAGGTAGGCCTCTTTGCGCGGGCGCCAGGCCGACTTCGGCTCGCTCAAGGAGTCCGTGCAGTCGGCCACGATCTTTGCTACGTCGCTTCCAAATCTCTGACTGATGATATCCAGCGTCGCTTGGCACGCCCTGACCGTACTCAGATCCCTGCATGGCACACCTGAACTTGGGACCCAAAAGATGCCATTGTGTATGCGACCGCCGCGCCGCTAGTGCTGGATCTACTTCCGCTTTCGGCGGCATGACTGACTTAGGCCAGGCTGCTATTGGCGCGACCTGGTCGTGAATGACCCAACCGGGACATCCGACCGCTTGCACAACGCGAGCCGCTCTGCAGGCAATCGTTCGCAAAAGTAGCTTGTCAGGTGCCACCGGCGATTGAGCCGAGCGCCTGCCGCATATCGGCTGCCTCCCTCGACACACCGAGGTTTCGTCAATCCGTCTATGCCCTGAAGCAACGACTCCGTCCGTGTTGCCCGGACATGGTTTTGCTGCTGACGGCGAAGCTATGCCATGAGCCAAACGACCTCAGCCTCTCAGCGGCCGGTGGTCAGCCGCGGCGGGATCTGGGACATCATCCAGAGCTCGATCGCTGCCAGGATCGCGACCGCCGCGCCGATGATCACATGCACCGTCATCGCGGTGGTTCCCTGGAAGCCCAATACCCAGGGCGATACCAACGCCCACAAGCCGACGATGAGGTTCAGCCACTCCTCCCACACCGCGAATGCCGCCAGCGCCGCAATCGCAAGGATCGCGATGGCTATACCGGTGATATTGGCGTTTTGAGAGACCGTCCCGGCATCGAAACCGAATATCCAGGGCGAAACAAACAGAAACGCGCCGAGGATCAGGTTCGCGACGTCACAAAATTTTGCGTTCGTCCAATTCTCTAGCCAATTCTGCATGATACCCTCCATTGGAGGTTTTCCATGCCAAATCAACCGTATGATCGCCGCGCCGGTTTCCCTCGCGGCCCGCGGCATAATAGCAAGGGAGCGGTGGACCTGCCGCGCCTGCCGCTGTCGCTGCTCGGCCGCGCCGACGTGATCGAATAGCGATGCAGTTTGTTGCAGTGCACGAGTCTCTTCCTGGCCCGTTTGGGACATGCCAACCGGCCCGAAAACTGTCCGCTTATCGAGGTAAACCGGAAGTGGCTCGCCCGCGGTAAAAATGGCGTCCTCACTGCAGCCAGAAGTTGCGCGTTCCAAGACAGGAACCGTGGTATCCTCCGTCAACGCGATGGGGCGGTTCAATGAAAGCGGCTGCCCCTCGATTGGCACTTGCTGCGGGTCCTCGTGTCCTCGCCGGGCTCCGGGACAGCACAAAATGGCTTGGCATCCCCACCTCCTAGGCGTTACTCGGCCCGCGCCGACGAGGCGATCGAATGAATGCGCCCGGCAGCTAACGTGATCCAGCCGGCGGAAGACCGGTCCGTAAGGGACAGCGCTCTCCCGGGCCTCGAGGAGGACCAGCATCGTGAAGCGAGACTTCGACCTCATCGTCTATGGCGCGACGGGTTACACCGGCCGTCTCATCGCCGAATATCTGGCGACGTCCTGTCGCGGCGACGACGCGCCGTCCTGGGCGATCGCGGGACGCTCGACCGACAAGCTCCAGAAGGTGCGTGCCGACATCGGCGCACCGGACGATTTGCCTTTGGTTAAGGCGGATGCCGCCGAGGCGGCCAGCCTGCGTTCGATGTGCGAGCGTGCGGCCGTGATCGTCACGACGGTCGGGCCTTATCAGCTCCACGGTCCGGAGCTTGTGGCGGCCTGCGCGGCCACCGGCACGGCCTATGTTGATCTGTGCGGCGAACCAGCCTGGATGCGGCGCATGATCGACGACCATCACGAAGAGGCTAAACGGACCGGCGCGCGCATCGTGTTCTCCTGCGGCTTTGATTCCATCCCATTCGATCTGGGCGTGCTCACGTTGCAGGAGAAGGCGCGCGAGAAATTCGGACGCCCGGCGCGGCGGGTCAAAGCCCGCCTGCGCAAGGTGAAAGGCGGCATGTCCGGCGGCACCGCGGCGAGCGCTCAGGCGACCTTGGCCGCCGCCGCGCGCGACCCGGCCCTGATCCGGCTGCTGACCGATCCCTTCGCGCTGACGCCGGGGTTCACCGGGCCATCTCAGCCAGCGGGCCTCATCCCCGAATACGACCCGAGGATGAACATGTGGCTCGTGCCGTTCCCTATGGCGCCGATCAACACCAAGAACGTGCACCGCACGAATTTCCTGTTGGGTCATCCCTACGGTACCGACTTCGTTTACGACGAGATGATGGTCGCGCCGGGATTTGGGGAAATCGCAAGCGTGACGACGGACACGTTCGCTACGATGGTTTCCCTGTTCCGGATCGGCGGTCTCAAACCCGGCGCCGGTCCGACTCGGGAAGAGCGCGAGAAGGGCTTCTACGACATCCTCTTCCTGGGCGAGCTGCCGGATGGCAGACACGTCGAGGCGGTCGTCACGGGTGACCGCGATCCGGGCTACGGCTCGACCAGCAAGATGATCGCCGAGAGCGCTCTCTGCCTCGTGCGCGACGTGCAGGGCGAGGGCGGCATCTGGACGCCGGGCGCGCTGATGGGTCCGGCGTTGCGCAAGCGTCTGACGGAGCGCGCTGGCCTCACCTTCAGCGCGCGTTGAGGTAATGCTCAGAACTGCAGCAGCGTGCTGGATTACGCGGATCGTAACCAACGAAAGCGCGGACTGGTGTCCGCGGCCTCAAATCCGGTTCAATGGCCGCTTTCGGCCCGTTTGAGACGTCCCCTCTGGGCTCTGAGAATGTCCGATTATCGGGACAGCGACGAGCTCCATCGCAAGGTTTCACGATGAAGAAGGTAGTCAACTCAGCACAGTCGCGCCGCCACTTTTTGCGGCTGACGTCCATGGCCGCGGCATCAGCTCTGACTCCAACGGTGTTGTGGGCCGAGCAACAAGAAGCAGCGGATTCGGCCACGTCCCAGGCCGTGCCCGCACGCATCGCCACGTTCGAGGAGGTATGGCGGACCGTGCGAGACCGGTTCTACGATCCGCACCTGCACGGGCTCGATTGGTCGGCGGTCCGGGAACGTTACTTGCCGGACGCCACGCGGGCGAGCTCCGAAGAGGCGCTGGCTGGCGTCATCAATAGCATGCTGTCTGAGTTGCATGCTTCGCACACCCGCTACTACACACCGTACGAACCAGGGTACTACCAGCTTTCCGATATCTTTGCTGGTGCGTTAAGGCGGCGCGGACTGGAACGCGTTTTTCCGAGTGGCCGTATCTCCTATCCCGGCATTGGCGTCCTCTCGCGTATCGACATGCAAGGCCGCAGCCTGATCACCGGTGTCATAGAAGGCACGCCGGCCCAACAAGCCGGCCTGCTCGCTGGCGATGTGATCGTGTTCGCCGATGGTGCACCGTTTCAGCCGGTACAGTCATTCCGTGGCAAGGTCGGCAAGGAAATTATGCTGGGGCTGCGTCGTGCCGGCGCGTTTGAGCAACTATCGGTTACTGCGGTTGAAATTGAGCCCAACAAAATGTTCTTGGACGGCCTGAAGGCCAGTGCCCGTATAATACCGGCCAACGGCCGACGGATCGGCTACGTTCATGTCTGGTGCTACGCTGGCTCCGCGTATCAGCGGACGCTCGAGCATCTTCTATCGCAGAGTCCGCTGAACGACGCCGACGCGCTGATCTGGGACTTGCGAGATGGCTGGGGCGGCGCGATTCCCGAGTATCTTGATTTGTTCAACACGCGAGCGCCGACGATGCAGGTCACTGATCGCAATGGCGCCAGCGAGCTCGCGAACGTGAAGTGGCGCAAGCCTGTCGCCATGCTGGTCAACGGTGGCACCCGCAGCGGCAAGGAGATCCTGGCCTATGGCTTCAAGAAATATCGGCTCGGCGAGGTCATCGGTAGCCGGACCGAGGGAGCTGTCCTCGCTGCGACGGCATTCCTCGTTGGCGGCGGCTTGCTGTTGCTCGCGGTCGGGGACGTGCAGGTCGACGGCGAGCGGCTGGAAGGCGTTGGCGTCGCCCCCACGATCGAGGTCCAAGCTGACCCGGCCTCCATGGGTCTAGGTGATCCTCAACTCAATCGTGCAATCGCAGTCCTATCCGTGGCCTGATCCTCGGGAGGCAAACCTGCCAGCTCTGACCCTGATCCGCGAGGACCGGACGCCACAAGTGAAATGCTGCGTTTCTTGCTAGAGCATTCGCTCCAACGGCAGCCAGGCTAGAGTTAGTACCGCTCGTGGCCCCTGTGAGACGTTCGGGGCCAGCCGAATGTCCAGTTTGCGCCCGCCAAGGGCTGCCATAAGAGAATGGCCTGCCCGGTTCGCAATACAGGTCATTGCCAGGATAAGCACGGATCGGACCGATCAAAACGAGGGACCAGGCGAACTTACGCCGGTCGGGATTTCCGGATCCCCGGCTGAGGTCGATGCATTGGGCAAACGCGGCGCGCTAGCGCGGGGGCGCTACCGCAACCCCAGGCGGCGGCACGTCGTCGTCGGGCACAAAGAAGTCCAGCGCCAGCGGGACAGAGGGATCCACGCGATAGCGCTCGAAGTCACGCACTCCGCTGGCATAGAGCAGCTTGTCATCGATGCAGAACTGCCCGGTGAACTCGCGCGACGGCTTCGTGAGGATCACATAAGCCGCATCTCCCATGATCTCCGGCGTACGGCTCGCGCGCATCATGGCATCGCCCCCAAGGAGATTGCCGACCGCGGCGGTAGCGATCGTCGTGCGCGGCCACAGCGCGTTGACCGCGACGCCAGCGCTCTTCAGCTCGGCCGACAGTCCCAGCACGCACATGCTCATGCCGAACTTCGCCATGGTATAGGCGGTGGAGCGCTCGAACCATTTCGCCTGTATGTCGAGCGGCGGTGACAGCATAAGGATGTGCGGGTTTTCCGCCCTCTTCAGATGCGGGATGCAGTATTTCGACACCATGAAAGTGCCGCGGGTGTTGATGTCCATCATCAGGTCGAACCGCTTCATATCGGTTGCCTGAGAGTTGGTCAGGCTAATGGCGCTGGCGTTGTTGACGCAGATATCGATGCCACCGAATTCGGCGACGGTCTTGTCAACAGCCCCGATCACCTGGGCTTCGTCGCGAATATCGCAGATGACTGGCAGCGCCTTGCCGCCGGCCGCGCGCACTTCGTCGGCGGCGGTAAAGATGGTCCCCTTCAGCTTCGGATGCGGCTCAGCGGTCTTCGCGGCGATCGCAACGCTGGCGCCGTCGCGAGCTGCGCGCAGCGCGATCGCAAGCCCAATGCCGCGGCTCGCACCCGAGATAAACAGCGTCTTGCCTTTGAGAGATGACATCAGAGCCTCTAGGCCGCCCATGATCGGCTGCCGTCGGCGGCATGTATACTCCGGTATGGCAAGTGTCGATAGACATCCCAATGCTCGCACACCTTACCTGGGGTCCTCTTAGCTGAACTCGCGCGTTCGTCAGACGTCCGCTTTCCGCCAAAGCGGCCCTCCCCGCAAGTTTTCCCTCTTTCGGGACCTTCGAAGGCCTGCAGAAGCCACTGCCCGCTATTAGTCACGATTGAACGTCAAGACGAAGGAGCCGGCACAGCGTGGGCGTCGCCCGCAACAATGCTGCAGCGTTGGGAACTCTCCTGGAACTCAGCGGCCGAGATTGTCCACGGTTCGGCTACCATCTGCACCTATCAGGAATAAGCTCAGTCGACACCTGCGGGCGTTCGTGCCCCTCAGTGGGCCGGCCGGCGGAAATTCTCCCACGCCCGTTAGCAAAGAGGCTGAGGTTTATCCAGCGAGCCCAGGCGACAGATTCTATGATCGAACCCGAGCGTTTGGAAGGCGTTCCTGGCCGCTACTGGCACCGGCTCGAAGACGGGCGTATCCAGTGCGATGTCTGCCCGCGCCACTGCAGGCTCAACGAAGGTCAGCGTGGCTTATGTTTCGTGCGTGGCCGGCAGGATGACCGGATCGTGCTCACGACCTACGGCCGCTCCTCGGGATTCTGTGTCGATCCAATAGAGAAGAAGCCACTGAACCACTATCTGCCCGGAACTCCCGTGTAGTCCTTCGGTACCGCCGGGTGCAATCTGACGTGCAAGTTCTGCCAGAACTGGGACATCTCCAAAGCGCGAGAGCTCGACCGGCTCCAGGACGCAGCCTCGCGGGAAGATGTTGTCGAGGCCGCAATTGCCACGGGCTCGCGCTCCATCGCCTACACCTATAATGACCCAGTCATCTTCCTCGAGTATGCCGTGGACGTTGCAAAGGTGGCGCGCGGCCGCGGGATCAAGAACGTCGTGGTCACAGCGGGCTACATTGACGCGGCGGCGCGAGAGGAGCTTTACACTTTCATGGACGCCGCCAATGTCGACCTCAAGGCGTTCACCGAGGAGTTCTACAACCGCCTGTGCACCGGCCATCTCGGCGCCGTGCTCGAGACGCTCGAGTATCTGAAGTACAGGACGAAGGTCTGGTTCGAGATCACGACGCTCCTAATCCCGGGTCACAATGACAGCCCGGAGGAGGTGAAAAAGCTGAGCGAATGGGTCATGGCAAGGCTAGGACCTGACGTGCCCTTGCATTTCACCGCCTTCCACCCTGACTACAAGATGCTGGATCTGCCCCATACACCGGCTTCCACCCTGACGACGGCTCACGATATCGCGCGCAAGGTTGGGCTGCACTTCGTCTACACCGGGAATGTCCATGACGAGATGGGCGAAAGCACGTACTGTCCAGGCTGTGGTGAGCGGGTCATCGGCCGAGACCGGTATGACATCATCACTTGGCGGCTCACCGGCGACGGCCGCTGCGGCATTTGCTTCACCGCGATCCCCGGCCTGTTTGACGCACGTCCGGGCAACTGGGGGCGCCGGCGCGTGCCGATCCGGATCGGCAAACTGCAACGCTCCTGAGCGCGGATGACGCCGACATTGGGCCGCCTCACTGTCGCCCTGTTGGAGCGGGAGTCTGATGAGGAGGTCACGATGAAGATTGACAGCACCATATTCGGCGCGATTACGATTGACGGAAAAACGTATGAGCACGACGTGGTCGTTCGCCTTTCCGGCGAAGTCGTGAAGCGGAAAAAGAAGCTATCAAAGAGGCTTTATGGTACCTCGCACGTGCTTTCAGAAGACGAGGCAAAGTTTCTCTTCGAGAAAGGGTGCGACCAGGTCGTCATTGGCTCGGGTCAGATGGGCAACGTGCACCTATCGCCGGAAGCTGAAGCCTATTTCGAAAGAAAGGGCTGCGAGGTCGTGTTAGAGCCGACACCCGACGCCATCCGGACGTTCAACCGCTCGCACGAAAAGAGAATCGGACTCTTTCACGTGACTTGTTGAAAGTTAGGGCAGCATTGAGTGTATGTCCGTGGCCCATCTCGGGCTTGCGACTCTGGCTGAATGTCCGCTTTGCGCCAATTACTGCCGATCCCTCAAACTGAGGCGTCGCCTCACAGGCTCCGGCTACTCTGTACGCTGTAATGCGCCACAATACTCTGGGTCGTGGACGCGGTGGAATTCAGACACCGATCGGGGTTAAGTGGAGGTCACAACTCGGGTCCGCGCTCGGATATGAGAGAAAGTGAGAACAGCCTCACCAAAACTACGCCAAACTGCGCGATAGCAGCCGGCCGCCCTACTCCCACTCAATCATTTAGGACGACGTTCCGTCGTTGATCTACAAGCACAAATCTTCAAGTCTGACGGACAAATCCCGACGGTATACCCGCCGTATCTTTCGGTCTTGAATTCACAGAATAATTTGTGCCGCTCGGAATACTGGCGATTCCGCTACCTATCGGAGTCAATCAACTGAATAGCCCTGCATACGTCGCGGAAATCGCCACTGCTCGTAATGGCACGACGTAGCTTCATATACCGTCAGAGATCAGAAAGGCGCTGGTTTGCTCGTCCGATGGTTCCCTACACCGCTCACCCCACTACTGCGCTCTATCGAAACAGGTCCGCTTTGCGCCAAGACCTGCCAGGGCCGCTTCTGCGACGCGGGCGATCACTCATCTGGCTGAGTTCTGAGCATGTTGACGTCGGTGCGCCTTGCCGAGCACGAAAGTGAAGGGGACAATAAAGAGCTCATCACCTCGGTCGTCACTGACGTGCAGAACCCGGTCACGCAAATCATCGAAGCGGCGCTCGCAGGTGAAGGATTCCACGACGCGCGTCGCATGATCCCCCGCCTCAGCGAGATCGTCCGCTACGGCGCCGCAATAGTCGACGAAATCTTTCCTGGTGTCGGAGCAATGGAAATGGACCTGGGGCATTTTCGGCCTTCTTCAGTGGGACGATGCCCTAGCCAGCCGCTGCATCTTCCGCTCCTGGGACCTGCAAGCCGCGAGAACGACGCACCTTCCTTCGCTTCAAGACAACATGAGTTGCGCCGGCGGCACGTTGCTCGGATTCAGTCAATGGGAAGGTGAGAAGGAAGGAAGCCCCTTCGGCAGCGCAAGACGGATGAACGCGGCCACCCAAACTGCTGACCAACTCGCCGACGATCGTTAGCCCGCGACCGCGCACACTGAGATCAGATGCCGAGCCATTGTCAGAGACCGCGCACCTTACGACGTTACCTGCAAGCAGCAACTTCACTTTCGCTTCCGGCTGTCTATCGTCGAATCGAGCATGTCGTGCCACATTGGTGAGCAGCTCGGATACGATCAACCCAAGCTTCCAGCAGCGTTCGCCCTCAAGCCGCAAATCATCCGCCGAACACAAGAGACGTATACTCAGCCGGTCCAGTCGGTATTTCGTGAAGGAGAAGCAAAGATGCTGGAGGTACCTTGCGGCGTCGGTCAGGTGCCCAGGATCCGGCATGCGTAGTGCCTTGTGAACATCAGCGTAATCATGGAGAAGGTCTACCACATCGAGGAGCGCCGCCTTGACTGCCATGTCATCCGACGCCACCGCTTTGGCTGAAATCGTGCAGATAGTGCTAGTAAGCTCGTTATTTACTCTGTGGTTCAACTCACGAAGAAGCAACGATCCATCGGGATTCGGTAACGGTGCAATGTGCTTTGTCATTTCGGGCTCCAACGATCTTTCTCTCTGGCACGTGCCGCAGGACCAAGCAGGGCCCCCTATGGCTCCTCGCCGCGGCGCTCCAATTCGGTCTTTAACGCGTCAAAGAGGATCTCGGTTGGCACCATTGCAAGGCTCGTCCAGAAGATGATCGCGGCGCGTGAGGCGATTAGGTAATAGGTCATGCGGAGGCTCCTCCTAATGTGAGATTCCGGTTAGTCGAGAGATTGGAACGTGACACCGAGGTCAGCAGAACCTTGCTTCCTCTTGATGCTGCTTGGAATGCCAGAGGCAGCTTTGACTATCTTGTCCATTGCTGATCCATTTAGACGGTTGATTTGGTTGAGATTGGTCGAGACCAGTAGTCGTCGCCGAAACTTTGAGTTATTCGCGCGGGTTATGACTGGACAGGTTTGCGCCAGCAGCCGCTTACAGAGGCGCTCAGGCGTCAGCGATCAATGAGGCGATGTCCTCGAGCGGACGCCGGCTGAAGTCCTTCGCGAACTCGCCCATGATCTTGCCTCTCAGGTCGCGGTGGAAATGCTTGCGCATCTCCCCCAGGGTCTTGGGGTCGGATACGACGACCAGGTGTTTTATGGTCCCGTCCAGGCTGAGCTTGTTAAGGAACGAAGCCGTAGCTGCCGCGAAGTCGTCCTCGTCAAGCCGCCTACCATCGGGGTTGACGGAGCCGGCGTGATGGCGCGCACCCGAGTGGGTGGGCGCAGGCAGAGCCGCCGTGATCTCGACCAGATGCACCCCAGGTTTCACACCCGTATTGCGGAATAGACGGACCGTCGCGCCATCAGCGACTGCAACTGTCGTACCGGCAGGTAGAATCATTCAAAGATCTCCTGTTCACGATCCTGCATAAACGCCCCCGCGGACTGCGATACTTGCATGCTGGCGCACCGCGGCGCCTCTTCGACAAGCTCCTGACGCGAAGCTCCCCAGAGCACGGCTGTCCCAACGACGGCCGAAAGAATCGACGCAGCGAACACAGCGATCTCGGCGGCCGAGAAGTCGGAAGCGCTTGGAAACGCTTGCCCGGCGATAAAGAGCGACATCGTGAAGCCGATACCAGCGAGGGCTCCCGCCCCGGCCAACTGCCGCCACGTGTACTCCGCCGGCTTGACGGCTATGCCTGCGCGCACGGCCGCAGCAGCCATGAGGAAGACGCCGAGCGGCTTTCCTATGGCGAGGCCAGCAACGATCGCGGCCATGAGCCAGCCATGCCCAACAAAGACGCCCGGATTGATCGCCACCCCTGCATTCGCCAGTGCGAAGATCGGGAGGACAGCGTAGCTCGAACGCGCGCCGGCGTGCCGCAGCAGCCGGTCAGCCGGCGATTCAAGTCTGTCGAAGATTGCATCAAGCGCGTGCAGCGCCGGAGTGGAGGGGCCGTGCCTGAGAACCTCACCCTCGTGCCCGGCCTCGGAGGCGATGATGGTGCTGGCCTGCGTCATCAGGGCAGCCAGGTTGGCGGGCGGGCGCGTGGGAACGAACAGCGCCAGTACCACGCCGGCCAGCGTCGCGTGGAGACCGCCCGCGTAGACGAATGTCCACAACGCGATGCCCAACAGGATGTACGGCGAGAGAAGGTAGACTCTCGACCGGCTCAGCAGCGCCAGCGCGACGACGACCGCCGCGGCGGCGGCCAGGTATGCCGCATGGATATCGCCGGAGTAGAACACAGCGACGACGACGATCGCACAGATGTCGTCGACGATGGCCGCCGCGGTGAGGAAGATGCGCAGCTCGACGGGAACGCGGGCGCCCATCACGGCGATCAAGGCAATCGCGAACGCAGTATCGGTCGCCATCGGAACGCCCCACCCGTGCGACCACGGCCCCGCAGGGATGACCAGCGCGTACAGAAGCGCCGGCACGACCATGCCGCCGAGCGCGGCGGCGATCGGAAGCGCTGCGGAGCGGCGGCTTGCGAGATGACCAACTGTCATCTCGCGCTTCACTTCCAATCCCACGACGAGGAAGAACATCGTCAGCAGGCCGTCGTTGACCCAATGGAGGATGGACATCTGAAAGGCTGCGTCGCCCAAGCTCACGCCGACCTCCTGGCGCCAGAGCGCCTCGAACGACGGCCCGATCGGCGAGTTCGTCAAGACCATCGCGGCCACGGTCGCGAGGATCAGCAAAATGCCGGCGGACGGCCCCCAGCTCGCGAAATCCAGGGTTGCCGTACGGACGCGGTGGCCGAGCGTGCCAAGCATCGCGTCGACGAGAGAGCTCTCGTCCCACGGTCCGTCGTAGCGCCGGCGGTTGATGTAGAAGGTCGGCGTGAATCTCACCCCGCTTGCGCGTGAGCTTGCGACGTCCGCCTCCACCCTCGCTGTCGCGCGCCGCACGGCGTCGCTGTCGCCGAGCGCGAAGTTGGCGTTCACGCCAAGATCGGCGGCCACCGCGACGAGGTCATCCTCTGTGAGCTGCATCGACCTCGTCATCAGCTTGATGTGCGCGGCCCAGAACGCCTCGGGCGTCCGGGCAAGCTCGGCGAGCTCGGCGGCCCGAAACGAAAGGCTGTTGTCCGTGAGCGGCCTGTGGCGGAAGGCGTAGCAGACGCGGTCACCAAGTTGGTCGCGTGCTTGCGCGATGCGCTCGTTGGCAGCCCTGCAGTGCGGGCACGCGTAGCTGCCGTACTCGACAAGCGTGATCTCGGCATCGGTGGGACCGAGCACGTGGTCCCTCTCGTGGTCGACCGGACGGTCGAGGCGGCCGGGCGGGATCATGAGCTGCATCGCTGAACCGATCTCAGGTGTTAGCGCCGGCTACGAGGTCGGCGCAGCCGCCGCTGGGTTGACGACGTGGAATACGCCGCCGTTGGGTGACGGCGTGTACGCAATCTCCGCGCCGACGATACGGCCGGGGAGCCCAGCTGCGTGCACGCGCGGGAGGAAGAGGCGCACCAGCGTGCCGCCACCCCGCTCGCTCTCAATACAGACCGCGCCGCCTCGTCCCTCGGCGAAGCGCTTGACCTGGAGGAGCCCGAGGCCGGTGCCGCTGCCCGCGGCCTTTGTCGTGAAGTACGGGGTGAATGCCTGCGAGAGAACCTCGTCGGGCATGCCCTCCCCGTCGTCGGCGACGACGATCTCGACGAATCCCCGGGCCACGCCACCGGAAGGTTCGACGTTCCGCGCCGCGACGGTGATCGCGCCGCCCCCAGGCATGGCATCGGCCGAGTTTCGGCAGAGGTTCAGCAGCGCGAAGTACAGCTCCTCCGGGTCAGCGTCGAAGTCCCACAAATCAGGGGCGATATCGGTGCGGACCGTGATGTCGGAACGCAACGCCTGGTCCAGCGAACCCGCCAGCGCTGCGAGGCGGCTGCCTGCGACGAACCCGCCGATCGACTCGGGGTATGGTCGCGCAACGTCGAGGAGCTGACGACTGAGCAGCGCTCCTCGCGCGATCGCGTGCTGCATGTTGCCGATGATGGCCTTTCGGTGTGCGGCGTCGCTCTGGCACTCGAGCAGCCGCAGGCCGCCGCCAATCACAGCGAGAAGGTTGTTGATGTCGTGGACCACGAACTGCGCCACGTCCTCGATCGCCCTCGTCCCCTGCGGCCTCCGGGAGGAGAACACGCCGCGCCTGTCGGGCTGTGGGGCGGTCAGACACAAGACCCCGGAGATCTCGCCGTCGCTGCCAACGAGCGGGATCTCCACGCACCTGGACGCGATGAGGCCGCTGCCATCATCGCGGACGCTCCGCACCCTCGCGCTGAATGCGCGCTGCGCTCCAAGCGAGACGCCGGCGCTGTCCGCGAGCACGACGACGTCCTCCAGCGCGGAGCTCTCGACCACGCCGGGGAAGGAAACGTCGGGCGTCTCTTTGATCTGCATGTCGGACCTCCTAGTTTGCGATCGTTCAACGGAACGCCGACTTCGGCCCGTACACGAGAGCGGGCGACGACAGCTCGAAGTTTGAGTCTATGACGGTCTAAAGGAAAATCACCTCTCGCCATGGAGTCGATAGCCGAGCGTTATCGGAATTGCTGAGAGACGCCTGGCGCGCTGCGGTGAATCTCCATCCGTCTTACGCTCGACGACTGGACTTCCCACACTCGTCGATTCAAGTGCCCCATGCCTATCCGATCCAGCGCCGTTGCCCGACGGCCCCTGAGGAGGAGCGGCCGGTCCCCGGGAGGGAAGGACCGGCCGCGGGCGAACCGCGGCGAAGGGGGATCGCCGCGCGCCGAGCACTTGGGAAGCTGTCCGCCTCCGTGAGGCAAATTGGTATCCGACGAGGAACGTCAGTGCGAGTAAAGCAATCCAAATCTCAGCAAATCGTGCCGAATGCGTATGCCATTGGCTCGACCACATTCGCTATGAGAGGCTGCCTACGAGCGGCCCAAGAGAACGCGATATCGCTGATGTCGATCGAGACCGGCAGCCTTTCAGTTGCGGCGCGCCAATTGAACACGCCACTGCCAACGGTCCGCAAGGTCTTCGAGCTCGAGTCCTGCGGACGAACAACCGGACGAGCCGCAAGGACAAACCCACGAAACGATCTTCCGAAACTCGACGCCATGATACATTACGCTCCGAGTTTGCGAGCTGGTCGACATTTCACCCTAAGTACCCCGGCCGTCCTTTTGACCGATCACGCAGCGCCATGCCGCAAGACGCTCAGTCGGATGCTGATTCATCCAGTCGGCGAGCTGCGGTGCGCCCATCAGCAGGACTGCATCGAGACGTCAGCAAAGTCCGAGGTGGTGACGGTCTGCTCGCGGCAATTTGCCGGAGAAGACAAACTGCAGAGCACGGCGATGATCGCGATCATGATGGGCCCCCCTCGCCGTGATCAACGTCTGCGCCGATGCGCATATGGCTTGCGGATACCTTGTCCCGCTGCTCGCGGAGGGGATCAGATGGCGGAAAGACGCTGTCGTAGATCGCTCGGGCTTCTCGAATAAGGCTAGCTCCCTCCCTCTCGGACCTTGAGGCAAATCGAATGACGTCACCCACGTTTTCACTCCTGTTATATTACGATACTCATTTCATACGGCGCCGCGGCGATCTGCGAAAACCTTCTTCGTGTTGGAGCTGTGAAATCGGCCTGGGTCATGTTCCACCTCGTTCAAATAACACTCCGACGGAACTCAACGAGGCGTTGGCGTCAGAGCTGTCCTCGACCGGACGGCCCGAAGATGGGAGCGGTGACGCGGTGATGATTTGAAACCACATCCAGGTGGTTATGAGCGGGAAGATAATCATGTGCAGACCTCGTGCATCGCATTGTCAGAGAATAGTGAGGGTCAGCTGACGCATTTCGTCGCGGACAGGTGTTTGAAAGCTTCAATCACGGACTCGAGCGCAATTAACACCCACGCGCCGTCGACGCGGCCAGCAGCGGCTTGCCGCAGCATCGCGGACTTATAAAAAGAGGCGGCGTAGGCGCGACAAGCCTTCTCGTTGTCGGCCGCATTAGCGGGTTTGCTGCTTACAGTCGCCGAGACCGCGCGAGCGACGTTAACATCCTTGTTTAACGTGGAATCCGCCGCAAGTCCGGGAATTGTAGATGCATTGATCAGAGCAGAAGCGATGAGAACAGTGATTCTCCTCATGAGCGGACTCCAGAACGCGAGTTGTTGCGAGGAGACTTACATTTCTGCCGGTCGTCTTCTATTGCACGTGGGTTGTTCGGTGTACGGCTGTAGTTGCGCCACATAAACCTTGGCTTATAAAAAGCGAGTGACGATTTCGGATGCCGGAAGAGGGGGCGCCGCTCTCACCTTCCTGGCGAGCTGACGGGAGTATTCGCTACAGTGAACGGCTGCTCTGCTATTGTCGCGACAACGGTAATGCCTCACCCGAATTTCTCGGTGCTTCGGCCAGTTGCGCTCAATTCTCGTGAGCCGATATAACGACAGAGGCGACGAAACAGTAGCCGCGTCCGGGGATGTTGACGATGAAGCGATTCCTATCTTGGCCGTCACGCAACGCGCGACGCAGTGCTGACATATGAACCGTGAGATTGGCGGGCTCAACGAACACATTGGGCCAAACGCGAGCCATCAACTCCTGCTTGCTGACCAACTCTCCGTGGCGGTCAAGCAAAGCAGTCAGGATTTCCAGAGCGCGACTTCCGAGAGTCACGGGCTTGTCGCCTTCCAGCAAAAGGAACTGCGTTCGAAGCAGACGAAACGGTCCGAACGACACTTCTGTTGGCGTTGCGCCGGCTGGTTCGGTTCGTCTCTCGAAGAGTTGCCTGGCCGCATCCGGACGCTGAACGACGCGTCCGACGTCAAGCTTCGGTTCGAGATGAAATTGCTCCATGCGTCCGAAAGCTGCAGTCGATCGCATAATGACCTCGCTTGCTTTTGCAGGGTTAATCCCCGCAAAGATGCTAGTGACCCGTAATCTGACGATTTGGAGTGCTGCGAGCTATTCCACGCGGGTGGCGCGCAATGACAGATTTGGTTGCACTGCCTAAACCTAGATTTACAAGCCGGGACGCGGCTTCAATCGGGCGGACAGATTGTAAGTGCTATGGCGGGATCACCGCGAGCCAGCAGTTGCAAGAGAATATCGGCGGCGTAGCGCCCGCCGCCTTTTCTCCTGGTTTGCTTGCAAATTGCTCGACTGCTCAACTCATTTGGCCGTGCGAATAGCACATCGAGCAAGAACGCACATTTTAAGAGCGTTGCCGCATGTCAGGCACCAGCTTGAGCTTGTCAGCCATCCGGCCGAGTTCTGGAAGCGAACCGGCCTGCATCTTCTGCATCGCCCTGCTGCGATGCACCTTCACCGTGGCTTCGGCGATGCCGATATCGTGGGCAATCTGTTTGCTCAGGCGGCCGCGCGCCACCTGAATTACGATCTCGCGCTCCCGGGGGCTTAGGGAGGCGAAACGCTGCCTAAGGGAGACCATGTCCTTGTCATTCTCCCGCCGCGCACGATCGCGGGCGAAGCCAAGCTGAATGGCATCGAGAAGATCCTGGTCGCGGTACGGCTTGGTCAGGAACTCGATCGCACCCCGTTTCATTGCCTGCACAGACATCGGTATGTCGCCGTGGCCTGTGACGAAGATGATCGGAATCTCCCTGTTTGCCGCAGCCAGCTCGCGCTGGAAATCGAGGCCGCTTTGGCCGGGCAATCTGATATCGAGCACCAGGCAGGTGGGGCAATCCGGTGGATCGGACTTGAGGAAGTCGGAAATGGAGGCAAATAGCTGAACGTCAATGCCGAGCGATCGCAGCAGGCGCCCGACCGACGCACGGAGATCCGGATCGTCGTCGATGACCAACACGGTGGAGGTTGCGTCAGACATCGCTGCCACTCGGAAGAGATCACGAAAATCAGCCTGCATCTTGGTTTGCAGGTCCGGCGGACCGCGCATTTCTAATCCCAATCGTGGAACCTGAACAGCCCCTTTTTTCTGAAGGATACGCGCCGGCTACTCCAAACCTTACGCGCGCTGACACAGTTCGCTCCCCTCCGACGGTCGGGTCGACTTTCGGTCAAAGTTCGATCTCTAGTCGGCCCGATAGCTGCTGAGGGAAGCTGCCCATCAGCTCATGTTTGCCACGCGTATTCAGCGCTCGGCGGATCGAGCCAACGCCTTAGCTGCATCGTCGAGCGTAGCCCTCTCGGCTCGCCGCTCGTAGTCGTCGGCAAGAGCCCTAAGCTGAGCCGCAATGGCTTGGTCCGTCATGGTTTTGGCAGTGTGAAGCAAAGTCTGCGCGGCCTTCAAATATTCCTTGCCTCGTTGTGAGATCTGAAGCGTCATGACGCCCTCGCGCGGTTTTCGGGCGACTGGTCGAAAGCGAATTGGAACCAGCCCATCCAATTGTGGTCACCTTGGCGGCGCGCCTTGAAGCGATCGACGCACTTCCTGGAGCAAAGCGGCGTTCGCCACGAATAATGCCGGACGAGACCAAACTTGCCCTCACAGACTGCGCATCGCACGGCCTTGTCGGACCCGTGACTTTCTAGGCGGTAAGTCATTGTTTGCTCCTTTTGGCTTGTGCGCATTTCGGATGCACTAAAACTAAGAGGATTGTCACCAACGGCTCAATTGAGCGCGGGTTGAGCTCGGACATCCAAAGGGGGCGGGACGATGATACGAAGGCTTAGGGCGCTCGGGCGAGTCCTAGAGTTCGCCCGCTGCGATCCCTCGACTGCTTTCGTCCGGCCGAAGCCTCGATCGCAAGTCATGCCGGATAGGCTTCGCAATCATCGTCCAGATAAACCAAAGTTTACGGGGCACAGGCGGCCCACTGGTGGCATTCTCTCAGATATCAAGCAATGTGAGTGTCACTATAATTGGATAATTATCTGCCCGCAGACGCGTCCAGCGAACGGCCATGGGCGGTATGATGAAAAAGGTACTAGTTTCGGTCGTCGAAGATGATCGGTTCCTTCGTGAGTCCATGTACAGGCTCATGAGATCGCTGGGTTATACGGTCGAAATTTTCGCGTCTGCAGCGGATTTTCTCGCCTCCCCGCGGCTTGCCGAAACAGCTTGCCTGATCGCCGACATCCATATGCCTGCTATGACCGGGCTCGAACTCTACCGGCATCTTATCGACACGGGCAACGCGATACCGACAATCCTCGTGACGGCCTTTCCCAATGATGCTGATCGGGCTTGCGCCCTGAACGATGGGGTCTTGTGTTACCTGCGTAAGCCGGTGGATGAGGACCATCTCACACGATGCGTTTGCGCGGCTCTCAGGTCGGCAGGCTCGCCTGAGAAGGGGTCGTGAGCTCCCGTTCCGCCCCCGGCAGTGTGAACTGGAACACGGCGCCGCGGGGTTCGTTCGCCTCCGCCCATAGCTTGCCGCCATGAGCGCGGATGATAGACCGGCAGATCGACAGCCCCATGCCCGTTCCATTGGGCTTCGTGGTGTAGAAGGCGTCAAAGACCCGGTCGAGATGTTCCGGATCAATGCCCGGCCCAGAATCGCGCACGGCCACGACGGCGCCTGCTTGGCCTTCCTCTGTGCTGATCAACAACTCTCTCGCCCCCTCCTCCATCGAACCCATTGCTTCAGCCGCATTCAGAATCAGGTTCAGCAAGACCTGTTGCAGTTGAACGCGATCCCCCAGAACCGAAACTAGTCCCTCTGCAAGCCGGGTCTGGACCGAAACGCCATTCCTGAGGGTCACACTTCGAGCCAATACGATCACTTCGTTGATTGCCACGTTGAGGTCAAAGCACTCTTTTCGCGGCGGCGCTTTCTTGATTTGCTCTCGGATGCGATCGATGATTTCTCCTGCCCGATCAGCATCTCCGACGACACAGGAAAGCGCTTCCCTGACCTCGCCCAGGTCCGGCGGCTGCATCTTCAGAAAATTCTGGGCCGCCCGCGCGTTGTTGCGTGCGCTGGCGATCGGTTGCGCGATTTCGTGCGACAGCGAGGCTGCTAACTCTCCCATCGTGCTCACGCGGTTCATGTGGGCGAGATTCGCCTCGCTTTCCCGCAATGATTCCTCAGCTTGTTTGCGCTTTGTCACATCTACAGCGGTACCGACAAACTGGATGAGCTCGCCGTCTTCGTTGAGAACCGGATGACCTGAGGCACTGATGTGCCTAACTGTTCCGTCTGGCAGCACAACCCTGTACTCGGCATAGGTGTCAATTTTTTTGCGAAGCGACTCCTCAAATCTCTCCTTTACCCACTCGCGATCCTCGGGGTGGATCTGCAGTCGAAAGTTTTCTCGAGAAGGTAGGCTCGACCGTGGATCCAGGCCGTAAATGTGGAACATTTCCTCGGAACAATACAGCACCTGTTCCGTGCGGGGATCCCAAGCCCAACTGCCTGTATGCGTCAGCTTCTGCGCTTCGGCCAAATAATCCTTACTTCGCATCAGAGCTTCCTCGGCGCGCTTGCGTTCAATGAACTGACCGATCTGGCTGCCAATGGTGGCCACCATGTCGAGCAGCTCTTGATCGGGTTGCTTGATCTCGCGGCTGAAAAACTCGATCACGCCCAAGACTTCGCTCCCGAGCAGGATAGGAAAGCCGATGGCCGCGTGTAGTCCTTCGCGTTCGGCGATGGGTCCGCGCGGCAAATTTTTATCAGGAACGACATCCGGTATGTATACGGGCTTAAGGCTGGACCACACCCGGCCCGGTAGTCCCACCCCCGGATTGAAGGTGAACTGCCAATCGGCTCTTTCAAATTCGGGGATTTCTATCGACGCTTTATGCCAAAGCTCGACACAGCGCAGCGCCTCGGCCTCCCGGTCCACACGCCAGAGCGCGCCTACGTCCCATCCCAGACACTCGCCCATGGCCCGCAGTATTCTCGGAGTGACCTCCTCGATCGTGGCCGCTTCCGCCAAGACCTGCGCGACGGTGTGTTGCACGCGGAGGCGGTCCTCCGCGCGCTTGCGCTCTGTCAAATCGAGCACGAATGCTAGGCCCTCGTCGCCTCCTTCTCTGAACAGAGCGGCGCCAATAAGCACGGGAACGCGGCTGCCATCCTTCCGAAAATACTCTTTCTCGAAGGGCTGCACCATCCCGGTTGAGCTCAGTTCCGTCAGGGTCAACATGTCCCGCTCGCGCCATTCCGGCGGGGACAGCTCGGTCCAGCGCACGCGGCCCGAAACCAAGTCCTCACGGTCATATCCTACGATACGTAGAAACGCGTCATTGGCTTCAAGAATTCGACCCTCGCGGTCGGCAATGATGATCCCAATGATGTTCGCGTCGACCAAACGCCGAATCTTCCCTTCGCGGTCTGCGACGTCGCGATAAAGCCGCGAATTTTCGAGTGAGATCGCCGCCTGCGACGCAAGCACCGTCAACAGGGCGACGCGATCGGGCGTAAAGGCCATGGGCGTCAGATTGTTCTCCAGGTAGAGGATGCCTGTAAGCCTTCCCTGGTTGATTAACGGAAAACAGAGAATAGAACGGAGATGATTCTCGACGATGTAGGGATCGTCAGAATATGGATTGCGAGATGACGCGTCGTCGAGAATAACGCTTTCCCGGGTGCGCAGGACATAGTGGAGCACCGACTCCGGCAGCACTGTCGCAGCCACCTCCTCGTCGCGCAGATGCACGGTCACCGAATCGCCGTCCGTCGTGGCTTCGGCGGCGATCCGTTGCTCAGCTCCGCGTGAAAGAATCAACAAGCCTCGTTCGGCGCCAGCCTGTTCGAGCGCCGTGCGCATAAGCATTTCGAGCAGCTTCTCCAGCACGATCTCGGCCGAGATGGCCTGCGACACCTTGATCACCGTTGCGAGGTCGAGTTGCTCGACACACGCTGCGATCGTGCTTGTCGAAGCAGGTGCGGGCTCTTCCATCCTGAGGCGCGGATACATCGCATCTAGTTGGCGCACCTTGCCGTCCGCGCCCCAGCGCAGATAGCAGTCGCGGGCGTTTCTCAGATATAGGTGCGCGATTTGATCGAAGCCGCACGCGGTGTAAAAGCGTGCCGCCAGCTCTTTGGCGAGCGCCTCGTTGTGGACAAAGCCGTTTGCCTGTGCCGAACGGATGGCTTGCTCGTAAAGGTTCATGGCATCGAACGCGCGACCATCAATCCTGGCAATCTCCGCACTAACCAACGCTGCGCGGTCTTCGAAGTTTTCAGGACAGGCCGCGGCCCAGTTGGCGAGCTGACGGTGATGAGGGGCCAAGGCCTCCAGAGTCGACGTCCGCTGGCCGGCGGGCATCGAATCGCAAAACGCCGCGTACGATAAGGCGCCGTAGAAGTGATAGTCGGCCGCCTCCATGATCGTGAGGGACATGCTCAGAAGCGGCTGCGCCATCGATGCAGCATCAACCGCCGTCGCATAGTCACCGGCCAAAAAGCGGGCCTGCAACTTGCAGATCCAATACAAGCATTGGCCGGCCGTCACGTCCGAAGTGTTCGCGAAATCGCGTTCGATTCGCTGCTCATCAAACTGCCCGTCATCCAAGGAGCCGAATCTTGCCGTTGCGCCGCGTAGCATTCGTACGATAGCGAGTGCCACACCGATGATTTCGAGGTTTGTGCCAAGCTGTACGTGGCCTAAGTGTACCCTCTCAGCTTCACGTTCGATGTCGGCAAGCGCATCGCCGACTGCAAGAAGATTCAGGACCCTCAGCCCGGAGCAGATCCCCGCATACACGAGGTCGCCGGTTTTCTGCGCCGCATCAAATGCGCGGCCAATGAGTTCGCAGCATGTTCTGATATGCCTTGTCCAAGGCATGACCATATTTCCGCAATTCAGGTACACACCCGCCTGGAAACGCCATAGTCCACGCTGCTCTACGAGCTCACAAGCGAGTTGCCCGACGCGGTACGCGCCCTCGTACTCGCCGAACCGCAGCCCGGCGATCATTCCAAGCCGGCCATAGGCGACAGCAGACGCGTCGCTGTTGCCACGATCCAAGGTAAGACGCAGCATTTGGCAGACGACGAGCGTGTAGAGGTTGAGGTCGGTGTATTGTGCCGACGAAGAGAGCCGGTTCAGGACATCTAGCTCGGCGAGCGCTGCCGGGTCGGTCATCAAGGGAAGGGCCATCAGCTCCTCGGTCGCGCGCCGGCCGAGCTCCGACCAGACATGCTGATACGCCTGGCGCGCCTCCTCATCCGTCGGATGCGGCGACCAGCTGATGCCGAGGTACCTTAGGGACTCGAGACCGACGGCAACCGAGCGGCTGGGCTGATTGAGCGTGAGGTAAAGGTCGATTCTGAGGCGCGCCACATCCGCTCGATCAGCCATATCCGTGACGCGAGCAGATAATGCAGCCAAGTGGCTTTCTGCGTCCGACAGCGCGCCAGTCAAGAGCTCGCATTCGGCGCGATGGAGGTCGAGTGCGAAGATGAGCGCCCACCGGCGCTCCCAGCATCCCTCTGCCAATAGGCCTCGACCGGTGATAAAGTAACTGAGCGCCGAAACGTATGCAGCCGACGCTTTGGCGCGCCGGCCTGCTGCCAAGTTCAATTCCGCGGCCTGCTCGCGTTCATCGACCGATGTGATCAAACCAAGACCTCGGTTGAACTGATTAACGATTTCAAAGGTCGCCTCGTCTCGCTTCTCCGGAGATGTCCGTGCCGCGAGCAGTCTCCCTATTCGAAGGTGCGCCTCGCCGCGCAGTTGCTCCGGGATCAGCCCATAGGCGGCCTCCTGAACGCGATCGTGGACGAACCGGTAAGCGCCTGCCACACGCTCGACCAACTCCTGATGGCGGGCCGGCCACAGACTCGTATCGAGTTGCTCCTCCGAAATCCCGAGTACCATCGAAAGGACTGTGCTCTCGGCAATGTTTCCAAGACAAGCCAGCTGCTGCAATGCATTCTGCGCCTCGGTCGGCAGGCGGGTTAGCTTGCCGAGCATAAGATCAGCGACATTATCGGTGTAGCCCTTGGCTTCAATGCGGTCGATATCCCAGGACCAGCGCGCGCCATCATGATCGAATTTGAGTAGTCCTTCCTCGACGAGCGAAGACAGGAACTGAACGGCGAAAAACGGATTTCCGCCGGTCTTCAGTTGTACCAGCTTCGCAAGCGGCTTTGCGCGCTCTAACTCGCAGCGAAGTGCGTCCGCAACCAACTGCCCAAGGTGCTCTTGGGCGAGCGGCGACAGCTTGATCTCTGCGACCTTTCCGCCAGCGGTCTTGATGGCGTCGAGTTTTCTCGTTAGCGGATGGGCCGCAGCGACTTCGTTGTCGCGATAGGCACCGATAAGCATGAGGTGCTCCGAATCTGGCCGCAACAGGTCCTCCAGCAGATCAAGCGTCGCCGCGTCGACCCACTGCAGGTCGTCGAGGAAGAGCGCCAGTGGCCGGTTCGAGCGGGCAAGTGCGCCAATGAAGCGCCGAAATACGAGTCGAAAACGGCTTTGTGCCTGTTGTGGCGGCAACTCAGGAACCGGTGGCTGGTCTCCGATGACTAGCTTGAGTTCGGGTATGAGGTCGATCATGAGTCGCCCGTTCGATCCAAGCGCCTCTAAAAGCACGTGCCGCCAGCTTGCCAACTCGGTGTCGCCCTTGCTGAGGAGAGACCGGACGAGACTTTGAAAAGCCTGCACCAGTGTCGCGTAAGGAATATCGCTCTTGTACTGGTCGAATTTGCCAGACGCGAACAGGCTGCGCTGCGGCACGAGCGCCATGTGTAGTGCATCGACGACTGAGGACTTGCCGATGCCGGAATATCCTGAGACCAGCACCAACTCCGGCACACCGGTGTTGATGATGCGATCGAAGCACGAAAGCAACGTCGCTATCTCACGATCTCGTCCGTACAGCTTTTCGGGGATCAGCAGCTCGTTCGGCGTGTCCTGCAGGCCCAGCGGGAAGTCATCGATGCGGCGGCGCGCTTCCCATTCCGCCAGGCAGCGTCGCAGATCGCGCTCGATACCGCCGGCGGTCTGGTAACGATCCTCGGGTGTCTTGGCGAGCAGTTTCATGATGATCGCCGAGACGGGCGCCGGGACACTCTCCAACCGCTCCCTTGGCGGAATCGGCTTTCTGGCAATATGGCAGTGCACCCACTCCATGGGATCGGCCGCCGTTAGGGGCAGGACGCCCGTGAGCATCTGGTACAGCGTGACGCCTAGGGCGTACAGATCGCTGCGGGCGTCGATCGAGCGGTTCATCCGCCCGGTTTGTTCGGGTGCCATGTAGGCGAGCGTACCGGCGATGGTTTCGGGCGGCTCAGGCGCCTGCCGCTCGCGGGACAGGCGCGATGCGATGCCAAATCCGGTGAGCCGTACGTGTCCATCGGCGCAGTGCACCACAATGTTAGCTGGCTTGATGTCCTTGTGGATGAGGCCGCGCTGGTGGAGCTTGCCTATAGCTGTTGCAGCACCGATCGCGAGGGCCAAGAAGCCTCCCAAATCCATCGGTGAGCCGAGCAGCCTAGCGAGCGGCTCGCCGCCCGGATCCTCGAGCACCAGCAGCATGGTGCGGCCGCTGCCGCGCTCCACCTTGAGCGGTCGCACAGCCCAGGCTGCGTCCAGCTCATCCTTCAAGCTCAATTCGTGAGCGAGGCGTTCGAGTCTTGAGCGGGACGGTTGGTCGATGGCACGGGCATCAAGCAGCACGGCGAGCCGGTTGCCATTGTCGTCCAGTCGCCAGCCACGGCTCAACACGTGCTCGCCGTCCTCCCACAACACCTGAGAGCTACCGTCCGAGTACGCGACGTTCAGCGACTGCTGCACCATCTGTCAGACTCCGACGTCGGGCTTCGGCTTGAAGTCGGCTGATCAAGCTCTTCGTGCGCCACACGCGCGGCCTCCCGTCCCTTAGTTTTGCCGGATGCGCGGACGGAGATCTTCCTTCTCTTAGCAGCAATTTGGAGCGATTTGCCGGGCTTTACTCGCTGCGGCGGCGCACACGGGTCAATAAGTGCCCTGCCCGCTGGTTCCAAGGGAACTCGGAGCGCAACTGCGACCCGGAAGGAAAGAGAACAATCCATGGAGCTTCATCAAGTTCGCTACTTCCTCGCCGTCGCGTCCACACTCAATTTCACCCGCGCAGCCGAGCAGTGCAATGTCACGCAGCCCGCCCTGACCAAGGGGGTTCAGAAGCTCGAGCAGGAGCTAGGCGGCCAGTTGATCTACCGCGAGCGCCAGTTGACGCAGCTCACGGACCTTGGGAAGGAAGTCCTTCCGATGCTGGAGCGCACATTGGCCTCGGAAGAGGCGGTGCGTCGCAGAGCCCAGGAGTTCCAACGCAAGGAGGTCGCGCCACTGAAGATCGGCCTCGCCCCCTCCATCTCGGCGTCGCTCGTCCTCGATCCGATCGCGGAGATCGCAAAGTTAGTCCCTGGGCTTCACGTCGAGCTGCGTGAGGGCGCAGCGGAGAAGCTCGTCGACCTCTTGCTTGAGGGGGACATCAACGCCGCAATGGTCGGGGACGTGCAGGACATGCCTGCCCGCATCGATGACTGGTTACTGTTCGAGGAGCGCTACGTCGTGGTTCTTGCGCCGACACACCGGCTCGCAAACCGTCCCTCGATCGGCATCGACGACCTCCGCGAGACCGTCTTGCTGGAACGCGCCGGATGCGACGTCGCCCCGAAGATCCAACGGTCGTATTTCCCCGAGGAGCCGCTCCGGCTCGGCTATTGCAGCGGTCACGACTTGCACCTGCAGCACATGGCCGCGGCCGGCTTCGGCGTGATACTCGCGCCCGAGCACATGCCGCACCTTCCGACGCTCAAGAGCATTCCGCTCGAAGGCGCCCCGGTTTCGCGGGAGGTGCGGCTGCTGGCTGTGCAGGGGCGCCGCTACTCGCCCGCGCTGGACGCTTTCGTCAAGGTCGCGCGGCTTCGCGACTGGTCGGTCGATGTCCCCTAGAAGGGCATGCTGCATGCAACCCTTTCGGAGGTGGCGAGCGCGCCCGCATGACCACGACGCGCGCGCTGGCGGCCAACCGCTTTCAGCCAATCGATCCGCAGCCTGACGCCCTACCGATTCCGGGCGCCAACGGCCGTCTCCACTCCTCCGAGCAGCTGCGCCGCAACGGTCCCCTCGTCCTGAAGTTTCTTCCGAGGCAGCTGCTCTGGCAGCCTCGGAATGAAAGGTGCTGCAGGCCCTGGGGCGGCTGAGGGCGAGCTCCGGATGGCATCCAACTCGACCGGTCGGGACGCTTGCGTCACAGTGGCGCGGCCCGGCGTATCGTAGCGCTATGCAATCCATTCCCGATCGTTATTTCGCGGAGGCCGCGGCGTGCAATAGCGTCGGAGTCATCGCGACAACGTAGCAGGACAGGAACAGGAAATGACAACGGCGACTTGGAACGGCGCGACGATAGCGGAATCGGAGAAGACTGTCGTCGTCGAGGGAACTCATTACTTCCCGCCCGGGAGCATCCGCAAGGAATTCCTACAGCAGAGTTCGAGGACGAGCCGCTGTCCGTGGAAGGGTATGGCGAGGTACTACTCGTTGGTGGTGGACGGAAAGACCAACGAGGACGCCGCGTGGTACTACCCGGAGCCGTCGACGGCGGCCGCGAACATCAAGGACTACGTGGCTTTCTGGAACGGGGTTGACGTCAGGTAGTGCGCGACGACGACCGCCGGGCTCGGCGCGCGGCAGCAGCCGAGCGAGAACGAGCTTGCCGGCGCCTGGTACCAGGGGCGCCATTGCAGAGACCGCCGCGAAACTCCACGGCAGAACGACGCGATCAGATCGCGGCAGGGCACTGGCCGCGTCGACCCCGCAATCGAGCGGAACGGGTCCTCGTAGCGTGGAAGAGAAGGCGGAAGACCAGGACAGCATGAAGCAGGCCGAGCACGACCTGCTCGCCGACCTACGGCGAGCACGCCGCTCGCTTCGGCTTCAGGACCTGGATGAGCCCGCGGCGGTTGCGCGCCTGACACTGGGACAGAGGATAGCGGACGCGGTCGCCACCGTCATGGGATCGTGGAGCTTCATCATCGTCCAGAGCACGATCCTGTTCGTCTGGATAACCGCCAACCTGGTCGGCGCCATGAGGGACTGGGACCCCTACCCGTTCATTCTTCTCAATCTCGCGCTTTCGTTCCAGGCGGCCTACGCCGCGCCGGTCATCATGATGAGTCAGAACCGGCAGCAGGACATTGATCGCAAGGCTGCGGAGAACGACTATCGGATCAATGTGAAGGCAGAGCTCGAGATAGAGTTGCTGCACGAGAAGATCGACCAACTGCGTGAGCGCGAAGTCCTGAAGCTAACGGAGGCCGTCAGGACGCTAACCGAGCTGCTGGAGCGGTCGGCGTCGGGTGCACGCGAGCCCGATGCGGAAGGCGGACGGCCGTCATAACGCGCGGCTATCGACTTCATGGCGTGACGTCATTTCCCATTCGCCGCCCGGAATACCATGTTTCACGGTACGTTGTGAGCGGCGACCCTTCGCCGCCACTGCGAAGTCGAATAAGGGTCCAACAATCAGGAGTCTACAAATGTCAGTCCAGCAGCCGGTTCTCACGCCGCCACACGGCGGCGAGACAGTGACCTCGAGCGGAGGCTCGAGCATCGAGATGAAAGTGGAGAGCAGCCAGTCCGGAGGCGAATATGGCGCTGTCATGTGGACGGTGCGGGCCGGAGAGGAGCCGCCGCTGCACACCCACTCGCGCGAGGACGAGCTGCTCTACGTGGTGCAGGGCAAGCTCATCGCGCGGGTCGGCGATGCCCGTGTCGAGGTGGGACCGGGCGCCTACGCAGCTCTTCCCCGCGGTGTGCCGCATACGATCGAGGTGGTCGGCGACCAGGCGACCCTGCTGCTCAGCTTCGTGCCGGGTGGGCTGGAGCGCTTCTTAGTCCCCCGGAAAGGCGTGCAGCCCGATCCGGCCGCTTTCGGCCTGACGTTCCCCTAGGGCGGCGACCGCGGCGCGCGGCGTTCGTGACCGTGCGCGCGCGGTCCGGGCGCCGGCCGCTCGCGACCGCCAGATGATTGATGCCACGCGCCGGCACGGAGGAAATCCACCATGGTCACTCGCGGTTTCACAGGCCGCCAATCCGGATCCGAACCATCGGACCGGATTCCCCCGGGGCAGCACCTCGTCGACAATTTCCCGGTGCTAACGGCCGGCCCCACGCCGCAGATCGAGTCCGCGGACTGGACTTTCACGCTAAAGGTCGGCCCTCGTCCGGTCAAAGCGTGGAGCTGGTCGGAGTTCAACGCGCTCCCTCGAACCAGGATGACGCGAGACATCCACTGTGTGACCTCGTGGTCGAAGCTCAACACCGCCTGGGAGGGCGTGGCCGTCGACGACATCCTCGCCGACGCTGGCCTTACCGCACCCACTCCGTTTGCGCTTGCACATTGCTACGACGGATACTCCACCAACGTGCCACTCGCGGACCTCACGACGGGGAAGGCTATGGTCGCGCTCAGGTACGAAGGCCAGCCGCTGCCGCGCGACCACGGGGGACCGGCGCGCCTGCTCGTGCCACATCTCTACTTCTGGAAGTCGGCGAAGTGGGTGAACGGGCTTCAGTTCACGGAACGTGACGAGGCTGGCTTCTGGGAGTTGCGAGGGTACCACATGTACGGCGATCCGTGGCATGAGCAGCGATACACGAATGACTGAAGCGATTGCCGCAGCCGCGCAATGGCAGAGCTGCGCGATTGTCGAGATTGCGACGAGGACGTCGGCTATCAAAAGCTTCTTTCTCCGCCTCTCCGAAACGTTCGAC
This sequence comes from Bradyrhizobium sp. CB1717, assembly GCF_029714325.1. NCBI lineage: Bacteria > Pseudomonadati > Pseudomonadota > Alphaproteobacteria > Hyphomicrobiales > Nitrobacteraceae > Bradyrhizobium > Bradyrhizobium sp. CB1717. The sequence continues at coordinate 5,699,654 of NZ_CP121666.1, forward strand.
CATACGGCCGGTCAGCACGTTGACGTGCGGCTGACCGCGCCCAACGGCTACACTGCCATGCGCAGCTACTCGATCGCCTCGGCCCCGAGCGATTCCAGGGTGATCGAGCTGGCGATCGAGCGCCTCCCGGACGGCGAGGTCTCCCCGTTCTTCCACGACGTCGCCCAAGTAGGCGACATGATCGAGCTTCGCGGGCCGCTCGGCGGACACTTTCTCTGGCCGGGGCCTTCCAACAAGCCAGTGCTCTTGATCGGCGCCGGCTCCGGCGTCGTGCCGCTCATGGCCATGATCCGGTATCGGAAGGCCAGCGGCGAGCCGGTGCCTGTCGCGCTGTCGCTCTCCTCCAGGACCTGGGGTGACGTGCTGTTCAGGGACGAGCTCCTCGAGCTCGAGAGCTCGCTTCCCGATTTCGCGCTCGCCTTGGCGCTGACACGCGAGCCTGCGACGCGCCGCACCGACTTCAGCAGGCGGATCGACACCAGGATGGTCGCTGACGTCGCGGCACGGCTGCCTATGTCTCCCGGCTGCGCCTTCGTGTGCGGGTCGAATGCCTTCGTCGACATCGCGGCGGACGCCGCCCTCGCCTTGGGACTGGAAGCGAGGGCGATCAAGACCGAACGCTACGGCACTTGAGAGACGACTCCTCTCGCTTTGCGAGAGGATAGTTTCGCAAAGGCCAGATTATCCGCGTGGCCTGTGGCGATTAGGGTCGCGCCGAATGCAAGAAGACGCAACAGTGAACGAAACGGGAGCCGCGTGGATGCTGGCCAAAACGATCGATGATGACAGCTTGGAGGTCTTCTGCCGTAAAGAGCGCGCCTAGCCTGGGCAATTCGACATCGAAATCGACTGCGTCGCACACTCTAAGAGCGGGATACCAACATGTTCTCAGTGATTTTTGAAGTCCTCCCGAATAAAGAGAACTGGAATGATTACCTCGACAACGCCAAGATGCTGCGCCCCGATCTGGAGCAGGTCGATGGCTTCGTCGACAACGTCCGCTACAAGAGCCTAACCCGCGAGGGCTGGATCCTTTCGGTTTCGAACTGGCGGGACGAAAAGTCGCTCGTCCGCTGGCGCACCCACGTGCGCCATCACGAGGTTCAGCAGAAGGCCCGCGACGAAATCCTCGCTGACTACCACCTGCGAGTCGGCCAGATCACTGCTGACAATCAAGTGCCGCCGGGGTACGCCCTCACGGAGCAGAGGCTCGACGAGACCGAAGTCGGGGACGGAACGACGGTCACGCTGATCAACGCGACACGCCCCGCGGAGTGGAAGCAGACTAACAACCCGTACGACTGCGCCGAGTGGCTCGGCCTGAACCCGTGGGCCGCCGACTGCACGTCCTGGGACATCTTCGACGCCATACTCACGCCCGGCGAGCTGATTCTCCTTATATCCTGGAAGGACGCCGCTGCAGCGCAGGCCTACGAGGACGCTTCCGAGCCGAATGAAAAGGCAAGGGTCCGTAGAGTGCGGATCGTGCGCGACTACGGGAAATACGACCGTCGCGAGGCGCCTCAGTACTACGCAGACGCCAAAGGCGGCGAGACCCTCCACACCTGACACCGCTCCGGAAAGCACGATGACGAATTCGAACGACGATAGAGCTCCTCGCCCACAGGCTGAGGTGGCCGGAGACCTTGACGGCGCTGGCACGCTTAACGGCCGTGCCGGCGCATCGGCGTTCTCGATCGCCGGCCCCGACGGCAGAGGCGGCACGGCGGCGGGGGCGAACCCCTACGAGTTGCTAAGCGCTTCGCTCGCGGCGTGCACGGCGATGACGATACGGCTGCAGGCGCGAAGGCAGAAAATCCCGCTTTCCCACGTCGAGGTCGCCGTGTCGTACCACCATGGCGGGGATGGCGGCCGCGACTCCTTCGAGCGCTCCATCAGGCTCGAAGGAAACCTTGGCGACGAGGAGCGCACCCAACTGATGCAGGCTGCGAACATGTGTCCCGTCGGGCGGACGCTCGGCCTCAGCGCCGACATCCGCACCACCGATAACGTCGGCGTCGCGCCGGCGGCAAGCTATGACGACGACTTGAGCGAGCTTCCGATCCCGTACATCGACCCCGACTAGTGTGCCGCGAGATAGTCCGCGAGCGCCACGGCGTTGTTGCGCCCGGTATCGTGCGCGCCGAAGAGCAGCGTGACTTCACCCGTCGATACAAGATCCGTCAGGTGCTCGACTGCGGCGTGATTGGCGCGGAGTTCCTCGAAGTATCGCTTGTGAAACTCGCGCCAGCGCTTCGGGTCAGGGCCAAAGCAGGTCCTGAGGCTTGCCCTCGGGGCGATGTCCTTCCACACGTTACTGCTGGCATGCTCCTTCGTGAGCCCGCGCGGCCAGATGCGGTCGACGAGCACCCCTTATGCCGTCCGAGGCCTCGGGCGGCTGTTGACGCGCTTGACACCAGGCCGCGGGGACCGTCGAGACATTGGATTCACCAGCCTTCCCCTCTCTAAAGGAAGGTACCTCGCGTTAGCCTGCCCTCGCGGGACTGACCTTGGGAAAATCGATCGGGGTCTGCACCGCATTGTTCATGAAGTTGGTCAACAGGAACTGGGCAGTCAGCGCAATCATCTCGACGATGTTGGCGTCTGTCCACCCAGCATCCCTGACCGCTGCAAACTGGGCGTCGGAAACTTTGCCGCGCGTCTCGATGAGCGCCTTCGCGAAGGCGACCGCAGCCTGGCGCTTGGGATCGCTCGAGCGGCCCTCCCTGTTCAGCCCGATTTCGTCCGCCGGGATTTTGGCCACGTTGCCCGCGATGAAGCTGTGCGCGGCCAGGCAGTAGTCGCACCCGTCCGCCTCCGACACCGCCAGCGAGATCCCGTCTCTCGTCTTGACGTCCAGGGTCTTCGCGAGCGATCCCATCAGGGTAGCCCAGCCGGAGAGCGCGTTAGGGCTGATCGACATGAGGCGGTGCAGGTTGGGTACGAAGCCCAGCATCTTGTCAACGTTGTCGAGGATCGGCTTGGACTCCGCGGGGGCGTCCTCACGTTTCGGAATGGCAATACGCGGCATTTGATCCTCCTACCGTAGACCGCGAACGATTATTCAGTTGCAGGTCGTCACTAACTCCGACCGTCTGAGCCAGTGGTGGCCACTGGAGTGCCTCGAAAGCTAGCGCGCGTCACGCCGCGGCGGGCATGTTTCTTGATCATGCAATCGATAACAGCAGGTCATCGACTGAGCACCGACCGGCGCACCAATGTCACGTCTCCCGGTCTTCTTCCTCAGCTGCGCCCGGCCCGCCGCGCTGACCATCCGCGGAGCGTCCCTTACCCTCGGACTCTGCCGGGACGTATCCATGCACCTGGCGAAAAGCACGGAGAAAGCTGCTGCAGCTCCTATAACCGACCGCCCGCGCGATCTGCTCAACTGAAAATGTCTTCGCTGCGAGCATATCGGCTGCGCGCTTCATCCGCATTTGCCGGAGCGCGACCATCGGCGAACTTCCGATTGCGCGCACAAACCGCGCCATGAATGCGGATCGGCTCAAGCCAGCCTTCTGCGCCAAGGCCATGACGGAGTGATCGGCCGATGGCCGCGCCACCATATCGGCGAACGCATGGGCGATTTGACGGTCACTCAGGATAGAAAAGCGCTCGAGCCAAACGCTGGTCGAATTCAAACTCCGACGGATGAGCGTGACGAGCACCTGCTTCAGGATGGCGGTCGTCATCGCCTGCATTCCAACCTGCCGGCCGCTGATTTCTGCCAACGCAGCCTGCAACTTTGACCCCAGTTCGTCGTCGGGTTCGAAGCGCTCGACAATCGGCGTGGAAAGGTCAGCAAAGAGGTCGATCGACGAGCCGTAGGTGGCGCGAAAGTACCCGCAGATCAGCATCACCGCCGGGTCGACGTTCCCGGCGACGAATCGCTGGATACCCTCGCCGAAGCGAGAATCCCATTGAGCTTCGACCACATTCACCGTTTTGGCCGCTGTGCGGTCATCAACCTCGATGTGAAACGGCTTCTTGGGCGGTGTGATGACAAGGGTGTGAGGTACCAGAGGAAATGCGGAGAAACCACTCACAACCATTCGTCCGGTCCCGGAAAGATTGTAGTGGATAGCCGGCGCGTCCGCGCTCTCGAATGACAGGCGCCAACCTGGACTGACCAAACACTCGATGAGCCCAATGACTTCGACATCGAAAGTTGCCATCAGTACGTCGAGATCGGATCGAGGCAATACAAGATTTGGACGATCGGACATTTGTTTCGGACTCTCGGGGTGAGCTGATGTCCTATTCTTGGGACAGGACAATTGCAAATCTTGGTACTGCTTTATGGCAAAGACGGTGCGCGTCTGCGCCCTGACCGGCGGCCTGGGTGGAAGCTGGGAACCTCTTTGACGAACGTGGGCTTGCCGCCCTCATTCCGACGTCTCAGAACTGAGACCTTAGGAGATCCTAATGAGCAAAAAGCACTTGATGAAAAGACGACCGAGCCGATCCCGACGCAAACCCTGACATATGACTGGTCTCGCCTATGATGTTGTACGCAACCGCGGCGTTAATAGGAAACAGCGTCGGTGAGAACACTTTGCGCAAGACGCGGATCGACAATTCCGAGCCGGCGCACAATATCGGTTTCCGCGGAAACTCCGCGACAAACCGCTTTGCCATCGGCTCTGCCTGTTACGGCAACGAACTGGAACGGTCCGAACGAGGGCAAGTCTTTCGAGTATGAGTATGCAGCTCCAGTTTTATCAGGTGCGATATTTCTTAGCTCTAGCAAGGACACTCAATTTTACGCGGGCTGCGGAGCAATGCAATGTAACGCAGCCCGCGCTGACAAAGGCAGTACAAAAGTTAGAGCAAGAACTCGGTGGCGCGTTGATTCACCGTGAGCGTCACCTCACCCAGCTCACCGAGCTGGGCAAGATGGTTTTGCCCACACTGGAGAAAATATTTGCCGCCGCCGAGGCGGTACGGCTTCAGGCGCGAGACTATCAAAAGAAGACAATCGCCCCGCTCAAGATCGGGTTGGTGCCGTCAGTCTCCGCCGCACTCATTACGGAATTGCTCCGGGAAGTCGCCAGGATTATCCCTGACCTGCGAGTCGATCTGCGCGAGGCGGATGCCAACGGGCTCATTGCGATGCTTTTGGATGGCGAGATCAATGCCGCACTCGTCGGTGACGCCGTGGAGCTACCTGAGCGTATCGATCGCTGGCGGCTGTTCGAGGAGCGGTACGTGCTCGTCTTGTCTCTGAAACATCCGATGGCGAGGCAAACCGTTATCCCGCTCAAAGACTTGCATGAGGTGGAATTTCTCGAAAGGGTCGGATGCGACGTCGCCGGCCGATTCAAACAGGCTTGTTTTGCCGACCAGCCAGGCCCCAAGGTTGTGCACAGGAGCGATCAGGAAAGCCATCTTCCCGAAATGGCGTCCGCCGGTTTTGGGGCCATTCTGGCGCCAGAGCACGCTCCAAGGCTGCCGTCACTCGCCGCTATTCCAATTGAGGGCGACCCCGTCCGGCGCGAGGTGCAGCTTCTGGCCGTGGCGGGGAGGCAGTATTCGCCCGCGCTTGACGCCTTTGTCAAGGTCGCTCGTGTTCGTGACTGGACGAGTGCACTGGACAAACTCCGCTGCGCGTCTGCCCCTGCCTCAAGCAATGTCAATGTTCGCAAGGTTGACGCACAAGGTGCAGGCTCCTCGATCCAGATCACAGGTCCCGGTCCCGCCTCCTCACGCCCGAGCTTGTCGCGGGCATCCAACCGTCGTTGCTAAAGTGGCGCGAAGTCGTTGATGGCCGAGGGACAAACCCACGACGCAGTTGCAGTCACCCACGCGAAGCCTCCTGAATTTGATTCGTCCGTTTCCGGTTAGCCTAAGGGCGAGGCTTAGGCCCATCCAATTCGGACAGGGCAGCAAGCACGGTTTCGGTCGTCGCTCCCGTGATGGAGCCCGGCCCGATACACACTCGACGGATGATCCCTCGTTGGTCGAGGACATAGGTGGCCGGCATTGGCAACATCCAAAAGGAGAAGCCATGGGGAGCGGAGAGATCAAGGCCGCGCTGCAAGAGACGGCTCTTTATCTCGGCTGGCACCACGGACACCAGGCCGAACGAAAGGCTCACCCCAAGATCCAGGTCGGAGAGGATTTCCAGATCCAGTCGGTGATCGCATTTGAGATTGCGTGGCAAGTCTCCAGTATCGGGCGTTATGGCAATTGCTCTGGCGCCGGCAGCGCGGATTCTGGAGGTGGCCCCGTGAAGAACCCGTAGTCCAGCTGCGCACAATGGGGACCATGTCCCGTAAACGAAGGTGACGATCAACGGTGCAGTTTGTCGCAATTCCAAAGATAAGACGAGCTTTCCATTTGCGTCGGGGAGAAGGAAATCGGGCGCAGATTCGTTCACCTTCAGGGCGCCGTCAGGAACCCCCGCCTCTCTCAGCCATGATGAAATCAGCCGGTCGGTTCGGATATCCAGCGTGCGAAAACTGCTCAAGGTCTCCGCGGAGGGTTCGATTGTCGTACTAACCGGGCGCCCCTTCGAAACTTCGTCGTCCATTCTGGTTCTCCCCCCCAACGGGGCCCCTCGCAGCACCTGTCCGCGTATGTTTCTTGCATGGTGACCGTCCGTTCCGGGAAACTAAAATTCAACTTTGGAATGGAAGTCGTTGACGAATTATCTTTAGGAATAGTCGGGCGAGCGCCGATTCAAAGTCCTGTTCCCGCATTTCCCAGACCCGTCGCCCGGGCCGATAAATCGGTCCCGGCAGATTGAAACACCTCCAGGTGTCGATCCGCATGGCATCGTTTCGATAGCCGGAGGTGATTGGACGGTCGACCACCCGGTGCCTATCCTCAATGATGAACAAAGAGGAGTACGGCGAATGGCGATCTACAGGAAAAACCTCGAAGCCGTCTCGAAGTTGACTCCCGAGCAGTACCGCGTCACGCAGACCGCCGGGACCGAGCGCCCCTTCGCCAACGAATACTGGGACAACAAGGAGCCTGGCCTCTACGTCGACGTGGTTTCCGGCGAGCCGCTCTTCGCATCCTTCGACAAGTTCGACAGCGGGACGGGATGGCCGAGTTTCACGCGGCCCCTGGAGGCTGCAAACGTCGTCGAGAACGTTGACAGCTCGCACGGCATGGCACGGACGGAGGTTCGCTCCAAGCACGGCGACAGCCACCTTGGCCACGTTTTCCCGGATGGGCCGCGCGACAAGGGCGGGTTGAGGTACTGCATGAACTCGGCCTCCTTGAGATTCATCCACCGCGACCAATTGGAGAGCGAGGGCTACGGCGCGTACGCAAAGCTCTTCGCAAAGCAGGAGGCCTGACGATGGCAGCGACTACAGAACGCGCAATCCTGGCAGGGGGGTGCTTTTGGGGAATGCAGCAACTGGTGCGACGCCTGCCCGGTGTCGTCTCAACGCAGGTTGGGTACTCGGGCGGCGACGTCAAGAACGCCACGTACAGCAACCACGGCACGCACACAGAAGCGATCGAGATCACGTTCGACCCGGGTCAGACGAACTTCCGCGACCTGCTGGAGTTCTTCTTCCAGATCCACGACCCGACGACCCCCAACCGGCAGGGAAACGACAGAGGCGCGAGCTACAGGTCGGCGATTTTCTACACGAGCGAGGAACAACGCCGCGTCGCCGAGGACACCATCGCCGACGTGGAGGCCTCAGGGCTGTGGCCGGACAAGGTGGTGACGGAGGTATCGCCCGCTGGCGACTTCTGGGTGGCCGAGCCCGAGCACCAGGACTACCTGGAACGTTACCCGAATGGCTACACCTGCCACTTCGTCCGCCCGCAGTGGAAGCTTCCGCGCAGAAGCGCCGCCTGAGGGCGGCGCAGGGACGTGTGGACGGTGCCGGACGCAGCCTTACTTCGCTTCGTGAAACGAGCGGTGCGACGCACCCTCGCCAATACCCGCGCTTCCGCGGGTCTCCGTCTGGCGGAGCACGCTTAGCTTCGCCATAGCCGGCGAAACCACAAGGAGAGACGGGATGACCACGAACAAGATCGTCCAGAACATGGAAGTGATCGGCGCGGACGGTGTTCACGTCGGCAATGTCGACGGTGTCGCCAACGGTCGCATCAGGCTCGCCAAGCGCGACAGCGGCGAGGGCCAGCACAAGGGCCACGCGCATTTCATCGACCTCGGGCTGATCGCCGACGTCGAGGGGCAAAGGGTTCGCCTCTCGGCAAACGCGGCGGTAGCGGTGACGTTCGAAGAGGAGCAATCGGGAAAGCCCGTCTGACGAAAGAAGACCCGACGACCCTGGCCACGCGCGAGGCATAAAAAAGCGCGAACCGACGACAGGAAACCGTTTCGCAGGCATGGTGCATGCACTGCTTGAGCCGACTGGAGAGGAAAAGGCCTTGGCGTCGAAGCTGGATCAACTACGCGCAATGACAACGGTGGTCGCCGACACGGGCGATCTTGGTGCGGTGGCGCGTCTCAAGCCGGCAGACTGCACGACGAATCCAACGATCGTCCTGAAAGCTATCGACAATCCCGAGTACACGAATATTGTCGAAGAAGCGTTGACATGGGGACGAAAACGGAGCGGCGACGCTGCACGCGTCGCCGCCGCGACTGCCGACCGGCTCGCAGTCTCCGTCGGCGTCGAGCTCTTGCGACTCGTGCCAGGCTTTGTGTCCACCGAGGTGGACGCCAACCTGTCGTTCAATATCGGAGCATTGATCGCGAGGGCGCGCCAGACTATCGACGCCTACAAGCAGCGCGGCGTCGGACCCGATCGCCTGCTGATCAAGCTCGCATCGACGTGGGAGGGAATACGCGCTGCAGAGATCCTCCAAAGCGAGGGTGTCAAGTGCAACATGACGTTGCTGTTGAACCGGGCGCAGGGGATTGCCAGCGCCGAAGCTGGCGCCTTCCTGATCTCGCCGTACGTGGGCCGCATCTACGACTGGCACAAGAAGTCTGGTGGAAAGGACTTCGACGCCGCGGAGGATCCAGGGGTCCGGTCGGTGCGGGACATCTACGGATACTACAAGTCGAACGGCATCGAGACGATCGTCATGGGGGCGTCATTTCGCAACACCGGCCAGATCGAGGCGCTGGCCGGATGCGATCGGCTGGCGATCACGCCAGCCCTCATGGACGCGCTTGCGTCCGAGGGGGGCGAGCTCAAACGCGTCTTGGCGCCCACCGCCGCAGAGCCACGCTCCCTTCGTACGGCGGAAGACGGGATCTGCCACTGGTTCGTGAGCGAAGACGCCGTCGACATAAAACACCTGGACCCCGCGGGTCCGATGGACGAAACAACCTTCCGGTGGATCATGAACGAGGACGCGATGGCGACCGAGAAGCTGTCCGAGGGCATTCGCGAGCTCGCGAACGATCTGAAGACGCTCCGCCGCAGGACCGCAGAACGCCTCCTGTGAGCCCGCGACGTCGCCGCAGCCGACGGCGAACGCAGAGCCGTGATGATCGTGATGCACCACCTGAACAACTCGAGGCCTCAAAGCCTCCCATGGCTGCTCGCGGATCTCGGGCTGCAGTGCGTCCAGCGTATCTCGCCGCGGTCGCGCGCGTCGCTCTCGCGGAGTGAAGGCCGGCGTCAGGCTGCATCGGATTCCCCGATCGCGTCTCCGGTAGCGTGGTGGCCATACGGCAGACCTACTCCTCAGCAAATCTTCGGCGATGCAAACGCTCTTTGCTTCTAGCGTTGCGACCACCGAAACTCCCGAGGGGTCTTACCGAGCAAATGACGGAAATGACGTGCTAGATGACCCTGGTCGAAAAAGCCCACGGCGAACGCAATTTCCGCTAACGGAAGATCCGTCCGAACCAACATCTCCTGGGCGCGCTCAACGCGCTTTTGCGTGAGGTAGACATGCGGCGTCACCCCGGCGGATTGCTTAAACTGTCGTGCAAAATGATGTACTGATAGTCCGGCAACTCCAGCCAGCATCGACAGATCGATAGCTTCGCCCAAATGCACTTCCACGTATTCCCGCACCCGACGCATTGCGCCCGGCGACAATCCGCCCCATGCTTGCTGTGCTGGCGGCAGGGTCGAAACATCAAACGAGCCCAGGCGCGGCCGCGTGTGCAGGTCATGGCTCGTTGGATTGTTTGAGGCAGTCACGGGGCGATCGGGTGGAGTGACAAGCGCGGGCCGAGTATCATTGCTGCCGGCGATCAGTAACCGCACAGAGAAATCGGTCCGGTCGCGGTGCCGGAAAATGTCGACGTTTCGCTCGAAAATCGACCACAAGCTGGTACCTGCCCGTAGTCCAAGATCATCGAGCATAAGGGACGTGCGCGCGAACCGGTTTGCGCCCATGATACGTTGGTTGCTGTCAATTGCCAGCAACATGCCTTGAGCGCCTCTCTCCGGCGGCGCTATGGCGACGATCCACTCTCGACGGAAGTTCTCACGAAAAAATCGCTCTTCTATCGCGCACGCCGATCGCAGTGTGAGCGCACCAGTGAGCGCGTGCGCTCGTTCCGAGAGTTCAGGATCGACGGCAGAGACGTCCAACACTGCAATCAATCCCCCATCAACCCCGAAGATTGGCGCACCAGAGCAGCTCAAGTTGATGTGTCTGGACCTAAAATGCTGGCTTCTGTGAACAGTGACAGGCCGCTCTTCCATGATGCAGGTGCCGATTCCGTTTGTGCCCTCCACCTCCTCGGACCACACGCCGCCGAGCCAAGTTCCCCAGTATTGGAACTCCCTTGCCCGCATTTGTTCGCCGCGATGCGCGACTGCGACGCTGGAGTTATCACAGAGCAAGACGGTATATCCAGCTTCGCGGACAACCCCGTACAATTGATCTATCTCTTGTTGGGCGCTGAAGATGAGCTTATCGAGCGGTTCGCAAAAATTTTTCAGTTCAGCAGGCGTCAGGATACGTGGCGCCTTGCTATCGATTGGATCGAGGCCGTATTTATTTGCTGATCTTTGCCAAGAACTTGATACCGCTTCTATCCCCGGCGGAGGCGTCGCCCCCTCGGCAACAGAACAAACGTGTTCAGCGTGTCCCACAATAGTGCCGAGAGAGCTTGCAGAGCGCTCCGAGAGTCCCATCATCGCACCCGGTTCGCGATGGTAGCTTATAGCATTGGCGCGCGCCGACCAGTTTCAAACTGTGGCGAAACGCGCTGCCGTGGCGAACGGCGCCCTCAAAGCACCGCGATGCCAAAAAGCATTGTCGCACCAGCATCAAGGTACACCGCGCGGAGTGCCCCCGCAATCGCCGCAACGGAACCCAATTAGCAATGGTGATCCCGACGCAACAATAGATCGAAATTCCGGGTAAAAAAGCAAGGGCCTCCGGTCCGGATCAAATCCCTCCAAGAGTGGCTAGACCATTTGTTGCATGCTCAGCCGTCGGACAGATCTTCGCGGTCTTGTGTTCCGCTCCGAACATCCAAAGGAGAACGCCATGATCGACACTGGATATGTGGGCGCCGAGTCAGACAATATTGCTGACGCGACGCAGCGCATTGCGACGATAGTCGCTAACGCTCAGGCCGCTCGGCACTTTCTGGCTCATCGGCCGCCAGACCTAGACGAGGTACGACAAGCGCTCGATTGCATCGTGAGGGACGCTTATCGAGCCAGTGACGTGATCTACCGGATCCGCGGGCTGCGGCCTCTTCAAGGAGGCGCCACCGAAGAAGGTGCGTGTGTAGATCAATGGGGCGATCCGCGACCTGCTCAAGCTGGCGCGTGACGAGGTGACGAGAAACGGCGTATCAGTGCTGACGCACTTCGCAGGGCCCTAGCCGACTGTCCAAGCAGATCGGGTGCAACTACAGCAAGTAATCCTCAATTTGATTATCAACGCTGCGGAGGCGATGAGCGGCATGCGCGAAGAACCACGCATCCGTCGCCGTTCGTCCAGACACACGGCTCGCCCCGCTTGCCGCGGCGGTATCCTGGACAATCCGGCAATGAACCGGCTTGAAATGCCCTTCGGCGACGGCGCGCTCGCAGTCGCCTACTAAAAGCCGCCTCGCCCTGCTCCACACGGAGGTGCCGCAAGAGCTGTCCGGCCAAGGTACGGATCGCGGCTGGCACATGGCGTTTTCGAAGCGTTGTGACGCGATGGAAAATGGGTGATCGCGAAGTTCCCCTTCATGTCTTCCTACGCCGCCCGACACCTCGAGTACGGCGAGCTCCTCGATGGCGGATCGAAGACGGACGGGACGCACGCGCGCACAGCGCTTTTGGACGATGATACCTCCGCCTATCGAATGCATGACCAAAGATAATTTCCATTATCGTCGGCTGCGTCCGATCTTTGGGTCTGCGCCACCACTGTGGCCGCGCTAGCGTAGATCAGCGGAGCGGCTCCAACCGGCCCGACCGCGAACGCGCGTCATGCAGACTGAACTCCGCATGAGGCGACCCGCGCTTCCGCCGCACAGAGGGACTCGCACATGGATGATCACGCGATTATGCCGCGATAAAAAAGTGGACCGCAACCCCGATGACCAATGACAAAAGCGACAAAACCTTCCATCCGAACCGTCGGGGCTTTCTCGGCGTTGCCGCTGCCGCGGGCGCCGCTTCGCTGGCTCCGGGTGTCCTGATAGGAACCGCGGCGACAACCACGGCGCTCGCGGAAGTATCCGAACCCGCCTCCTCCCAATCCGTGGATGCTTCCGCGAGTACTGTCGCTGCCAAGTTGCCGTCGCCAGTGCCCGGCTATCTGCCATTCGGCCCGGACGAAGCCGGCTTCGTCGAGGTGATGGTGAACGTGATGTGTCCTGCGGATACGCTGACACCCGGCGGCGTCGATTGCGGTCTTGCAGCCTACATCGACCGACAACTGGCAGGCGGTTTCGGTAAGGGCGCGCGCCTCTATATGCGCGGCCCCTGGCGAGAGGGTAAGCCTGAACTGGGCTATCAATTGCCACTCACACCCGAGCAGTTTTTCAAGGCGGGCCTCGCTGCCGCGGATGCGGCCTGCCAGAAACTCAATGGCAAGGCCTTTAGTGAATTAGATGAGAGTGGTGCCGACCGATTTCTCCATGAAATTGCCAACGGCAAGGTGACAGACGAGCGCGTCCAGCTCGCCTCGTGGTTCAACGAACTCGTCTATCCGCTATTTGAACAAGCTTGTTTCGCCGATCCCGTTTACGGCGGCAATGTCGGCAAGGTTTTTTGGAAGGCGATCGGCTATCCAGGTCTCCCCGCGGTTCATTCCCAGGACATGGTCGATTTCCGTGGCAAGCCCTTCCCGGGTGCCGCCGATCCGAAATCCATCGCCGACTTCGCCTAAGGGAAACAATCATGCCTACACGCTTGAAACATCGCACCGTCGTTTTCGTTGGCGGAGGATTCACGGCGGCGCTGGCTGCTCGCCAGTTGACGGCCAAGGGCGTCGATGTCGTCGTCCTTGAACGGGGAATCGACCGCACCCACACCGCCGCAACAAGCTTGCCGTCGCAGCGCGACGAGCTGCGCTGGGACGTGCATGGTGACCTCTTTCAGGATTGGTCAGTCCAGACCTACACGCTTCGCCATAATGGCGGCGAAACGGCGCTGCCGATACGACGTCTCCAGGCGTTCAAACCCGGCGAAGGAATGGGCGGTGCGGCCAATCACTGGAACGGGCAGACCTGGCGCTGGAGCGAGTCTGACCCTGTTTTGCGTACCCACCTTGAGAACCGTTATGGAAAGAAGGCCATTCCAGCTGAAATGGCGATCCAGGATTGGGGCGTCACCTATGCAGAGATGGAGCCCTATCATGATCAGTTCGAAAAGCTGTTCGGCATTGCCGGCAAGGCAGGAAATCTGCGTGGCAAGGTGCAGGAGGGCGGAAATCCGTTCGAGGCACCACGGCAGAACGAGTTTCCGCAAAACGCTCTGCCTATCACCGAAGCGGGCGTGATCTTCAGCGAGGCAACCAAGAAGCTAGGCTACAACCCTTTTCCCATGCCGGCGGCGAATTCGCCGGAGGCCTACACCAATCCCGATGGTATGCAGCTTGGTCAGTGCCAGTTCTGCGGCCATTGCGAGCGCTTCATCTGCGAAGCCAATGCCAAGGCTAGCCCCGAAGTTCTGCTCTATCCGATGCTGAGAAAGCGCAAGAGCTTCGACTTGCGTCTGCAAACGCATGTTCTCGATATTCTTTATGATCGTAAGGCACAACGCGTGAGAGGCGTTCGCTACATCGATCGCGTAACCGGCGAGGAGTACGAACAGCCGGCCGACGTCGTCGTACTTTCTTCCTTCACGATGTCGAATACCAAGTTTCTGCTGATGGCGGGGATTGGGACGCCTTACAATCCCAAGACTGGTCACGGGCTGGTCGGCAAGAGTTTCTGCCACCAGACGATGTTCGGCACGCGTGTCTTCTTCAAGGACCGCTGGATCAACCCGTTCCTGGCGTCCGGTGCGTCACAGACCGTGATCGACGAGTTCAACGGGGACAATTTCGACCACAGCGGTCTTGGCTTCTTCGGAGGCGGCTACATCTACGCCAACGTGACGAACGGACGGCCGATTACGAGCCGGGCTGTGCCGCCCGGCACGCCGAAATGGGGCGCGGAGTGGAAAAAAGCCAACGCCGATTGGTACGCCCATAATTTCAGCATAACTGCCCATGGCAGCTGGTATCCGCATCGGGAGAATTATGTCGACCTCGACCCGACCTATGTCGACGCCTACGGGCAACCGCTCTTGCGGATGACGTTCGACGTTCGCGAGAACGAGCGCGAGATGTCGGTATATCTGTCGAAAAAGATCGACGAGATCGCCAAAGCGACCGGTGCCGACATCGCACCGCCGACAGCCCCCCGCAAGGGGCCGTACGATAGTCGCGTGTATCAGACCACCCACGTCACTGGTGGCACGATTATGGGAAGCGATCCTGCGACGAGCGTCGTCTCCCCTCACCTGCAGCACTGGGATGCGCAAAACCTGTTTGTCGTCGGTGCATCCGTCTACCCCTTTAATGCAGGCTACAACCCGACAGGCCCGCTAGGGGCTCTCGCGCTTCGACTCGGCGACGACCTCAACGATTATGTGGCGCGGCCGCGCCACCTCTGATCCCGACCTAAAAAGGACGTTCCCTATGAAAAGCGCGGGAAAGATTGGCGCGTTTATCGCGGTGCTCGTACTTGCGGGACCAACCGCGAATCGCGGCTACGCACAGGACGCCGAGCACGGAAAAACCATCTTCAAAGCTTGCGCAGCTTGCCATGCGACAGATCATGCCAGTCGCGCCGGGCCGGGCCTGGGGGGAATCAACGGCAGGAAGGCGGGTACGGTTCCCGGCTTCAGCTATAGTAGCGCGATGAAGAAGTCCGACATTGTCTGGGATACGAAGATCCTCGATGCGTATCTGGAATCGCCACAGCAAGTGGTTCCCGGAAACAGGATGCCCTACGCAGGGCTGAAGAACCCGACGGACCGGACGGACCTCGTTGCCTATCTCGCTACGTTGAAGTAACGGCTCGTTGAGCGAGGCGTCAGCGAGACGCCATGCATTCGCACGCAAAACATCGATGCCGCCGACCAATGTGTGCAGGCGTCGGAATTGCGTGATGCTCTGTCTGAAATGCTCACCGCCATGCGTTACGAGTGTGGCCGCCTGTGTGCTTCGAGCGCAGCGGCGGTTACGCCATGCGTTTCCCTGTCCAGACCGACGGGGCGCACGCGCACAGCACTTTTAGACAACGATACCCCGCGCTTATCGAATGCATGATCAAACGGAATTTCTAATTTCGCCGGCTGCGTCCGATCCTGAGGCCACCGGGTCGGCCGGACACGCGGCCGCCTCGACATCGCATGAAGCCATTGCGTCGAGCCACCGTGCCGCGCGCGGGCAACAAAGGAGCCCCCCATGAAATCACCTAGGACCGTCGACCCAGTTGTTGCGGTCTCCCTGGTCGCGGCCACCGTGGCGGCGCACGCGTAGATGAGCGAAGCGGTTTCAGCCGGTCCGACCGCGAACGTAGTGGACGCTGATGTGTCACTGGTCAAGCCGCCGACCGACACCAGTTCTGGAAGCGAGGTCACACTGTTCTGCCTTCGCTTTCGGAAACTACCCATGGCTCCCGGCACTAGATGTCGAACGGACCCATCGCCGCAGCATTTTCAACAGAGAAAGCGAAAGCACTCTCGTACCTCAACCTATCCCCTCACCCATAGGAATCACCATGACTGACGGAATCACCATGACCAACGGCGTCATCGAATGCATCCTGAGCCGCAGCGCCACGAAGTACTTCGATCCTGCCGCCACCTTGAGCGACGAACAAATCCGCGAGCTGGTGAGAATCGGTACCACCGCGCCGACGTCCTTCCACTTGCAGAACTGGCGCTTCATCGCCGTACGCACGCCTGAAGCAAAGGCTCGGTTGCGTCCGCTCGCTTGGGATCAGCCCGCGATCACCGAAGCAGCCGTTACCTTCATCGTCTGCGGCCAGTTGGCCGATTCCAGCGTAGTACCAGAGCGTCTGGCACCGCTGGTGGAAGCGGGCATTATGCCGGCAAAGATGGTGCCGGAATGGGAAATCCCCGCACGCGATCTGTACATGGAATACCCGCAGCGCCAGCGCGACGAGGCAGTACGCACCGGCACGTTCGGCGCGGCGGCGATGATCTATGCGGCCCGCTCACTGGGCTTGGGTTCGACGCCGATGATCGGTTTCGACGCCGAAGCGGTGCACCGCGAGTTCGGACTGGCCGAGGACGAAGTACCGGTCATGCTGTTGTCCGTGGGGCCGGAGCGTCCGGGAAACTGGGCGCAGAAGCCGCGCCGTCCGGTCGCCGACGTGCTGGATCTCGTTTGAGTATTAGTAAAGCCCACAACTTACGGAAGACTACGATGCCAAGAAGTGCAGCTCTAAAGCCGGAACAGGTGCCGGCCGATTCAAAACCGACCCTCGACACGATCACCAAGAACATCGGGTTTACCCCAAATATGCTGGCGACCTTCGCGCATAGCCCGATCGCGTTCAACGCGTGGGCCGCCCTGCTCGGCTCCTTGAGCAAGGCGCTGGACGTGAAGACGCGTGACAGCATCGGCCTTGCTGTCTCCGAAGTGAATGGCTGCAACTATTGCCTGACAGTTCACAGCTTTACGGCCGACCATATGGCCAAGCTGCCGGCCGATGAAATCATTCTCGCTCGGAAGGGCCATGCAAGCGACCCGAAGCGAGACGCCGCCGTCCAGTTTGCGCGCAAAGTCATCGAGACCCGCGGCAAGGTCAGTGACGCCGATCTGAAAGCCGTGCGCAATGCGGGCTACACGGATGCGAACGTCATGGAGATCGTCGCGCTGGTGGCTATGTACTCCCTGACGAATTTCTTCAACAACGTGTTCGATCCCGAGAAGGACTTTCCTGCCGTTGCGCCGGCCGGCTCGATCTGAGCTTTGTCCCCTCGCAATTTGTCGAAGCCATTGGGATCGATCGCATGCACATTCTCCATATTGATAGCAGTCCGCGTCGAGAATCGCATAGCCGTGAGCTTTCGGCCGCGATCGCCGAAAAGCTTCTCGAGGTTGCGCCCGGGGCGAGCATTACCCGGCGTGATTTAGGGTTCGAACCCTTGCCCCACACCGTGGCTAACTATGCCGCCGCGTTGGCGTCGCCCGCCACGTTAGCCGCCCCGCCGAAGGGTTCTCTGGATATTTCCGAAGCGCTTATCCGGGAAGTCGAAGCGGCCGATGTTGTTGTCATCGGAACGCCCATGCACAACTTCGCTATTCCCTCGGTCCTCAAAGCGTGGATCGATCAAATCTTGCGCGTCGGTCGCACGATGATGTCGACGCCCGCCGGAAAGGTGGGAATGCTCCGGGATCGTCCGGTGTTCATCGGCGTCGCCTCTGGCGGCGTCTTTACCGGCGACCGAGCCAACCAGCCGGACTTCCTCACGCCATATCTGTCGCTGGCACTTAGTTCCATTGGGCTGAAGACCCAGCAATTTATCCCTCTAGAGGCCACCGCGTTCCTCGACCGAGAGCAAGCTCCATTGGCGAGGGAGAAAGCGCTTGCCGCTCTCGATCTGACTGTCATGGGACAGCTTCGAGGCGTCGATGGCTGCCCTGCAGTGCCCTCAGGCACCGGTAAACCGCATCGCGAGGCACACCCCCATGCTCCGGAGAGCGTCGTACCAGGAGCTCACTAAGGGCGCCGCAAGCGCTAGGCACGCCCGCATCATAATCCTCCGGCCTCCGCCGGACCATGAACACGAGGTCTTTTGATGATTTTACCTATCGGAACGAGAGTAACAGCCGCCGATGGCGTGACGCTTCCCAAAATCGGCGACAGGATCACCGACAAATCAGCACCGCCCGATGACGGTGCCGTCCGCGAGTGGATCGGACCAAAGTCGTTCGGGTATTGGACCGAGCTGCGGAACTGGATCGTCGAATTCTACCCTGGAGTTTTCGCGCCGGACTGGCTCTACGGTGGCAGAAACCGCGGTTGGTCCTTGCGCTACAAGAAGACCAGGGCGTTCTGCACCTTGGTGCCGGAATATCGGCTGTTTTCGACCGTGGTGGTCATGGGTGGAGCTGAACGAGAGAAGTTTGAGGAGCGGCGTTATGTCTGGCGTCCGCACTTGGTCAAGCTCTATGACGAAGCCAAAACATACATCGACGGAAAATGGCTGACAGTTGCCATCTCATCGGCGGATGATCTGCACGATGTGGCGGAGCTTCTCACTTTGAAGCGCCCGCCACCGTCGCGCGGTTGAAGTTCGCAAAAATGCTGGGTTCGCCGCGCGATGGCTCCGAGGAACGCGATCAGCGGTCTAGCCGACATCACACAGGAATTCGACATCAAGGTCGTCGCGGAAGGCGTCGAGCCGATAAACAGTTGCGTGAGAGATCGAAAAGACCTTCCGCGCCTGTAATTTACCCCGAACCAATAAATCTCTGAGGAGACAATTCCCATGAAAGCAATCGTGGTAACGGACCAGGCTGCGGGAACGTCCGGGATGAAGCTGGCGGAGCGGCCCGAGCCGCAGGCAGCGATAAACGACGTCGTCGTTCAGGTTCATGCGTCGGGATTCACCTCGGGTGAGCTGACGTGGCCCTCGACCTGGACGGATCGCCTCGACCGTGACCGAACACCGTCGATCCCTGGGCAGGAGCTGGCCGGAGTGGTCACCGCTTTCGGCTACGGCACGACGGGGCTGTCGGTCGGACAGCGGGTGTTCGGCCTCTCGGACTCATATCGCGGCGGCACCTTGGCGGAATATGTGGCCATCGAGGCACGCAACCTCGCGCCACTGCCGAGCGACGTCGACTTCACGGTGGGCGCCAGCGTGGCGATGCCGGGCCTGACCGCATGGCAAGGGCTGTTCCAGCATGGCCATCTTCAGGCGGGGCAGAGCGTCCTCGTACACGGCGCGGCCGGCGCAGTCGGTTCGATGGTGACGCAGCTCGCACGAGAGGCCGGCGCTTACGTCATCGGCACCGGACGCGCCCCCGACCGTCAGAAGGCGCTCGACTTCGGCGCGCAGGAGTTCGTCGACCTTGACAACAACGTCCTTGAAGACGTCGGCGGAGTCGATCTGGTGTTCGATGTCATCGGCGGCGACATCCAGAAACGGTCCGCAGGCTTGATTCGAGCCGGAGGAACACTGGTGACCATCGCCGGGCCAACCGAGGCGCGGCCGGCCGATGGCCTGACGATCGACTTTGTTCTCGTGTCCGATCGGGCCCAACTGAGTGAGATCGTCCAGCGGGTGCGGGACGGACGACTGCGGACGAACATCGGCAACATCGCGACCCTCGACGATGCCGTCGCCGCTTTCAATCCGACCAAGCGGATCAGCGGGAAGACGATCATCCGCGTTCGTCCGTGAGGCGACATGCGCCTGTCACTGCGACACTTCCACCAAAGAGACAAATGACCGAGGAGACAATTCACATGAAGGCGATCGTTGTAACGGACCAGGCTGCGGGAACGGCCGGGATGAAGCTGGCGGAGCGGCCCGAGCCGCAGGCAGCGATAAACGACGTCGTCGTTCAGATTCATGCGTCGGGGTTCGTCCCGACTGAGCTGACGTGGCCCCCGACCTGGACCGATCGCCGCGACCGTGACCGAACACCGTCG
The DNA here is from genome assembly GCF_029714325.1 of Bradyrhizobium sp. CB1717. Classification (NCBI taxonomy): domain Bacteria; kingdom Pseudomonadati; phylum Pseudomonadota; class Alphaproteobacteria; order Hyphomicrobiales; family Nitrobacteraceae; genus Bradyrhizobium; species Bradyrhizobium sp. CB1717. The sequence continues at coordinate 5,719,698 of NZ_CP121666.1, forward strand.
ATCCCCGGCCACGAGCTGGCCGGAGTGGTTACCTCTCTCGGCTACGGCACGACGGGATTGTCGGTAGGTCAGCGGGTGTTCGGCCTCGCCGACTGGTATCGCGACGGCTCCCTGGCGGAGTATGTAGCCATCGAGGCACGCAACCTCGCGCCGCTGCCGGGCGACGTCGACTTCACGGTGGCCGCGAGCCTGCCGATCTCAGGCCTAACCGCGTGGCAGGGACTGTTCGAGCACGGCCGTCTCCGGGCGGGGCAGAGCGTCCTCGCGCACGGCGCGGCCGGCGCAGTCGGGTCGATGGTGACGCAACTCGCACGAGAGGCCGGCGCCCACGTCATCGGCACCGGACGCGCCGCCGACCGTCAGAAGGCGCTCGACTTCGGCGCGAAAGAGTTCGTCGACCTCGAGAACGACGCCCTGGAAGACGTCGGCAGAGTCGATCTGGTGTTTGATGTCATCGGCGGCGACATCCAGAAGCGGTCCGCAGGCCTGATTCGAGCCGGAGGAACGCTGGTGTCCATCGTCGGTCCGACCGAGGCGCGGCCCGCCGACGGCCTGGCGGTCGACTTCGTTGTCGAGTCCGATCGCGCCCAACTGAGTGAGATCGTCCGGCGGGTGCGGGACGGACGACTGCGGACGAACATCGGCATCGTCTCGACCCTCGACGAGGCTGTCGCCACCTTCAACGCGACCGAGCGACGCAACGGGAAGACAGTCATCCGCGTTCGTCCGTGAGCGACACGCGTCCATCGATGCACGCGGCCGGCCGGCGCTGTCCAGTCGGCGGGCGGCATCCTATCAATCGCTGCTACCAAGAGGCAGTCATGGCTTTCATGTTAAAGATCAACGGCACACCCCATGAGGTTGACGTCGACGGCGACACCCCGCTGCTGTGGGTGCTGCGCGACGTGCTCGGCATGACCGGGACCAAGTTCGGTTGCGGTAAGGCGCTGTGCGGCGCCTGCACCGTGCATGTCGACGGCGCGGCGACGCGGTCCTGCATCACCACGGTCGACAGCGTCGGCGAGAGCGCCGTCACCACGATCGAGGCGATCGGCCAGACGCCGCAGGGCGCGGCCTTGCAGAAGGCGTGGCTGGAGCTGGAGGTGGTGCAGTGCGGCTACTGCCAGTCCGGCCAGATCATGTCGGCGGCGGCGCTGCTGAAGGACACGCCGAAGCCGGCCGATCACGACATCGACGCCGGCATGTCAGGCAATGTGTGCCGTTGCGGCACGTATCAGCGCATCCGCGCTGCGATCAAGCACGCCGCGGGAGCTTGAGATCATGGATGGGCCTATTCTGAGAGAGCGGATTGCCGAGGAAACAGCGGTGTCGAGGCGCGCCTTTCTTCATGGCACAGGTTTGCTGCTTGGTTTTGCGCTGACCGGTGCAAGCACGGCGTCCGTCTTCGCGGCGCCTGCTTCGCGGGTGGTCGAAAACGATGTCACGGGTACTTTTGCGCCGAATGGATTTATACGGATCAATCCAACCGGCCCCGTGACCCTGATGATGCCGATGGCCGAGATGGGACAGGGGGTTTACACGGCGCTCTCAATGCTTCTGGCTGAAGAACTGGAAGTGGAGCTTGACCAGATTCAGGTTCAGCATGCGCCGGCAAATGATGCACTTTACGCCAACACGTTCCTGCACATTCAAACTACAGGTGCTTCCTCCTCCGTACGTGCCTTCTGGACGCCGCTGCGTCAGGCAGGCGCAGTGGGTCGTAATCTGCTGATTGCGACTGCTGCCAAGCGGTGGAATGTCGATCCAGCGACTTGCCATGCCAAGAACGGCATCGTGTTCAATGCGTCCGGCTCGAAGCATCTGAGCTACGGTGAACTTGCGAAGGCTGCAGCGAAATTGCCGGTGCCGCCCGCAGCAAGTGTTAGGTTGAAGGATCCGAAGGATTTCACCCTGATCGGCACGCGTGCGAAGCGCGTAGATTCATCGATAAAGGTCGATGGGCGCGCACTCTACGGCATCGACGCACGATTGCCGGGTATGAAGGTTGCCGCGGTTGCTATTTCGCCTGTGCTCGGTGGCAAGGCGAAAATGGTGGACGAGAAGGCTGCGCTGGCAGTGAAGGGCGTCCGGCGGGTGGTCAATATCGATGAAGCTGTTGCAGTCGTGGCGGATCACATGGGTGCGGCGAAGAAGGGGCTCGAGGCTGCCGCCATCACGTGGGACGATGGGCCGAATGGCACGGTTAACAACGCCGATATCGTCAAGCAATTGGAGGAGGAATCCAAAAAGCCGGGCGCAGTTGCCCGTAGAGATGGCGATGCAGGGAAGGCTCTTGCTCAAGCGGCGCAACGGCTCGAAGCCGTCTATCAGGTGCCTTTCCTGGCCCATGCGGCGATGGAGCCGATGAACTGCACCGTTCATCTGCAGAAGGATCGTTGCGACGTTTGGGTCGGGACGCAGGCGATATCGCTCACGCAGTCTCTGGTCGCCGAACTCAGCGGTCTGCCAAGGGATGCGATCAAGATTCACAATCATCTGATTGGCGGTGGCTTCGGCCGAAGACTGGAGGCCGATGGCACGGTGCTGGCCGTCAAGATCGCCAAGCACGTCGATGGCCCGGTGAAGGTGATCTGGAGCCGCGAGGAAGACATCCAGCACGATATGTATCGGCCGTACTACTTCGATCGACTGTCGGCCGGACTTGATGCGGTCGGCGAGCCGGTTGCCTGGACGCATCGGATCGCCGGCTCCTCAATCGCCGCTCGCTATGTTCCCTATTGGTTCAAGGACGGATTGGATCTCGATGCCGTAGAAGCGGCGGCCAAGCCGCCATATGCGCTGCCCAATATCCACGTCGACTATGTCCGGGTCGAGCCCCCTGGTGTCCGGACGGCTTTCTGGCGCGGCGTCGGACCGACTCACAATGTTTTTGTGGTCGAAAGCTTCATGGATGAGCTCGCGCATGCCGCAAAGCAGGATCCTGTCGCTTATCGCAAGGGATTGCTCGGTCACAATCCGCGAGCGCTTGGTGTTCTGTCCCTTGCCGCGGAAAAAGCAAGGTGGGGATCACCACTTCCCGCACGGCATGGCCGCGGGATTTCGGTACAATTCGCATTTGGAAGTTACCTGTCGCAGGTCGCCGAGGTCGAAGTGGCGGCCGACGGCTCTGTCAAGGTAAAGCGGATCGTCTGTGCGGTTGATTGCGGCATGTACGTCAATCCGGATACGATCGAAGCACAGGTTGAGGGTGGAACGCTTTTCGGGCTGACCGCTGCGCTCCATGGGTCTATCACTTTCAAGGATGGACGCGTCGAGCAGAGCAATTTCGACAGCTATCTGCCGATGCGTATCGACGAGGTGCCGGTGGTGGAGACGCACTTGATCAAGAACGCAGAAGCTCCAGGTGGCATTGGTGAAGCCCCGACGGCCATTGTCAGTGCTGCGGTAAACAATGCGATCTTCGCCGCCACCGGGAAGCGCTTGCGCAGGCTGCCGTTCGACACGGATTTGCTGAAGTCGTCGTCATAGTCCTTGCCCATCATCCCGTGCGCGTCGCAGCGCGCACGGGATGACTGTCCGGAGCCGACTGGCCCCAAATGGGATGATTCCGCGAGATGCACCACTCGAGGGAGTGGCCTTAGACAGTACGGCGCTGCTTGGGTTGTAGCAAGGAGTTGCTCCGGGGGGCTGTGGCTTTCCCGGGCTCTCGCGCAACGAGGCGGTTCGATTAAAGACCAGCCGTTCGGGTCGGGAATCATCGTCGTGGCTGAAATAGCCTTGGCGCTCGAACTGCAACGCCTCGCCATGGGGATCGGAGGCGGTTGCGCGCTCGACGAGGCAGCCGCGTAGCGTATGTATGGAATGTGGGTTGAGGTCGGCCGCGAGGTCCGTCGGGCTCGGCCTTGCTGCTGAGAAGAGCCGGCCGTAGAGCCTGACCTCTGCTGGCAAAGCATCAACGGCGCTGATCCAGTGGATTGTCGCCCCGACTTTTCGCCCGCCGGCGCCACCCCTGCTGTCGGGGTCGTAGGTGCAGCGTAGCTCGACCACACGGCCTGCTGCGTCCTTCACGACATCACGGCAAGTGACGAGGTAGGCGTAGCGGAGCCTCACCTCGCGGCCCGGCGCGAGGCGCCGGAAACCATGTGGTGGTGCCTCGTGGAAGTCGTCTTGCTCGATGTACACCTCGCGGGAGAACCGGACGACTCTCGTCCCGAAGGCCGGGTCCGCCGGGTGGTTTGGAGCAATTAACTCCTCTATCCGGCCGACATAGTAGTTCTCAATTGTCACCTTGAGCGGCTTGAGCACCGCCAGTCGTCGGGGAGCCCGCTCATTAAGGACATCCCGGATCGCTGCGTCCAGGACACCGTCGTCGACCGTGCTGTTGGCCTTCGAAACTCCGATGCCGCGTATGAACCGACGCACCGCCTCGGGGGGCACGCCACGTCGGTGCAGGCCTGCAAGCGTCGGCATCCTCGGGTCATCCCAGCCCGCCACGCGGCCGTCGCGCACTAGCTCCGTCAGCACGCGTTTTGAGAGGACGGTATGCGTAATACCCAGGCGAGCGAACTCACTGTCGGGGTCGCGATGGCACCGGGAGGTTATCGAGGAACCAGTCGTAAAGAGGTCGGTGATCCTCGAACTCGAGGGTGCACAGCGAGTGGCTCACCCCTTCGATGGCGTCGCACTGGCCGTGCGCGAAGTCATAGCTCGGGTAGATGTGCCAGGCCGTGCCGGTGCGGGGATGGCTGGCGTTGAGAACACGGTAGATGACCGGGTCGCGCAGGTTGACGTTCGCTGACGCCATGTCGATTTTCGCGCGGAGAACCCGCTCGCCGTTCCTGAACTCGCCGGCGCGCATCCGCGCGAACAACTCAGCATTTTCCTTCACGCTGCGGTCGCGGAACGGGCTGTTCCGGCCAGGGCTCGTCAATGTCCCCCTGCCCTCTCTGATATCGTGTGCGGACTGGTCGTCCACGTAGGCCTTGCCGATGCGAACGAGATGGCAGGCCCACGCGTAGAGCTGCTCGAAGTAGTCGGAGGCGAAGTGGAGGCCCTGCGCCCAATCGAATCCGAGCCACTGGACGTCGCGCTTGATCGCGTCGATGTACTCCACCCTCTCCTTTGCCGGGTTCGTATCGTCGAGGCGCAAGTTGCAGCGGCCGCCGAATTCCTTCGCAAGCTCGTAATTCAGGACGATCGACTTCGCGTGTCCCAGGTGGAGGAAGCCGTTCGGCTCGGGTGGAAAGCGCGTGACCACGACACGCGTGCAGCCGGTCTCGACGTCAGACGCTATGAGGCCGCGGACGAAATTGCTGGCGCTCGCGCCCGCTTCTCCGACGTCGTTCTGTTGAGGCACCTTCCGCCTCACGCCTGGAGTTCGTCGGGCGGGTGCGCGCCGAAGCCATGCATCCTGAGCGCCCATTGCAGTGCAACGACGGCGCCCTTGACCGGCTGCAGGAGAACTATCGAGGCCAAGGCTGTAATCGGAAGATAGACGCCAAGCTGAAACGCCAGCGACGGTGCATAGTCCACCTCGATCCAGAGAATCACCGGGATCAAGACGTGTCCGACGATGACAATCACTAAGTAGGCCGGCAGGTCGTCGGCTCGGTGGCCGGTGAAATCGAGGCGGCAGACAGAGCAGTGGTCGTCGACTTTGAGAAACGCAAAAAACAGGCGACCGCGCCCGCAGCGCGGGCACCTTCCTCGAACGCCCCTCCAAAGGGAGAGGCTAACGTTACGCCCCGCGGCAGTCTCTGCAGACGTCCAGTCGTTGTCGTGACTTCCAACATTGCCTTCAACTGTCGTGGCCATCGCCCGTCCTCCTGCCTCACACGGCAGCATGAGTTATTCCGGCTTCATCGCGCATCGGCGTCACCGCAACTCACTCCGCTGCAGCCGCCGTCGTCCGGGTCGGCTTGCGCTCGTTCTTGCCTTCCGCGAGGTCGCGCACCACCATGTAGAAGATCGGCGTGAAGATCAGGCCGAACAGCGTGACGCCGAGCATGCCGAAGAAGACGGCGACGCCGACCGCCTGGCGCATCTCCGATCCGGAGCCGGTGGAGATCACCAGCGGTAGCACGCCGAGGATGAAGGCGAACGAGGTCATCAGGATCGGCCGCAGTCGCAACCGGCAAGCCTCGATCACCGCCTCCAGGCGCGGTTTGCCCTCGAGCTCGATGTCCCGCGCAAACTCGACGATCAGGATCGCGTTCTTGGCGGCCAATCCCACCAGCACAATGAAGCCGATCTGGGTGAGGATGTTGACGTCCTGGCCCAGGATGCGCACCCCGATAGTGGCGGCAAGCAAGCACATCGGCACGATCAGGATGACAGAAAACGGCAAGCTCCAGCTCCCGTATTGCGCGGCCAGGACCAGATAAACGAACAGCACGCAGATCGGGAACACGAACAATCCGGTGTTGCCGCCGGTGACCTGCTGATAGGACAGGTCGGTCCACTCGAAGGAAACGCCACTCGGCAGTGTATTCTCGGCAAGCTTCCTCATAGCGGCGATCGCGGTCGCCGAACTCGTCCCCGGCAAGCCTTCGCCCTGCAGCTCGGCCGCCGGATAGAGATTGTAGCGGGCGACGCGATCGGGACCCGCGACGTCCTTGAAATCTATGACGCTGCCGAGCATCACCGTGTCGGCATTGACGTTGCGGGTCCGCAGCCGCGCAAGATCAGGACGCTCCTTCCGGAACGGCAGGTCGGCCTGCGCGGTGACGTGATAGGTGCGGCCGAACAGGTTGAAGTCGTTGACATAGGTCGAGCCGAAATAGGTCTGGATCGTGTCGGTAATGTTCTGGATGGGAACGCCGAGCTTCTGCGCCCTGACTTGATCGATGTTGACGAAGACCTGCGGCGTGTTCGCGGAGAATGGCGAGAACACAGTAGGGGCGAGGAGCAGCGGCGACTTGCGCGCCGCTGCGACGAGTTCGTCGGTCGCCGCCGCCAGCAGCTTCGGACCACGGCCTTGCCGGTCCTGGATGCGCATGGTGAAGCCGCCGCCGGTGCCGATGCCGGGGATCGGCGGTGGCGGGATCACGATGATGAACGCACCTTCGATGGCCGACAGCCGCTTGCGCAGATCCGCCGTGATAACCCGCGCGTTCAGTCCCTTCTTGAGGCGCACCTCCGGTTCTTCGAACACCGGAAACAACGCCGCCGAGTTGCTCGCCTGTGTGCGGGTCGCTCCAGACAGACCTGCAAAGACCGCAATATGCGAAATTCCAGGCGTATCGAGCGCGATGCTCTCGATCCTGCGAACGATCTCGGTGGTCCGCGCCAGCGATGCCGCGCCTGGCAATTGCGCCGATATGATCACGTAGCCGCGATCCTGTGGCGGAATGTAGCCTTGGGGCGTGGTGACAAGCAGCCAGCCGGCGCTGCCGATCAGGACCATATAGACGAGCAGCATCACCACGCGATGCCGGATCACGAAGCGTGCGACGTCAGCATAAAAATGCGACAGCCAATCAAAGCCGCGGTTGAACAGACTGGTAAACCATTCCCAGCCGCGCGCGATCAAATTCCAGGCAGCCGGTGGCCGCTTCTTCGCGTGCGGAAGGAGGATCTGCGAAGCCAGTGCCGGCGACAGGGTCAGCGAACAGAAGCAGGAGATTGCTGTCGCGACCGCTATGGTGACCGCGAACTGCTGGAAGAACTGCCCGGTAATGCCACCGAGAAACGCGGTCGGCACGAACACAGCGCACAACACCAGCGCGATCGACACCAGCGCGCCGCCGACCTCCTCCATCGTCTTCAGCGCGGCATCGCGCCGGCTCAAGCCTTGCGCGAGATGCCGCTCGACATTCTCGACCACGACAATGGCGTCATCGACCACGATGCCAACTGCGAGCACAAGTCCGAACAGCGTGAGATTGTTGATGCCATAGCCGAGGGCTGCCATGGCCGCAAAGGTACCAACCAGCGACACCGGGATCGCCACGATTGGGATGATCGCCGGACGCCAGCCCTGCAGGAACACCAGCACCACGATGACAACCAGTGCCATCGCTTCATAGATGGTCTTGATCAGCTCGCTGATGGACTGCCGGATGAACTCGGTGGGGTTGTAGCCGATATTGTAGTCGAGCCCCTTGGGGAAGCCGACCTTCAGTTTTTCCATCGTGTCCTTAATGCCCTTGGCGGTCGCAAGCGCGTTCGACCCTGGCCGCTGCGTCACCCGCAACGCCACCGCTGACTTGCGGAACAGGAAGCTGTTGGTGGAATAGTCGAGCGCGCCGAGCTCGATCCGCGCCACGTCGCGCAGGCGCACGATGCGGCCGTCCTGGCCCGATTTGACGACGATGTCCTCGAATTGGGACGGATCCTTCAGCCGGCCAACGAAGGTTAGATTCGGCTGGAAGGCGCGGTCGGCAATCGGTGGGCTCGCAAGCTGGCCGCCCGCAATCTGCAGGTTCTGGGCGCGGACCGCCGCAACCACATCGTTCGAAGTCAGGCCGAGATTCGCGATCTTGTCGGGATCAAGCCACAGCCGCATCGAATAATCGCGCGCGCCGAAGATCTGGATGTCGCCGATGCCGTCAAGCCGCAGCAACTGGTCGCGCACCTGCAGCAAAGCATAGTTGGAGATGTATAGCTGGTCGAGCGAATCGTCGGGCGACAGCATGAACACGACCATGAGGATGTCGGGCGAGTCCTTCTTGGTGACGACGCCATTGCGCTGCACCTCCTCCGGCAATTGCGGCTGCGCAATTGCTACGCGGTTCTGCACCAGCACCTGCGCCTTGTCGAGATCAGTGCCGAGCTTGAAGGTGATGGTGATGGTAAGCTGGCCATTCGAGGTCGCCTGGCTGTACATGTACAGCATATCCTCGACGCCGTTGATCTGCTGCTCGATGGGAGCGGCGACGGTATCCGAGATGGTCTGCGCGGAGGCGCCCGGATATTGCGCGGTCACTACCACGGTCGGCGGCACCACTTCCGGATACTCTGCGACGGGCAACGTTCTGTAGGCGATCGCTCCCACGATCAGGAGCACGATCGACAGCACCATCGCCAGGATGGGTTGATTGATGGAAAGACGCCCGAGATTCATGACTTTTTGCCGCCGCTCTCGGCCTTCTTCGGTGCGACCTTGGCGCCGACGCGGGCCCGCTGGATGCCGTCGATGATGATGCGATCTTCCGGCTTGAGGCCCGTACGGACTACGCGCAGACCTTCATCCAAAGGCCCGAGCTCGACCGCTCGCGCTTCCACCGTGTCGTCATCCTTCACCACGAATACGATCTTGCGCGACTGGTCGGTCGCGATCGCCGTATCCGGCAACAGCAACGGTTCATAGGGTGAGGAGCCGATCAGCCGCACGCGACCGAATTGTCCGGGCAGAATGGACAGATCGTGGTTGGGGATGATCGCGCGGCTGCGCAGCGTGCCGGTCGACACGTCGAGCCGGTTGTCGAGGAAATCCATCTTGCCCTCATGCGAGGGTTTCATCTCGCCGGTGAGCGTCACCTGCACGGGGTTGGCCGTGTCGCGCGAGCTCGGCCTCTTGCCCTCGAACCACAGTCTGTTGTTCTTCAGGTAGGTCGCCTCATCGACATCGAAATAGATGTAGATGGGATCCATTGAAACGATGGTGGTCAGCAATGTGGATGCGCCATTGTCACTGCCGCTGACGAGATTGCCGACACTGACGAGATGGCGGCTGACGCGGCCGGTGATCGGCGCCACAACATGCGTGAACTCGACATTGAGTTGGGCTGCCTTCAGCGCACCCTCGGCGATAGTCTCGGCGGCGTTCGCGGCCTGCAAGGCCTGGCGGCGCTGGTCGACGACCTGTTCGGAGACTGCGCTGGTCTGGACAAGCTTCAGCCCGCGATCGAGCTCGCGCTTAGCAAGCTCAGTCTTTGCCCGGGCATCGGCAAGCTGGCCATTGGCTTGCTCGGCCACCGCCTCAAACGGCCGCGGGTCGATGATGTAAAGCAGGTCGCCGGCATAAACCATGTCGCCGTCCTTGAACTCGACATTGGTAACGAAGCCGCCGACGCGGGCACGGATCTGAACCTCCTGGATCGCCTCGAAGCGGCCGGTGAACTCGTCCCAGTCGGTGACGCTCCGTTTGACCGGTTGTGCCACCGTCACCGACGGCGGCGGAGGCGCGGCCGCCTGCGATTGCGCCTTCTCGTCGCAGCCAGCGAGCGCGAGCGCGAACAGCAGACCGATCGGTGCGCCGCCGCATCGTGCAAGGCGGCGAAACGAACCGCGATCGAGCCGGGTCGCCGGAGCCGGATACTCCGTTCTGTCAGGCACACTCACTTCCGTCTCCCCAAGGACTTAGAATGTTGCAATTGACAAGGAGAGATTGACGGGCTGGGAGACTGCTGCCAGCGCCGTCGCCAGCTTGCGCCGGAGCTCCCCAAGTCCGGTTCAGATCCTCGACCAGCATTGCCGCGGCGTGGCGCGCGAGCGCCTGGGTCGGGGCGTTCGTGTTGCCGCTAGTGATGTTCGGCATGATCGAGGCGTCAATCACCCGGAGGCCATCGACCCCGCGGACCCTGAGCCTTGCGTCAACCACCGCTCGCGCATCCTGGCCCATCCGGCACGTGCCGACCGGATGAAACATCGTCGTCACGGCACGCTTCACCCATTCGCCGATCTCGGCGTCCGACTGGATGCGCGGGCCGGGCTCGATCTCTTCCGCGATCACCGGCGCCAGCGACTCCTGCGCCATGACCTTGCGGATTGCGCGCACCGATTCCACCGCGGCCCTCAGGTCTTCTTCCTCACCCATGAAGTTCGGGTTGATGAGCGGCATCGACGTCGGGTCGCTGTCGGCCAGCCGCACCCAGCCACGGCTCTTGGGCTGAAGCACCACGAGTTCGAAGGTGATGCCGGATCGATCGCCCGTCGGGCTGATTCCATCGGCCGCGATGATAGGCACGTGATAGCATTGGATCGTAGGATCGGCAGTGAAGTCGGACGGATTCCAGTGGGAAACCGTCTCGATGCCGTTGCCTGACGCCGGGCCATCCTTGGTGGCGAAATAGCGCAGGCCCGCCTTCACGCTGCCGAGGCCCTGCGCGGCTGCCTGATAGCCGAGATCGCCCTTTACGTAGGCACGGACCGGCACGATCGCGTGGTCGTGGAGATTTTCGCCCACCTCCGGAGAATCGACGATCACCGCGATACCGTGCTGGCGCAGCTGCTCGGCCGGCCCGATGCCCGAGTGCATAAGGATCTTCGGGCTATGGACGGTGCCGGCCGACAGCGCAACCTCGCCGGCCATGATCGTCTCAAGGCCGTTGTCCATGAGCTCGACGCCGACAGCCCGCTTGTTCTCGACGAGGATGCGAGCGACCGTCTTGCCGGTGAGAAGAGTGATGCGGCCTGAGGCGAGGTGCGGACGCAGATAAGCGTCGACCGCGCTGCACCGGCGCTGATTTCCGACCGTTGACTGCACCGGCGAGACGCCGACTTGGCTCTTGCCGTTATAGTCGGGGTTATAGGGAAGCCCATATTCCTGGAAGGCCTTGAGGCAATACTGGTTCAGCTCGTTGATGCCCTTGGGCAGCTGGACCGCCAGACCACCATCGATGCCGTGATATTCGTCGTGGAAGGTGTCGTTGTCTTCCTGCGCCATGAAGACGGGAAGCAGGTCTTCATACGACCATTTGCCGGTGTCGCCGACCGCGTCCTGCCACGCGGCGTAGTCGCGTACTTGGCCACGGACGTAGCACATCGCATTGATCGAGGAGCCGCCGCCGAGCACCTTGCCTGAACGATATGCTCGCTTGGTGCCGTGCTGAGGAACCGTCTCGTATTTCCAGACATGCCGGTCGTGGGCTAGTATTTTGGCGAAGCCAGCAGGAATGTGGATGAACGGATCGCGATCCGTATCGCCCGCTTCGATCAGCGCGATCGAAGCATCGGTGTGTACGGCGAGATAACTCGCAACGACGCAGCCGGCCGCGCCCGCACCAACAATGACAATGTCGTAGGCTTTTTGGGACATCAGCGTCTTTCTCTTTCGCGCCATTTGTGTCGTTCAATCAACACCCGTGACTGGCGGCGCGCCATCGCGGTGCCTGATCCCGAGATTGATTGAACCATGCGCTTCGAGAGTGACCATGCAACGCCGGCGAGGGAAATCACCTCTCGCCATGGAGTCGATAGACGATCGTTATTGCCGCTCGCCGCGCGGCGTGATGCCGTACCGAGGAATGCCACGAGCCCGCATGGCTTGCGAAAGTGACGTTTCCGTTCTGCAGAGACTTCTAAGCCGCGTTCAGTCGCTGAATCGGCAATGAATGCCGTCGCGGCTTGCACAACTGGGTGCCGCGAACTTTGTGCAGTGAGCCCCGAGAGATGTTCGTACATGACGCACGAGAACGGCAAGAAGCGCGCGGGGCGCTGTGGACATTCATGATCCGCATGAATAACTCAAACGCATTTTCACGACCTAGCCCCTCTTGAACGAATTGGTCATTTTGCGCGCCAACGCATTCGAAGATTGCTCAGGAGATGACCAGACTCTGCGGAAGCTTCGGCTGAAGCAACCATCGCCCGTTGCCTTGACACAGATCGGAGCACTCACTAGCTCGACGGCACGGCCGCCAGCAATACGCGTAGGCAAGTTTTCAAACCTGACTTGGAAGTCGTCTCGTACGCTGGTTTCTTTGTTGTGGCATTATAGGTTTATGATGGAAGCATTCGTTCGCCGGCAGAACCGCACGAGGTTTCTTGAGAAGTACTTTGACTATTTGGCTCTGGTTCCCGCAGCGGCGGCGATTTGTTATCCATTTCTGCTCAATGCTTTTCATGCCATCGTCGGCACGCAGGCCGTAAGCCCGCCGCCGTTCGCAATCGTCAGCGCGACCTTCATCCTGGTCGTGGCGTTCGTCGTGCCGTTTCTTGGGATCGCTCTGGCTTGTCGTCCGACGTCCAATCCCGGTTCAAGACGCCTCGCCTATGCCAGCGTGGTGTCGCCAACGCTTTATGTCTTTCTCGGCGTTGTCCAGACCTTGATCAAAAGCCCTATTCCCGACGAGGTCGTCTGGTGCGCGATTTGGCTCGCAATCGCGATCTGGTCGCAGTCTGCCCGAGACCCGGTCGCCGCAGCTGCGCCTGCAGTCGGGGGCTGGCGGGTGGTCCACGGGGTGACGGCCGCGGTCCTGTCCCTATACGTGGTGTTTCATCTCACCAATCATCTGTTCGGCCTGATAGGGCCGGATGCGCATGCGGCCGTTATGACGATCGGACGCGTGGTTTATCGCTCTGCCGTAGGTGAACCGCTGTTGGTGGCGGCCATGCTTTTCCAAATCGGCACCGGCCTCTTTCTGGCCTGGCGCTGGAGCGCCGCAGCGCATGACCCCCAGCGGACCTATCAGGTCGCTTCGGGAGCCTATCTCTCAGTGTACATTCTCGGCCACATGAACTCGGTCTTCGTCTACGCGCGAAGCTTTCTCGGCATACCGACAGATTGGAATTTCGCGATCGGAGCCCCGACTGGGCTCATTCATGACGCATGGAATATCCGTCTGCTGCCTCACTACGCGCTCGGGGCCTTCTTCGTCCTGAGCCACCTTGCTTCAGGGCTCAGAGTGGTGCTGATCGCGCACGGTGTAGACGAACGTAATGCCAATCGCCTTTGGAGTGTCTGCGTCGCGATGAGCGCCATCGTCGCGGCCGCGATCATCGCGGGAATGTGCGGCGTCAGGATCGGTGCATTGGCTTCGTGACTTGCGAACGTGATTATCGCGGTCGCATACGCCGTTCTGCGCAAGGCTCGCGGGAATCCCCGACCTGGGTGGCCTGCCGCCGCTCACGTGGCGGTTGACCTCTCCGATTCGCTGTCATTTGACCTCAAGGCGGTGTTGTACGGCGTCCTCGACGGTTGATCGAAGTCAGACGGGACGCACGCGCACAGCGCTTTTAGGCAATGATACCCCGCGCTTATCGAATGCATGTCCAAACGGAATTTCTCATTTCGCCGGCTGCGTCCGATCCTGAGGTCCACTGGTCGGCCGAACACGCGGCTGCCCCGACATTGATTGAAGCCATTGCGCCGAGCCGCCGTGCCGTGCGCGGGCAGCAAAGGAGCGCCCAATGAAATTATCGAGGACTGTCGGCCTGGCTGTCGCCATTTCGCTGGTCGCCGGCACCGTGGCGGCGCTCGCTCAGATCAGCGGAGCGGCTCCGGCCGGCCCAACCGCGAAAGTGGTGGACGCCTCCGGGCACCTGCGCGTGCCGGCAGACTACCGAACCGTCTACCAAACGCTGGGGAGCTGGGCGATTGCCGCCGACAGCGGCCAGGGCTCGAAGGAAATGCACACCGTCTACGCATCCCCGGGGGCGATCGACGCCTACCAAAAGACGGGACACTTCCCGGACGGCGCCGTTCTGGTGAAAGAGGTCTTCGCGACCTCGACGAACGAGATGACCACCGGCACAGTAAGCCACGCCGACAAGCTCAAGGGCTGGTTCGTCATGGTGAAGGACAACAAGGGAACGCATCCCGACAACCCGTTGTGGGGCGACGGGTGGGGATGGTCGTGGTTCGACGCGGACAAGCCGCTCAAGACTACCTCTACCGACTACCACACCGATTGCCAGGGGTGCCATGTGCCCGCCAAGGCCACCGACTGGATTTACGTGAACGGATATCCCGTCCTGCGTGACTAGGCGGCCGCATGCGTAGGCGCTCTCCTCCTGCTGCTGTTTCGCGGAGGCCACTGTCGAGTCCGGCGAGCTGGTGTGGCAAGCCGTGAGACAGGAGGAGTCATTGTGACCATTCACTTCGGTTATCGACCTGTCGGGTCCGACCGACTTTCAGACTACAAACGAGCGCATGGAGTTCGGCGTGTCCTTCTCGGTCTATGACATCACAGTCCCTGTCATGGTGCATGGACTGAACGTAATGGACGACTATCTCGACCACGCCCAAGCACTTGAACGGACCAAGGCGTTTGAGCCTGGGAGGATTCTTGGCGAGCGGCTCGCGCCCAACATGCTTACTTTCGGAGAACAGTTCTCCGTAAGCTGCAACAAGGTCGAGGCGCATGTGGCGAAGTTGATGCAGCATGATCCGCCAGCACCCAGAAACACCCCGATGATGTATCCAGCGTTAAAAAGGCGGCTCCTTGAGACTCGCGGTTTCCTTCAAAACGTGCAGCCCGACGAGATTTCCGGCGCGCAGTCCCACACATACGAACTGACGCCGCCTATCGTGCGCGGGTGGTTCGGCGGCGAAGACTACATCCGGCACCTGGTGCTGCCCGACTTCTTCTTCCACATCTCGATTGCGCACGCGATCCTCCGGCACCTTGGAGCGACGATCGGGAAGCGTGACTACCTCGGCAACCTCACTCAGCAAAGCGGCGGTGACTACTCGTAAGAGGCGCGCTTCCATGGCGCGGGGCGAGTGGAATGGAAACCATAACGACCGGACATTTCCAAAGGTTAGCGTGCCGGCATAGCTTTTCTGTGCATCTAACCGGGCTGACCTGTGACGTTGTGCGGGGTGCCTGCCAGCATAAGGCGGTGATCATCCTCTTGCCTGGATGCACTCTCCGCGTCGCAAGGACCCGGTCGAGCAACCAACAACGTAGGAGTCACTGATGTCGTTCCGCTTCATCACCAAGTCTATCCACGCCTACCTAATCGATTATCCCGTCGCGATCGTCTTGATCGGAGCGCCGTTCGCGCTGAAGCTCGGCCAGAGCGGACCGGTCGCAATGTGGCTTTCAGTTGTCGTCGGTGTCGCGGCGCTACTCTTGGCCGCCCTGACCGACCATCCCACCGGGCTCGTCCGCATCATTCCCTACTGGCTCCACCTTTGGGTCGATCGCGCCGTCGGGGTCGTGTTTATCATCGCTCCGTTTGCCTTCAAATTCGTTGGGCTCGACGCCTGGTACTACTGGGTCCTCGCCGCCGCCGTCCTGCTCACGACGTCAGTCCTTAACGCGCCGGAGAAGCCCGTCGAGGCGCGTTCGCGATTGGACACGCGCACGGCGGGTTGAACGGCTGTGCCGGCGTCGAGCTCGTCGGCTTCGAGCTCGCGCCGCGCAGCGCTCGACCCAACCTGAGGATTAGGTCGTGAGCAGCACGTCCCTGATCGTGACCGACCGCAGCCTGGCGCTCACCGAGCCTAAGGCTGTTGGCGCGCAGGGCAGCACGAAGGTGCTCGCCGCGTCGAGCCTGGGCAGCGGCCTCGTGTTCGTCAGCAGCGCCGTCGTCACCGTCGCGCTCGCGGCGATTGGCCGAGACATGCGCCTGTCGCCACTCGACTTGCAGTGGGTGTTGAACGCCGAGCTCCTGCCGCTCGCAGCCTTGACCTTGGTCGCCGGCGCCCTGGGTGACCGGTTCGGACAGAAGCGGATCTTCCTCGCCGGGATCGCTCTCTATGGCCTGGGCGCTACCGCGATCGGGTTCGCGCCGAGTTTCGCCCCACTCATCGTCGGCCGCTTCCTGCAAGGCTTGGGCGAAGCCTTGATCTTGCCCAACGGCCTGTCCGTGCTTGGGCAGGCCTTTCCCGCCGACAAAAAAGCACGTGCGGTCGGCATCTGGTCCGCCGCCGCGGCTGTCGCCAGCGGCATCGCGCCCGCAATCGCCGGCGCGATCCTCGATCACGGCTCCTGGCGGACGACCTTTTTGATGCTCCTGCCCGTCGTCGCCGGCGCGCTGGCTATCGGTACCGCGTGGATACCCAAGGACTCCCCGACCAGCCACGCCCGGATCGACATCGGTGGCGCGGTCTTTTCGACAGTCGGGCTCGGCGGGCTGGGCGCGGGGCTGACCAGCCTGACCAACGGTTCCGGTGTGAATTTTGGGGTGCTCGTCACCCTAATCGTCGGTCTGGGCGGCTTAGCCTGCCTCATCGTGACCGAACGGCGATTAGGCGACAACGCCATGCTGCCCCCGTCCCTCTTCGCCTCGCGGTCGGTCATCGGCGCAAACCTGTTCACCGCGCTCCTCTACGGAGCGTTCACGGTCGTGCTAACCTTGATCCCGTTCGTGATGATCCGGGGCGCGCACCTGCCGACGCTGGTGGCGGGCCTGGCCTTCATTCCCCTGCAAGTGCTGATCACGGTCATCTCACCGCTCGCCGGCATGCTCTGCCGCGGATTCGGCCGGCGCTTGCCATTGTTCGCCGGCGGCGCCGTCGTCGCCTTGGGATGCGCCATGGCGCTCCGTGTCAGTTCAAACGCGACCTATTGGGCGGATATCTTCCCCCCCATCCTGTTGCTGGCGCTGGGCATGAGCCTGACGATCGCGCCGTTGACGACCCTCGTCCTCACCTCCGTCGAGTCCGATCGCGCCGGAACCGCATCTGGCGTCAACAGCGCAGTTTCGCGCGCCGGGTCCCTCTTCGCCATCGCCCTGCTCGGCGGCGTCCTGCAGCAAGGCGGTCCTCGGCTGTTCTCAGGATTCCACATGGCGATGGCTGTCGCCGCGGTCGCGTGCGTTCTTGCCACGCTCGCGGTGTTCATTATCGAGCCGGGGCGCCACGTCGACTTCATCCCGCGAGACTGACCCGTTCGGTGTTCGTAATCAGCAGGCCGGCAAGGCCGGGATGAGAAAAAATGAAGAACGAAGACCAACCTATAGGCAGAAGGAGAAAGCCCATGAAGATCCGAATCATCACCGCCGCCACCTGCACCGCCCTCGTTTTCTCGATGGCCGGCCCCACCAACGCCCATGATAGCGAAGCGCAAACCGTCACGAAGAACTTCGAGGCGGCTATTCCCAATGTCCCTGGCAAGTCGCTGATCGCCGTGGAAGTCGATTACGCGCCCGGCGCGGCCTCCCTGCCCCACACCCACGCGAAGTCGGCTTTCATCTACGCCTATGTGATTTCGGGCGCGATCGAGTCGAAGGTGAATGACGGCGAGACGCGAATCTATCGGGCAGGCGAGAGCTGGTCCGAACCGCCGGGCGCTATCCATTCGACCAGCCGCAACGCGAGCAACACCGAGTCAGCAAAGCTGCTCGCTGTCTTCGTCCTCGATACCTACGACGGCCCTCTGACCACGCCCATCAAATGAACCTTCAGGCGCATTGAGATGAACAAGGGCCGTCTTCACATGCGGCTGGCCTGCGACCTTCCCATCAGTCGCAGGGCCCTCGTGCGCAGGGCCTAAGCCTTGGTGTGCTCTTCTCAGCCAAAGGTCAGGGGGGGATCAACCTCTGTGCAATGGCTTGGCCCATCTCTCGGAGCCTACGCTTGGGCCTAACGGCCGATGTGTTTAGCGGCGAGAGAAATAGGAGAGGTTCATCGATGATAACAATGGGTGCAACCGCATTTTCATGTTTTGCTCGTAGGATGACTGAGTTTGCTTCCGACCTCGCCAGTGTCATTCACAACCTGATTATGGACGTGCGCGACAGCTACCGACCCGAGCTGCACTACATGCGTGGCCCCGGCCCGCAATGGCGCACCAAACATCAGTCCCGGCTAAGATTCGATTCTGGATCTGTACCGACCAACCCGGCGGCACCAGGAGTCGCCGGTGTACCCAAGCCGTTGTGACGCGGTTCATTCCACCCGATATCCAGCCCAGGAATGAGATTCATGCTCGCTCGCCGAGCGACTACCCGAGCTTGGACGTTGCTCAGCGTCGCCACCTGTTGCATCGCATTGCTCGGCCTTGGGGCCATGCCGGGCCGCTCGGCGTACGCCGGCGCCGCCCTCGAGGAACGCCAATTGCCCATGAAGTTCAGCTGGGTCGCTTGCCAGCCGAATTGCCGAGGATGGATCAGCGCAGTCGGCATCGTCACCGCCGCGACCCCAAGCGATTTCGATGCATTCGCACGCGATTATCGGCTCAAGGGCGAAACCGTCGTGCTGGATTCCGGCGGCGGCTCGGTCAACGACGCGATCGCGCTCGGACGGCGGTTCCGGGCGCTCGAAATGTTCACGACCGTCGGGGCGAGCGTGCTTACCCCCGGCGCACATGGCGAGCGCGCCCACGTGTCGCCGGAGGCCTACTGCGAATCCATGTGCGTTTTTCTGCTGCTGTCGGGCAAGTCGCGTTACGTGCCTGAACAAGCGCATGTCCGCGTGCATCAGATCTGGATGGGCGACCGCGCTGACAATGCTCGAGCCGCGAGCTACAGCGCATATGATCTCATGACCGTTGAGCGCGATATCGGACGTCTCGCCAAATACACCTTCGACATGGGCGGCGCGGGTGATTTGTTGTCACTGTCGCTAAACGTTCCGCCGTGGGAAGATTTACATGAGCTCTCTCGGGAGGAATTGCGAGTGACTAATCTCATCACTACCGACAAAGTTGCTCAGCTGGGCAGCCCCAACGCCGCGGTGGTCGAGCTAACGCCCAACTCGCAACAGGGTCTCTTGGTGAGCACTACGGCGGCGGCCTCCGTTGGGCAAGAGTAGCGAGTAGTCCTTTCGAAGACACTCGGAACAGGATCCGTGCAAACTCGCGGCTTCCCTAATCATCCGCGGGCCCTGGCGACGCTGCAACGTGTTCGATTCAGCCTGATCAAGTTGGCTGTCCCTCGATTTTCTTGGGCTTCTCGATACACACGTCGTGCACACGCCGCCATTTAGCTAATTGGAAAACTAAAACTCTCGTTCCAATCCATCATGGCCAGTTTCAGCCAACAACGGCCAAGAACAGCGTGGCCAATCAAATTCGGGCCGCTTGCGCCAACGCCTGCCGGTGCTCGAAGCTAAGCTTTGGGGACCCGGCCCTTCTGTACGATCCAACGCGCTGCGATACTTCATTAGTGAAGACGCAATGGATTTTGGACTTCTACCGGGATAAGCCAAGCCAACTACTTCGGTCAGAATTCTCAATGCGAAGGAAGCGAGAACAACTCGACCAGACCACGCTAAACTACGCGATATCAGCAGGACGCACTACTCCCACTCTATCGTCCCGGGCGGCTTGCTGGTCACGTCGTAAACCACCCGGTTCACGCCCTTCACCTCGTTGATGATGCGCGTGGCGGTCTCGCCCAAAAACTTCATGTCGAACTGGTAGAAGTCGGCGGTCATGCCGTCGGTGGAGGTGACGGCGCGGAGGCCGACGACGTAGTCATATGTGCGGCCGTCGCCCATGACGCCGACGGTCTTCACCGGGAGCAGCACGGCAAAAGCCTGCCAGATCTCGTCGTAGAGGCCGTGCTTGCGGATCTGGTCGATGTAGACGGCATCCGCCTTGCGCAGGATGTCGAGCTTGTCGCGGGTGATGTCGCCGGGGCAGCGGATGGCGAGGCCCGGGCCCGGGAACGGGTGGCGGCCGACGAAGATTTCGGGCAGGCCGAGCTCACGGCCGAGCTTGCGCACCTCGTCCTTGAACAGCTCGCGCAAGGGCTCGACGAGCTTCATGTTCATGCGCTCGGGAAGGCCGCCGACATTGTGGTGCGACTTGATGGTGACTGAAGGTCCGCCGGTGAAGGAGACGCTCTCGATCACGTCGGGGTAGAGCGTGCCCTGCGCGAGGAAGTCGGCGCCGCCGATCTTCTTGGCTTCAGCTTCGAACACCTCGATGAAGAGGCGGCCGATGGTCTTGCGCTTCACTTCGGGATCGGTGACGCCTTCGAGCTCGCCCAAAAACTGTTTTGACGCGTCCACGTGCACGAGCGGGATGTTGTAGTGGTGGCGGAAGAGGTCGACGACCGTCTTGGCCTCGTCGAGGCGGAGCAGGCCGTGATCGACGAAGACGCAGGTGAGCTGGTCGCCGATCGCTTCGTGGATCAGCACGGCCGCCACGGCCGAATCGACACCGCCGGACAGGCCGCAGATCACCTTGCCCTTGCCGACCTGCTGGCGGATCTTTGCGATCTCCTCCTCGCGGAAGGCGCGCATGGTCCAGTCGCCGGTGAGGCCGGCGATCTTGCGCACGAAGTTGCGGATGAGCTTTGCGCCGTCGGGTGTGTGCACCACTTCGGGGTGGAACATCAGGCCGTAATATTTGCGCTTCTCGTCCTGGATGATCGCGAAGGGCGCGTTCGGCGAGGTGCCGGCGACGGAGAAGCCCGGCGGCATTTTTGTGATGCGGTCGCCATGGCTCATCCAGACCTGGTTCTTGCTGCCTGAGGACCAGACGTCCTCGAACAGCTTGCTCTGCGCCTTCACCTCGACATCGGCGCGGCCGAATTCGCGGTGATGGCCGCCCTCGACGGTGCCGCCGAGCTGCTCCGCCATGGTCATCTGGCCATAGCAGATCCCCATCACGGGCACACCGGAGGCGAAGATCAGCTGCGGGGCGCGGGGCGAGCCGGCTTCATGCACCGACTCCGGCCCGCCGGAGAGGATCACCGCCTTCGGTTTCATCTCCAGAAAAGCCGCTTCGGCCTTGTTGAACGGGACGATCTCGCAATAGACGCCGTCCTCGCGCACGCGACGCGCGATCAGCTGCGTCACCTGGCTGCCGAAGTCGACGATGAGAATCTTGTCATGCGCCGAGGCCACGGAGGACGTCGACGCGGAGCGGTCGTTCTGTGCTGCTGTCATGGCAAGCAGATACGCGACACGGCCCCTCCCCGCAACCGCGCTGGCCCACGCGCCCACATTCTTCTTTGGGCATGGACAAATCGATATAGGTAAGTATTATTGACCTAATTTGCCCCGCCAGCGACAGGGGCCGATCAGGGAGAATTTGCCATGTCACAGCACCATCAGCCATCAACGCTCGCCGCGCTCGGCCGGACCTGGGTCGAGGCCTGGAACGCGCGCGACCTCGAACGCGTGCTGAAGCTCTATGACGAGGCGGCCGTGATGACCTCGGACCGGATTCCGGTGATGGGATTCGACGCCAGCGGAACGGTGCGCGGCAAGGAGAGCTTGCGGGCGTATTGGGGCAAGGCACTGGGGCTTTTGCCGGAGCTGCACTTTTCGCTGATCGATGTGTTCGTGAGCCCCGACAGTGTCGTGGTGTTCTACGCCAACGAGCGCGGCAAGAAGATCTGCGAGTATCTGCGGGTGAACGATGCCGGGCTGATCGTGCAGGGGTCGGCGAACCATTTGGCGGGCTGACGGCTCGCCTTTCCGCAGCCCTCGTAGGGTGGGCAAAGGCGCACTTGCGCCGTGCCCACGAGCTCTTTCCGGATCGCGAAGAGCCGTGGGCACGCATCCGCCTTCGCTATTCGAGCGAAGCCGGATGCTTTGCCCACCCTACGGGATTGGCATGTGCGGACAGTGCGCGCGCCCCACCCACCGCTGTCATTCCACGCGAAAGCGGGGAACCGGGCGATGACAGCGAGAGCGAGGCGCGGGCGTGCCACAAGCGTATTGCGAGCGCAGCGAAGCAATCCAGGCTGCCGCCGCGGATGCATTTCTGGATTGCTTCGCTACGCTCGCAATGACGGAGACTGCGGGCGCGGCGTGCGATAACAAAAACACTGCCGGCTCTGACACAGGATCCCCCGATGAAACTCCCCGCCTCCCCCTTCACCGTCACCGACTGGAGCAAGGTTGCGCCGACGACACATGCCGGCGAGACCGGACAGGCCCTCTGGCGCACGCTCAATATCGGCGACTTGCGGGTGCGGATGGTCGAGTATTCGCCGGGCTATCTCGCCGACCATTGGTGCGACCGCGGCCACGTCATTTTCGTGGTCAAGGGCGAGCTCGATTCGGAACTGCGCGACGGCCGCAAGTTCAAGCTGACGGCGGGCATGAGCTACCAGGTCTCGGACTTCGGCGACGCCGCGCACCGGTCCTCGACGGCCACCGGCGCGACGCTTTTCATCGTCGATTGAGGGCTGACTCGCGGTGTATTTGCACCGCAAAATAGCAAAGTTCCGGGACGCGCCGGACCACGGGTGGTGCCTTGAAGAAGTCCAAATATCTCGCTATATTGTGATCATCGATACTTGGCCGAACGACTGGGCCGCTTCGCCTCGTCTAAGACAGGCGCGCACGCTTCAGATGACTTCTCCAAAACATCGACTCATCAGGGCTATGGGCGCAGCGACGCGTACCGGTCCACGTGCGTACTGTCTCTAACTAATTGAAGGAAATTCCCATGGCTATGGGCACCGTGAAGTGGTTCAACACCCAAAAGGGTTATGGTTTCATCCAGCCGGACGACGGCCAGAAGGACGTGTTCGTGCACATCAGCGCCGTCGAGCGCGCTGGCCTCTCCTCCCTCAACGAGGGTCAGAAGGTCTCGTTCGACATCGTCGCCGACCGCCGCAGCGGCAAGTCGTCGGCTGACAATCTCCGCGTCGGCTAACGCCGGCGCAGCGTTCTGACCACGGACGTACCGGCAGAACGCCAGAACTCGAAAGCCCCGCGACCGGGACCGGTCTGCGGGGCTTTTGCTTTTTGGGTGGAATGACAACGTCGATCATTGGTGCCGTGGTGCCGTAGGGTGGGCAAAGCGAAGCGTGCCCACGTCCTTCTCAGATGTTTGAGAGATGGTGGGCACAGCGCGCGAAGGGCGCGCCATTGCCCGCCCTACGAGACCTACGCCCTCTTCAGCACCGAGACGAAAAACCCGTCGGTTCCCGTCCGCCGCGGCGTCATCAGCCAGCCCTCGGCCGACTGCAGCGCGGCGTCGGCGAACGCCTCGGCCTTGTCCCAGAGCACGCTCGCGGTCTGCTCGGGCGGCACCACCGTGAACTCGGGATGGCGGCCGACGAACGCCCTCACCTGCTCGCCGTTCTCTTCCGACAGCACCGAGCAGGTGATGTAGGCGATGCGGCCGCCCGGCTTCACCAAGGGAACCGTGCGCTCCAGCACCTCGGCCTGGTCGCGCAGGCGGATCTCCAGCGCGCCCGGACGCATGCGCCATTTGGCGTCGGGGTTGCGGCGCCAGGTTCCGGTTCCCGAGCAGGGCGCGTCGATCACGACGAGGTCGGCGGAACTTCGGATGTCGGAAAGCGGATCGGCCTCGCCCTTGGGCGTGCGGATATCGGCATTGTGGACACCGGCGCGCGAGAGGCGCTCGTGGATCGGGGCAAGCTGGCGCTTGTCGCGGTCGGTCGCGATCAGCCGGCCCTTGCCCTGCATCAGGGCCGCGAGCGCCAGCGTCTTGCCGCCGGCGCCGGCGCAGAGATCGATCACCTGCTCGCCGGGTTTTGCCGCGGTGAACTGGGCCGCAAGCTGCGATCCTTCATCCTGCACTTCAATCGCGCCCTTGATGAAATCCTCTTCCGCCTGGATGCCGGGGTTGCGCGCATCGGCCGAAAGCTCGATGCGCAGGCCGGTTGCGGACCAATGCGTCGGTTTCGCATGAAGATGAGCAAGCGCCTTCAGCACCTTGTCGCGATTGGATTTTAGCGTGTTGACGCGCAAGTCCAGCGGCGCCCGGCTCGCCATCGCGGCCGTCTCCGCCGCGCGGGTATCGCCGAACACCTTTGCGAAATGCGGATCGAGCCATTCCGGATAATCGCCGGCGACAGCGGCAGGGGCGTCCTTCAGGGAGCGCGAGGCGAGCGCAGCCTCCTCGGCCCCGGTCAGCGGCGTCGGCGCAAACCGGCTGCCGTCGAACAACGCGGCCATGGTCGCCGTATCCATATCGCGCTCGAGGCGGAGCATGCCGATCAACCGCGCGCGCGCGGTGTCGGCGTCCATCAGGTACGCGCTCGAGGCGTAGCGGCGCAGCACGTCCCAGACGAGGCCGGCGATGGCGGCACGGTCGCCCGAGCCGGCAAAGCGGTGCGCGGTGCCCCACTCCTTCAGCGCCTTGGCCGCGGGCACACGGTCTCTCTCGATGGTGTCGATCAGTTCAATGGCTGCGGACAGCCGGGCAGCGGGGGTCATTTCAAATCTTTCAGATTAGATCCGGCGCATAAGGCTCAGATCACCAGGAGCATTCTCAGCGCGAAATAGATCCACATCGCCAGCAGCACCAGCGCGCCGGCGAGCCAGACCGTGGAGCGGCGGCCGAGATCGTTGGAGGAGACGAACACGCCGGCATGGGCAAAGCGCGCCACCACGAACACCCAGGACATCAGCACGATGAAGAGATCGGCGTGGCGCAAGGGCAGCGCCAGCGCGATCAGGGCGTAGAACAGCACCGGCAGCTCGAACTGGTTGCGGTAGCAATTGCCGATCTGGGTGGCGTCCTTGGGCCAGTTCGGCTCGCCGAGCGCAATGTCGCGGATCTTCGTCTCGCCCGAGACCAGCGAGCGGCGGCGCGCGAAGACCATCCCGATCAGGAGCGCGAAGGTGAGACCGACCTGCACGAAGACAGGCAGCAGGACCATTTGGACGGACATCGGAACTTTCCCGTAAGGCGGATCGCCGCGGACCGTCATTAGCCGCGACTTCTCACGCTGACAATCAGCGAGTTGAACCGGTGTTCCCGCTCTTGCGACCAACCGCTGATTGTTAAAGCAATTTCGCCCCCTTTGGGGCGCAAGGTGAGACCAGCGCCATGAACACCTTGTCCGGCTTGATGGGCACTTTGGCCGAATCCTCGGACGGCCGGCGCGGCATCGTGATGTCGGCGCTGGCAGGTATCGCCACGGCACTCGCGGTGGCGCTGGCGATGACGGTGTATTTCCGCCTCAGCTACCGAACCTGGCGCGACGTCGCCAGGCACGGCCTCGCCACGCTCGCCGCCGTCGTCCTCCTCGCCTTTGCGGCCTACGACATGCGCCACGCCGCGCTCGCCTATCTCGGCCTCAACCCGTCCAAGCCGGCAGTCGAGTTCGAGATCCGCATGCCCCGCGAGACGCTGGCGGCGGTGAACGACAGCCAGATCGAGCTGCACACCGACCGCAACCAGACCCTGGCGCTGGTCGACGGCGTGCGCGATCTCGCCGACGGCCGCGCTGTGCTGCGCGGCGCGGTCGGGCTCAACCACCGCACCGCGGACCGCGTGCTGGTCGTGAACCTGCCCGGCAAGGGCACGTTCGAATTCCGCCTGCGCCTGCCTGCCGAGCCGCATCGCACCGTAGAGTTCGGCCCCTGGCACCTCGCCGACCGCATTGCCTCGCCGCTGGCTGGCAGCGTCGCTCCGCAGGACGCCTACACGATCCGTTATCGCGTGCTTTAAACTTTGTTCGGTCTCGGATTTTGCGCGCGTGTCATCGTTCCGACGTTTCGCCGGTCGATACTTCACCCATGTCCGAATTTCGCCTCACGCAGATTTCCGACACCCATCTCGGCCGGCGCTTCCCCGGCCTGATCGAAAACTTCCATCGTGTCTGCGCGCACATCGACACCGAGCGGCCCGATCTCGTCATCAACACCGGCGACGTTTCCTTCGACGGGCCGACAAGCCGCGACGATGTTGAATTCGCGAAGGGTCTGCATAACGCCCTGCCCGTCGCCTGTCGCTACATCCCCGGCAATCACGACATCGGCGACAATCCGACTGCGATCGGGCCTGCGCCGAAGCCGCCGGTCACGGAAGCGCATCGTCGGCAGTTCTGCGACATCATCGGCGAAGACCATTGGTCGTTCGAAGCCGCCGGCTGGCGCTTCATCGGCCTCAACACGCTGGTGATGAACTCAGGCCTCGCCTTCGAGACCGAACAGTTCGACTGGCTGTCTCAGGAGATCGCGCGCGTGAACGGCGGGCCGGTCGCGCTGTTCCTGCATAAGCCGCTGTTTCTCAACCTGCCCGACGATCCCGAGACGCCGGAGACCTCGATCCGCTACGTGCCGCAGCCGGCGCGGGCGCGGTTGATCGAGATGTTCGCGCGTGTCGATCTGCGCCTCATCGCCAGCGGTCACGTGCATCAGCGCCGCGACTTCACCTTCCGCTATACGCGCCACGTCTGGGCGCCGTCGGTGGGCTTCAGGATCAACGATGCCCGCCAGGACCGCATCGCGATCAAGGAGACCGGCCTCGTAGAGTACCGCTTCCGGCCGGACAGTTTCGAGGTCCGCCACGTCAGGGCCGCAGGCCAGGCCGACATCGATATCGAGGAAGTCCTCCTCCAGATGGGCGGCGAGCATTAGCTCAATCCGATGGCACGAACCCCTATCTAAATACCGTAATGCATCGAATTTGTCCCCAGATTGGCTATATTTGGCTAATGACAACGTTGTCATACGAACATATCGTTCATTCCAGCGGTCAAGGGCCGCTGAGGGAGCGACGATGCAGTTCTTGTCCCGGTGGGATAGCCAACGCCTTTCGACGACCATTCGGGGCATTCCCCTGGTCGATGGCGTCGCCACCGAGGACATCGGCAGCCAGCGCTGGTCGCCCGCGCGCGGCGATCTCGCCCTGCCCGCTCTCACCCTTGATGAAGCCGCCTTCGCCGCCAACCGCGACCTCTTCCTGAAATGGTGCAAGAGCGCCGGCGTTGCCGTCGCGCCCCACGCCAAGACGCCGATGTCGCCGGAGCTGGCGCGCTCGCTGCGCGTAGCTGGTGCCTGGGGCACGACGGTTGCCAACATCCAGCAGGCCGCCGTGCTGCTCGCGAGCGGCGAGCGGCGCCTGCTCCTCGCCAACGAGATTGGCGGGCTCGCGGCCGGCCGGCGGCTGGGCGCGCTGCTCAGCGCCTATCCCGACGTTGAGTTTCACGCCTTCGCAGATTCACCGGCAGCGGTCGCAGCACTGGCCGAGGCGGCGCGCGTCGCGAACCGGCGCGAGCTGTCCGTGCTGGTCGAACTCGGTGCGGGCCGGGCCGGCGCGCGCGACCGCGCCGCGATTGAGGCAACGATTGCCGCGGTGCTCGCGGCCGACCGACTCGTGCTCGGCGGCGTCGCGACCTACGAGGGCGCGGTCGCCACGCCCGACGCCGACAATACCATGCACGCGATCGCAGCGCTGATGAAACGGACCATCGAGGCCTTGGCCATGGTACGCGCCGCCGCGCCGCGCCTGCCGCTGATCATCAGCGCCGGCGGCTCGGCCTATTTCGATGTCGTGGCCCGCGCGCTCGCGCCAGTCGCCCAGGCCGACGGCAACGCGACCGTCGTGCTGCGCTCCGGTGCGCTGTTCTTCGCCGATCACGGCATCTATGGCCGCGCCTTCGCCGAACTCGACCGGCGCGGCGGTCTTCTCATCGACGGCATACGACACTCTGCGTCCGACAGTTTTCGCCCCGCGCTGACGCTCTGGGCCGAAGTGCTGTCGCGGCCGGAGGCCGGTCTCGCGATTGCAGGCTTCGGCATGCGCGATGCTTCCTTCGATCAGGGACTGCCGGTGCCGCTCAGCATCTTCCGCGACGGTGTCGAGCGGAACGGGCTCGCTGAGACCTTGTCGGTCACCCGCCTCAACGACCAGCATGCGTTCCTGTCGGTTGCGCCCGAGAGTGCGCTTGCGGTCGGCGACATCATCGCCTTCGGCATCTCGCATCCCTGCACCTGTCTCGACCGCTGGCGCGTCATCTTCGGCCTCGACGTCGACGGCGTCGTGACGCGCGCCCTTCCCACCCAGTTCGGCTGAGAGCGGCGATGAATTTCCTGCCGCTCTGGCGCTATCAGAACCAGCTCATCGACGGCGCCATCGTCACGCTGGAGCTGACGGTGATCTCGGCGCTGGCCGGGCTCGTGATCGGCATCGCCGGCGCGGTCGCGCTGAAGGGGCGCATCACGCCGCTGCGCTGGCTGGTGCGCGGATACATCGAGCTGTTCCGCAACACGCCGTCGCTGATCCAGATCTTCATCGTCTTTTTCGTGCTGCCGAACTTCGGCCTGAAGCTGCCGGCCTTCGAGGCCGCCGCCGTCGCGCTGTCGCTCTATTTCGGCGCCTACTCCGTCGAGATCATTCGCGCCGGCCTCGATTCCATTCCCCGCAGCCAGGTGGAGGCCGGCCAGTGCCTCGGACTGTCGGGCTGGCAGGTGTTCCGCCACATCATCCTGCCGCCGGCGCTGCGCAACGCCTATCCGGCCGTGACCAGCCAGTTCGTCCTTTTGCTGCTCGGAACCTCGCTCGCTTCGCAGGTCGCCGCCGACGAGCTGTTTCATGTCGCCGGCTTCATCGAGAGCCGCACCTATCGCAGCTTCGAGGTCTATGCGGTGATCTGCGCGGTCTATTTCGCGATGGCGATGTCGTTCAAGGCGCTGTTCGCCATCATCAGTCTGGCGGCCTTCCGCTGGCCGCGGCGGCGCTGAGGGACCAGCGATGCGATCCTTCTCCCTCATCGATTTCGTCTCGCTGTTCGCAGCACTGCGCTGGACCGTCGCACTCGTCGCGCTCGCGCTCGCCTTCGGCGCGCCGCTGGCGCTCGGGCTTGCGCTCGGCCGCATCAGCCGGTTCGCGGGCCTGCGCTGGGCGATGGCGGCTTGCATCCAGGTGATCCAGAGCGTGCCGCTGCTTGGCCTCTTGTTCTTCTTCTATTTCGGCATGCCGGTTTTCCTCGGCATCCAGGTGCCGGCGCTTGTCGCCGTGACCGTCGCCTACACGCTCTACACCGCCGCCTTCCTCGGCGAGATCTGGCGCGGCGGGCTGGAGGCCGTGAAGCAGGCGCAATGGGAAGCCGGCGCCTGCCTCGGCCTCTCCGCCTGGCAGCAGTTCCGCCACATCATCGCGCCGCAGGCGCTGCGGCTGTCGCTGCCGCCGACCGTCGGCTTCCTGGTGCAGCTCATCAAGGGCACCTCGCTCGCCTCGATCCTCGGCTTCGTCGAGCTTGCCCGCGCCGGACAGGTGGTGAGCGCGGCGACGTTCCAGCCGCTGCTCACCTACGCGCTGGTCGCTGCGATCTATTTCGCGCTGTGCCTGCCGCTCACGCTCTGGTCCCGCTCCCTGGAGGCCCGCCTCGATGGCTCTCGTTGAAATCCGCGACGTGCACAAGACATTCGGCAAGGTCGAGGTGCTCAAGGGCGTCTCGCTCGATGTCGAGGAAGGCGAGATCGTCACCATCATCGGCCGCTCCGGCTCGGGCAAGTCGACGCTGCTCCGTTGCATTAACGCGCTGGAGAGCGTCGATTCCGGCGAGATCCGGGTCGAGGGCCAGAAGGTCCACGCCAAGATGCCTGACCTGAAGAAATTCCGTCAGCGCGTCGGCATCGTGTTCCAGGCCTTCAATTTGTTTCCGCATCTGAAGGTCGAGCGCAACATCACGCTCGCCCCGCTGCTCACCGGGCGTATCGAGAAAGCGAAAGCACGTGCGCTGGCTGAGGATGTGCTCACCCGCGTCGGCCTCTCCGACAAGATCGACGCCTGGCCGGAGCAGCTCTCCGGCGGCCAGCAGCAGCGCGTCGCCATCGCGCGCTGCCTCGCCATGTCCCCTCACCTCATGCTGTTCGACGAGGTGACCTCCGCGCTCGACCCCGAGCTCGTCGGCGAAGTCCTGAAGGTGATGGAGGCGATGGCGAAGCAGGGCATGACCATGATCCTCGTCACCCACGAGATGGGCTTTGCCCGCAACGTCGCCAACCGCATCGTCTTCATGCACCAGGGCCGCGTCTGGGAACAGGGACCGCCGGCCAAACTGTTTGCCAACCCTGAAACTCCCGAGCTCGCAAGCTTCATCGCTTCCGCGAAATGATCATCGTCCACCAAATCCGTCACCAGGAGAGAGCTATGAGAAAGTTGAAGTCCCTCTTCACCATCGCTGCCGCGGCGCTTGCCGTTCTCGCCGCACCGAACCTTGCCAAGGCCGACAAGCTCCAGGACGTGCTCGGCGCCGGCAAGATTCGCGTCGGCATCCTCACCGATGCCGCGCCGTGGGGCTTCAAGGACGACAAGGGCGAAATCGCCGGCCTCGACGCCGATCTTGCAAAACTGATCGCCGCCGACATGGGCGTGAAGCTCGAGCTCGTGCCGGTGACGGGCGCCGCTCGCATCCCGAGCCTCTTGTCGGACAAGATCGACATGCTGATCGCAGGCCTCGGCGCAACGCCCGAGCGCGCCCAGCAGGTGATGTTCTCGCAGCCCTACGCCGTGGTGAATCTCGGCGTCTATGGCGCAAAATCGCTTCCCTCAGCCACCGGCAAGAAGCCCGACAATCTCGACGGCCGCAGCGTTGCGGTGGCCAAGGGCTCGACGCTCGACGTCTGGCTCACCGACAACGCCCCGAAGGTAAAGCTGGTGCGCTTCGAGGACACCCCGGCCGCTATCGCAGCCTATCTCGCCGGACAGGCCGACACGTTCGCGGAGAACAGCGCCATTGCGCTGAAGGTCCAGGACCAGAACCCGACCAAGGAGGTCGAGCTGAAATTCCTGATCCGCCAGTCGCCGGCCCATGTCGGCGTGCGCCAGGGCGAGCAGAACCTGCTCAACTGGATCAACACCGACATCTTCTTCAACAAGCTGAACGGCAAGCTCGGCGCACTTCAGCTGAAATGGTTCAAGGAAGAGCAGTCGCTTCCGACCCTGTAAGCTCGCACACGGCTCCCGCATCAGCGGGAGCCGACCTTCACGAGGAGAATTGAGATGATCAAGCGTTACGTCGTCGGCTCGCGCATGAGCCAGGCCGTCGCCGCAAGCGGCATGGTGCATATCGCAGGCCAGGTCGCAGATGACCGCAAGGCGGGCATCGTGTCGCAGACCCAGCAGGTGCTGGCCAAGATCGACGCGCTCCTGAAGGAAGCCGGCACCGACCGCTCCAAGCTGATCGCGGTCAACGTCTTCCTGCCGCACATCACCGACTTCGACACCATGAACTCGGTCTACGACGCCTGGATCGATCCGGCCAACCCGCCGGCGCGCGCCTGCGTCGAAGCCCGGCTCGCCGATCCCGATTTGCGCGTCGAGATGACCGCGGTCGCCTTGCTGTAACGGCGCCGCTTTTTCTTCAACCTTCGGCCGGCGTCGGCGACGACGCGGCCTCGAGGCAAGCCATGCATACCGGACTTTTTCACGAGATCGACTTCGAGAAGGACCAGAAATGGTCCGGCCATCTCGGCATTCCCTTCTCGATCGACCGCTCCCCCTACTTCCAGCTCAAGATCCCGATCTTCCGGATCAAGAACGGCGCCGGACCAAAACTGCTGTTGATGGCCGGCAATCACGGCGACGAATATGAGGGCGAGATCACGCTGACGCGGCTGTACCGCCGGCTCAACGCGAAGGACATCAAGGGCGAGATCACCATCCTGCCCTTCGCCAATTGGCCGGCCGTGATGGCAGCGCGCCGCCGCTCGCCGCTCGACGAGGGCAATCTCAACCGCGCCTTCCCGGGCGATGCCGCGGGCACGCCGACCTTCCGCCTGGCGCATTTCCTCGAGCACGAGCTGTTTCCGCGCCACGACGTCGTGTTCGACATCCATTCCGGCGGCACCTCGATGGCGCATGTGCCTTGCGCGCTGATCGAAAGGCAGGGCCCGCCCGAGATGTTCGGCCACGCGCTGCGCCTGATGGAAGGGCTCGGCATGCCCTTCGCTTTCGTCGCCGAGAACGGCGCCACGGCGCCGACCTCGATGGCGGCGGCCGCGCGCGCCGGCGCGATCGGGCTGTCGGGCGAATTCGGCGGCGGCGGCACCGTCACGCCGCAGACCATGGCGTTCACCGCGCGCGCGGTCGATCGCCTGCTGCTCGCGCTCGGCCTCGTCCAGGCGCCCGTGCTGGGGCCGCATGCGCCGGTCGAGCGCGCCACTGAACTGCTGGCGCTGCAGAGCCACGCCCAGGCGGTGTTCGCGACGCGCCGTGGCTGGTTCGAGCCCGCCGTCACCGTCGGTGCGCGGGTCAAGGCCGGCGACATCGCCGGCTGGTATCACGACTTCGAGCGTCCCGAGCTTGCCGAAGAGGTGCTGCGCTTCCCCGCCGACGGCATCGTGATCTCGCAGCGGCTGCACACCGACAGCCAGAGCGGCGACTGTCTCGTCCAGGTCGGCCGTGCGTTGTCGCGTGAGGAGTTGCCTGCGCGGTGACGTGAACAGGTGCCGCGGCGAACTCGCTGCCCCTCTCCCGCTTGCGGGAGAGGTCGCGAAAGCGATCCGGGTGAGGGTTTTCTCCTCTTGGGGATTTCGTCCGTAAGCCTTGGACGATCCCGACGCGGAGACACCCTCTCCCCACCCCTCCCCCGCAAGCGTGGGAGGGAGCGCAGCGTCGTCGAGGTTGCAATGAACTCTGATCTCACCATGCTCTAAGCTATGTTG
Organism: Bradyrhizobium sp. CB1717; assembly: GCF_029714325.1. NCBI lineage: Bacteria > Pseudomonadati > Pseudomonadota > Alphaproteobacteria > Hyphomicrobiales > Nitrobacteraceae > Bradyrhizobium > Bradyrhizobium sp. CB1717. The sequence continues at coordinate 5,752,549 of NZ_CP121666.1, forward strand.
GACTCTTCAGGGATTCGATGACCGATCCGGCAAAGCCAGGCTATGACGACGTGGTGCGCATTCCGGCGCCGCCCGGCCGCAGCAATGCGACCGGACGGCCGCCGCGCATCGAGGAAGTAGCGGAGCGGGCCGGCGTCGCGCCGATCACGGTGTCGCGGGTGCTGCGCCACCCCGAGAAGGTCAATCGAAAGACCCGCGAGCGCATCCTCGAGGTGATCGAGGCGACCGGGTACGCCTCCAACCCGCATGCGCGCGCGCTGCGCTCGGGCCGGTCGAACGTCGTCGTCGCCTTCGTCTCCAACATCCTCAGCCAGCAGTTCGGCCTCGCGGTGCGCAGCTTCGCCGCGACGCTGGAGCCGGAAGGCTTCGAGGTGCTGGTCGGCCAGACCTCCTACTCCTATGCCAAGGAGGTCGCGATGATCCAGTCGCTGCGCGGCATCCGCCCCGCCGCGGTGATGTTCACCGGCGTGATCGAGCTCGAGGAGAACCGCTCAGCGCTGGCCGAGCTCGGCATTCCCGTGATCGAGACCTGGGCGTTTCCGCGCGATCCCATCGACATGCTGGTCGGCCTGCCCAATGCGGATGCCGGCGCCATGGCGGCGCAGAGGCTGGCGGAGGCCGGACATCGCCGCGTCGCCTTCATCGGCCGCAACAGCGGCCGTGGCGCGCTCCGCCGCGACGGTTTTCGCACGGCAGCGGCAAAGCTCGGCCTCGAGATCGTCCATGAGATCGGTGTCGGCGAGATCACGGGCCTCGTCGACGGCCGTGCCGCCTTCACCGCCCTGCTCGCGCGCGGCGGCGAGGTCGACGCCGTGTTCTGCGCCAACGATCTGCTGGCGACCGGCGCGCTGATCGAGGCCCGCGCCCGCGGCCTGTCGGTGCCGCGCGATCTCGCCGTGCTCGGCTTCGGCGACAACGACGTCGCCGACCAGATCACGCCTGGCCTCACCACCATCTCGTTCGATGCGACGGCCCTGGGGCGGATTGCGGGGGAATTGCTTTTGGCCCGGCTCGCCGGCGCGCCGGCAGCCGAGCAGCGGCTCGCGGTCGAATTGTCCCTGATCGAGCGCGGCAGCGTCTGAGCGCGGGACTTAAGCGACGGTCTTGAGATCCTGCTGGATCGCAGCTAGCAGGGATTGCAGCGTTGCGCTGTCCACCGGCTTGGAGTCGGCGATCGCGGGCTGCATGCTGGCGCGCTGCGCAACTTTCACCGGGCGCTTCGGGAACGGCGGCGGCGCCGGCATCGCGGCTGGCGTGAAATCCCCCTCTTCCTCCTCGGCATGAACGAACTTGCCATGGATGACGTCGTCGCGGCGGCCCATGACGAACATCGTCGCCCAATAGCCGGCGGCCAGGAGGATTACGCAGAAAAGAACAATCTCTAACATCGCAGCACCTGAAATATGCGCGATGATTCAATGCCTTCGCCGGTCCGTCAATGAACACGCGGTCACACCTGCGGCTTTTGCGGGCAGGTGTGACCATTTGGTGACTCTTTCTTAACCATCCACCGCCCGATGGGGGCTGGATGCGGCCAGATCAGGCCTTGTCCGGCCCGACCCGGACCAGCTGCTTGCCGAAATTGGCCCCCTTCAGCAGGCCCATGAAGGCGCCGGGGGCGCTGTCCAGGCCCTCAGTGACGAACTCCTTGTACTTGACCTTGCCGTCGCGGACCCAGCCGGACATGTCGCGCAGGAAGTCGCCGTGGCGACTGGCGAAGTCGGAGACGATGAAGCCGCGGAAGGTCAGCCGCTTGGTCAGGGTCGCGCGCATCATGGATGCTGCCCATTTCGGCGGCTTGGCCTCGGTGTCGTTGTAATGGGCGATCAGGCCGCAGACCGGCACGCGGGCGAACGGGTTGAGCAGCGGGAACACCGCCTCGAACACGGCACCGCCGACATTCTCGAAATAGACGTCGATGCCGTTCGGGCAGGCGAATTTCAGCTTGGCCGGAAAATCGGTTTCGCGATGATCGAGGCACTCGTCGAAGCCGAGCTCCTTCACCACGTAGTCGCACTTGTCCTTGCCGCCGGCGATGCCGACCGCGCGTGCGCCCTTGATCTTCGCGATCTGCCCCACGGCCGAGCCGACTGCGCCGGAGGCGCCGGCGACGACGACGGTCTCGCCCGGTTGCGGCTTGCCGATGTCGAGCAGGCCCGTATACGCCGTCATGCCAGGCATGCCGAGCACACCGATGGACGTCGAGATCGGCCCGAGCTTGGGATCGACCTTGATCAGGCCCTTGCCGTTCGAGATCGCATGGGTCTGCCAGCCGGAGCGGATGCGGACGATGTCGCCTTTGGCGAAGTCGGGATTGTTCGAGGCCGCGACCTCACTGACCGCCTCGCCTTCCATCACGCCGCCGATCGGCACCGGCGCGGCGTAGGACGGCCCCTCGCTCATGCGGCCGCGCATATAGGGATCGAGCGAGAGCCAGATCGTGCGCAGCAGGACTTCGCCTGCGCCGGGTGTCGGCACTGCGAATTCCTCGATGCGGAAATCGGACGGTTTGGGTTCGCCGACGGGACGCGCGGCGAGAACGATGCGTTTGCCTTGGGACATGGCTTCCTCCACTTTTCTGTCATTGCGAGCGAAGCGAAGCAATCCAGTCGCGTCAACACAAAAGCTCTGGATTGCTTCGTCGCATCAGCGCAAAATTGCTACGCAATTTTGTCGCGAGCTCCTCGCAATGACGAGCTTGTGGCAGGTGCGCGTCACGAACTCGATGCCATCGCCCGCCTTGTGCGCAATTGCGCACTGGGGCGGGCGATCCAGTATTCCAGAGGCGGCTGTGATCGAACCGAGAAGCCGCGGCGTACTGGATGCCCCGGTCAAGCCGGGGCATGACAGCGGCGTGTGAAGCGACTAACCCCCGCCCGGATAGTTCGGGGCCTCGCGCGTGATCGTGACGTCGTGGACGTGGCTTTCGCGCAGGCCGGCGCCAGTGATGCGGACGAAGTTCGCCTTCTCGTGCAGCTCCTTCATGTCCTTGGCGCCGACATAGCCCATGGCGGCGCGCAAGCCGCCGGCGAGCTGGTGCATGACGTTGCCGACCGGACCCTTGTAGGGCACCTGGCCCTCGATGCCTTCAGGCACGAGCTTGAGCGAGTCCTTGATGTCCTGCTGGAAGTAGCGGTCGGCCGAGCCGCGCGCCATCGCGCCGACCGAACCCATGCCGCGATAGGCCTTGTAGGAACGGCCCTGCCACAGGAAGACTTCGCCCGGCGTCTCGTCGGTGCCGGCGAGCAGCGAGCCGACCATGGCGATGTCGGCGCCGGCGGCGAGCGCCTTGGCGAGATCGCCGGAGAACTTGATGCCGCCGTCGGCGATGACGGGAATGTCGGACTTCTTTGCAGCCTCGACCGCATCCATGATCGCGGTGAGCTGGGGAACGCCGACGCCGGCGACGATGCGCGTGGTGCAGATCGAGCCCGGGCCGATGCCGACCTTGATGCAATCCGCACCGGAATCGATCAGCGCCTGCGCGCCCTCCGAGGTCGCGACGTTGCCGGCGACGACCTGCACCGAGTTGGAGAGACGCTTGATGCGGTTCACCGCATGCAGCACGTGGCGGGAATGGCCGTGCGCGGTGTCGACGACGACGAGATCGACGCCGGCATCGATCAGGCGTTCGGTGCGCTCGAAGCCGGTATCGCCGACCGTAGTGGCGGCGGCAACGCGCAGGCGGCCCTGCGCGTCCTTGCAGGCGAGCGGATGGGCGACCGCCTTCTCCATGTCCTTCACGGTGATGAGGCCGACGCAGCGATACTGCTCGTCAACGACGAGCAGCTTCTCGATGCGATGCTGGTGCAGCATCCGCCGCGCCTCGTCCTGGCTGACGTTCTCGCGCACCGTGACGAGGCCCTCATGCGTCATCAGCTCGGAGACTTTTTGCCGGCGGTCGGTGGCAAAGCGCACGTCGCGGTTGGTGAGGATGCCGACCAGCTTGCCCGGCGTGGTCTTGCTCGCACCGGTGACGACGGGAATGCCGGAGATGCCGTGATCGCTCATCAGCTTGAGCGCGTCGTCGAGGCTGGCTTCAGGGCTGATGGTGAGCGGGTTCACCACCATGCCCGACTCATAGCGCTTGACCTGCCGCACCTGGGCGGCCTGCCCCTCGGGATCGAAATTGCGGTGGATGACACCGAGGCCGCCGGCCTGCGCCATGGCGATCGCCATGCGGGCTTCGGTGACCGTGTCCATGGCCGAGGCCATGATCGGAATGTTGAGCGGAATGGCGCGGGTGACGCGCGAGCGGATGTCGACCTCGCCCGGCATGACGTCCGACAGGCCCGGCTTCAACAGCACGTCGTCGAACGTAAAGGCTTCGCGGATGCCTTGAAGTTGCACCGTGGCCATCTGCCAACTCCTTCCTGCGGCCCTGCCGCAAATAGCTATGGATGAGCGCCGCCCTCGGCGAACCTTGCGGCATCGCCTTAAGAATCGGAGCCCATCGGTGGGGTTGACGCGGGTCGATAGCACGCCCGCGTGACGAATCAAAGCAATTCGAGCCGTTGGCCAGCCATGCACAGGCTTTTTTAGGGTAAATTCGGCGTGGATAGCCCATGCCCACCGTCATTCCGGGGCGCGCCGAAGCCGCGAGCCCCCGGGAATGACGCAAGAGCTGAACGACGTGTCCCGCCATCGGGCGCAACCCTGAAGGGAGGGTCACACCGTTGTTACGCAGGATTTAGGTGCTATGCGTTGATCCGCAATGGTCCGCACAAGGCGACGGTGATAAGCCGCAAGTCCACCCTCTTTCTGATTTTCATTACCGATCCGTCATGGTCGACAAGCAACGCATCATTCCGCTGATCGTGGCCACTGCTCTCTTCATGGAGAACATGGATTCGACTGTCATCGCCACCTCGCTGCCGGCGATTGCGGCCGACATCGGCACCAGCCCGCTGACGCTGAAGCTCGCGATCACCTCCTACCTGCTGTCGCTCGCGGTGTTCATCCCGGCGAGCGGCTGGACCGCCGACCGCTTCGGCGCGCGGATGGTGTTCGCGATCGCCGTCGGCGTGTTCATGGTCGGCTCGGTCGGCTGCGCGCTCTCGACCTCGGTCACCGATTTCGTGTTCGCGCGCATCCTGCAGGGCATGGGCGGGGCGATGATGACGCCGGTCGGTCGCCTCGTGCTGCTGCGCTCCGTCGACAAGAGCGCGCTGGTCAATGCCATGGCCTGGGTGACGGTCCCTGCCCTGATCGGCCCGGTGATCGGGCCACCGCTCGGTGGTTTCATCACGACCTACGCGTCCTGGCACTGGATCTTCCTGATCAACATCCCGATCGGGCTGCTCGGCATCTTCATGGCCTTGAAGTTCATCGATCCGATCAAGAGCGAGACGCAGGAGCCGTTCGATCTCTACGGCATGGTGCTCGCCGGCATCGGCCTTGCCGGCATCGCTTTCGGTCTCTCCGTGGCCGGACTCAACCTCCTGCCCTGGAGCACGGTGGCCGCACTGGTCGTGGGCGGCGCGATCTCGATGACGCTCTATGTCCTGCACGCGCGGCGGACGGGGTCACCGGTGCTGGACTTTTCGCTGCTCAAGCTGCCGACGCTGCGCGCGGCGATTCTCGGCGGCTTCCTGTTCCGTCTCGGCATCGGCGCGCTGCCGTTCCTGCTGCCGCTCCTGATGCAGATCGGCTTCGGCCTGTCGCCGTTCCATTCCGGCCTCGTCACTTTCGCCTCTTCGCTCGGGGCCATGGGCATGAAGACGCTGGCGGCGCGGATCATCCGCACCTTCGGCTTCCGCAATTTGATGACGGTGAACGCGATCATCAGCGCCTTCTTCCTCGGCGTCTGCGCGCTGTTCACCGTGACGACCCCGCTGCTGATCATCATGGTGATCCTGGTGGTCGGCGGCTTCTTCCGCTCGCTCGAGTTCACTGCCATCAACACGGTCGCCTATGCCGATGTGGAAAGCCCGCAGATGAGCCGCGCCACCACGCTGGTCAGCGTCAACCAGCAGCTCGCGGTCTCCGCCGGCGTTGCCGTCGGCGCAGCATCCGTGGAGACGACGATGTGGCTCAGCCATGTCAGCGAGCTCAACGCCACCGTGTTTATGCCAGCCTTCGTCGTGATCGCGCTGACCTCAGCGACCTCGAGCTGGTTCTTCTGGCAGATGCCCGCCGATGCCGGCCAGGAGATCTCCGGCCGCAAGGCCGTCGAGGTCGCAAGCCGCAAGGGCGCCGCCAAGAGCGCGGCCAGCGCCGCCGTCAAGACGGCGACGGAGGATACGCAGGACGTACGGGATCAAAGGCTGGGGTAGGTCTCTCCCCGTCATTGCGAGCGAAGCGAAAGCAATCCAGAGTCCCTCCGCGGAAAGATTCTGGATTGCTTCGCTGCGCTCGCAATGACGGAGCGTGGGGCTGCACCGTCTCAGGTGCCCGGCTGGTAGTATCCGAGGATCACCGCAAGGAAGCACAGGACCGAGCTGCCCGCCGCCATCACCATCGTCATCCAGTAGCGGATTGGCATGGCGTCTCGCTGAAAGACCAGGTTCGGCGTCCACCAGTCCAGCCAATCCGTATTGTACATCGTGATTTTTCGCTCGATCGCGCCGTCCCACACCCTGCGGCCGCACCAGATGCAAGCCGCGAGCGCGACGATGCGATAGCCGACCTCATAGATGAAGAAATGCATTCGGACGTCCGGCTGCAGACAGGCATTGGCTGCCTGTTTTGTGTGGCCGGATCGGAGGTTGGTTCAAATGCTTTCGCCGTCGTCCCGGCGAAAGCAGAGTATGGGGCTACTCGTTCACGCCGCGAAATCCCGTCGCCAGCACGTAACGCTCCGACGAGTCCTGCCGGCTCGCGGCGGGCTTCACATGCCGCACCGTTGCGAAGTCGCGCTTGAGCTGGGCGAGCAGCTCGGCATCGGCGCCGCTCTGGAAGGTCTTGGCCAGGAACGTGCCGCCGGGCTTGAGCACGTCGCAGGCAAACGCGGCCGCGGTCTCGACCAGGCCGACGATGCGGAGCTGATCGGTCTTGCGGTGGCCTGTCGTATTGGCGGCCATATCGGACATCACGACGTCGGCGCCGCCGCCCAGCATCGAGGTGAGCTTTTCGGGCGCGTCGTTGTCCATGAAGTCGAGCTGCGCGAAATCGACGCCGGGGATCTCGGGCATTTCCAACAGGTCGATCGCGACGACCTTGCCCTTGCCTTCCACGGATCCAACGCGCTTGGCGGCGATCTGGCTCCAGCCGCCGGGCGCGGCGCCGAGATCGACCACGGCCATGCCTGATTTCAGCAGCCGGAACTTGTCGTCCATCTCCAGCAGCTTGAACGCGGCGCGCGAGCGATAGCCCGCCGCCTTGGCTTTCGCGACATAGGGATCGTTGAGCTGCCGCTCCAGCCACAGCTTCGACGACAGCTTGCGCTTGCCGCCGGTCTTGACCTGGACGTGCAAGCGGCCGGTGGTGTCTTTCGCCATCTCACCAGCTCCTGAGCGCGCCGTCCTCGCGCATCATCTCGACCAGCATGCCCTCGCGCAGGCCGCGGTCGGCGACGCGCAGGCGCGGCAGCGGAAAGGCACGGCGGATGGCGTCGAGGATGGCGCAGCCGGCCAGCACGAGGTCGGCACGCTCGACGCTGATGCAGCTGTTGTTGGCGCGCTCCTCGTAGCTCATGCCGAGCAGCTTGTTGATGGTCGCGGTGATGTCGGAATCGTTCATCCAGATGCTGTCGATGCGGCGGCGGTCGTAGCGCGGCAGGTTGAGGTGGATGCCGGCCAGCGTCGTCACCGTGCCCGACGTACCCAGCAGGTGCATGTCGGCGAGATCGCGGCCGTGCTCCCCGGCGAACGGCGCGACATGGCTTGCGACCTCGCGCTCCATCGCGGCGTAGATCTCCGGCGTCACGTCGCGGCCGCCGAACTGCTCGGCGAGCGTGACGACGCCATAAGGGATCGACATCCAGGCTTTTATGCGCGGCTCCGGATTGGTGGGATCGCGCTCGATCCGCACCAGCTCGGTCGAGCCGCCGCCGATGTCGAACAGGATGGCGCCGCGTCCCCTGGGGTCGACCAGCGGCGAGCAGCCGAGCACGGCGAGCGCGGCCTCGGTCTCGCGGTCGATCACCTCGAGCTCGATGCCGGTCTCGGCCGCGACGCGGCTGCGGAACCCCTCCGCATTCGCCGCCGCGCGGCAGGCTTCGGTGGCGATCAGCCGCAACCGCCGCGCCTTGCGCAGATTGATCTTGTCGCGGCAGATGCTGAGGGCCGCAATGGCGCGCTCGATCGCGGCATCGCTGATCGAGCCGGTCGCCGAGACCCCCTCGCCGAGCCGGATGATGCGCGAGAAGGAATCGACCACGCGAAAGCCGTCCTGGGTCGGACAGGCGATCAGCAGCCTGCAATTGTTGGTGCCGAGGTCCAGCGCCGCGTAGACGCCGGTTCCCGCGACTTGCGCGGGGACGGCCGGTTCGGTGGCCAACGCCACCGCCGCCATCGACCCCTCCAGCTCACCGTGCGGCGCATGGCCGTCGCGGAGCCGCGTGTGGTCATTCATACAAACTGTCTTTCCGCGGCCGGTCGGGCCGATCTGGAATTGCTTTTTCGCCTGAAACATTAGCAGCGCGGCAGGCCTGCGCAACATCGCATCACATAGGACCATGCCCATTCGTGCGTTGTCGTGAACGGGTCCGTGGGCTATCTGAAGGGGGTCCGGCCCCCTCCAAGCGCCCCGCGAAATCGCGCATTTGCCGGCTTTTCAGGTCGATTCCATGCAAGAACACACCAAATCGTCCACGCTCGAAAACGCTATTGCACTGCAAAAATACGGTGTCGGTCAGCCCGTCCGCCGCAAGGAAGACGACACCCTGGTCCGCGGCAAGGGCCGCTACACCGACGATTTCAACCTGCCCGGCCAAGCCTATGCCGTGGTCGTCCGCTCGACCCATGCCCATGGCGTCATTCGCGGCATCGGTATCGACGCCGCCAAGGCGATGCCGGGTGTGCTCGGGGTGTGGACCGGCAAGGACCTCGATGCCGCCGGCTATGGTCCCTTCACCTGCGGCCTGCCGCTGAAGAGCCGTGACGGCTCGCCGCTGCTCCAGACCAACCGCCAGCCGCTGGCGACCGACAAGGTCCGCTTCGTCGGCGATCCCGTCGCCTTCGTGGTGGCGGAGACGCTGGCCCAGGCGCGCGACGGGGCCGAGGCCGTCGAGCTCGACATCGAGCCGCTGCCGGCAGTGACCGATCCCGAGGAAGCTGCCCAGCCCGGCGCGCCGCAGCTTTACGACCACATCCCGAACAATGTCGCGCTCGACTACCATTATGGCGACATGGACAAGGTCAACGCGGCCTTCGCCGGCGCCGCCCACGTCACCAGGATCGACATCGAGAACACCCGTGTCGCCGTGGTCTCGATGGAGCCGCGCGTTGGGCTCGCCTCCTTCGACAAGAAGACCGAGCGCTACACGCTTCAGGTGCCGACGCAGGGCGTTGCGGGCAACCGCGCCAACCTCGCCAAGAACCTGAAAGTGCCGAACGAGAAGGTGCGCATCCTCACCGCCAATGTCGGCGGCTCCTTCGGCATGAAGAACATCAACTATCCCGAGTACATGTGCATCCTGTACGCGGCGAAGGCACTGGGACGGCCGGTGAAGTGGCTCGACGAGCGCTCCACCAGCTTCCTCTCCGACAGCCACGGCCGCGCCCAGAAGATCCATGCCGAGCTCGCGCTCGATGCCGAGGGGCATTTCCTCGCGGCAAAGCTGTCCGGCTACGGCAATCTCGGCGCCTACATCACCGGCGTCGCGCCGGGCCCACTCTCGCTCAACACCGGCAAGAATTTCTCCAGCGTCTACTGCACGCCGCTGATGGGCGTCGACATCAAGACGGTGCTGACCAACACCACGCTGATGGGCGCCTATCGCGGCGCCGGCCGCCCCGAGGCCAACTACTACATGGAGCGGCTGATCGACCGCGCCGCCGACGAGATGGGCATCAATCGCCTGACACTGCGCAAGCGCAACTTCATCAAGCAGACCCAGATGCCGTTCGCCGCGTCGTCCGGCGTCACCTATGACAGCGGCGACTTCCAGGCCGTGTTCAGCAAGGCGCTCGACATCTCCGACCACGAGAATTTTGCCAAGCGCAAGAAGGAGAGCAAGAAGGCCGGCAAGCTGCGCGGCATCGCCGTCGGCTCCTATCTCGAGGTCACCGCGCCGCCGAGCCCCGAGCTCGGCAAGATCGTGTTCGAGCCTGATGGCACCGTGCAGCTCATCACCGGCACGCTCGATTACGGCCAGGGCCATGCCACGCCGTTCGCGCAGGTGCTGTGCGAGCAACTCGGCGTGCCCTTCGAGAGCGTGAAGCTGGTGCAGGGCGACAGCGACATCGTCCACACCGGCAACGGCACCGGCGGCTCGCGCTCGATCATGGCCAGCGGCCAGGCCATTGTGGGGGCCGCAAAGCTCGTCATCGAAAAAGGCAAGCGCGCCGCCGCGCATATGCTGGAGGCGTCCGAGGCCGACATCGAATTCGCCGACGGCAGTTTTACCATCGCCGGCACCGACCGCAGCATCGACATCATGGAGCTCGCCAAGAAGCTGCATGACGGCAAGGTGCCGGAGGGCGTCCCTGACTCGCTCGACGTCGACCACACCAGCGAACCGGTCGCCTCCGCCTTCCCGAACGGCTGCCATGTCGCCGAGGTGGAGATCGACCCGGAGACCGGCGTGGTTCAGATCGTGCGCTACAGCGCGGTCAACGATTTCGGCACGGTGATCAATCCGCTGCTGGTCGCAGGCCAGCTCCATGGCGGCGTGGTCCAGGGCATTGGCCAGGCGCTGATGGAGCATGTCCGTTACGACGAGAGCGGCCAGCCGATCACGGGCTCACTGATGGACTACGCCCTGCCCCGCGCCGAGGACGTTCCGTTCATGACCGTCGGTGACCACCCGGTGCCGGCCACGACCAACCCGCTCGGCAGCAAGGGCTGCGGCGAAGCCGGCTGCGCCGGCAGCCTGTCGACCGTGGTGAACGCCGTGCTCGACGCGCTCTCCGACTACGGCATCAAGCATATCGACATGCCGCTGACGCCGGAACGGGTGTGGCGGACGATCGAGGACGCAAAGGGAAAAGCGGCGTAAGGGCATTCGTCATTCCGGGGCGGTCCGCAGGACCGAACCCGGAATCTCGAGATTCCGGGTTCGATGCTTCGCATCGCCCCGGAATGACGAAGTTGGTCATCAAGCCGCCGCCTGCTCGCGCGGCTGGTAGATCGCTGTGTGCAGGCAGTGCGCGAGCGGCGTCGTGCCGTTGGCGACGACCAGTGCGTCGAGCTCGACGAAGCGGTGACCTTTCTTCTCGTAGTTCGCGATCACTTTCGCCCGCGCGGTGATCTCGTCGCCGGCGCGTGCGGCGGACAAGAGCTGCATGCGGCTGCCGACGTGGATCCACGGACCCAGGATGGTGTTATCGGTCAGCGCGCGGTTCATCATGCGCTGAATCAAGCCGGGATGGCCAACCCCCTCGCGCGCGAAGATCGGATCGGTCTCCCTGACATCGGCGAGATAGTCGGTCGCATCCTGCCCGGCCCAGCGGCGCGGCGCCGTTCCGAGCCACTTGCCGGTCTCGAAGGTAGCGGGGCTGACCGGCTTGCGCTCGGCGATCGCGGGGACTTCGACATAGTCACTCAGCGATATCGCTGGCAGGGCTGCCGGCAGCGACGCAGTCCCGGTGGCACAGAGCGTGGTGCGGCTGAACACCTCGATCGTCAGCAGGCCATTGTGCTCGGTGGCGTCGACATCGGCAGCCTCGCCGTCATAGACCGGCTTGATGAAGCGCGCCTCGACCAGCCCACGGCTTAGGAAGTCGCGTCCCCAGCGCGCCACCGGAACGTGCATCATATAGGCGAAGACATCGACACCCGGGACCAGCCCGCCCTCGAAGCCGAAGCGGCGGGCCACCGTGTCGTCGTGCATCTTGTTTTCGGACTGTTTTGCGGTGTTGTGGGCCTCGACACGGTAGGTTTCGAGCCGGTTCGGCATGGCTGGCCTTCCCCAAATTTCTTGTTGTTTCGGACCCGATCGTAGGGTCAGGGGAACAGCGGTCAATCCCCTCGCCTTTGCGGCCCGAATGGGGTACCACGCGGCGGAATGACTGACGCCCCCACCCGCATCTATGTCGACGCCGACGCCTGTCCGGTGAAGGACGAAATCTACCGCGTCGCGCTCCGGCACGGCGTGTCCGTGAGCGTGGTCGCCGGCAATTTCATCCGCGTGCCGCAGGACCCGCTGATCGAGCGCATCGCGGCCGGCGCCGGCATGGACGCGGCCGACGACTGGATCGCCGAGCGGGCCAAGCCCGGCGACGTCGTCGTGACATCGGACATTCCGCTGGCGAGCCGCTGCGTGAAGCGTGGGGCCGACGTAATCGCCCCGAACGGCAAGCCGTTCACCGAGGAGTCGATCGGGATGACGCTGGCGGTGCGCAACCTGATGACGGATCTGCGCTCCGCGGGCGAAGTCACCGGCGGCCCGCGATCGTTCGCGCCGCGCGACCGTTCCGCCTTCCTCTCGGCGCTCGACCAGACGCTGCGCCGGATCCAGCGCCGCCGCACTGACGCGGCCGCAACGAGCCAGAATTTGAGCCAAGGCTGATCATGGCGCCGCCGCTGATCCAACTGAAAGACATCAGGCTGACCTTTGGCGGCACGCCGCTGCTGTCGGGCGTCGAGCTCAATGTCGCACCAGGCGAGCGCGTCTGCCTGATCGGCCGCAACGGCTCGGGCAAGTCGACGCTGCTCAGAATCGCCGCGGGCCTCGTCGAGCCCGACGCTGGCACGCGCTTCGTGCAGCCCGGCGCGACCGTCCGCTATCTGCCGCAGGAGCCGGACTTCGGCGACCACAAGACCACGCTGGCCTATGTCGAGTCAGGGCTCGCGCCGGGCGACGATCATCATCAGGCGCGCTACCTCCTCGAGCAGCTCGGCCTCACTGGCGAGGAGAACCCGCACAATCTCTCCGGTGGCGAGGCCCGTCGCGCCGCGCTCGCCTGCGTGCTGGCGCCCTCGCCCGACATATTGCTGCTGGACGAGCCCACCAACCATCTCGACCTCTCCACCATCGAGTGGCTGGAGCAGGAGCTCGACAGCCGACGCAGCGCGCTGGTGCTGATCAGCCACGACCGCCGCTTCCTCACCAATCTCTCGCGCGCGACGGCCTGGCTCGACCGCGGAAGGATCAAGCAGATCGACCGCGGCTTTGCCTCGTTCGAGACCTGGCGCGACGAGGTGCTCGCGGAAGAAGAGCGCGACCAGCACAAGCTCGACCGCAAGATCGTCGACGAGGAGCACTGGCTGCGCCACGGCGTCTCGGGCCGGCGCAAGCGCAACGTCAAGCGGCTCGCCAATCTTCACGAGCTACGCGCCCAGCGCCGCAACTATCGTGGCACCGCCGGCACCGCCAGTCTCGCGGCGGCGGAAGCCGAGCAATCCGGCAAGCTGGTGATCGAGGCCAAGGGCATCACCAAGGCCTATGGCGAGCGGAAAATCGTCGAGAACTTTTCGACCCGCATCCAGCGCGGCGACCGGCTCGGCATCATCGGCCCGAACGGCGCCGGCAAGACCACGCTGGTCAATCTGCTCACCGGCGGCGCGCAGCCGGATTCCGGCGTCGTGCGGTTAGGGGCCAATCTGGAGACGGCCACGCTCGACCAGCATCGCGAAAGCCTCGATCCCAAGTCGACGCTGGCCGAGGCCCTGACCGGTGGCCGTGGCGATCAGATCATGGTCGGCGGCAGGCCGAAGCATGTCGTCGGCTACATGAAGGACTTCCTGTTCGCGCAGGAGCAACGCGGCACGCCGGTGGAGGTGCTCTCCGGCGGCGAGCGTGGCCGCCTGATGCTGGCACGCGCGCTGGCAAAGCCCTCGAACCTGCTGGTGCTGGACGAGCCGACCAACGATCTCGATCTCGAAACGCTCGACGTGCTCGAGGAGATGCTTGGCGACTACGACGGCACGGTCATCCTGATCAGCCACGACCGCGACTTCCTCGACCGCGTCGTCACCTCCGTGATTGCGCCTGAAGGCAACGGCAAATGGATCGAATATGCCGGCGGTTACAGCGACATGCTGGCGCAACGTGGCGCCGACCTCAAGCGCGAGACAGCGAAGGCGCAACCGGTTGCGGAGAAGAAAGAGGAGCGCTCGCCTGCTCCGTCGTCGGCGCCGAAACGGAAGCTGAGCTTCAACGAGAAGCACGCGCTGGAAACCTTGCCGAAGAAGATGGAAACGCTTCACGCCGATATTGCAAAATTGCAGCGCGTGCTCGACGATCCCAACCTCTACGCCAAGGATCGCAAGAAATTCGACGACACCTCGGCTGCGATTGCCAAGGCGCATGATGAACTGTCTGCCGCCGAAGAGCGCTGGCTCGAACTCGAAATGCTTAGAGAAGAGATAGAGCAAGCTTAGCTTGTAGGATGGGTAGAGCGCAGCGAAACCCATCGCACAACGGAAATTGGTTCTGATGGGTTTCGCTTCGCTCTACCCATCCTACGGGTCCGGAAATAGAGAGATCATATGACCACTCCCCTTGCCGCCAAGATTGCCCGTGAATACGGCACGCCCTGCGCCGTCATCGACATGGACAGGGTCGAGCGCAACATCGCGCGCATCCAGCAAGCCTGCGACGACGCCGGCATCGCCAACCGTCCGCACATCAAGACGCACAAGAACCCGACCATCGCCAAGATGCAGGTCGCGGCGGGCGCCAAGGGCATCACCTGCCAGAAGATCGGCGAGGCCGAGATCATGGCCAATGCCGGTATCGACGACATCCTGATCAGCTACAACCTGCTGGGCGAGGAGAAGATGGCGCGTCTCGGCGCGCTGAATGCCAAGACCAACATGACGGTCGCGGCCGACAATTCGACTGTCGTTGCCGGTCTGCCGAGGGCCGCCGCGGCCTCGGGCCGTCCGCTCTCGGTCGTCGTCGAATGCGACACGGGGCGCAAGCGCGCCGGCGTCGAGACGCCGGCCGAGGCGATTGCGCTGGCGCGCGAGATCGCCGCGTCCAAGGGATTGGAGTTTGCGGGCTTCATGCTCTACCCGACCGAGACCGGCTGGGCCGACGCGCAAAAGTTCTACGACGAGGCGCTGGCCGGCGTGCGCGCGCACGGGCTCGATGCAAAAATCGTCTCGACCGGCGGCACGCCGAATCTCGTCAACATTGGCAAGCTCAAGGGCGGCACCGAGCATCGCTTCGGCACCTACATCTATAACGACCGCATGCAGGTCGCGGCCGGATCGGCCACCTGGGACGACTGCGCGCTGCACATCTATTCGACCGTGGTCAGCCGCGCCGCGCCCGAGCGCGGCATTCTCGATGCCGGCTCGAAGACGCTGACGACCGACACCGGCGGCCTCGACGGCCACGGCCTGATCCTGGAACACCCCGAGGCCAGAATCGCAAAATTCGCCGAGGAGCACGGCTTCCTCGACCTCTCCCGCAGCAATACCCGGCCGAATGTCGGCGATGTCGTCCGCATCGTGCCGAACCACGTCTGCGTCGTCGTCAATATGATGGACGAGGTGGTGATGGTGCGCGGCGAGGAGATCATCGGCACGCTGCCGGTGGCGGCACGGGGGAAGTTGCGCTAGGTGCCGGAGCGCCCGCGCATCCTTCGAGCGGCAAACTGCCGTAGAGTGGGCAAAGCGAAGCGTGCCCACGACTTCTCTTCGTAACTGCGAAAGATGGTGGGCACGGCGCTTCGCGCCTTTGCCCACCCTACGATTTCTAAGATAGGCGCGCATCTCTCCCAGCCGTCATTGCGGGGAGCTCTTGCGACGATGCAATCCAGACTACCTCCGCGGAAAGATTCTGGATTGCTTCGCTGCGCTCGCAATGACGGCGGTTAGCAGTTGAGCCAACGCAACACACCCCCACCCGCCGCCACACCCGTCGCAAACGACGCCTGGAGCAGATAGCCCCCGGTCGGGGCTTCCCAATCCAGCATCTCGCCGGCAGCGAACACGCCGGGCAGTTTGTGCAGCATGAAGCCGTCGTCGAGTTCATCAAAGCTGATCCCGCCCGCCGTCGAGATCGCACGCTCGATCGGCGCGACACCGGTGAGCTGAACCGGAATGGCGTTGATCAGTTCCGCAAGCTCGGCCGGCGAGAACGCGGCCAGCGGACGGCCGGAGGCGATGGCGGTTTCCTGCATCAAGCCGATGCCGACCGGCGACAATTGCGCGGCCTTCCGCAGGAAGTTTGCCAGCGATTGCTTGCCGCGCGTGCCTGACAGCCGCGAGGTCAGAGCGGCGGCATCGAGGTCGGGCCGCAACGCGATTCCCAGCCGCGCCTGCCCGAGATTCAGCACCGCCTCGCGCAGCTCGGCCGACAGTGCATAGATCGCGCCGCCTTCGATGCCGCTCCGCGTGATCATCGCTTCGCCGCGCACCGTGTGCGTGCCGATCGTCAGCGCCACGCCCTTGAGCGGCTGGCCCTCGAAGCGGTCGCGGAACACATCGGACCAGGCGACCGTGAAGCCCGAATTGGCCGGCCGCAGCTTCGAGACGGCAATGCCCTTTGCCGCGAGGATGTCGACCCAGCTGCCGTCCGAGCCCAGGCGCGGCCAGCTCGCGCCGCCGAGCGCGAGCACGGTGGCGCGAGCGGCGACGGCCGACGTGCCATCTGGTGTTCGAAACAGCAGCCGCCCTTCGCCGTCCCAGCAGGTCCAGCGGTGGCGAAAGGCGAACCGGACGCCGGCGGCATCGAGCCGCCGCAGCCAGGCGCGCAGCAGCGGAGACGCCTTGAATGCTTTCGGAAACACCCGCCCGCTGGTGCCGACAAAGGTCGGCTCGCCCAAGGCCTCGCTCCAGGCTCGCAACGCGTCGGGAGAAAATGCCTCGATTGCCGCTTGCAACCTCGGCATCGCCTCGCGATAGCGCGCCATGAACTGCGGCAGCGGCTCGCTGTGGGTGAGGTTGAGTCCGCCCCGGCCCGCCATCAGGAGTTTGCGGCCCGCGGACGGCATGGCGTCGTAGACGGTGACACGGGCGCCGCCTGACGCGAGCACCTCCGCCGCCATCAGCCCGGCGGGACCGGCACCGATGACGGCGACGTCGGTCAGAGCTTGATCCCCGCCCGCGCCGCGGCCTGCGCCACGTACTTCTGCGTCTGCTCGAACGCGCCCTGCAGCGCCCTGGCCTTCGACATGTCGCTGATCTCGGCGAAATGCGCGGCGATCGCGTCCGGCGTCCACTCGGACTCCGGCAGGTTGATGCCTTCACTCTCCACGATCTTGATCACCGCGAAGGAGCCGGCACCGGCGCCCATGATGGTGCGGGTCGGCGCGTCCTCGCTCAGCATGTACTCGACCGCGGGCGTGATCGCGTTCGGCTTCATCAGCTGCAGCGCCTGCGGCGGCAGCAGCTCTTCGGTCATGCGGGTGGCCGCCGTCGGCGAGATGATGTTGACGCGGATGTCTGTCTTGCGGCCTTCCTCGGCCAGCACGTTCATCAGGCCGACCATGCCGGATTTCGCCGCGCCGTAATTGGCCTGGCCGAAATTGCCGTAGAGGCCTGAGGACGAGGTCGTCAGCACGATGCGACCGTAATTGCGGTCGCGCATGCCGGCCCAGGCGGCCTTGCAGCAATAGAAGGTGCCGACGAGATGCACGTCCAGCACCTTCTGGAAATCGGCGGCCTCCATCTTGCCGAACGACTTGTCGCGGAGGATGCCTGCATTGGCGCACAAGAGGTCGACGCTGCCCCATTCCTTGGTGGCGCGCTCGACCATGGCGGTGACCTGCTCGAAATTCGACACGTCGGCGCCGTCGGCCATCGCGGTGCCGCCGGCTTTGCGGATTTCCTCGACCACGGCCTCCGCCGGCGACAGCGAGCCGCCGGTGCCGTCGCGCGCGCCGCCGAAATCGTTGACCACGACCTTGGCGCCGCGGCTGGCGAGCCCCAGCGCATGCGCGCGTCCGAGACCATTGCCTGCGCCGGTGACGATGGCGACGCGTCCGTCGAACCTGATTGCCATGGGTAAGAATCTCTATTCTTCCCTTCTCCCCTTGTGGGAGAAGGTGGCGCGAAGCGCCGGATGAGGGGTCTCTCTCGGCAGGTGCGCTCGCGGAGAGAGACCCCTCACCCGCCTCGCGTTCCGCGAGGCACCCTCTCCCACAAGGGGAGAGGGTAAGACCCCGCTCGTGTCGCTTTTTGAGCAGCGATGGGTTGCCGGGTCAAGCCCGGCAACGACGCCTCAGGTCAGGCGAAATAGATCAGGCCAAGCCAGTCGGCGACCAGCGCCGGCTTGTCCTCGCCTTCGATCTCGACCGTCACGTTGGTACGGGACTGTAGCTCATTGGGCTTGCGGAGCTTCGCTTCCGCCAGCACAAAGCGGCCGCGGACGCGCTTGCCCGAGCGCACCGGCGAGATGAAGCGCAGCTTGTCGAAGCCGTAATTCACCCCCATCGTGGTGCCCGCGATCACGGGCATCACCTCGTACGACATGATCGACAGCAGCGACATCGTCAGAAAACCGTGCGCGATGGTGGTGCCGAACGCCGTCTCCTTCTTCGCGCGCTCAGGATCGACGTGGATGAACTGGTGATCCTCGATCACGTCGGCATAGGTGTCGATGCGGGGCTGGTCGATCAGGTGCCACGAGGACACGCCGATCTCCTTGCCGACCATGGCTTGATAGGCGCCCAGGGTAATCGGCGGCTTCTTCCAGACTTCGTTCACTTAGGTCTCACTCCGTGTTTTCGGCAGCTCCGGAAAATCCTCCTCACGGAATTCCCGGCCGCGCAGCGGATCGCCGCGATCATCATCGCGTTCGAGCCGTCGTAGCTGCACGCGGCGGATTTTGCCAGAGATCGTCTTCGGCAGTTCGGTGACGATTTCGAGGCGGCGAATGCGCTTGAACGGCGCCAGGCGCGTGTGCAGGTGCTGGAAGATCGACAGCGCGGTCTCCGGCGAGCGTTCCGCGCCCGAGGTCAGCAGCACGAACGCCTTGGGGATCGCGAGCCGGATCGGATCGGGGCTCGGCACCACCGCGGCTTCCGCGACCAGCTCATGCTCCAGCAGCACGCTCTCCAGTTCGAACGGGCTGATGCGATAGTCCGAGGATTTGAACACGTCGTCGGAACGGCCGACGAAGGTGAGATAGCCGTCGGCGTCTTCGAACACGACGTCGCCGCTGCGATAGAGCGCGCCTTCGGCACCGGACAATTTGCCGTCGTCGCCCTGATAGCCCTGCATCAGTCCGGCGGGACGGTCATCGCCCAGCACCAGCGTCACCTCGCCCTCCCTCGCGGGGTTGCCGTCGGCATCGCTGATCTGCACACGATAGCCCGGCAGCGGCCGCCCCATCGAGCCGATCTTGATCTTTTGCCCGGGCGAGTTGCCGGCGAGCGCGGTGGTCTCGGTCTGGCCGTAGCCGTCGCGGATGGTGAGACCCCAGGCGGCCTGCACCTGGTCGATCACCTCAGGATTGAGCGGCTCGCCGGCGCCGCAGACCTCGCGCAAGGCCACCTTGAACGACGCGAGGTTCTCCTGGATGAACAGCCGCCACACCGTCGGCGGTGCGCACAGCGTGGTGACGCCGCAGCGGCCGATGGTGGCGAGCAGCGCCTTGGCGTCGAAGCGCGGCTGGTTGACCACGAACACGGTCGCGCCGGCATTCCACGGCGCGAAGAAACAGCTCCAGGCATGCTTGGCCCAGCCGGGCGAAGAGATGTTGAGATGGACGTCGCCGGGCTTCAGGCCGATCCAGTACATCGTCGAGAGATGGCCGACGGGGTAGCTGCGCTGGCTGTGCCGGACGAGCTTTGGTTTTGCTGTCGTGCCCGAGGTGAAATAGAGCAGCATCGGATCGTCGGCATGGGTCGGACCGTCGGGCGTGAAGCTTTCGGAAGCCTTTTCCGCTTCGTCATAGGCGAGCCAGCCATCCGAACCCGCGCCAACCACAATACGCACGACATTCTCGGCACCAAGGCTTGCGAATTTGGCGACCTGATCCTGTGCTGCGACGACCGCCTTCGCCTTGCCGCGATCGAGCCGGTCACGCAGTTCGTCGGCGGTGAGCAGCGTGGTTGCGGGAATCACGACGACGCCGAGCTTCATCGCGGCGAGCATCGTCTCCCACAGCGGAACCACATTGCCGAGCAGCAGCAGAAGATGATCGCCGCGCCTCAAGCCCTGCGCGCGGAGGAAGTTTGCGATCTGGTTGGATCGGCGCGATAGCGCCGCAAAGGACAGTTTTGTCTGTTTGTCCTGCGCAGCATCGACGATCCAGAGCGCGGGACGGTCCTTTGCTTCGGCATCTTTCGCGAGCTCATCGAACCAGTCCAGCGCCCAGTTGAAGGGAGCCGGATCGGGCCAGCGGAAGCCTTTCACCGCTGTCTCGTAGTCCGTGCGGTGAGCCAGAAGAAACGCGCGTGCTTCCAAGAATGTCGTCATGATCAGAGCCCGTCGAATTGATCTTCGAGCGTAGCTCGGATGGAGCGAAGCGCAATCCGGGGCCGGCCAGGGCTCCGGACGGAATTATCCCGGATTTCGCTTCGCTCCATCCGGGCTACGAAGCCCCGCTATTTTCCAGCGAGGCTGCGAACGTGCTTGATAATTCCGGAAAAATCCACCCCGCCCTGCCCGGCTGCGTCGAAAGACTGATAGATCTCCTGCGCATGCTTGCCGAGCGGCGTGGCCGCGCCCGCGGCCTTGGCGGCGTCCTGTGCCAGGGTCAGGTCCTTCACCATCAGCGCGGAGGCAAAGCCTGGCTTGTAGTCGTTATTGGCCGGCGAGGTCGGCACTGGACCTGGAACCGGGCAATAGGTCGTGAGCGACCAGCACTGGCCCGAGGAAGTCGAGGCGACGTCGAACAGCGCCTGATGCGAGAGCCCGAGCTTCTCAGCCAACGCGAAGGCTTCGCTGACCGCGATCATGGAAATGCCGAGGATCATGTTGTTGCAGATCTTGGCCGCCTGCCCTGCGCCGGCGCCGCCGCAATGCACGATCTTCTTGCCCATCTTCTCCAGCACGGGCTTTGCCGCCGCAAATGCCTTGTCGTCACCGCCGCACATGAAGGTGAGCGTCGCGCCCTTGGCGCCGCCGGTACCGCCGGAGACCGGCGCATCGACCGAAAGCACGCCACTCTTGGCGGCAAGCGCGTGCGCCTGGCGCGCGCTCTCGACGTCGATGGTGGAGCTGTCGATGATCAGCGCGCCTTTGGCCATGGCGGGCACGACCTCGTTCCAGACGCCGAGCACGTGCTTGCCTGCGGGGAGCATCGTGACGACAACATCGGCACCCTTCACCGCGCCCGCCGCGCTGTCGGCGATGCCGGCGCCGTCGGCCTTGGCCTGGTTGCGGGAGGCCTCGACGAGATCGAACGCCACCACCTTGTGGCCGGCCTTGACCAGATTGGCCGCCATCGGGCCGCCCATGTTGCCGAGACCGATGAATGCGATCGTGGCCATTGTCGTTTCCTCCGCTGTCGCGTTGTTAGTTGAACTTCAGTTCGTCGGCGCCGATCTCGGCGAGATACGGCGCAAGCATGTCCGGCGTCACATCTTCGATCCGCGGCGGCGACCAGGTCGGGCTGCGGTCCTTGTCGATCACGGCGGCGCGCACACCCTCGCGGAAATCGTCGCTGCGGAAGACTTCCAGCGCGGCGCGATATTCGCGCACCAGGCATTCTTCCAGGCTCGACGCGGTGCGCGCCAGCCTTAGCAGCTTCAGCGTCACCACCATGCCGCGCGGCGATTTTTCGTTGAGCGTCTTCAGCGTGGCCTGCGCGAAGTCGGAACCGTCACGCTTCAGCGCCGCGACGATATCCTCCATGCGGTCGAAGCCGAACAGCGCGTCGATCGCCGGCTCCTTCGCCGCGACCGGCCCTGCCGTCTCGCCGGTTGCAAAGCCCTGGATGAGCTTGCCGACCTCGGCGGCGGTCGCACCGGAACGGACCCTCGTCAGTGCCGCGCGCAGCTCGGGCAGCCTCAAGGCGGGCACCACCCAATCGGCAAACTTCGCGTGGATCGCATCCGGCCCGTTCATGATCTGGCCGGTGAGGCCAAAATAGGTACCGATCTCGCCCGGCGAGTGCGACAACAAATAGGTGCCGCCGACATCGGGGAAAAAGCCGAGCCCAACCTCGGGCATCGCGAGTTTCGTGCGATCCGTGACGACGCGATGGCTGGCATGCGCGGACAAGCCGACGCCGCCACCCATCACGATGCCGTCCATGAAGGCGACATAGGGTTTTGGGAATTTCTTGATCCGGGCATTGAGGATGTATTCCTCGCGCCACAGGATCTTGCCGAGATCGCCATTGACCTTCGAGCTCTCCCAGAGCGTGCGGATGTCGCCGCCGGCACAGAGGCCGCGCTCGCCGGCGCCTTCCAGCACGATCACACTGACGGCCGGATCGACCTCGAAGCGGTCGAGCGCTTTCTCGATGTCGCGAAACATCTCCAGCGTGACGGCGTTGATCGCCTTGGGACGGTTCAGCCGGATGATGCCCGCCGCGCCCTCGACGCGGGCGACCAGATCGCCCTCTTCCGCTCCGCTCATCGCGCGCCCTCGATCAGTTTGCGCGCCACGATGAGCCGCATGATTTCATTGGTGCCTTCGAGGATCTGGTGCACGCGCAGATCGCGCACGATCTTCTCGATGCCGTATTCGCTGAGGTAACCGTAACCGCCGTGAAGCTGAAGGGCGTGATTGGCGACCTCGAAGCCGACATCGGTGCCGAACCGCTTGGCCATCGCGCACAACATGGTGGCGTCGGGGTCCTTGCGATCCAGTGCGGCAGCAGCGCGCCAGAGGAATGTGCGCGCGGCCTCCAGCTCGATCGCCATGTCGGCAAGACGGAATTGCAGGGCCTGGAATTCGTCGAGCCGCTTTCCAAACGCCTTGCGCTCCTTCATGTAGGCGCGCGCCTTGTCGAGCGCCGTTTGGGCACCACCAAGAGAACACGCCGTGATGTTGAGGCGGCCGCCGTCGAGGCCGGCCATCGCGATCCTGAAGCCGACGCCCTCCTCGCTCAAGCGATTGACGACGGGTACGCGGGCGTTCTCGAACATCACGGCGCGGGTCGGCTGCGCGTTCCAACCCATCTTGCGCTCGTTGGCGCCGAAGGAGACGCCCGGCGTCTTGCCGTCGATCACGAGTGTCGAAATGCCGCCGGGGCCGTCGCCGCCGGTCCGCACCATCGCCACCAAAAGATCGGTGCCGCCGGCACCCGAGATGAACTGCTTCTGGCCGTTGAGGACGTAGTGGTCGCCGTCACGCACCGCGCGGGTGCGCAGCGCAGCCGCGTCCGAGCCGGCGCCCGGCTCGGTCAGGCAGTAGCTCGCGATCAGCTCCATGGTGCAGAGCTTCGGCAGCCATTGATGGCGCTGGGTGTCGCTGCCGAAGGCATCGATCATCCAGCTCGCCATATTGTGGATGGAGATGAAGGCGGAGGTGGTCGGGCAGCCCGTCGCCAGCGCCTCGAAGATCAGCGCCGCGTCGAACCGCGACATCGCGGAGCCGCCGACGTCGTCGCGGATGTAGATGCCGCCCATGCCGAGCGCTGCCGCCTCGCGCATGACGTCGACGGGGAAATGCTTCTCCTCGTCCCAGCGCAACGCGTGCGGCGCGATCTTCTCCGCCGCAAACGCCAACGCCATGTCGCGAATCGCGACCTGATCCTCGTTCAGAGCGAATTGCATGCTGGGCGGCCTACCTTTTCACTCCATCGTCATTGCGAGCGCAGCGAAGCAATCCAGCATCCCTCCGCAGAGATAGTCTGGATTGCTTCGTCGCAAGGGCTCCTCGCAATGACGGGCTGGGCTACAGCCTTACTTCATCAGCGGGATCGAGAACTCCGCACCTTCCTTGACGCCGGACGGCCAGCGCGAGGTCACCGTCTTGGTCTTGGTGTAGAAGCGGACCGAGTCCGGGCCGTGCTGGTTGAGATCGCCGAAGCCCGACTTCTTCCAGCCGCCGAAGGTGTAATAGGCGATCGGCACCGGGATCGGCACGTTGATGCCGACCATGCCGACGTTGACCTTGGCCGCGAAGTCGCGCGCGGCGTCGCCGTCGCGGGTGAAGATGGCAACGCCGTTGCCGTAGTCGTGGTCCGACGGCAGCGCCAGCGCTTCCTTGTAATCATGCGCGCGCACGACCGAGAGCACCGGGCCAAAGATCTCTTCCTTGTAGATCCGCATGTCCTTGGTGACGTTGTCGAACAGCGAACCGCCGAGATAGAAGCCGTTCTCGTAGCCCTGCATCTTGAAGCCGCGGCCGTCGACGGCGAGCGTTGCGCCTTCCTTGATGCCGATGTCGATGTAGCCTTTGACCTTCTCGACCGCCTCACGCGTGACCAGCGGACCGTAATCGGCCGACGGATCGATCGAGGTGCCGATCTTGAGGCCCTCAACGCGCGGGATCAGCTTTTCCATGAGCCGGTCGGCGGTGGACTTGCCGACGGGGACCGCGACCGAGACGGCCATGCAGCGCTCGCCGGCCGAGCCGTAGCCGGCGCCGATCAGCGCGTCCACGGCCTGGTCCATGTCCGCATCGGGCATGATGATGGCGTGGTTCTTGGCGCCACCAAAACACTGGCAGCGCTTGCCGGTCTGGGCTGCGCGCTCGTAGATGTACTGCGCGATCGGCGTGGAGCCGACGAAGCCGACGGCCTTGATATCGGGATCGTCGAGGATGGCGTCGACGGCTTCCTTGTCGCCGTTGACGACATTGAGGATGCCGGCCGGCAGGCCCGCCTCGATCATGAGTTCGGCGAGCAGCATCGGCACGCCGGGATCGCGCTCCGACGGCTTCAGGATGAAGGCGTTGCCGCAGGCGATTGCCGGGGCAAACTTCCACATCGGGATCATCGCCGGAAAGTTGAACGGCGTGATGCCGGCAACGACGCCGAGCGCCTGGCGCATGGAATAGATGTCGATGCCGGGGCCGGCGCCTTCGGTGTACTCGCCCTTCATCAGATGCGGGATGCCGCAGGCGAATTCCGCGACCTCGAGGCCGCGCTGGATGTCGCCCTTGGCGTCCGGCACGGTCTTGCCATGCTCGCGCGCGAGCAGCTCGGCGAGCTTGTCGTAGTCGCGCTGAACCAGCTCGACGAATTTCATCATCACGCGGGCGCGGCGCTGCGGATTGGTCGCAGCCCATTCCGGCTGTGCGGCGCGGGCGTTCTCGACGGCGGCGCGGACCTCGGCCTTGGACGCCAGTGCCACCTTGGCCTGCACGTCGCCGGTCATCGGCTCGAAAACGTCGGCGGTGCGGCCAGAGGTACCTTTGACCTCCTTGCCACCGATGAAATGTCCGACTGAACGCATGGAATGATCTCCTTGAGGGCGAGCTTGAACGCTTTGACAAATCCTATTGACCTGCATTTTATAGGATTCAAGTCTGAGATAATGCACCATAGATGTGCGAAAATGCTGGATCAAGGCGCTATCGATTGGGACGACTTTCGCTTCGTGCTGGCCATCGTGCGGGGCGGCTCGGTGTCGGCTGCGGCAAAACAGCTCGGCGTCGACCATGCCACCGTGATCCGCCGCGTCGACCGGCTGGAAAAGCACCTCTCGGCCAAGCTGTTTGACCGGCGCAAAACCGGTTATCTCCTCACCGAGGCCGGCCAGCGCGTCGCCGACAGCGCCGAAGCGATGGAATCGACCATCGTCGCCAACCAGGAACAGGTCGGCGGCTCGGTGGCGCGGCTGACCGGGACGGTGCGGATCGGCGCGCCTGATGGGTTCGGCACCGCGTTCCTGGCGCCGCGGCTGACGCCCTTCGCCGACCGGTATCCCGATCTCGATCTGCAACTTGTGGCTACCGCGCGGTTGTTCAGTCTCTCCAAGCGCGAGGCCGACATCGCAATCAGCCTGACCATGCCGAAGGAAGGCCGCATCGTCGGCCGCAAGCTGCTCGACTACCGCCTCGGGCTTTACGCCGCCCCCGCCTATCTCGACCGCTTCCCGAAGATCGAGTCTCGGCAGGATTTGGTGCAGCACCGCTTCGTCGGCTACATCGAGGAGCTCTTGTTCACGCCGGAGCTCGACTATCTGCCGCAGGTGTCACCGCGCATCTCCGCGCGCTTCCGCAGCGCCAACCTGATCGCGCAGCTCAACGCCACCCTCTCCGGCTTCGGCATCGCCGTGCTGCCGCACTTCATGGCGAGCGAGTATCCGCAGCTGGTGGCCGTGCTCCCGGAGGAGATCTCGATCACGCGAACGTTCTGGATGCTGATGCACGCCGACAGCAAGGACCTCGCGCGGATCAGGGCGGTGGCGGATTACATCGGCGAGATCGTGGAGCGCGAGCGGGCGCTGTTTGCGGGGCGGTAGCGCAGGTCTCACAGGGTGGGCAAAGCGAAGCGTGCCCACCAAATCTCAGGATCATGGAAAGAACGTGGGCACGGCGCTGCCGCGCCTTTGCCCGCCCCACGGCATCTCGCCTAGTTCTGCTTCTTCCTGGCCGGTGCCACCTTCACCGGCTCCCGCTTCACGCCGCCCAGCGCGCTGTCCCGCCCCGCCTTCAGCACCTCGTCCGACAATTCGCTGGAGCCGGCGATGCGGGCCAGCAGCATGGTGCCGGCCATCGTCGCCAGCGTCGCGATCGCCTGCTTGCGCGCCGCCTTGCGCGGCTGGTTCGGGACGTAGTCGGTCATCATCTCGATCATCTCGTCGAGCTTGCCGGCAAACGCTTTGCGCGTCTTCGGGCTCTCGCGGGCGATCTCGGCGCCGAGCGAAGGGATCGAACAGCCGTGGCCGGGATTGTCGCGGTGCAGCGCCGAGAGATAGGCCTCGGCGATCAGCGCCAGCCGCTTCTCCGGCGAGGCCTCGCCGGTGATCTTGCGCCAGTGCTCCATCGAGCGGTCCATCGCATAGGCAAAGGCCTCGATCACCAGCGCCTCGCGGGAATCGAAATGCGCGTAGAAACCGCCATGGGTCAGGCCCGCCTCCTTCATGAGGTCGGCGACGCCGATACCGTGCGCGCCCTTTTCGCGCAGCCGCACCGAAGCCTTCTTCACGATGCGGTCGTGGGTTTCCTGCTTGTGTTCCCGGGAATAGCGCATGGACGTCTCATTGCATGTCGGAGATCATCTCATAACACAGGAATGGACCGGACGGTGAATTAATTCGTGTTCAGACATTGCCGATCATGGAAAAGGTTGCAGTTGCATGGACCGCCAGCGCACCCTTGCCGTCACGAACGAAACCCTCGGTGTAGCTGGTCTGGCGCCCCAGCTTGATGATTTTGCCCTCGGCCGAGATCAGCCCGGAACGTACCGACAGCGGGCGCAGGAACGTCATTTTCAGGTCGAGGGTCACGGACGACTGCCCAGCTTCCAGTCGGGTCGAGATCGCGCAGCCCATGGCGGTATCGATCAGGGCGGCGGCGGTCGCGCCGTGCAGCAGGCCGATGGTATTTTCGAGATCCTCGCGCGGCTCTAGTTCCATCACGATCCGGCCCGGCTCAACCACGGCCATGGTGAAGCCGATCAGTTTTGCGAACGGCGGTGGAGGCAGACGGCCATCGCGAATGCCGAGCATGGCGTCCATGCCTGACAGGCCCATGGCCACCTTGGCGACCGGCGCAGGCACCTGCCAGTCCACCACGCGCTCGCGCCGTTGCGCGCGCGAAAACAGGTCGAGTTGATCGTCACCGGTCATGGCAGCCTCTTTGGATGATATACATCATACTATGCTGCGGACTTCGGCCTTGCAACTCCCCCTCCCGCCGCTTGACAAGGAGGGCGTTTCGGCCCGGAAGTGATCCCGGCCGGCGCGCTTCGCGCCTGTCCAAGAAGGCGAGATCCACGATGGAAATGCTCAACAACCACTGCGGCATCACGCGCGATGCGCGCGGCGTCGTTCATGTCGCGATCTGTAACGCCGGCTCGCTGAATATCCTGGGCTCGCCCATGACCGACGCGGTGCGCGAAGGTTTGCAAAGGCTCACCACCGACCGCAGCATCCGCGCCGTGGTGCTGCGCGGCCAGAGCGAGAAGAGCATGATCGGCGGCGCCGACATCAAGGAGATGGCCAGGCTCGACCAGAAATCCGCAGAAGCGTTCATCAGCCGCCTGCGCGATCTCTGCGAGGCCGTGCGCCAGTTCCCTGCCCCGGTGATCGCGCGCATGCCCGGCTGGTGCCTCGGCGGCGGGCTCGAAGTGGCGGCGGCCTGCGACTTCCGCATCGCCGCGCACGATGCCCATTTCGGCATGCCGGAGGTCCGCGTCGGCATCCCCTCGGTAATCCATGCCGCATTGTTGCCGCGCCTGATCGGCTGGGCCCGCGCGCGATGGCTGGTGATGACGGCCGAAAACATCGACGCAGCCACCGCGCTCGCCTGGGGGCTGGTCGACAAGGTCGCGCCGGAGGGCGGGCTGGATGCGGAGATCGAACACCTGGTGAAAGCCTTGCTCGAATGCGGCCCCGAGGCGCTGCGATCGCAGAAGGCGCTGCTGCGGCAGTGGGAGGAATTGCCGCTGACGGAGTCGGTGAACCTCAGCGTGAAGGTGTTCGGCGAGTCGTTTTTGACGGACGAGCCGACACGGTTGATGGGCGCGTTCGTGAACAGGAAGCGGTAGGCGCGAGGAACGAAGGCGCTCCCTCAAAGACGGTGTCATGCCCCGCGAAGGCGGGGCATCCAGTACGCAGCAGCCTCTCGGTTCTAGCCGCATGGCCTCTGGAATACTGGATCGCCCGCTTTCGCGGGCGATGACAGTGTGCCGTAGGTAAGCCTCCCTCGCTCGCACGAGCAAATCTCATCCGACCCACGACATTTTCTCATCCCTCGCGCGGTTGCATTTTTTGCGCCGCATCATATGATGACCATAATCTTACACATCATCGCCAGGGAGCCCCATTATGGCCGAAGCCGCCGATCCCGTCGTCATCGTCTCCGCCGCCCGCACGCCGCTCGGCCGATTCATGGGCGAATTGTCGCCACTCCCCGCACACAAGCTCGGCTCGTACGTGATCGGGGCGGCGCTGGAGCGCGCAAAACTCGCGCCTGAGAAAGTCGACGAGGTCTTCATGGGCTGCGTGCTGCCGGCAGGACAAGGCCAGGCGCCAGCGCGGCAAGCGGCGCGCGCGGCCAGGCTTCCCGATGCCACCGGCGCCACCACGGTGAACAAGGTCTGCGGCTCCGGCATGAAGGCGACCATGCTGGCGCACGACATCATCCGCGCCGGCTCGGCCGAGATCGTCGTCTCCGGCGGCATGGAGAGCATGAGCAACGCGCCCTATCTGCTCGCCAAGGCGCGCGGCGGCTATCGTGTCGGCCACGACCGCATCATCGACCACATGATGATGGACGGCCTTGAGGACGCCTACGAGACCGGCCGCTCCATGGGCGATTTCGGCGAAGCGACTGCGGAAGCCTATCAGTTCACCCGCAAGGACCAGGACGCCTATGCGATGGAGACGCTGAGCCGCGCGCGCAAGGCGGTCGAGGGCGGCGCGTTCAAGGCGGAGATCGCGCCGATCACGCTGACCGAGAAGGCGGGTCCCCGCATCATCGCCAACGACGAGCATCCGCTGAAGGTTGACCCCGCAAAGATCCCCGGGCTGAAGCCGGCGTTCCGCGCCAACGGCACGATCACGCCGGCGGCCTCCTCGGCCAATGCCGACGGTGCCGCCGCGCTAGTGCTGACGAAGCGCTCGCTTGCCGATCGGAGCGGCCTGCCTGTTCTCGCCGAGATCAAGGGCCATGCCACCCACAGCCAGGAGCCGCAATGGTTCACCACGGCACCGATCCCGGCGATCCGCAAGCTGCTGGACAAGGTCGGCTGGAGCGCGGGCGACGTCGACCTGTTCGAGATCAACGAGGCTTTTGCCGTGGTGGCGATGGCGGCGCAGCGCGATCTCGGCATCGCCAGAGAGAAGCTGAACGTCAATGGCGGCGCCTGCGCGCTCGGCCATCCCATCGGCGCCACGGGCGCGCGGCTGATCGTGACGCTGCTGCATGCGCTGGAGGCGCAAAACCTCAAGCGCGGCATCGCGGCGCTCTGCATCGGCGGCGGCGAAGCCACCGCGATCGCGGTGGAGCGCCAGACGCATTAGCGCCAATGTCCGAAATTGAGGGAAGTCTGGCATTTCAGACTTCCCTCAACTGTGTCAGATTGCAACGATGGCGCGGGTCCTTGAGGCTCGCCAACAACATTGAGGCCCAATGATCTCGAACTGGCTCGCGGCAGCGCTTTCCCGCCGCAATATCCACTACGGCTGGGTGATGGTCGGCGTGACCTTCCTTGCCGCGCTGATCAGCGCCGGCACGGTCGGCGCGCCCGGCGTGTTCATCGTTCCGCTGCAGAAGGAGTTCGGCTGGAGCACGGCGCAGATCTCCTCCGCGCTGTCGATCCGCTTCATCCTGTTCGGGCTGATGGCGCCGTTCGCCGCCGCCCTGCTCAACCGCTACGGCCTGCGCAACGTCACGCTGACGGCGCAGCTCATCGTCGTCTCGGCACTGGTGCTCTCGCTCGGCATGACCGAGATCTGGCAGCTCATCGCGCT
The DNA here is from genome assembly GCF_029714325.1 of Bradyrhizobium sp. CB1717. Classification (NCBI taxonomy): domain Bacteria; kingdom Pseudomonadati; phylum Pseudomonadota; class Alphaproteobacteria; order Hyphomicrobiales; family Nitrobacteraceae; genus Bradyrhizobium; species Bradyrhizobium sp. CB1717. The sequence continues at coordinate 5,783,034 of NZ_CP121666.1, forward strand.
GTGGGGCGTCGTGATCGGCATCGGCACCGGCATGACCGCGCTGGTGTTGGGCGCGACCATCGCGACGCGCTGGTTCGCAGCACGCCGCGGCCTCGTGGTCGGCATCATGACCGCGAGCGTCGCCACCGGCCAGCTCGTGTTCCTGCCGCTGCTCGCAAGCCTGACCGAACGCTTCGGCTGGCGCCTCGCGCTCGGCTTCGTCTGCATCATGCTCGGCGCTTCGGCGCTGGCCGTCCTGCTCGTGATGCGCGACCGGCCGAGCGACGTCGGCCTGCGCCCGTTCGGCGACGATGGCACCGAGCCCCTGCCCGCACCGCCCGTGAGCCACGGCTCGATCACGGCGGTGGCGCTCGGCACGCTGCGCGACGCCTCGAAGTCAACCGCGTTCTGGATCCTGTTTGCAACCTTTTTCGTCTGCGGCGCCTCCACCAACGGCCTCGTGCAGGTGCACCTGATTCCGATGTGCCTCGATTTCGGCATCCCGCAGGTCCAGGCGGCAAGCCTGCTTGCCGCGATGGGCATCTTCGATTTCTTCGGCACCATCATGTCGGGCTGGCTGTCGGACCGCTACGACAACCGCTGGCTCTTGTTCTGGTACTACGGCCTGCGCGGGCTCTCGCTGATCTTCCTGCCCTTCAGCGATTTCTCATTCTATGGGCTGTCGATCTTCGCGATGTTCTACGGCCTCGACTGGATCGCGACCGTGCCGCCGACGGTGCGCCTGACCGCGCAGAAATTCGGGCCAGAGCGCGCCAATCTGGTGTTCGGCTGGATTTTTGCCGGCCATCAACTCGGCGCGGGCACCGCGGCGTTCGGCGCCGGCTTCTCGCGGACGGTCTATCAGAGCTATCTGCCCGCCTTCTTCATTGCGGGGGCGCTCTGCGTGTTCGCCGCGCTGATCGTGCTGGCGCTGTCGCGGCAGCCGAAGGTCGAGCCGAAGCCGGCGATGGCCTAATACCTGATCGTGGTGGTGACGCCGAACACTGCGGCGTCACCGATCCGCGAGGTTCCGGTCGGATCGTTCGGATTCGGGACGCCGCCGGACGGGCGAAACACATACTGGAAGTAAGGCGCGATCAGCCAGCCCGGCTTGATGTGCGCCTCGTAGATCATCTCGAGCAGCGTCTCGTCGCTGCGCACCGGCCCCTGCACGCCGGTGTAGACATTCGTATCGACGTCGAGATGACGCGCGGTGTTCGAGATCCGCATATAGGCCATCGCCACGCCGAAGCGGTCGAGCGGACGTCCGGGCGTGAAGCCGACGAAGCCGATGCCGCCGTCCAGATAAAGGTCGATCAGATTGCGGTCCGGCGGGCTGTAGGCGATGCGGCCGAACGCCGTGATGCCCGGGAGCGAGGCCGAGGTGCTGTTCTCCTTCACCTGCGGCGGGCGGTAGAGCACCTGCTCGATCACCGCGAAGATGCCGTAGTTGCCACGAAGCTTTGCCGGGATGCCGCTTCCCGAGGGATCGGCGATCGATTGCCCCTCCGCGGTAAAACGCTGGCTGTCGAACGAGCCATAATGCTTCCAGGCGCCCGGGGTGAAATTGCCGGCGAGCGGACGACCGCCAAAGTCGATGTCGTAGTTGAAGCGGACCTGCCCGATCAGCCAGGGCGGATCGTTGACGCGAAAGGCGAGGCCGTGATGGTCGCGAATCTGCGGGTCCTGATCGCCCGGACCCGAGGGATCACCGTTGAACACTGCACCATAGGCGGTGATCTGGTCTGACAGCGCCGCCTTGATGCGGATGCCGGGCACCGCGATCGGCGGCGCCGGGCCGCCGGCCGGAAGATTGCTCGCCTTGATCGCGGGCCAGCCGAAGGTGCCGTTGATGAAGAGGTCATCGGTCTGGCTGTCGAAGAACTCGACGTCGGCGGCCTGCTGACCGGCCCTGATGTTCAGGCGATCGCCAAAGAAGCTCTGCTCGAAATAGGCGTTGTAGAGCCGCTGGTCGGGCAGCGCCTCGATCTCGCTGATGGTGGCGAGGTTTTGCACGTAGTTGCGGGAGAGCCCCTGGCCGTAGATCACGAAGCCATTGGCGTAGAAGCGGCCGCCGGTCCAGCCGACCAGCTTGTCGAGATCGGCATCGACCGAAAGATCGAGCCGGCCGAAATGGATGGCGCCGCGCTTCACGCCGCCGGAAATGTTGGCGATGTTGTCCGCGATATAGGTGGCGCCGAAATTGAGGCCCTTGTTGGCGAGGCCGTCATGCCATTCGTTGAACCATTTTGGAAACAGCCATTCCGCCGCGCTCTCGTCCTTGGCACCGGCAAGTGCGCTCGTGCTTGCCGCCATGCTGGTCAGCGCGACCGCGGCCGCCAGAGATTTTCGGGTACTCCAACTCACGATCGGCGCGCGCTATTTGAAAATGCCCGTGCGCCGCATGAAGAGATAGGCCGCGCCGACCGAGGAGGCCATCAGCACCGCCGCCCAGAGGAATCCGGTCTCGACGTCGGTGAGCGGCAGGCCCTTGGTGTTCATGCCGAAGATGCCGGTGATCAGCGTCGGCGGCAGCAAGAGCGAGGTCACGATCGAGAGCGTGTGGAGGTGGCGATTGCTCTCCTCCTCGTTCTTGAAGCGCAGCTCCTCCTCGAGCAGGCGGCTGCGCTCGCGCAGCTCGACGATGTCGTGATCGAGCCCGTCGAGCCGCTGCGCCAGCTTGCCGGCGTGGATACGAAGCGCGGGCGAGAGGTGGTCGGTGTTCTTCTGGTCGAGGCGGTGGAACAGCACGCGCAGACCGGTGAGCTGACGATGCAGCCGGACGCAGGTGCGGCGAAGGCGGCCGAGGTTGCGGCGCATCTCGGACTTGGCCTCATCCGCCAAAATGCGTTCCTCGATATCGTCGATCTCCTGGCCGAGCTTGTCGACCATTCGGTCGAGCGTGTCGGCGACCTCGTCAACGATCTTTTCCAGGAGATGGGCGACATTGTCGACGCGATAGCCGCCTTCGAGCACACGCCGCGTCGCGTCCGCCGAGCACAGCGCCTGATGGCGGCCGCTGACCAGGAGCCGCTCGGTCATGGCGAAGCGCAGGAACGCGGTCTCCTCCGTCGCGCTGTCGATCTCGCGGACGAGATCGGAGAACACGCCGTAGACGCAATGATCGATGACGTGGAGCTGCTGGAACGTGTCGTGCGAAAGCAACAGATCGCGCGCCAGCGGCGGCAGGCTGGACGCCGCAATCCATGGACGCACGCGCGCGTCCGTCAGGTTGAAATGCAGCCAGAGGCGGCCGTCATGACTGAACTCGATCGGCCGGTCGATCGGCAGCGCCTCTGCGCTGCCGTCGCTGTGCAGGCGGAACGCCCACACCAGGCCGGGAATGGCGGGGTCAGTGTCCGATATCGCGCTGACAAGCTTCGCCGGCTCAGCCATGGATAGCCCCAACCGTCAACAAATGCCCCGTCGCCGGACGATGGCTGACGGCATCGCCCGGCTCCACGCGGGTACTCAATTACGCCAGTGTTACAGTTTGATGATGGCGCCCTACTCTGCGGCCAGCCCCGTCGCCGCCATTGCTTCGGCTTCCTTGACATAATCGTGCACGACACGGCCGAACGGCAGCGTCAGGTCGGCGATGTAGTGGTGCGCACCGAGGCAGCGGCGGACCGGGAAGTCCGCAACCGGCGCGTTGACGTGCGGCACCAGGTGCAGCCTGCCGGGTCCCATCCAGGAGCCCTTCGGCACGATGTCGACAAGGTTGATCGCGACAAGCTGGCAGACTTCCAGACGACCGTCGACGCCCGGAATCATCTTCAGATTGATTTGCGTCTTCGACAGGGTGGCGCGGGTGAGATCGCCGTTGCCGGCCATGCTCTCGTGCTTGTAGCCCATCGTGCCCATCGCGACGAGCTGGCCGGCATACTCCAGCGTGCCCGTCAGCGTGTCCTTGACGATCTCGAGCTTGGGATGGGCGTACTTCTTGGGAAAACCCCAGATCTCGCGGCCGGCCGCGATCGGCGGATCGTCGTCCAGGTACATCTGCGAGACGAAGTTGACCTCCTCGCCGTCGAGGCGCGCGGGGATGACGAGGCCGGATTCGGTGTAGCTGCCGAAGCCGGAGGAGTCCGGCATCTTGATCCATTCGTAGTGAACGATGGGCTGGTCGATCGGCTCCAGCGGCTCAGGCAGGCCGGCGCGGATCAGGTCCGGGTCGGTCTCGTAGGTGATGACGAGGAATTCGCGGTTTACGAAGCGGTAGGGCCCGGCCGGATAGCTCGGCCCGGCGGCCGGCATGGACGGAAGTCTCAGCACATCTTCCCTGCGCATCGCTGGTCTCCTGATGTCTGTGATGCCCGCCCGGCAGCGTCAGGCGGTGATGCAAATTGCTAGCCGCACTCGTTGACTGCGATGTGAAGGATTTCCGTCAGGCCCACGACCGCCGGCATTCCCGTTCCGGTTGACGCGCATGCAGGCGATGCATCGGCGCCGAAATTGTCATCACGCCGTCACCGCAGGACGCAATCGTTGTAGACACGCAGGAGGCATCACCATGGACGCCCGCACATCGGAGCCGACCTACTCAACGCATCAGCCTCCCTCACGCGGCTGGCGCCCCGAGCGCTGCGACCGCGTCGCGCTGGTGCTGCAGGGCGGTGGTGCCCTCGGCGCCTACCAGGCCGGCGTTTACCAGGCGCTGCACGAGGCCGGCATCGAGCCCGACTGGGTCTGCGGCGTCTCGATCGGCGCCATCAACTCCGCCATCATCGCCGGCAACCGGCCGGAGCAACGGCTGGAGGCGCTGCGCATCTTCTGGGAGCGCATCACCAACCGCAAGATCTGGCACTACACGCCCGACGGCGACGTCTTCCGCCAGTGGCGCAACCTCACCAGCGCGTGGATGACCTCCACCCTCGGCCAGCCCGGCTTCTTCACGCCCAATCAGGTCAACCCCTGGTTCAGCCCGGTCGGCGCCAAGACCGCCACCAGCTATTACGACACGATGCCGCTGAAGGAGAGCCTGCGCGAGCTCGTCGACTTCGACCTCATCAACGAGAAGAAGGTCCGCTTCGCCGTCGGCGCGGTCAACGTGCTCTCGGGCAACTTCATCTATTTCGACAACGCCCATGACGAGATCGGTCCGGAGCACATCATGGCATCGGGCGCCCTGCCCCCGGCGCTGCCGATGGTGCGGATCGGTACCGATCATTTCTGGGACGGCGGAATCGTCTCCAACACGCCGCTGCAGCACCTGCTCGACCAGGAGGACGCGCTCAATTCGCTGGTATTTCAGGTCGACCTGTTCAGCGCCCGCGGCGTGCTGCCGCGCTCGATCCAGGACGTTATGGCCCGCCACAAGGACATCATGTATTCCTCGCGCACGCGGCACAACACCGACGTCTACCGCCGCACGCACAACCTCAAGGTCCTGCTCTACAAGGCGCTGGCGAAGCTGCCGGACGAACAGCTCTCCGAGGAGGAGCGCCAGCTGAAAGCGAGCCTGCGCAACATGCCGGAGATCGCGATCCTGCATCTGATCTACCAGCAGAAGGCCTATGAGGGCGACGCCAAGGATCACGAATTCTCGGGCACGTCGATGCGCGAGCACTGGACGAGCGGCTTTGAGGACACCAAGCGCACCCTGAAGCGCCGCGACTGGATCAAGATGCCGGACGAAGGCATGGGCCTCGTGGTGCACGACGTGCACCGGGAGACGGAGAGCGCCTAGCGCGCTTCGCGGGGCGCTCAAATATAAAAGTGCGAAAACAACCCCATGCACAGTAGACTGGGCGTGGCGGATCAATGACTTGGCGAGTCCGCCAGGTCATTTGACCCGTCGGGCAAAACAGGGGCATAATGCGACTATTCCGAATCCCTCCTCCGCCATTCCCGCAGAAGAGCGTGATCGGGCTGGCGCCGCCGTGCGCGACGCCTTAGCAGCTCTTCTGCTGCAAGTGCTGGATGCAGGTGCAGGTCGTCGACGTCGACCAATACTTCACGTCGTAGTACGGAAAGCTCGACGAGGTTGGGCTGTTCGTCGAGCAGCGCGGGAACAGGTAGTAGCTGTCGCTCAGCTTCACGGTGCCGGCGATGGTGTAGCCAAGGTTCGTCGTGTAATTATAGCTCACCTCGCTCAGAATGAGCGAGATGTTCTTATTGCTGGGATTGTTCGGGTCAGGTGCGGTGAACGAGGACAAGGTCATCGGGTCCCCCTTCTTTCTCGCCGCCGACGTATTGGTCGACTCGCTCCATTGCACGGTCGCGTTTCCACTGCCGTCGGTGGAGACTTGAGACACCGTGATCGTAATCAGCGAAGCCCCGCTGGAATCCTTGACGGCATAAGGCGCCATGATCGCCTGCGCCGAGCCGAGAATGGCTTGCATGCGGGCCGTGCTGAGCGACGTGTTCTGCGTGACCATGTCGGCGACACTGTGCGCGGTGGCGCTGACCTTGACGTTCATCGCCAGCCCGTTGCCGAGCTCGACGCCGCCGACGTAGAGCACCAGCATGAACGGCGCTACGATGGCGAACTCCGTCGCGGCAACAGCGCGGTCGTCGGCTAGCAGGCGCCGAGCGCGAGACGACAAGGCGGCGATCATCAGGAAGCTCCTGGCTCGTTCTGGAACGCGGCCGATGACATGAGCAGCCGGTTGCCGGTCGAAAGGTTCGAGAGGTTGAAACCGAGCGGCCCCAGCATGACGGGCCATACGTACATCACCCGGAGAACGACGATGTCGCCGGCATCACCCGGACTGTATTGCCAGGTGTTCGTGACGGCTCCCGAAGCGTTGAAGGTCAAGGTCGGCATGGCGGTGTTGGCGCCGGACCACGAGTTGGCCACCTGCAGGTCGACCATCAGACCACTGCAGGTGAACAGGATCGAGATCTGATCGCAGACCTTCTGCTTGAAGGCGGCCTGGGTCATCTGCGCGGACTGCACCTGCCCGGTCATGACCAGGCGCGCCGACTGACGCGCGATGTTTTCGAGCAGCTGTTGGGCAAAGAAGACGAGGAAGGTCTGAAGGAGCGCGATGATGAGGGCGAGGAACGGCGCGGCCACGAGCGCGAATTCGACGGCCGTGGCGCCCCTGCTGTCCCGCGCGAAAGCAGCGCAGCGATTGCGGCGTCTCTTGGTTGTTGCAACGTCCGGACCGGTCATAACGCTTCCCTACTGCACCAGGCTGGCCGTGCTGGACGCGACCTTGATGAAGAGGTCCGTCAAGGCCGCGGAAATATCGCCGCCGGTCTGAACACTTTTATAGAAACCAGGCGAGGCGCATGCCTGGAGGTTTTGCGCAATCTTGCCGGTTGAGGAAGTAGGCTGGTCGTACTTGTCGATCCAGGTCATGTACCAGTTATCCGTTTTCTGGATACCGGTGGCGGGATCGGCAATGAGCTGCAGATACTCGGTATAGAGGACGGCGATCTTGATGCCCCGGTTCTTGATGGTCGTGCACATCGTCGTGTCGAGCGGTTGCTGGCATCGACTGTTGGAGGCGAAGCTCGCGTTGGGGCAAGTCGCGGAGATCTTGTCTTCGACGCCGTCGGTGACGAGGAACACCACTTCCTGCGGCGTATCTCCCGACGCGTTACTGCCAAGCCCGGGAGTGGGCATGATGTCGTTGATGCTTTTGAGCGTGCCGGCGATATCTGTGCCGTTGTCGGTCTTGCAGTTGGTTGTCGGAACGACGCAGTTCTGGTAGGCGACCGGCATCAGCGAGATGTTGTTGACCTGGGCTCCGGCAAGGCTCGGGGTGGTCAGCTTGGCCAGTTCGTTCAAAGTCAGGTCGAAGGTATAGAGCGCTGCTTTGTAGGTGGTGTTGTTCAAGGCCGCCATGCACTGCATGACGCCGCCCGAAATACCCGACTGCGGGCAGTTCGACCACGTATTGAGCAACTGGTTGACGGCACTCGTCACGAGATCGATCCGCAATTTGATATTGTAGGATCGTGCGATCGCGAGGTTGTCCATGGTCCCGCCGTCGTGAGCGATATTGGTTTGATGACAGGCGAAGCCGCAGTTCTGCGAGGGCTTCGCTGTCTGGTACGCGGGGGCAGTGTACTTGATGAGATTGCTGATGTCGCCCGTGGTCGCGCCGATGCCCATGGACGGCGAGTCGTCCATCAGCAGATAGAAATTCATGTTGGGCGCGCTGGACGCCTTCGCCGTCGCCGAACCGCCGATCTGCCAGGTCTGCTTGCCGAGCACGCCGGGGAAATTGTTGACCGAGTCCGCCGTGTAGGACACCGTGATGCTGCGCGAGAGCCCGGAATCGGTGACCGTGATCGTCGGCGTAGGCACCGCCGACAGACCGGAAAGATTGGCCTTCGCTGCGAACACGGCTGCTGCGGTCGCCTTGACGACCGTGGCGTCGCTTTGAGTCAACATCGCCGGCCGCACGGCTGCAATCGCGGCCGCGTCGGCGGCCGCGTTCAATTGCTCGCGCTTGCGCAAGGCCAGCGTGTAATCCAGCGTCATGCCCAGGAGAAAGATGATCGGAACCATCATCAGGGCGAAGATGATGGCGACATTGGCCTTCCGGTCTCTGGCGAAACCAAGCACTGCGCGGCGGAGCATTGCCCTTAACCCTGATTGCCGTCGTTGCGGCAGCGACACATCCCTGAACTGGTGAGATCGGGGCGGAATAAGGGGTTTTCAGCCCATTCCACGCCTGATCACGGGCGGACTATGAGGATGGGCTTCTTAATCAACGCTTACGGGCAATCCAGAAACATGGACCGCAACAAATTGAGATGTGTCTTATTGAGAGGGCATCATTAACGCCAATTAAACAGGTTCCCGGAGATTGCAGCGATGGCGTGCAGGGACGCGTAATACGGACGGCCCCCGGTCGCCGGGCGACTTCGAGGCGCGCATCAAGGACATGGCGGTATGGGGGCGCCGGACGTGCCCCAATTGATTGTGTGCCGAAACGCGAGGCGCCTCCGCGCAGGCGGAGATCGAGGTCACTTCACTTCCTTGTTCAATTCGATTGCGACCTCCGACATCCAGGAGCCCGGAGCTTCCATCAGGAAGGACTGATGCGTGGCCTTGGTCTGGATCGTCACCAGCGCGGCCACCGTGTTTCCTTCAATCCGGGCCTCGATCAGGCCATCCTTGTTCGTGCCGTAGACCTTGCCGCCCTGGCGGTACTCGCTTTCGAACCAGTTTCCCGAAAGCTCCGTCCCGCTCTGCTCGATGTTGGCGGACAGGGCCATCTTGTACGCATCGCTCGCGCAGCGCAGGTCCAGTGTCAGCGACCGTCCGGGCCGCGTGACGTTGTACGCCACCTTGCAGCGAACCTTTTCACGCGGGCCGTCCGACGGCTTCATGGTGCCGGTGCCCGACCATGCGCCGGCCAGGCTGTCGAACACCTGCTCTGCCTGCAACGGGCTCGCGCCGACGAGCAAAAAGCAAATTACGCCGACACCCACGCGCGTCGCCCAGAACTTCAATGACATCTGTAAATCCCGATTCGTAAAGTCTTGTCGCAAAGTCTTGGCTCGTCCTAGACCCGGACAGCCGCAGCAAGTTGACGAAGATGTTTACAGATGTTGCGGAGATTGCCTGAACGTTGCCGCCCTGAGGATCAAGCTCGGCTTTACGAACCCGTCATTGCGAGCGCAGCGAAGCAATCCAGAATCTTTCCGCGGAGGGACTCTGGATTGCTTCGCTACATTCGCAATGACGGTGGTGTTCGCTGCGACAGGCCGGGCCTTACGGCCTGATCGAAAAATTCTCCGGCGGGCCGGCCTTGCGCAGCGGCTCGGCGAGACGTGCGAATTCGCACAGCAGCGAGCGCGTCTTCCGGGGATCGATGATCTCCTCGACCCAGAATTTCTCGGCCGAGCGGAACGGCGAGCGCAGCTTGTTCAGCCGCTCCTCGATCTCCTTCAGTTTTGCGCCCTTGTCCTCGGCGGCATCGATGTCGGCGCGGTAGGCCGCTTCAATGCCGCCCTCGAGCGGCAGCGAGCCCCAATAGGCCGACGGCCAGGCGTAGCGGATCGAGAAGCGGTCGGCCGGCTGATGCACGACACCGGCGACGCCGAAGGCATTGCGCAGGATCACGGTGCACCAGGGCACCGTGGTCTGGTTGACCGCGGCCATGGCGCGGACGCCGTGACGGATGGTGGCGGCCTTCTCGGCATCGAGGCCGATCATGAAGCCGGGGCAGTCCATGAGATAGACGACCGGCAGATGGAAGGTCTCGGCGAAGTCGACCCAGCGCACCACCTTCTGGCAGGCGTCCGCCGTCCAGGAGCCGCCATAATGAAAGCTGTCGCTGGCCAGCACCAGCACCGCCCGGCCCTCGAGCCGCGCGAGACCGACAATGATCGGCTTGCCGAAGTTCCTGGCGACCTCGAAGAACGAGCCCTTGTCCACGACGGACTCGATGATGGGCCGCATCTTGTAGACCTGCTTGCGGTTGCGCGGCACCGCATTCATCAGCGCATCGTCGCCGCGCTCGGGACTGTCCGCGCAGGGCAAGGTCGGCGGCAGTTCGTAAACCGACGACGGCAGGTATGAGAGGAAGCGCCGCGCGCAGGCAAAGGCCTCTTCTTCGGTGTCGACGGCATGATCGACCGCGCCGGCGCGGGTCTGGATCTCGGCGCCGCCGAGTTCCTCCTTCGAGAGATCCTGCCCGAGCGCCTTCACCACCGGCGGGCCCGCGACGAACATCGCGGACTTCCGCGTCATGATGGAATAGTGGCTGGCGGCAAGCCGCGCAGCGCCTAAGCCCGCAACCGAGCCGAGGCCGAGCGCGACCACGGGCACGCGCGACAAATTCTCCGTCGTGAAGCGGTACCAGCGCGTGCCGCCGATACCTCCAGGCAAATTGGCCGCGCCCTTGGTCTCGATGGTCTTGACCGAGCCGCCGCCGCCGGAGCCTTCGATGATGCGGACGATGGGCAGGCGGAAGTCGTGCGCCATCTCCTCCGCCATCAGCGGCTTTGCCGAGATCGACGCATCCGCCGAGCCGCCGCGCACGGTGAAATCGTCACCGACCACGACGACGGTGCGGCCGTCGACGCGCGCGCGACCGAACACGCAGTTCGCCGGCGTCAATTTCTTCAGATCGCCGCTTGTATCGTACTCACCGATGCCGGACACGGCACCGATCTCGTGAAAGCTGCCCTTGTCGATCAGCTTGTCGATACGCTCCCGAACAGTCAGCCGGCCCTGGTCATGCTGTCGCTTGACCTTGTCAACGCCGCCCATCTTCCGCGCGAAGGCTTCGCGCCGGGCGAGCTCGTCGAGTTCCGGCTTCCAGTTCATTCACTCCCTCCGAGTTGATCGGCTTGTTATTGTTGTGCACGGCCATTGCGACCGGTTTGCGCGAGATGCGGTTGTTGAAGACGTCGCCTTCCGCGCCCTCCATCAGGCTGCCGAGCGAACGGCCGAGCGCGAGCATGAGCGGAGCGACCTCGTCATGCAGACGCTGCTCGTCATACATCGCCGAAAGAAGACCGATCGTGATGACGACGAAGGTCTGATATTGCGGCGACCAGATCGGCACCGCGAGGCCGTTGATATGCGGGCTCCACAGGCCGCAGGCCACGACATAGCCGCGCTCGCGCAGCGACTCCCGGTTGGCCTCGATGCGAGGCTTCAGGATCTTCGCAGCCTCGGGCGCTTCGCGCTCCATCTCCGCGATGAAGGCATCGCCGACTTCCGGCGCCAGCGCTGCGGTGTAGGCCGCGCCCGCCGCCGTCGAGGCCATCGAGATGCGGCTGCCCGTACCCTCGTGCAGGCCGAGCGCAGAGGCCGAGCGCGCGAACTGGAGATAGACGAGATGGAAGCGATCGGGCACGACGAAGCCGACCGTGCCCGGCAGTTGCTCGGCGACTTCCTGAAGCCGCTGCCGGATCATGCTGCGCAGCTGCGCGCCCTTCATCATCGAGGCGCTCATCGCCACCGCGCTCGGGCCGATGCGATATTTCTGATCGCGCGGCAGATAGACGAGCTGGCCCATGCGCGTCAGCGTGTGCGTGAGCCGCGACACCGTAGAGCGCGGCAGGCCGCAGCGATTTGAAATCTCGAGATTGCCGAGCCGCGCCTCGTGGCCCTCGAAGCATCGCAACACATCGAACGCGCGCGACACCACCTGGATGACATCACCCTCACCGGCTTCGCCAGCGAGCGCACCTTGCCTACTCAACCGCTCCGAACGTCGTCCCATGATCCCTACCGTTTGTTCCGCTCTGCGGAATTAAATTCCACTTGCAGACGACGCTACCTCAGGCATTTTGCGACGACAACAAAAAGGCGATGGCATGCCAGAAATAAAGATCGTCACCGAAGTCGCGGGGCGCATCTGCGCAACTCCCGTGCAAGTTGGAGGAACCGTTGCGGATGGTGACGACGTTGTGGTCGTCGAAGCGATGAAGATGGAGATCCCGGTGCCCTCGCCCGCCAGCGGAACGATCACATCGCTTCTGGTGAAGCTCGACGATCTCGTCGCCGAGGGACAGGCGATCGCGACCGTCGCGAACTGACTGCGTTATCCCAGGTTTCCGCGACAATCTGTCAGTCGTATTCCTACATGCGCGGTACGGCGTTGCTATCGTCCGATACGGATGACATGATCCGATTCAAACAAAATCTTGTTTCAAACAAAGAAAGAAAATCCTCGCGGCAAAGCGCGGATCCTTGGAGGGAAAAACATGTTTCGTGGGCTGCTCATGCTCGCGCCTGCCTTGGTGGCGGGCATTTCTTTTGCGTCTACACGCTATGCATTCGCCGAAGATATCAAGCTGCCGGCGACATTGACGTTCACTGCCTATGACACCGGCACCGCCGGCTTCAATATCGCGGTCGGCGTCGGCAAGATGATGAAGGACAAGTACAGCACCGACGTGCGTGTGCTGCCGGCCGGCAACGACGTCGCCCGCCTCGCGCCGCTACGCGCCAAGCGCGCGGCCTCCGCGGCGATGGGATCGGGCACCTATTTCGCGCAGGAAGGCGTGTTCGAGTTCGGCTCCAAGGAATGGGGACCGCAGCCGCTCCAGATCATGCTCTCGACGGTCGATTGCAATTGCGGTTCGCTTGGCGTCGCTGCCGACACCGGCGTGAAAGAACTGAAAGACCTGAAAGGCAAGCGCGTCGGCTTCGTGGTCGGCTCGCCCGCGCTGAACCAGAACTCGCTCGCGGTGCTCGCCTTCGCCGGCTTGACGCAGAAGGACGTCAAGGCGGTCGAGTTCGCAAGCTACGGCGCGATGTGGAAAGGGCTGATCAACAACGACGTCGATGCCGCCTTCGGCACCACCATCACCGGCCCCGCCAAGGAAGCCGAGACCTCGCCGCGCGGCCTGATCTGGCCGCCGCTGCCCGCCAAGGACAAGGAGGGCTGGGCGCGGATGCAGAAGGTCGGCTCGTTCTTCTTTCCGCAGGTCGCGACCTGCGGCGCCGGCATCTCGCCGGAGAAGCCGGTCGAGCTCGGCAACTACCCCTACCCGATCTTCGTCGCCTATGCCTCGCAACCGGCCGACCAGGTCTACGCCATCACCAAGGCGATGATCGTCAATTACGACGCCTACAAGGACTCCGCGCCCGGCGCCGGCGGCCTTGCCGCCGATCGCCAGACCAAGAACTGGGTGGTGCCGGTGCATCCCGGCGCCGTGAAGGCGCTGAAGGAAGCCGGGCAATGGAGCGACGCGCAGGACGCCCACAACAACAAGCTGATCAAGCGTCAGGAAGTGCTCGCCGCGGCCTGGACCGAATACGGCAAGTCCAATCCGCCGTCGGATGAGAAGGCTTTCTTGGACGGCTGGATGAAGGCCCGCGCCGCGGCGCTGGCCAAGGCCGACATGCCGAACGGGTTCGAGGAATAGTCCACCAGCTGTTACCAGCCCACGCGCGGGGTCGATAATGTCTTCTGCTTCCACCTCCACCGGCCCGAAGGACGAGGCCAAGCGGATCGTGTTCGACGATCCGCACGGCGCGGCCGGCAACATGCAGGAGGCGGAGGTGACGCGCGTGCGCGCGTTGCGCGGCTCGTGGCGCTGGACGCTGATCGCTGCGACCGCAGCGACCATCCTGCTCTGCATCAACCAGCAATTCTCGCTGCGCTTCTTCGTCGGCTACACCCAGCTCAACACGGAGTATTTCTATCTCCTGATCGCGTTGATGCTGCCGTTCACGTTCCTGATCTTTCCGGGCACGGAGCGCGCGCCGCTCGACCGCATTCCCTGGTATGACCTCGTCTTCTTCGTCGTGACATTCGCGGCGGCATTGCTGCTGATGTCGAACGTGCGCAAGGCGGCGGAGGCCGGCTGGGAATTCGGCGGCGCGCCCAACACCGTGATTGCGGCAGGCCTCGTGATGTGGGTGATGCTGATGGAGGCGCTGCGCCGCACCGGCGGCTGGAGCCTGCTGCTGAGCGTGCTCCCCTTCACCGTCTACCCGCTGTTCGCCGAAACCGGCTGGCTCGGGCCGTTCCGCGGCACCCAGTCGACGCTGGAACAGGCGACCGCCTATCACGTGCTCTCGGGCGAGAGCCTGCTCGGCATTCCCATCCAGGCCTTCGCCGACACCGTGATCGGCTTCCTGGTGTTCGGCACCGCGCTGATGATGACGGGCGCCGGAAAATTCTTCATCAACCTCGCCTTCGCGCTGTGCGGCACCTTCCGCGGCGGCGCGGCCAAAGTCTGCATCTTCGCCAGCGGGCTGCTCGGCATGATGTCGGGCTCGATCATCTCCAACGTGCTGACCGCCGGCACCATGACCATTCCGGTCATGAAGAAGAGCGGCTTCCGCGCCTCCTATGCCGGCGCGATCGAGGCCTGCGCCTCGACCGGCGCGGTGCTGGCGCCGCCGGTGATGGGCGCGACCGCCTTCGTCATCGCGCAGTTCCTCAATGTCAGCTACGCCGACGTCGCGGTTGCCGCGATCATTCCAGCCGCGCTCTATTATGTCGGCCTGTTCATGCAGGTCGATGCCTATGCTGCGCGCCACAAGCTGATGGGCATTCCGCGCTCCGAACTGCCGCGCATCATGGATACGATCAAGGACGGCTGGTACTACGTCTTTGTCATCGCGCTTCTGATCGTGATGCTGCTCTACTTCAAGCGCGAGAGCCATGCACCGTTCTACGCCACAGCGCTGCTGCTGGTGCTCAACCAGCTCTTCTCCAAGGACACGCGCTGGACGCTGGGCACAATCGGCAAGTTCCTGGAGGTCAACGGGCGCACCTTCGTCGAGCTGGTCGGCATCCTCGCCGGCTGCGGCCTGCTGATCGGCGCGTTCTCGATGACCGGCGTTGTCTCGAGTCTCGCCAACGACCTCCTGCACATCGCCGGCGACAATCCGTTCCTGCTGCTCGGCATGTGCGCGCTCACCAGTCTCATTCTCGGCCTCGGGCTGACGACGACGGCCTGCTACATCTTCCTCGCCATTCTGGTCGCGCCCGCGCTGGAGAAGCTCGGGCTCAACCGCATGGCCGTGCACATGTTCATCTTCTACTGGGGCATGCTGTCGTCGATCACTCCGCCGGTCGCGATCGCCTCCTTCGCGGCGGCCGGCATCGCCGGTTCGCCGGCGATGAAGACGGGATGGGAATCGATGTGGGTCGGCAGCATCATCTATTTCATCCCGTTCTTCTTCGTGCTCAATCCGGCGCTGGTGCTGCAGGGATCGAGCCCTTATCTCGCCGGCCTCGGCCTGATGGGGCTCGCTGCGTTCGGCACGCTGTTCATCTGCGGCGGCATCCAGGGCTACCAGCCTTTCGTCGGGGACTTGCGCGGCACCGGCGCGCTGGAATGGCCGATCCGCGTGCTGCTGGTGATCGGCGGCTTCGTGGTGGCCACCCCGGGCGGCGGGATCATGCCGTTGTCGCAGATGCAGGTGACGCTGCTTGGCCTTGCCATCCTCGCGCCCACGGTCTTGATCGCCCTGCTGCTGGTCCGGCGGCAGGCCATGGTGCCTGACGGGTTGCGTGCGCCCTGATTGCGTTGCACAAGAGAGGCGATGAAACCGCAATCGCCTCTCGCCACCGCCTGGACGCGTTCGAAACCGCCTTTGCTGCGGTTTCTGGACAATTGTCTCAGCGAATTCTCGGCCGAAACGTCAGGCCATGTGGCCGATTACATTCCCGAACTCGGCAAGGCTGACCCTGCCTATTTCGGCATCAGCCTCGCCACACTGGATGGTCATGTCTATGAAGTCGGCGACAGCCGGGTGCCCTTCACCATCCAGTCGATGTCAAAGCCGTTCGTGTTCGCGCTGGCACTGGACCTGCTGGGCGCGAGCAAGGTCGAGAGCGCAATCGGCGTCGAGCCGTCGGGCGATCCCTTCAACTCGATCCGGCTCAATTCCGACAACCATCCGTTCAACCCGATGGTCAATGCCGGCGCGATCGCCTGCACCGGCCTGATCTACGACAGCAAGGGCACGGAGGCCTTCGAGCAGATCCGGCTCGCCCTCAGCCGTTTTGCCGGCCGCGATCTCGCCGTGGATGAAGCGGTCTACAACTCGGAGAGCCAGACCGGCGACCGCAACCGCGCCATCGGCTATCTGCTCAAGACCAACGCCGTGATCTCCGACAACGTCGCCGCCGTGCTCGACGTCTATTTCCGGCAATGCGCGGTGCTGGTCACCGCGCGCGACATCGCGGTGATGGCGGCAACCCTCGCCAATCGCGGCGTCAATCCGGTGACCGGCGAGCAGGTGATGACGCCGTACGCGATCTCGCGCACGCTGTCGGTGATGACGTCGTCGGGCATGTACGACTATGCCGGCGAATGGATCTACCGGATCGGCATCCCCGCCAAGAGCGGCGTCGGCGGCGGCATTCTGGCCTCGCTCCCTGCCCGCCTCGGCCTCGGCAGCTATTCGCCGAAGCTCGACAAGCACGGCAACAGCGTGCGCGGCATCAAGGTCTGCGAGGCGCTGTCCTCGCACTACGATCTGCACATGCTCAATCGCAGCGACGACGCGCGCAACGCGGTTATTGCTGACTACGACATCGGCAAGAGCCCGTCCCGACGCGTGCGCCGGCCCCAGGAGCGCGAGATCCTCGCGGCGCACGAGCAGGAGGTGCGGATCATCGAGCTGGTCGGCACGCTGTCGCTGTCGGCGGTCGACTATGTCTCGCGCCGGCTTGCGGGGCGGCCGCGGCCGCAATTCGTGATCTTCGACCTCCACCGCGTGACCTCGACCACGCGCGCCGGCGCACGGCTCGTCGCCGAAGCATTCGAGGATCTGGCGGCGCTGAATGTGACGGTCGTGCTATCCGGCGTCAGGCGTGCCTCCAAGGAGTGGAACAGCTTGCGGGAATGGACGGCGGAGCTGAAGAACGTGCGCGACTTCTACCTGCTCGACACCGCGATCGAATGGGCCGAAGACCAGATCGTGTACCGCTATGGCGGCTCGATCGACTTTCATGAGACCACCGAGCTGGCCGAACAGCCGCTGCTCGAGGGCCTCAGCACGGAAGAGCTGGCCGAGCTCGGCGCAATCTGCACCGTCAGGACCTATCAGTCCGGCGCAAAAATCCTCACCACCGGCGATCCCGCCGACGCTCTGTTCTTCCTGCGCAGCGGCGCTGTGCATGTCACGCTGCCCGACGGCGTCAGGTTGGCAACGCTCACCGCCGGCATGGCGTTCGGCGAGATGGCGCTGATCGAAACCACCCGCTCGGCGGACGTCTTCGCCGACATGGCGGCGACGGCGTTCGAAGTGCCGCTGAAGGACTTTGAGCGTTTCCGCGAGCAGCACCCACGCGCCAGCGAGTGCATCATGCGCAACCTCGCGCGGCTGCTGGCCGACCGCCTGATCGTCGCCAATGCCAAGGTGGATATTCTGACGTCGACGTAGTGAGCTGAGCGAGGCTCTTCACCTCTCCCCGTCGGGGAGAGGTGATCCGGGTCTCCGGCTCACAGCTTGCTTCAACGACTCGCGGCTTCGCTCAGCCGCCGCTTGATTTTCTTCGCGCTCGCTTCGAGCAGCTCGGACGGCTTCTGGCCGGTCGCCGCGCAGAGGCAGGCCCAGTAGTAGATGACGTCGCCGAGCTCGTCGACGAGACCGGCCTGGTCGAGCCAGTTGTCGCGCAGCAGCTTCTTGATGTGGTCGGCGACCTCGCCGGATTCGCCGGCAAGGCCGAGGCCGAGATAGGACAGCCGCTCGTTGGACGGATGCTCGTCGACTTTCGCAACGCTCGCGGCCCAGGCCGCATATTCATCGATCGTCATGAGCATCCCTCGCTGCGGATTTCGGATCAGCCCACCACTTCGGTGACGGGCTGGAGATCGATCTCGAAGGTCTCCAGGAACTTTGACGTCATGATGTAGAAGCCGACCGAGAGCTGCAATTCGACCAGTGCGGCCGGCGTCAGCTTCGACGCGATCGCCTTGAAGGTCGCATCCGTCGGCTTGTTCAGCTTCACGATCTCGTCGGTGAAGGCGAGCACCGCGCGCTGGACGTCATTGAAACAGGTCGCGGCCTGCCAGTTCTCGAGCGCCTCGTTCTGCTCGTCGGTGACGCCGACATTCTTGCCGATGCGCTTGTGCGCGACGATCTCGTACGGAGCCTGGCACAGGATACCGGTGCGCGTGATCGCAAGCTCGCGCACGACCGGATCGAGCTCGCCCTTGTGCCTGATCGCGCCGCCAAGACGGCAGTACTGCTCAAAGTAGCTCGGCGAGTGCGCCATCATCCGGAAGATGTTGGCGTGGCGGTTCTTCTCGAGGATTTCGCGGGTGCGGTCGGATGCCTTGGACGGGTCGCTGTACTGAATGCGGGCCATGATTTTCCTGAAGTTTTCCCTGATCCTTTGATGCTTCTTGTCGCCATCGGCGAGAGTTCCCTGAAACTGTAATTGCGAGCGGACGCAGGAGCAACATCATCGAGTCAAAATGCCGCCGCATTGCTGATCGACCCTGACACAGTCGATATTCGCCGCGTGGGGACAAATCGCGGCGGATACTCGCAAGGGGTGTTCCGAGTAAAAACAATTGGCCGTCTTGCGCGCTCGCCGCGCAACGATGAGTCACGCCCAAGTCTAGGGAGAAAACGGCATGAAGGAAGCCACCAAGGGGGCGGCCTCGGGAGCGCTCGCGCATATGCTGGCGGTGACGGCGATGCTCGTCATCGCCAGCATCTTGTTCTACGGGCGTTGAGTTAAGCGTCGTAAGCGTGTTTTCGTCATTCCGGGGTGGCTCTCGCACAGGCCGGGCCCAGAATACCCGTTCCAGGTTCGGTCCTATGACCGCCCCCGAATGACGGATCCCACTACGTTCCCTTCGTGAAGAACGGCACGAGCTTGCCGGCGAACGGCCTGAAGCTAGCCGTGACGTCATCGCCGATGGCGAGTCCGTTGTCGCCATGCGCCATCATGCGAAAGCCTTCGGCGCAATCGACCAGCAGGATGTTGTAGGGCACGTGCGCGCGCGTCTCGGGCGTGGCGGCGCGGCAGACCAGCGAGGTCGCGTAGACCCTGCCCTTGCCGCTGGCGCGTTGCTCGCGCGGATCGGATGCGCCGCAGGCGGCGCAGAAGGCGCGATGGAAATACTGGACATGGCTGCATGAGGTGCAGGCCTGGTAGGTGATGGCTTCTTCACCCTTGGTCCAGTCCGCTAGACGCTTGCTCATCGCACCCGCTCCAGAAACATGCTGACATGGGACGACAGCACGCCGCCGTCGCCGTGCAAGAGCGCGATCGAGGCATCACGCACCTGACGATTCGCCGCGCGCCCCGTCATCTGCAGATGCGCCTCGACCAGATGCGCCATGGCGCCGCCGACACCGCAATGGCCATAGCTGAGCAGGCCACCATGGGTGTTCAGCGGCATCGCGCCGTCGCGGCCGAAATGGCCGGCGCGGACGCGGGCGGCCGCTTCGCCGCGGCCGGCAAGGCCGAGATCCTCCAGCAGCATCGCGAGCGTGATCGTAAAACTGTCGTAGATGGCGGCGTAGCGCACGTCTGATATCGCAAGGGCCGTAGCGTCCTTCGCGCGCGCGATGGAGATCTCGGCGCCGAGCTCGCTGAGAGCGGGCGCGGCGGTGACATGCTGGTGGGTGTGAGCCTGCGCGCAGCCGCGGATGCGGACGCCCGTCTCCCCGGTTCGCTCGCGGCTGATGACGACGGCCGCGCCGCCGTCGGACACCGGGCAGCAGTCGAGCAGTTTTAAGGGCATCGCCACCGGCTTCGAGGCCATGACGTCGGCGACCTCGATGGGATCGTGGAATTGCGCGCCGGGATGGGTGCAGGCGTGGGCGCGCATCAGCACGGCGAATTCGGCGAGGTCCTCTTCGGTCACGCCGTATTCGTGCATGTACCTGTTGGCAACGAGGCCGTAATAGGCGGGAATGGTCGGCCCCAGCGGCACCTCGTAGTCGGGATGGCCGACCTGAGCCAGCGCCTGGATCGAGGCGTCGCGGCTCTGCCCGGTGAGGCGGTTCTCGCCGGCAACGACCAGCACATGCTTTGCGACTCCGGCCACGGCCAGATGATGCGCGAGCATCGTCATCGCCAGGCCCGTGGCACCACCAACCTGCACGGCATGGGCGTAGGACGGGCGAATGCCAAAATGCTCGGCGAACACGGTGGCGAGCATGATGTGGGGCGAGACGGTGGAGTAGCCGCAGAGAACGCCGTCGATCTCGGTGCGCTTCAGCCCGGCATCGTCGAGCGCGAGTTGGGCGGCCTTGCTCATCAGGTCGAGCGAGGACGAGCCCTCGTGCTTGCCGAAAGACGTGAGGCCGACGCCGGTGATGAAGCTCATGGCACGCTCTCTCTGTTGTCATTCCGGGGC
This sequence comes from Bradyrhizobium sp. CB1717, assembly GCF_029714325.1. Classification (NCBI taxonomy): domain Bacteria; kingdom Pseudomonadati; phylum Pseudomonadota; class Alphaproteobacteria; order Hyphomicrobiales; family Nitrobacteraceae; genus Bradyrhizobium; species Bradyrhizobium sp. CB1717. The sequence goes on from NZ_CP121666.1 coordinate 5,803,725, forward strand.
GATGCGTCAGCATCGAACCCGGAATCTCGAGATTCCGGGTTCGGTCCTGCGGACCGCCCCGGAATGACGAACGAGAGAGTCGTTTTCATCGCTTCCCTCTATTCCGGTGCCGCGCGCGTGACGCCATCGCGGACCATCGCCGCAATCTCGTCGGCGGAATAACCGATCTCACGAAGAATCTCCGCGCCGTGCTCGTTAAGCCGTGGCGCGAGCCTGACAGGCTCGGCCTCGGTCTCCGACCAGCTTGCCGTCACCTTCATGCTGCGGATCGGACCTTCGGTCGGATGGGTGACGACCGGGAAGAAGCCAGTCGCTTCCAGATGCTCGTCGTGCAGGATCGAGGCGAGGTCGTGCATCGGCATCACAGGCACGTCGGCGTTCGTCAGCAGCTCGATCCATTCCGCCGTGGTGCGCGTCTCGAAGATGCGCGCGAGCTCGGCATAGACGACATCGATATTGGCGGCACGGCCGGCGAAGGTGGCGAATTTGGGATCGGTGCGGAGATCGTCGCGCTCCGTGGCCTTGAAGAAGTTCTCCCACTGCTTGTCGTTGTAGACGATGACGCTGAGATAGCCGTCCGAGGTCTTGTACGGCCGACGGTCGCGCGAGAGGTGTCGGGCATAGCCGCCCTTGTCGAGCGGCGGCTCGTAGGTGAGCCCGCCCATGTGGTCGCCCATGACGAAGCCGGCCATGGTCTCGAACATCGGGATGTCCACACGCTGGCCGCGCCCGGTGCGGTCGCGATGCACGAGGCTGGCGCAGATCGCGCCGACCGCGGTGAGGCCGACGATGCGGTCGACCAGCGCGTTCGGCACGTAGCGCGGCACGCCGTCGCCGGTCTGCGCCATCAGCGCGGGGAGCGCGGTCGCACCCTGGATCAGATCGTCATAAGCGGGTTTTGCGGCATAGGGCCCGTCCTGGCCGAAGCCGAACACCCCGGCATAGACGAGGCGCGGGTTGATTGCGGAGACGACATCATAGCCGAGCTGCAGCCGCGCCATCGCCTGCGGACGGACGTTGTAGACCAGCACGTCGGCGTCCTTCAGCAGGCGCAGCACGGCTTCGCGCCCCGCAGGCTTCTTCAGGTCGAGGCAGATCGAGCGCTTGCTGCGGTTGGTGTTGAGGAACACCGGGCCCATGCCGGCATGGCGCATCGGGCCGATCAGGCGGGTGACGTCGCCGTCGAGCGATTCCACCTTGATGACGTCAGCACCGTAGTCGCCGAGCATCTGGGTCGCATAGGGTCCCATCAGCACGGTGGTCATGTCGATGACCTTGATGCCCTTCAGCGGCCCCATCGTTCGCTCCCGATTGCGCGGGCTCTGGAAGCAGCCCGGCGATTTCGGTCCAGCTAAAGACAGGGACGCCGCGCGCGCAAGGGCGGCCGGGGTATGGCCGCATGCGCCGCGCGGCGATATCGGCCGCTATTTCTTCTGGCGGGATTCCCGGATCTTCAGCAGCCGCTCGAGCTCGTCATTCTGCTGGTTGATGCGGTCGGCGATCCGCGACTCGTTCTGCTCGCCGGAGGCCGCCGCGGCCTGCTCAATGAGCTGGCGGATATTGTCCTCGAGGATCGCGATGCGATCGTTCAGTGCTTCGAGAGAAAGTGAATCTTCGTAGGCATTGCTCATGATGCGCGTCTCGCCAATCAATCAGGAGCCGTAGGGTGGGCAAAGCGAAGCGTGCCCACCATGATCTAACGCAAGGAAAAAGGTGGGCACGGCGCTTTCGCGCCTTTGCCCACCCTACCTTACTTCAGTGGCTCGAGCACCGAAACGTAGTTGGCGACGGCCGCGCCGCCCATGTTGAAGATGCCGCCGAGTTTGGCATTCTTGAGCTGCATGCCCTCGGGCGCCTGGCCGGCGAGCTGCATCGCGGTCATCACATGCATCGAGACGCCGGTGGCGCCGATCGGGTGGCCCTTGGCCTTGAGGCCGCCGGACGGATTGACCGGCAGCCTGCCGTCCTTGAGCGTCCAGCCTTCCTTGATGGCGCGGGCGCCCTGCCCCTTCGGCGTCAGGCCCATCGCTTCGTATTCGATCAGCTCGGCGACGGTGAAGCAGTCATGGGTCTCGACGAAGGAGAGATCGGACAGGGTCACGCCCGCCTTCTCCAGCGCGCGCTGCCAGGCGACCGTGCAGCCCTCGAACTGCAGGATGTCGCGCTTGGACATCGGCAGGAAATCCTGGGCATGCGCGGTGGCGCGGAAGCCGATCGACTTGCTCATGGCCTTGGCGGTCTCGGCATCGGCCAAAACCAGCGCCGCGGCGCCGTCGGAGACCAGCGAGCAGTCGGTGCGCTTCAGGGGACCGGCGACGTAAGGATTCTTCTCGCTCTCGGCGCGGCAGAAATCGAAGCCAAAATCCTTGCGCATCTGGGCGAAGGGATTGGCGACGCCGTTCTTGTGGTTCTTGGCCGCGATCAGCGCCAGCGCATCGGACTGGTCGCCGTATTTCTGGAAGTAGGAGCTGGCGATCTTGCCGAACACGCCGGCGAAGCCGCCGACGGTGTCGGCGTCCTCGGGCAGATAGGAGGCCTTGAGAAGGTTCTTGCCGATCTCCGGCCCCGGCGTGCGGGTCATCTGCTCGACGCCGACGACCAGCACGATCTTGGCGGCACCTGCGGCAATCGCGCGCAGGCCCTGATGCACCGCGGCAGAGCCCGTGGCGCAGGCGTTCTCGACGCGGGTCGCGGGCTTGAAGCGCAGCTTCGGGTCGGCCTGGAGCACCAGCGAGGCGGTAAAATCCTGCGGCGAGAAGCCGGCGTTGAAATGGCCGAGCACGATCTCGTCGACGTCGCTGGCCGAAATGCCGGCATCCGCCAGTGCCTCGTTGGCGACGCGGGTGACGAGGCTTTCGACGGTTTCGGTGTCGAACTTGCCGAACGGCGTATGCGCCCATCCGACGATGCTGGCGGTCATGGTCTCTTCTCCCTGGGGTCTTTCACCTGAGCTAAGTCTTAGCCCAGGGATGGCAAGACTTCACGCAGGTTTAAGGGCCTGGAGGGTGCGCTGGCAGATGGCAGTTATGCCGGCCCAGTTCCCGGCCCTGATCTCCGCCGTCGGGCACAGCCAGGAACCGCCGACCGCGACCACGTTGGGCTCGGCGAGCCAGGTCGCCGCATTGGCCTCGCCGACCCCGCCGGTGGGGCAGAACCGCACGTTCGGGAACGGGCCGCCGAGCGCGCGCAGGCCCTTGATGCCGCCGGCCTGCTCGGCCGGGAAGAATTTTGCGACGTCGAAGCCGTGGGACAGCGCCAGCATCAGCTCGGAGGCCGTGGCGATGCCCGGCGCGAACGGCAGGGAGCTGTGAGCTGCGGCCTTCAGGAGATCCGGGGTCAGGCCCGGGCTGATGCCGAACGCGACGCCGAGCTTCTCGACACGGGTGAAGTCGGCCGGATTGAGGATCGTGCCGATACCGACGACCGCCTCCGGGACCTCGGCCATCATCGCCCTCGCCGCCTCGATCGCAACGGGGGTGCGCAGGGTCACCTCCAGCGTACGGACGCCGCCGGCGACCAGCGCGCGCGCCAGCGGCACGGCATCCTGGATACGCTCGATGGTCAGGACGGGAATGACGGTCGCAGCCTTGAACAGCGCGACGAGGTGGTTCTGTTGGGCAGACGTGGTCATGGGTCTCGATTCATTTGGTCGCTTGGCGAGAGGCCGCCGGCCGGTGCCGCTTCTTCGGCGGCATGGCATAGCCCGGAATGATGGCGCCGGGATAGCAGATCACAAGGCTGGCGAGGCGATGGCCGGCCTGGGCGGCCTCGACCGGCTCGGCGCCGGTAAGCCGGGCCGCGATATAGGCCGCGGCGAAGCTGTCGCCGGCGGCGGTGGTGTCGACCACGGGCTTGGTCATGGGCTCGGCGCGGACCTCGTGGGTCCCGCCGGGGAAGCGCAAGAGGCTCACCGGCTCGGCCAGCCGGAACACCAGCTCGGGCGTCGGAATGCGCGCCATCAGCTGCTCGTGGCTTTCGCCGGGGTAGAGCGCGAGCAGGTCCTCGGTCGAGGTCAGCACGATGTCGGCGGCCGCGAAGGCCGCGGCAAACACCTCGCGCGCGACATCGCGATCGGGCCAGCCGCGGGTGCGGAAATTGGTGTCGAACACGAAGCGGGTGCCGAGCAGGCGCGCGCGCTTGATCGCCGCAAACAGGCGATCGCGCCCGGCCGCATCGTAGATCGAGAGCGTGATCGCGGAGAGATAGACGATGTCGTAGCTCATCAGCGAGTTGAGCAGCTCGTCGGTCTCCGGCAGGCTCATCAGCTGCCGCGCCGCCGCGCTGTCGCGCCAGTGGAAGAACTGGCGCTCGCCCTTGGCATCCGTCTGGATCATGTAGAGGCCGGGCAGCTTGCCCGGCAGCCGCACGACGCGCCGCGTGCCGACGCTCTCCGCATTCCAGGCCGCGATCATCTCATCGCTCAAGGCATCGTCGCCGAGCGCGGTGAGATAGTCGACCTTGACCTCGAGCCGCGCGAGATACACGGCCGTGTTGAGGGTGTCGCCGCCGAAGCCGCGTGAGTACAGGCCACCGCCCTGTCCCTGCCCGGCAGACGCGCCACCTTGGGCCTGCCGGAGCTCGACCATGCATTCGCCGATGCAAGCAACGCTCGCCATCGTCATATCCACGCTGTTCATCGGTTAGGTCAGGCGACGAAGTTGCCGCCGAGCTCGTCTTCGATGTGAATGCGGATGATATCGTCGAAATTCTTCTCGGCGGTGGTGAAGCCGAGCTCGCGCGACCGCTTCGCATCGAAATTGCGCGGCCAGCCGCCGACGATGCCGACGATGAAGGGATCGGGCTCGCGCTTGATGCGGGCGGCGACCTTTTCGCCGGCAACACGCTTCAACGCGGCGATCTGCTCGCCGACGGTGGCCGACAGGCCGGGCATGGTCAGGTTGCGGCGCGGACCGACGGTGGCGAGGTCCATGGTGCCGGCGTGGAGCAGGAAGCCGACCGCGGAGCGCGGCGTGGCGTGCCAGTGGCGGACGTCCTCGGAGACCGGGAGCACCGCTTCCTTGCCGGCCAGCGGCTCACGCAGGATGTTGGAGAAGAAGCCCGATGCCGCCTTGTTGGGCAGGCCGGGCCGGATGCAGATGGTCGGCAGGCGGATGCCGATGCCGTCGAGGAAGCCGCGGCGTGAGTAGTCGGCAAGGAGCAGTTCGCCGATCGCCTTCTGGGTGCCGTAGCTGAGCAGCGGGGTGTGGAAGAACTCGTCGCCGATTGCATCGGGGAACGGCGCGCCGAACACCGCGATCGAGGACGTGAACACCACGCGCGGCTTGTAGCCGCCGCCGGCAAGCCTGATCGCGTCGAGCAGCATCCGCGTGCCGTCGAGATTGATGCGGTAACCCTTGTCGAAATCGAGCTCGGCCTCGCCCGAGACGATCGCGGCGAGATGGAAGATCGCGTCGGGGCGGCCGGCGATCAGCTTCTCGGCCGCGCCCGGGACTGCGAAATCGCCCGACACCGTCTCGACGGCAAAACCGGCTTTCTCGGGCTTCTTCGGCTCGACCACGTCGTGCATGGTGAGCTTCGTGATCTCGCTCTTGCCGAGCCGGCCGTCGCGCAGCAGCCGTTCACAGAATTTACGGCCGACCATGCCGGCGGCGCCGAGAACCAGAATGTGCAAGAGCTCAACTCCTTCTTATTGGCCGGAACGCGCCGCTCCTGACGCGCCCTCAGGCAAGCCCCGCGATCATTCCTTCACGGCGCCGGTCATCGCCGACACATAATGCTCCACGAAGAAGGCGTAAAGGATGACGAGCGGCAGCGAGCCGGCCAGCGCCCCCGCCATCAGCGAGCCCCAGCGGTAGATGTCGCCGTCAACGAACTCGTTGACGATCGCAACCGGCACCGTCTTGTTGCTGGTCGACTGCAGGAATGTCAGGGCGTAGATGAACTCGTTCCAGCACAGGGTGAAGCAGAAGATGAAGGCCGAGATCAGGCCGGGGATCGCCAGCGGCAGCACGATCTTGATCAGGATCTGCCAGCGGCTCGCCCCGTCGATCAGGGCGCATTCCTCGAGCTCGAACGGGATGGTCTTGAAATAGCCCATCAACAGCCAGGTCGAGAACGGGATCAGGATGGTCGGATAGGTCAGGATCAGTGCCAGCGGCGAATCGAACAGGCCGTACTGGAACACGACCGTGGCGAGCGGAATGAACAGGATCGACGGCGGCACCAGATAGGCGAGGAAGATCAGCCCGCCGACGAGATTGGCGCCCTTGTAGCGCAAGCGCACAATGGCGTAGGCCGCGAGTACAGATGCGATGATCGAAAGCACCGTCGCACAGACGGCAACGTACATCGTGTTCCAGAGCCAGTGCGGGTAGTAGCTCTCGAACAGCAACTTGTGGAAGTGCTTGAACGTCGGATTCCAGGTCCAGAACGGATTGTACCTGTCGAGATCGAGCAGTTGCTCGTCGGGTTTCACCGACGTCAGCGCCATCCAGTAGAACGGGAACAGCAGGACGATGACGATGATCGCAAGCGGCAGATACAGTGTCACGATCCGGCGTGGTACTGACTGCAGGTAGCTCATGCCCTCGCTGTGATCGGCCGTAGGCGACGAGCCCGACAGCACGTTCTTGAGATCGATGGATCGGGTGGGCAGGTCAGTCATTGCTCTCTCCCTGCTGCCACTTGCGACGCTGCAGGCCGAACCAAGAGACCATGATCGCAGCCAGCAGGAACGGAATCATGGCGCTGGAGATCGCGGCTCCCTCGCCCAGCTGCCCGGCGATGATCGCGCGCTGGTACGACAGGGTCGCCATCAGATGGGTGGCGTTGACGGGGCCGCCGCGGGTCATGGCCCAGATCAGCTGGAAGTCGGTGAAGGTGAACAGCACCGAGAAGGTCATGACGACAGCGATGATCGGCGTCAGCAGCGGATAGGTGATGTATCGGAAATTCTGCCAGCGCGTGGCGCCGTCGAGGGTTGCAGCCTCATAGAGCGACGGCGAGACGGTCTGCAGGCCCGCAAGCAGCGTGATCGCCACGAACGGCACGCCGCGCCAGATATTGGCGAAGATCACGCAAATACGCGCCCAGGTCGTGTCACCAAGGAAGTTGATGTTCTGGTTGATCAAGCCGAGGTGCTTCAGCGACCAGGAGATGATCGAGAATTGCGAGTCGAAGATCCACCAGAACGCCAGCGCCGAGAGCACCGTCGGCACGATGAAGGGGATCAGGACCATCGCACGCAACATCGCCTTGAACGGCATGTTCTCGTTCAGCAGCAGCGCGAGATAAAGCCCGATCGCGAATTTGAGGGCGCTGGCGACGAAGGTGTAGAGCAGCGTGTTGAACACCGACAGCCAGAAGATGGAATCGTCCCACAGCCACTCATAGTTCTCGGTCGCGACGAAGTGCCCCACCCTGCCGATGCGGGTGTCCGTGAAGGACAGCCAGATCCCGAGCCCCAGCGGATAGGCCAGGAAGAAGATCAGGAACGCCATGGCCGGCACCATGAACCAGAAGCCGAGCCAGTTGCGATTGTGTTTGAGCTGGGTCCAGGCGTTGTCCTCGCTCATCTGAGGCTTGGCCCGGGGAATTGCGACATCAGCCATGCCCGATATCCCTGATCGAAATGTTGACGAGCGGGCGGCCGGATGGCCGCCCGCCCCGTGACCGTCAGCGATAGATTCGCTTCAGCTGGCGCTCGGCTTCCGCCATCGCACCCTTCGCATCCTTGGCGCCGGTGCAGTAGTTGGCGAACATGTCGACGACGATGAAATCGGCGATCGCGGTCGCCGCCTTCTCACCGACCGTGCCGATGCCGGCCGCCGGCAGCGTGCGCTTGGAGGCCTGCGAGAACACGGCGTTCTTGGGATCGGCGGTCCAAATCGGCGCCGACTCGTAGGCGTTCAGGGTCTGCGTCAGATAGCCCTGCGCGCCGTCCAGCCACTTCTCGTAGTTCTCCTTCTCCAGCATGAAGGCGACGAAGGCCTTCGATGCGTTCGGATATTTGGTGAAGTTGAAGGCGAGGATCGGCAGCGCGAGCTGCAGCTCGGTCGGCTTGCCGACCGGCCCGACCGGCCAGAGCGCGTGATAGGTGTCCTCGGTGAGCTCCTTCTTGGTCGCGTCGGTCTTGGCGGCCACATAGATCGAGATGCCGTTCGCCGTGCAATAGAGCTCGCCGGCGAGGTACGCCTTGTTGTTGGAAGAGTCGTTCCAGGACGCCGTGCCCGGGATGAAGCTCTCATACAGCGCCTTGCAATATTCCAGCGCCTTCGCCGTCTCCGGCGAATTGATGATGATCTTGTCGTTCTGGTCGACCGTATAGGCGCCGTGGCCCCATAGCACCCAGTGCAGCCACGAATTGCCGTCGCCCGAGGCATGCCCGAGCGCGAAGCCGGCCGGCGTGTTGTTCGCCTTGAGCGCCTTGCACATCTCGAGGAAGCCGGGGAAGTCCTTCGGGAATTCCTTGAAGCCGGCCTTGTCGAGCGCCGACTTGCGGTACGTCATGTAGCCGCCGTTGGTCGCAACGGGAATGCCGAGCCAGTCGTCGCCGAGCTTGCAGGTCTTGGCGGCCGCATCGGTCCAGCCGCCGTATTTCTTGCCGAGATAATCGGCAACGTCATTCATCTTCAGGACTTTGGTGGGGAACAGCTGCGGCAGCGTGTGCAGGCCCCAGGCGAGATCGAGCCCCGAGCCGGTGTTGGCCGCAACCGAGGCCTTCGGCTGCACGTCCTCGAAGGACTCGCTGAACACGTTCATCTCGGTGCCGGTCGCGGCCTTGAACGCCGCCACCATCGCGTTGAACGCATCGTCTTCCGCCGGCACGAAGCGCTTCCACCGCATCACGGTCAGCTTGGCGCCCGGCTCCGCCTTCCAGGGCGCGCTCTGCGCCCAGGCCCTGGCGAAATCGAACAGTGCCGGCCCGGTCAGCATGCCGGTGGCAGCCAGAGCCGTTCCGCCCTGAAGCAGAGACCGGCGGGTAAAGTCTTGCATGTCGTCCTCCCTGTAATGCTTTTTGTTGTCTTATGACTTGTCGTCTTGTGCGCTAAGCATTCATGCGCTTGCCCGTCGCATCGTCGAACAGATGGACCAGCGACGGATCGGGCTTCAGCCGCACCTTGTCACCCGGATTGAACTGGTGACGCTCGCGGAAGACCGCGACCACCTGCTCGCCGCCGAGCTTGGCGAACACCTGCGTCTCCGAGCCGGTCGGCTCGACCACGATGATCTCGGCCTCGGCACCGTCATCGGCGATGGTGAAATGCTCGGGCCGCACGCCGTAGACGGCGGGACGGCCGTCGGAAGCCGCCGGCGCAGTCTTGAGTGGCAGCTTGACGCCGTTCGGTCCCTCGAAGGTCGCAACGCCGTTGACGCGCACATGACCCTTGAGGAAGTTCATGGCGGGCGAGCCGATGAAGCCGGCGACGAACTGGTTCTCCGGCTTGTCGTAGAGCTCGAGCGGCGTGCCCATCTGCTCGACGATGCCGTCATGCATGACGACGATCTTGTCGGCCATGGTCATGGCCTCGATCTGGTCGTGGGTGACGTAGACGGTGGTGGTCTTCAGCCGCTGGTGCAGCTCCTTGATCTCGGTGCGCATGGCGACGCGCAGCTTGGCGTCGAGGTTCGACAGCGGCTCGTCGAACAGGAAGACCTGGGGATCGCGCACGATGGCGCGGCCCATGGCGACGCGCTGGCGCTGACCGCCGGAGAGCTGGCGCGGATAGCGGTCGAGCAGCGGTGACAGCGCGAGGATCTCGGCGGCGCGCTTGACGCGCTTGTTGATCTCGTCGGAGCCGGCATTCCGCAGCTTCAGTGAGAAGCCCATGTTGTCCGCGACCGTCATGTGCGGATAGAGCGCGTAGTTCTGGAACACCATCGCAATGTCCCGCTCCTTGGGCTGGACATTGTTGACGACGCGGTCGCCGATCGAGATCGTGCCGGAGGTGATGTTCTCGAGGCCGGCGAGCATGCGCAGAAGCGTCGACTTGCCGCAGCCGGAGGGGCCAACCAGGACGACGAACTGGCCGTCCTCGATCGGAATCGTGACGCCGTGCAGGACTTCAAAATTGCCGAACGATTTCCGCACGTCGCGGATTTGCACAGACGACATCTAGCTCCCTCCTCCGACTCAGGCAGCGCAGCTCTGGCGCCGCCACCGTCTTGTTTTTCCGAACTTCGCCGAACGAAGCCCACGCTATAGCAGGCGACATTGTCGGCAGTTTGTACGGCTTTGGCAATTTGTCTTTGGTTAGTCGTTGCTGGTAGCGCTGTCAACGATCCTTTGTTTGCGACAGTGGCTATGCTAAGAGCAGCAAATGGGTCGAAAACGCACCAAGTCAGGCAAAATCCGGCTGGCGGAAGTCGCCGAGCTTGCCGGCGTGAGCCCGATTACAGCGTCCCGTTTCTTCCGCAATCCCGAGGCGCTGTCGGTGGCCAAGCGGACGCGGGTCGAAAGCGCGGCCAAGGAGCTCGGCTACGTGCCCAACCTTGCGGCACGCGCCCTCGCCTCGCAGCGCACCGAGGTGATCGGTGTCTTGATTCCGTCACTCACCAACAACGTGTTTTCCGACGTGCTGCGCGGCATCTACGACGCCTCCGAAGGCAGCCGTTACTCGATCCAGTTGTCCAACACACGCTACAGTATTCTCCAGGAGGAGAAGCTGCTGCGCCTGTTTCTGGCGCAGAAGCCGGCCGGGCTGATCGTCACCGGCATCGACCAGACCGAGGAATCGCGCGCGATGCTGGAGGCGGCCGACTGCCCGATCGTGCAGATCATGGAGGTCGGCCCCAATCCGGTCGACATGATGATCGGCTTTTCCCACTATGATGCAGCACGCGCGGCGATTGCTCACCTGTTCGCGCAAGGTCACCGCAAGGTCGGCTTCGTCGGCGCACGCATGGATCCCAGGGTGCAGCGGCGGCTGGACGGATATGTCTCCGCCATGAAGGACGCCGGCCTGTTCGAGCAGCGCCTCGTCGTCACGACCGCGACGCCGACCTCGGTGACGCTCGGCGGCGCCCTGTTCACCGACCTCCTGGCGCGCGAGCCCGACCTCGACGCGGTGTTCTGCGCCAATGACGACCTTGCGCTCGGCGTGCTGTTCGAATGCCGCCGCCGCGAGATCGGCGTCCCCGAGCAGATCGCGATCGTCGGCTTCAATGACCTCGAATTCATGGCCTCCGCCGTCCCCACCCTCACCAGCGTGCGCACCAACCGCTACGAGATGGGCAAGACGGCCGCCACCATGCTGATCGAGGCGATCGAGGGACGGCGCCCGGCGCAGCCGGTGCTCGACCTCGGCTTCAGGGTGATAGAGCGGCAAAGCTCGTCGTCACGGCACCCGGACAATAGACCGGCCCTATCGGGCGGCGCTGCACCGAACAAAATGGTAGCGTTACCAAACAGCCATGACTAGTATCGAACTTGTGAGGAAACGACCCGCCAACGGGCAGGCAGACCATTGCTCACGCCGTTGGGCATCGCACAAGCCGACAACCCAAGATTTGCGCCGGTGACTGACGCCAGTGCGTTTGCATTGCAGGAGAAAACAACAATGACAAAAAAGCCAACCAATGGGCACGCGCCCGGTAACGGCGCCCGCCGCCACCTTCGCTCGCAGGACTGGTTCAACAACCCGCATAATCCGGGCATGACCGCGCTCTATATGGAGCGCTATTTGAACTACGGCCTCACCCGCGCCGAGCTGCAGTCCGGCAAGCCGATCATCGGCATCGCCCAGACCGGCAATGACCTCTCCCCCTGCAACCGCCACCACATCGAGCTCGCCCACCGCGTCCGCGAAGGCATCCGCGAGGCCGGCGGCATTGCGATGGAATTCCCGACTCACCCCATTCAGGAGACCGGCAAGCGCCCGACCGCGGCGCTCGACCGCAACCTCGCCTATCTCGGCCTGGTCGAGATCCTCTACGGCTATCCGCTCGACGGCGTGGTGCTGACCACCGGCTGCGACAAGACGACGCCCGCCTGCATGATGGCTGCGGCGACCGTCAACCTGCCCGCGATCGTGCTGTCGGGCGGCCCGATGCTGAACGGCTGGCACGACGGCGAGCGCACCGGCTCCGGCACCATCGTCTGGAAGTCGCGCGAGCGGCTCGCGGCCGGCGAGATCGACTATGAGGAGTTCATGGAGATCGTGGCCTCCTCGGCGCCCTCGGTCGGCCATTGCAACACCATGGGCACGGCCTCGACCATGAATGGCCTTGCCGAAGCGCTCGGCTTCTCGCTGCCGGGCTGCGCGGCGATCCCCGCCCCCTATCGCGAGCGCGGCCAGATCGCCTACGAGACGGGCAAGCGCATCGTCGAGATGGTCTGGGAAGACCTCAAGCCCTCGGACATCCTGACCCGCAAGGCGTTCGAGAACTGCATCGTGATCAACTCGGCGATCGGCGGCTCGACCAATGCGCCGATCCACATCAACGCGCTGGCCCGCCACATCGGCGTCGAGCTGTCGATCGACGACTGGCAGAAGGTCGGCCACGACGTGCCGCTGCTGGTCAACATGCAGCCGGCCGGCTTCTATCTCGGCGAGGAATTCCACCGCGCCGGCGGCGTGCCGGCCGTGGTGCGCGAATTGATGAAGCACAAGCGCATCCACGAGGACGCCCTCACCGTCAACGGCCGCGGCATCGGCGAGAACTGCAAGGATGCGCCCAAGCCCGACGACGACGTGATCTGGGCCTACGACAAGCCGCTGGTGAAAGATGCCGGCTTCCTGGTGCTGAAGGGCAATCTGTTCGATTCCGCGATCATGAAGACCTCGGTGATCTCCAAGGAATTCCGCGACCGCTACTTGAGCAACCCGAAGGACCTCAACGCCTTCGAAGGCCGCGCCATCGTGTTCGAGGGCCCGGAGGACTATCACGAGCGGATCGACGACGCCTCGCTCGGCATCGACGAGCACTGCGTGCTGTTCATCCGCGGCACCGGGCCGATCGGCTATCCCGGCGGCGCCGAGGTCGTGAACATGCAGCCGCCGGCGGCGCTGATCAAACGCGGCATCCTGTCCCTGCCCTGCATCGGCGACGGCCGTCAGTCCGGCACGTCGGGCTCGCCCTCGATCCTCAATGCTTCGCCGGAGGCCGCCGCCAATGGCGGGCTTGCGGTCCTCAAGACCGGCGACAAGGTGCGCATCGACCTCAACAAGGGCAGCGCCAACATCCTGATCTCGGACGAGGAGCTGAAGAAGCGCCACGCCGAGCTCAAGGCCAATGGCGGCTTCAAGCATCCGCCGAACCAGACGCCGTGGCAGGAGATCTACCGCAACACCGTCGGCCAGCAATCGACCGGCGCCTGCATGGAGCTCGCCACGCGCTACCAGAACGTCGCCGGCACCTTTGGTGTGGCGCGGGATAATCACTGAGTTAGGTACGTGTAGCCCGGATGGAGCGTAGCGAAATCCGGGTTCACCATCCGCGAACGCAGGATCCCGGATTACGCTGGCGCTCCATCCGGGCTACGGCGTCACGGCAATGAGGAAAATCGAGGAGAACAAGAAAATGGCAGACCGCCTCAAGGGTAAGCGCGCCGTCGTCACGGCTGCGGCAGCGGGCATCGGGCGCGCTTGCGCTATCGCATTCGCGCGTGAAGGCGCAACCGTCATCGCCACCGACATCAACGAGGCCGGCATCGCTGGCCTGACCAAGGAAGGCATCGCCGAGGTCGCAAAGCTCGACGTTCGCAACACCGCCGACGTCAACGCCTTCGCCAAGCGGATCGGCAAGATCGACATCCTGCTCAACGCGGCCGGCTTCGTGCACCACGGCACCATCCTCGAATGCTCGGAAGAGGATTTCGACTTCTCGTTCGACCTCAACGTCAAATCGATGCACCGGACCATCAGGGCCTTCCTGCCCGACATGATCGCGGGCGGCGGCGGCAGCATCGTGAACATCTCGTCCTGCGCCGCGCTGCGGCCGCCGGCCAACCGCTACGTTTACAGCTCGTCGAAGGCGGCAGTGTCGCTGCTGTCGCGCGCGGTCGCGCTCGACTTCATCACCAAGGGCATCCGCTGCAACTCGATCTGCCCCGGCACCGTCGAGACCCCCTCGATGCTCGACCGCGCCGCCGCGCAAGGGCCGCAGGGCAAGGAGATGTTCATCTCCCGCCAGAAGATGGGCCGGCTCGGCACCGCCGAGGAGATCGCCAACATGGCAATCTATCTCGGCAGCGACGAGAGCGCCTTCACCACCGGCGTCGACCTCGTCGTCGACGGCGGCTACATGCTCTGATCAGCTCCCCATCCCGAGGAGGCGCGACTGCGCCGTCTCGAGGGATGGGCCACGGGCTCGATGGTTCGAGACGCGCGCCAAGTGCGCGCTCCTCACCATGAGGGATAGGGAGGGTTTCTCGATGAACAAGATCGACCTCAACGGCCGCGTCGCTGTCGTCACCGGCGGCGCGCAGGGCTTTGGCCGCGCCATCACCGAGCGCTTCGTTGCCTCCGGCGCCAAGGTCGCGATCTGGGATTTCGACGCCGCGCTGGCCGAGAAGGCCGCAAAGGAGATCGGCGGCGAGACAAAAGTTTTCAAGGTCGACGTCACCGATACAGCGGCCGTCGAGCAGGCCCGCGATGCGACGCTCAAGGCCTTCGGCAAGATCGACATCCTCGTCAACAATGCCGGCATCGCCGGCGTCAACAAGCCGGTCTGGGAGACCGATCTCGAGGAATGGCGCAAGGTTCTGCGCATCAACCTCGACGGCCCCTTCATCGTCTGCAAGGCGATCGTGCCCGAGATGCTCAAGCAAAAATACGGCCGGATCGTGAACATCGCCTCGATCGCCGGCAAGGAAGGCAATCCCAACGCATCGCATTATTCGGCGTCGAAGGCCGGCCTGATCGCGCTGACCAAGTCGCTCGGCAAAGAGCTCGCCGCACACGACATTCTCGTCAACGCGGTGACGCCGGCGGCCGCGAAGACCGCGATCTTCGACCAGATGACGCAGCAGCATATCGACTTCATGCTGTCAAAAATCCCGAAGGCGCGCTTCGTGCTGGTGGAAGAGCTCGCCGCGATGGTGAGCTGGCTCGCATCCGAAGATTGTGCCTTCTCCACCGGCGCGGTGTTTGATATTTCCGGAGGACGGGCGACCTACTGAGGCATGGCCGCCCGAGGGGGGCGGATCATGCAATTCGGTCGTCGGGATTTCGTGAAGCTTGCAGCGGGCGCAGGCGCGCTGCCCTTGCTGTCATCGGCGACATCAGCGCAACTCGCGCCCAACCCGCCGAGCGTCCGCCCGCCCTCGCCGGCCGAGCGCGGCGCCATGGCACGGCTCGCGCACAGCTTCATGGACAAGTACGGCGTGCCGGCACTGTCCGTTGCGGTCGGCTATGCCGGCACTGTTGTCCATGAGGACGCCTTCGGTGTTGCCGATGTCGAGCGGAACGAGGGCGTGACGCCGCGGCATCTGTTCCGGATTGCCAGCGTCAGCAAGATGATCACCTCGGTCACGATCTTCCGCCTGATCGAGGAGAACCGCCTGAAGCTGACGGATCGCGTGTTCGGACCTAGCGCGCTGCTCGGCACCGATTATGGACAGCCGCCCTACTCTGCCGGCATCGACCAGATCACGCTCGAGCATCTCTTGACCCACACCGCCGGCGGCTGGAGCAACGACAACCGCGACCCCATGTTCACCCATCCGCGGATGGATCATGCCGAGCTGATCGCCTGGACGCTCGCCAACCGGCCGCTGGACCGGCCGCCGGGCCAGCGCTACGCCTATTCCAATTTCGGCTATTGCGTGCTCGGCCGCGTGATCGAGAAGCTCACCGGCCGGCCCTATGCCGAGCATGTCCGCACCGACGTGCTCGCACGCTGCGGCATCACCGACATGACGATCGCCGGCAACACCCGCGACCAGCGCCAGGCTGGCGAAGTCGTCTATTACGGCCAGGGTGAAAATCCCTACAGCATGAATGTCCGGCGGATGGATTCCCATGGCGGCTGGATCGCGACGCCGGCGGATCTCGTACAATTCCTGATGCATGTCGACGGCTACACGAGGCCGGCGAACATCCTGCGGCCGCGCACGATCGAGCTGATGACCACTGCGCCCGGCTACAGCCCGGACTACGCCAAGGGTTTTTGCGTCAACAAATTAGGCAATTGGTGGCACAATGGCAGCCTGCCGGGCACCAGCACGATTGCCGTGCGCACCCATGGCGGCTTCTGCTGGGCCGCCTTCACCAACACCAGACGCGGGAATTCCGACATGGATGGCGATCTCGACAATCTCAACTGGAACATGGCGCGCCAGGTCGGCGAATGGCGGGTGGCCTGAGCCATGATCCGGGAAGGTGGATGCCTCTGCGGCGCGGTTCGGTTCAAGGCGGAGGGCGAGCCGCTCAACGTCCGCATCTGCCATTGCCGCATCTGCCAGAAGGCAATGGGATCGCCCTATTTTGCCCGCGCGCAATTCGACCAGCGCGCGCTCACCGTCGAGGGCGAGACCGCACGCTATGCGTCGTCCGAGAACATCGACCGCGTGTTCTGCAAGCGCTGCGGCACGCGGCTGTTCGCCTGGCGCCGCAACGGCACGCTGGCCGGTGTGGCGCTCGCCACCTTCGACGACCGCAACGCCTTTGCGCCGACCGAGCACATCTGGGTCTCGGAAAAGCTGGCGTGGCTGAAGCTCGACGACGGCCTGACGCAATATCAGACGACCATCCCGACCTGAGGTCGCGATTAACCTGAAGCGCCAGCCGCTGCGACGCGCCGTCCCGTCGTCGTTGCGATCCAGATCCCGGCGAATACCGCGACGATGCCGGCGGCCAGATTCCAGCGCAGCGGCTCGTTCAAAAGCCAGGCGCCAACCAGCGACGCGGTGATCGGATTGACGGTCACCGAGATTGCGACCCGCGTGGGTGTCGTGCGCTCCAGCGCAAAGGCCCAGAGATAGAAAGTCAGCGCCGCGCCGAAGGCACCGAGATAGGCAGCCGCCAGCCATTGCGGCGTGCCGAAGCCTGCGACCGGCGCAAAGCTGCCGCGGACATACGAGAGCAGGACCAGGCAGACCGCGCCCGCCGCCATGCTCATGGTCGTGAACGCGATCGGGCCGGAGCGCCGGATCAACGGTTTTGACCAGATGCCGTACAGCGCCATGCACAGCGCGGCCGCCATCATCAGGAGATCGCCGCGCCAGGCGCCCGACGGCGCCGAGGCGAGGTCGGAGAGCAGCGCGACCGCAACGCCAGACGTCGCGATCACGACACCGATCGATTTGCGCCAGGTCAGAACTTCGGCGCCGAGCGCGGCTCCGATCACGAGCGACAACAGAGGAAGCGTCGACAGAGCGAGCGCGCCGCGCGCGGCGGTCGTGAAGATCAGCGACGCGTTGAACAGGATCGGGAACAACGCAAAGAAAAGAATGCCGAGTGCGACGGCGGCGGCCCAGTCGCCTCGCTCCGGCCAGCGATCACCGCGCAGCAGCGTGAGAGGCAACAGCAGCAGAAAACCGATGCCGAACCGGAACGAGCCGATCGCCAGCGGATCGATGTCGCCCACGAGATAGCGCGTCGCGCCGATCGAAGTCCCGCCCAGCGCGCTCGACAGCACCGCGGCCAGAACGCCAAAAATCTCGCCCACGCTTCCTCCCGGTAATGCTTTGAAAGCAGCATAGGAGGCGCGCCGAAACAGGGAATGGAATTTTCGTCATGCCAGGATAAGCTTTCGTCATGACCGCGCCTCTGCTCGATCCCGATCTGCTGAAGGTCTTTCTCGCTGTTGCCGAGCATCGCTCGTTCACGCGCGCAGCCGCGACGCTCAACCGGACCCAATCGGCAGTCAGCGTGCAGATCAGGCGCCTGGAGGAGCGGCTCGGCGCAAAACTGTTTCAGCGCACCAGGGCCGGCGCCGCGCTGACCGCGGCCGGTCAGGAGCTCCTCGTCTATGCGCGGCGGCTGCTCGACCTCAATGCCGAGGCGGTCGATGCGCTCCGCGCGCGCAAGCACGAGGCCGTCGTTCGCCTCGGCGTGATGGACGATTACGGCACGATCGTCGTTCCGCCATTGCTGGCGCGCTTTGCCAAAGTCCATCCGGAGATCCGGGTCGAGGTCGAGACCGGACTGACGGCAACGATGCCGGCACGGCTCGGCGAGGCCTATGACCTCGTGATCGCCATGCATCCGGAAGGACACGGCGATGGCGAGCTGTTGCGGCGCGAGCAGGCGGTCTGGGCCGCCGCGACGTCATATTCGGTCCGGCCGCACGACACGCTGGCCGTTGCGCTCTACCCGCCCGGCTGCCTGTTCCGGCAATGGGCCGCGGACGCGCTCGAAGCCGCCGGCCTGCCCTGGCGCCTTGCCTTTGTCAGCCGCACGCTTACCGCAGTGGAAGCCATCGCGGCGCAGGGCCTTGCGATTACGGTCGTGAAAGCCGGCACCCTGCCGCCCCGCCTGCATATCCTATCGGACGGCCTGCCGCCGCTGCCGGGAGCGGACATCCGCCTCCACCGCGCACGCAAGCTGCCGCGTCCGGCGGCCCTGCTGGCCGATCATTTACAGCTTGGGATTTCGCAACCGGCGTCCCATATCCTGCCCTGAAGCGTTGCTGCACGGCCGGTTTGGCTGGACGGCTGCAAGGCCGCGAGCAAACCGGGATAGACGAGTCGTGAACATTTCCCTCTATGACGTATCGGTGTGGGTGCTGCCGCTGGTGCTGGCCATCACCTTCCATGAGGCCGCGCACGCCTTCGTCGCGCACCGTCTCGGCGACAACACGGCCTGGCAGCTCGGGCGCGTCAGCTTCAATCCGATCAAGCACATCGACCCGTTCGGCACCCTGATCCTGCCGGCGATGCTGTTGTTTGCGCATTCGCCGTTCCTGTTCGGCTATGCCAAGCCGGTGCCGGTGAATTTCCGCAAGCTCAACAACCCCAGGCTCGACATGGTCTGGGTGGCGCTGGCCGGGCCCGCGACCAATATCCTGCTGGCGCTCGCAGCAGCCCTCGCCCTTCACGCCCTGCCCTTGGCACCGGCGGCGTCGGCCCAGTGGATCTTCGACAATCTCAAGAATGCGCTGGTCATCAACGCTATCCTGGCCGTCTTCAACATGATGCCGATCCCGCCGCTCGACGGCGGGCGCGTCGCGGTCGGGCTGCTGCCCCGTCCCCTGGCTCTGCCGCTGGCCCGACTCGAGCCGTTCGGTATGCTGATCCTGATCGGCCTCTTGATCCTGCTGCCGCTCGCGGGCTCGCAGTTCGGTCTAAATCTTGATGTTATTTCAGCAATACTGCGAACGTTGACCGGTTATGTGATTCAGGCTGTTCTCTTCCTGACCGGCAATGCGTAGTTGAACAGACCACTCCGAACACACGCCGAAGGGCCAGAGGCCGACTTGGTCAAAGCTGCCGATATGCTGATCGCGCGACGCGCGGATACCCGTGCCCGCGCCGATTTCGCCACCTGGAAGATGATGGCCAAGCTCAACGGGGCATCCGCGCTGCCTCCGGAGGCCCAGGAGTTCCTCAGCAGCTACAAGAACCTGCTGGCGCAGATGAGCGAGGGCGAAGCCACCGAGGCCACCATCACCGCGATCTACAAGGCCTATTATGCCGAGATGGGTGGCGGGGGAACTCCGCCCGATGTCCGCCCCCGCCAGGCCGAGCCGGCAGCGGACAATGTTACCGCTTTCCGGCGGCCCGCACCGAAGCCGAAGACGACCAGCTTTTTCGGGGCTGGCACGGCCGCTGGAACCCAGAAACGGCCGTTGCCGGTGGCGCTGATCTTCGCCTGCCTGGTGGTGGTCTATGTCGGGATCCGGTTTTACTGGCGCTGAGCCGACTTCTTCTTTTTCTTCTCGTCCGCCGGCTTGAACACGATGTCGACGGTGCGTTCGATCCGATCCTCGGTCAGCGCGGCCGGCGGCTGCGGGAACGGGTCGGACTTGCGGACCATGGCGATCGCGGCGGCATCATAGGCCTTGTCGCCTGATGACGTCACGATATCGACCGACAGCACGTTGCCCATCCGGTTGAGCGCAAAGCTCACCTTGGCCGTTTCGTTATTGGGGTCCTTGCCTTCCGGATTGACCTTGTGCGCCGAAAGATGCGCGCTGATCTTGCGGTTCCAGTCAGCGGTCACCTTCAGGATGTCCTTGCCGATACCCATCACCGGCGCCATTGCCTTCTCGGCCTCGCGGGTTGCGTCCTCGAAGGTCTGCCGCTCCATCGCAATCGACTTCTGCGCGGCTTCCATGGCCGGCGTTTCGACGGCGGCGATCTTGGGATCGTCGTCCTGCTCCTTCTTCGGCTTGTTCTCGGTGACGAGCCGATCGGCCTCCTCGACCTGTTGCGGCCGGTCCTGGGGAAGATCCGTCTCCTTGACCTCGGCCTTCTGCTCGGGCATCTCCGGCCGCTCTTCCTGCTCTTCGGAATCCTGGGGCCCGGGTGCCCTGTCCGACTCCTGAACCGGCGGCGACGTCATCTCGACCGCGAACTCCGCGCCCGCGGCGCCCAGCCCTTCGTCACCGTCGTCGGCCTTCAGATTTGCGAGCGCGAGCGCAGCGCCACCCACATGGAGGGCGACCGCCGCGACGGCAGCCAGCGTCCAAAGGGCGACAGGCAAAATCCAGAGCCTTCGGAACGATCTGGGTTCGAGCTCGGCGTCAGACATGACTGACCTCTAAGGCTGCGCAGGGCCCGCGGCAGGCGTTCCCGCCGCCGTGGGAGGCCCCTCGAGTGCAACCAGCTTCACCCGTGTGTAGCCGCCGGAGCGCAACAGCTCCATGACCCCCATCAGCTCGCCATAAGGCACCGAGCGATCGGCGCGCAGGAAGAGGTACTTGTCCTTGCTCATGTCGGACATCGAGTCGAGGGTCATGGTCAGCTCGGCGCGGTGGACGGTCTCCTCGCCTATGGCGATCGTCAGATCGCGTCTGATGCTGAGATAGGTCGGCTTGTCCGGCTTCTTCTGCGGCACAGCGCTCGAGGTCGGCAGGTCGATCGGCAGATCGACCGTTGAGAGCGGCGCTGCGACCATGAAGATGATCAGCAGCACCAGAATGACGTCGATGAAAGGCGTGACGTTGATTTCATGCGTTTCCGAGAAATCGTCGTCGTCATCATTGTCTGCGAGCGAGACGGCCATGGTTCACTCCGCTGCGCGCGAATGCACGCTGCCGTGGCTGCGGTCGAGATCGCGCGAGAGCAGCCGGGCCGCCGCGCCCGAGGCACGGCTGACCAGCTCGAGATAACTCTTCGTCACGCGCGAGAAGTGATTGTAGATGATGACGGCGGGAATGGCGGCGACGAGGCCGATCGCGGTGGCGAGCAGCGCCTCGGCGATGCCGGGGGCGACCACGGCGAGGTTCGTGGTCTGCGACTTCGAGATGCCGATGAAGCTGTTCATGATGCCCCAGACCGTCCCGAACAGGCCGACGAAGGGCGACGTGGAGCCGATGGTGGCGAGCACGCCCATGCCGATGCGGATGCGCCGCGCCTCCGCGCGCACGATCTCCTGGAAGCTGGAGGCTGCACGCTCCTTGATGCCGGCATCGCTGGACAGGCCGGCCGACATCCGCGCCTCACGCAGCGCCGCCGCCAGGAACGACGGCAGGATGCCCTCCTTGGCGCCGAGCGCCATCTGCGCTTCGGCGAGCGAGCGTGCCTCCGCGACCTTCTTCAGCGCCGAACGCAGCTTGGCCGAGGCGACCGACAGCTCGATCGACTTCGCGATCAGGACCGTCCAGGTCATCAGCGATGCAAAGGCGAGCCCGATCATCACCGCCTTCACGATGACGTCCGCCGACATGAACATCACCCAGGGCGACAATTCCTTCATGGCCGGCGCAGTGGATACAGCCTCGGACTTCGCAGCCGCCGGTGCGGCGGCCATGGGAGCCGCGGCAGCCGAGGGAGCTGCAGGCGCCGCCGCCACGGGGGCGGTCACGGGCGCAGCCGCAGGCGCCGATGGCGCTGCCGCCGGAGCGGGCGCAGCCGGCTGAGCCTTCGACTGGGCCGGCGCCGGCGCGGCCGGCTGGGTTTGTGTCTGGGCGGAAACAGGCGATGCGAGCCAGGCGGCCGCCAGAAGGACGGCTGCGGCAAGGCTGGCTTGGAAGGTTGTGGTCTTCATACTTCGGCCCAGTAGCGAATGAGGTTGTGATAGATACCCGTCAATTTGACCGTTTCGGGATCGTCACGCCCGAGCCGTTCCACCAGCGCCTGTATCGCGGTGTCGAGGTCAAAGATCATGCTCCGGGCTTGATCGTCCCGTATCATGCTCTGAAGCCAGAAGAAAGACGCAACCCGCGTTCCCCTCGTCACCGGCGTGACGAGGTGGAGGCTGGTCGAGGGATAGAGCACGCAGTCGCCGGCTGGCAACTTGACTTCGTGCGAACCGTAGGTGTCCTCGATCACAAGTTCGCCACCGTCGTATTCCTCCGGTTCGGCGAGGAACAGCGTCACCGACAGGTCTGTGCGGATGCGAAGGCCGGTCAGACGGTCGCCGCGGATCGCATTGTCGACATGCAGGCCGAAATGGTGGCCGCTGTCGGCCGCATAGCGGTTGAACAGCGGCGGGAAGATCTGGAGCGGGATCGCCGCCGCGATGAAGCGCGGGTTCGACGTCAGCGCCGAGATGATGCGGTTGCCGAGCTTGCGCGCGACCTCGCTGTCCGGCGGCAATTGCTCGTTGCGCTTGACCATGGCCGACTGCGCCCCCGCGGTCGAGCGGCCGTCTTCCCACGCGCTGGCGTCCATGATGCGGCGGAAATCCGCCACATCATCTTTGCTCAGGATGCCAGGCAGGCACGTCAACATGATCAGAACTTCGCCGTCGTCACGAGGTAGAAGGCCCGACCCGGTGCGACCGCCACGAACGGTACGTTGCTGCGATAGAACGAGTCGTAATAGAGCTTGTTGGTCAGGTTCTGCGCGTAGAACTTCATGGTCCAGTTCTGGTCGATCTTCTTTTCGACGAACGCATCGAAACGCCAATAGCTCGGCAGCTCGTTGGTATTGGCCGCGAAGGTGCCGCCATAGACCTTGGAGCGATAGACCGCCTGGCCGCCGAGCTCCCAGCCGTCGTCGAACTTGTACTTGGTCAGCATGCTGAACGACTGGTGGGCAATGTTGGCAAGCTGCAATCCGAGATTCGAGGCAACGCCGCTCTGCGTGACCTTCGACTGCATCAGCACCAGACCGCCAAAGATGCTCCAGCGGTCGGTGATCTTGCCCTCCGCCTCGATGTCGATACCCTGGATCCTGTAGGCAGCGCCGGAGGTCAGCAGGCCATTGACGGTCTCGCGTGCGTTGTCCTTGGTGGTCTGGAACAGCGCACCGGTCACCAGCAGGTGGCGATCGGCAAGCTCCCATTTGGTGCCGAGCTCGATCGCCTTGTTGCGCTCGGGCCCGAGCAGGATGGTCGAGTTGGCGGGAACGCCGCCGTAGTCGGTGCCGGTCGCGTCAAGCTCCGATCCAAACGGATTGGCCGAGGTCGCATAGGCTGCATAGATGCTGCCGATCGACATCGGCTTGTAGACGAGTCCGACGTTGTAATTGACCAGATCGTTGTTTTGCTTGAGGTAGGCCGAGTTGGTGGACGCGCTCTGGCTGTAGCCGTCGTAGCGAACGCCGCCATTGACGATGATGGTGTCCTGCCAGTTCGCGGTGTCCATGACGTAGACGCTGCTGGTGTTGACGCCATAGCGCGTCGGGTTTCCAACCAGCGAGGGCGTGCCGAAGCCCGAGAGATAAGTGTATTGAGGAGAATAGAGATTGACGCCCGAGATGGCACCGGTGCTCGTGAAGGGCGAGCCGGCCAGCTCCGACGAGAGACCTGCGTAGCGGTCGATCGAGATATCCTCGTTGCTATATTCGACGCCGAACACCGCGGTGTGCTTGACCCCGCCGGTGTCGAGCTTGAACGTGGCCTCGTTCTGGTTGGCCCACACGTCGACGGCCTGATAGCGGCTCTGCGCGCTCGCCGTCGTGGTCCAGAGCAGCGGATTGCCGCTGACCGTCACCGGATTCTGCGGCAGCGTGCCGATGTAGTTCAGCACCGAGTGCTCGCCGCGCACCTTGCTGGTCAGGGTGATGGCCTCGTTGACCTTGTACTCGATCGTGCCGGTGCCGAAATCCTGCCGCGCGGTCTGGAAGTCGCGGTTGAGGAAGCCGTACCAGTTACCACGCGGAATGCCGGCCGACGTCACCGGCACGTTGCCCTGCTTGTAATAAGGCACGCCGAAATCCGGCAGGCCGCTGAGGTCGGTGTGGACGTAGTTCGTCGTGATCTTGATGTCGTTGGTCGGGGTGTACTTCGTCGAGATGAAGGTGCCCCAGCGATTGTCGGTCACGTAGTTGCGCCCGGCGACGTTTGCGTCCTGGAACAGGCCGCCGGTGCGCACCGAGAAGGTCGGGTCGACCACCTGGTTGACGTCGAGCGTGACGCGCTTGGTCCGGTCGGTGCCGAACTCGGTATCCATGCGCTGGAAGTTGCGGTCGCCGGCCTGCTTGGTGACGATGTTGATGGCGCCGCCGGCGGTGCCGCGGCCGGCATAGGAGGATGCCGGACCGCGCAGAATCTCGATCTGCTCGGTGAAGAAGTTCTCGCGGATGGAGACCGCGGGATCGCGGATGCCGTCGATGAAGACGTCGTTGCGCGCGTCGAAGCCGCGGATGAAGAAGCGGTCGCCGAACGCGTTGCCGCCTTCACCCGAGCCGAGCGTCACGCCGGCGGTCGAGCGCCCGATCTCCTTCAGCGTCGTGGCGTTCTTGTCCTCGAGCACTTCCTTGCTGAGCACCGTGATGGACTTGGGCGTGTTCAGCATCTTCTCGGGAAATTTGCCCGAAGCCTGGACGTGGTCGACCTTGTAGGGCGCGGCCGGATCGGAATAGGGATTGCGGTCCACTTCACCGGCCGGTGCCGCGGGAGCAGCCTGCTGGGACGCCTGCTGCCGCTGCGCGGCGCGGCGAAGCGCGTTGCGCGCGCGGATCTGATCAGGTGTCGGCTTCGACGCCGTCGGACGCGGACGCTGCACCGGAGCATCGACCGTCACCGGCGGCAGGTTCGACTGCTGCGCCTCCGCGCCGCTCGAGACCGACGCCACCGCGATCAAGCTCGCGACGGCCGAGACCTTCTTGCCGGAAATGCCCGAAGACTTTTCATCCACCGGATCGAATGCTGCCACCGAACGCAACGATTTCGGTGCGACCACCTGCCCCATTACAACACGCCCCATCTTCATGTTCGCTCACTCACTTCGACGAGCGATTGGGCTGTTGGTATCGGCGGCAAAATAGTGGGTCAATGCGCGCAAGCCGCGAGAACCCTTGAATAAGTCCAGATCAAAACGATTCTAAACTGAAGTTTGAAACGGTTCTAAAGTTAGATTGGACTCATTCTAAAGCGCGCGCGAAAAATACCGCGAAATCAGCGGTGGCGCTCACAGCATCAATCGCTGCTCGGCGGCTTCATCAGCGAGAACAATTCGTCGACGGTCTTCTGCGCGACGGCGCGCACACGATCGGTGCTGTCCATGCCGGCGATGTTGACGCCATTGACCACGGCCTTGATCTCGTCGCGGAAGTCCGTGAGGAAGCGCAAGGGATCGCGCTGCTCGTTGGCAACGCGCGCAATCAATCCCGTGATCAGAATCTGGCACGCGATCAGCTTGCCATTCAGCTCGTCCATCCTGTGCTCCCCTTGTGGCGGCGCCGATATGGACGATGCCGATTCTCCTGACAATCGAAACGCGGCCGGCGCAATTTAGAACCGTTCTTGCAAAGCGCGCATCCCACGGCCTGACCAAGATGCTTCGCCAGTTCCGCCGCGCTCGCAACATCCTCCGCGAGCATTGCCTCATTTCTACTCGCTGATCGCTCGCGGCAGGAAAATGCAGCACTGCACACCGGCGCGCCAGTGCGTTGCCTAGGCGGTGCAAAGCTTTCCAATTGTTTAGATTTCTCACCCGATAGTGCTGTTTACACTGGAACTTGGCGTGTATTATACAAACGCCCTGGAACCCTACGATTGCCCCAAAATTCGTAACCTAGGGCACAAGAGCCGACACGAGCCGACATGAAAAAAACACGGCCGATCCTCTGGATTCTGATCCTCGCGGCCGTGGCCTCCGCGGGTTACTATGGTTGGCAGAAATACGGCTCGCCGGACGCCGGAAAATCCCAGACAGCACAGAAAGGTCCGCCGCGCGCGCCCGCCATTCCCGTGAGCGTGGCGCCGGTCCAGAAGGTCGATTTCCCGGTCTATCTGACCGGTCTCGGCACGGTTCAGGGCTTCAACACTGTCCAGGTCCGCACCCGCGTGGACGGCCAGATCGACAAGATCGCCTTCACCGAAGGCCAGATCGCCAAGGAAGGCGACCTGCTGGCCTCGATCGACCCCCGCCCCTATCAAGCCACGCTCGACCAGGCCAAGGCCAAGAAGGCGCAGGACGAGGCTAGCCTGGCCAATGCCAATCTCGAGCTCCAGCGCGCCATGAAGCTCGGCGAATTCGCCACCGCGCAGCGGGTCGACACCCAGCGTTCCACCGTCGCCCAGCTCACCGCCCAGATCGCCGCCGACGAAGCCGCGATCGCCAACGCCCAGACCCAGCTGGACTACACCCAGGTCAAGGCGCCGATCACCGGCGTCGCCGGCCTGCGCCAGGTCGACGTCGGCAACATCGTGAACGCCTCGACACAGACCGGCATCGTCACGATCACGCAGGTCGAGCCGATCTCGGTGATCTTCACCGCGCCGGAAGACCAGCTTCCCTACATCAGCGAAGGCCAGAAGGCCGGCGCGCTCAAGGTGATCGCTTTCACCACCGACGGCAAGAAGACGCTGGCCGAGGGTAAGCTCGCGGTCATCAACAACCAGGTCGACACCACCAGCGGGACTATTCGGCTCAAGGCGGTGTTCGACAACAAGGACCACACGCTGTGGCCCGGGCAGTCGGTCTCGACCCGCCTTCTGGTGCGGACGCTGAAGGATGCGACCGTGGTTCCGGATGACGCGGTCCAGCATTCCACCAACGGCCTCTACGCATACACCGTCAATCAGGACAACAAGGCCGAAGTGCACAAGATCAAGGTCAGCTACGCCATCGACGGCCGTTCGGTTGTCGACGAAGGGCTCACGCCCGGGCAGCAGGTGATCACTGGCGGTCAATTCAAGGTGCAGCCCGGAAGCCTCGTCTCGACGGCGGTGGCAAGTTCGGATCCGGCGCAGAACAAGGTACGACGGGAATGACCGAGGGCGGGATTTCGGCACCTTTCATCCGTTATCCCATCGGCACTTCGTTGCTGATGGCCGGCATCCTCTTCGTCGGTCTCGTCGCCTATCCCCTGCTGCCGGTCGCGCCGCTGCCGCAGGTGGACTTCCCGACCATCCAGATCACCGCCAATCTGCCGGGCGGCAGCCCCGAGACGATGGCCTCGTCGGTGGCCCAGCCGCTGGAGCGCCAGTTCGCCCAGATCCCCGGCATCGCCCAGATGACCTCGACGAGTTATCTCGGCACCGCGTCGATCACCATCCAGTTCGATCTCAACCGCAGCATCGACGGCGCCGCCAACGACGTGCAGGGCGCCATCAACGCCGCCAGCGGCCAGTTGCCGAAGAACCTGCCCTCGCCGCCGACCTACCGCAAGGTCAACCCGGCCGATTCGCCGATCCTGCTGCTGTCGGCGACCTCGGAGACACTGCCCCTGACCAGCGTCAGCGACGCGGTCGACGCCCAGCTCGCCCAGCAGATCAGCCAGCTCTCGGGCGTGGCGCAGGTCTTCATCGGCGGCCAGCAGAAGCCTTCCATCCGCATCCAGGTCGATCCGGCGAAGCTCGTCGCCAAGGGCCTGTCGATGGAGGACGTGCGCAGTCAGATCGCGATCACCACGGTCGACAGCCCCAAGGGCAATATCGACGGCGAGAAGCGCGCCTATACCATCTACGCCAACGACCAGCTGACCCAGTCCAAGGACTGGAACGACGTCATCATCGCCTATCGTAACGGCGGCCCATTGCGCATCCGCGACATTGGCCAGGCGGTCAGCGGCGCCGAAGACGCCAAGCAGGCGGCCTGGGCCAACGGCAAGCGCGGCGTATTCCTGGTGATCTTCAAGCAGCCGGGCGCCAACGTCATCGAGACGGTCGACAGGATCAAGGCGACCCTGCCCCGTCTCGTGGCCGCGATCCCGCCCGCGATCAAGATCGAGCTCATCAGCGACCGCACCACCACCATCCGCGCCGCAGTCGAGGACGTTCAGTTCACCCTGCTGCTGACCATCGCCCTCGTGGTCATGGTCATCTTCATCTTCCTGCGCAGCTTCTGGGCCACCGTCATCCCCACCGTCACGGTTCCACTGGCGCTGTTGGGCGCGTGCGCCTTGATGTGGGTCGTCGGCTATTCGCTCGACAATCTGTCGCTGATGGCGCTCACCATCGCGGTCGGCTTCGTCGTCGACGACGCCATCGTGATGCTCGAGAACATCACGCGCTATATCGAGGAAGGCGAATCGCCGATGGCGGCGGCCTTCCGCGGTTCCAAGGAGATCGGCTTCACCATCGTGTCGATCAGCATCTCGCTGGTCGCCGTGCTGATCCCGCTGCTGCTGATGGGCGGCATCATCGGCCGCCTGTTCCGCGAATTCGCGGTCGTGCTGGCGATGACGATTTTCGTCTCGATGTTCGTGTCGCTGACCCTGACGCCGATGATGGCCTCGCGCTTCCTGCGCGCCCATGGCGAGGTGCAGCACGGCCGCTTCTATCAATGGAGCGAGCGCGCCTTCAATTCGATGCTGCGCGGCTACGAATACGTGCTCGATCATGCCCTCGCCTGGCGGCGCACCACACTCGCGATCTTCTTCGCCACGCTTGGCCTGTCGATCTACCTGTTCGTGCTGATCCCGAAGGGCTTCTTCCCGCAGCAGGACGTCGGCCTGATCACCGCGACCTCGGAAGCCTCGCAGGACATCTCGTTCAAGGAGATGGTCAGGCGCCAGGAACAGCTCGGCAAGATCATCCTCGCCGATCCCGACGTTGCCAGCGTTGCCATGTCGGTCGGCGGCAGCGGCCGCGCCGGCAACAACGGCAACATATTCATCACGCTGAAGCCTCGCGACAAACGCGTGGCCTCGGCTCAGCAGATCATCGCGCGGCTGCGTCCGCAGTTCGACAAGGTCGAGGGGGCCCGGCTCTACATGCAGGCCGCCCAGGACGTCCGCCTCGGCGGCCGGCCGACGCGCACGCAGTTCGAGTTCACCTTGCAGGACGCCGACCTCGGCGAGCTGAACGAGTGGGCGCCGAAAATCCTCGCCAAGATGCAGACGCTGCCGGAGCTGCGCGACGTCGCCACCGACCAGCAGACGCAGGGCACCACGGTCCAGCTCAAGATCAACCGCGACACCGCATCGCGCTACGGCATCCAGCCGCAGCTGATCGACGACACGCTGTATGACGCCTTCGGACAGCGGCAGGTCACGCAGTATTTCACCCAGCTCAACACCTACAAGGTGATCCTGGAGATCCTGCCGGAGATGCAGGGCAATCTCGACAGCCTGAACAAGCTCTATCTGAAATCGCCGCTGACCGGCGACCAGGTGCCGCTGTCGACCTTTGCGACCTGGTCCACCGATCCGGTCCGCCCGCTCTCGATCAGCCACCAGGGCCAGTTCCCGGCGATCACGATCAGCTTCAACCTCGCGCAAGGCACCGCACTGGGTCAAGCCACCGAAGCCGTGCAGCGGGCGATGGCCGAGCTCGGCGCACCGCCGACGCTGAATTCGAGCTTCCAGGGCACCGCGCAGGCGTTCCAGCAGTCGCTCGGCACCGTGCCGCTCCTGATCCTCGCAGCCCTCGTCGTGGTCTATCTGATCCTCGGCATCCTCTACGAGAGCTACATCCATCCGATCACGATTCTGTCGACCCTGCCCTCGGCCGGCGTCGGCGCGCTCGCGATCCTGATGGCGGCCGGCTTCGACTTCAGCCTGATCGCGCTGATCGGCATCATCCTCTTGATCGGCATCGTGAAGAAGAACGGCATCATGATGGTCGACTTCGCGATTGCCGCCGAACGCGACGAGCACAAGACGCCGGCGGAATCGATCCGCCAGGCCGCGCTGTTGCGCTTCCGCCCGATCATGATGACGACGATGGCGGCCCTGCTCGGCGGCGTGCCCTTGATGCTCGGCCACGGCACCGGCGCCGAGATCCGCCAGCCGCTCGGCTACGCCATGGTCGGCGGCCTGATCGTCAGCCAGGCGTTGACGCTGTTCACCACCCCGGTGGTCTATCTCTATCTCGATGAGCTCAACAACTGGTTCTCGGGCTGGGGCCGTACGGGTGACGGCGAAGGCCACGAGACGCAAGAGCACGGCAGCGTCAAGCAAGCCGCCGAGTAAGCTTGCGCCGCGGCTCCCGCGACGCTACAGCGAGACCCCCGGTTCACGCCAACGCGGTTTCGCCATGCCCATGCAATCCAGACTTGTCGCCCTCGCCGCTGCCCTCCTGTTGTCGACGGGCGCCGCGCATGCCCAGCAGGGCGCCAAGAAGAACGCAGCGCCTGCCCCGGCCGCGCAGCCCTCGCCTGCGCCAACGCAGCCGCAGGCTGACGGTGCGCAGCAGGCGGGATGGGTCGTCCGCTGCACCAGCGTCAGCCGCGATGCGCCGCTGGAATGCGCGATGGAGCAGAACGCGGTGCTGACCAAGACCGGCCAGACCGTCATCCTGATCAACATCCGCATCGCGCCCGACACCCGCACGCCGATCGCGCTGCTGCAATTGCCGCTCGGCCTCAACTTGCCGGTCGGCGCCAAGCTCCAGGTCGACGAGGGCAAGACGGTCGACCTCCAGATCCAGACCTGCGAGAACCGCGGCTGCTACGCCTCGACGCCGATCGCGGCCGACATGCTCGCAGCCTTGCGGTCGGGCAAGCAGCTCAAGGTCTCCTTCCAGAACATGGCCAAGGAGACGATCGCGATCCCGATGCCGCTCGGCGATTTCGCTTCGGCCTACGACAAGATCAAGTAGGGGCTGCTCCCGCTTCCTGTTGGAGTGCACGCCTCTCTCACCTCGTCATTGCGAGCGTCGCGAAGCAATCCAGGAATCTTTCCGCGGAGGCAGTCTGGATTGCTTCGCTACGCTCGCAATGACAGCGCGGATGCAGCGAGGCCCTTCTCTTTCACTGCCGCGCCATCTGCGCGTTGCCGACGGCATCGCCGTCGAGCTTCTGGTCGTCGTGCATGGTGACAGTGACGCGCAGCAGCCGCCCTTCGAATTCGAACGGGGCGTCGTAATGCGAGACCGGGCTGCCGCGGTCGCGGCCGATGTCGAGGCCGGACCACGAGATCAGGGTGTGGAAGCCCAGCTGGGTCTGGAGCGAACCCGCCGGCTCGCCGTCGATCAGCAGCGTGTATGCGGTGACGCCGGTGCGCGAGCCCTTGGCCGGCGGCTCCCTGCGCACGAGACGTTCGACGTGCACGCCAAGCCGGCACGCGCCTGACGGCACCTTGCGGTCCGAACGCACGATCTGGTGACTGCCGCCGATATTGAGGTCGTGCACGAGGTGGCCGTCCTTGACGTAGAGGCTGTAGCCTGACGTCGCATCGCCGTGCGAGATCAGCACGCCGTCGGCGCCTTGCTCCTCGATCTCGACATGCGCCTCGATCGTGTAGCTGCGGCTGCGCACGTCGGGCGCGACATCGGTCGGCACGTGGCCCATGCCGGCATGGAAGACGAAATGGTGGCGCGCACCGTGGAAGCGAGCCGCGTTCTCGGCAAAGCGCGGCCCGAAGCGATCGTCGAGCGGCAGCACCTTGTGCTTCTCGGCCTCCGCCCACCATGTCGCGATCATCGCTGCCAGGCGTTCCGGCTCCTTGGTCGCGAGGTCATTGGTCTCGGAGAAGTCTTCGTCGAGATGGAACAGCTCCCATTTGTCGTTCTCGAACGGCGTCCCCGATGGGTGGAAAGCAGCCGCCTTCCATCCGGCCTGCCAGAGGCCGCGATGGCCGAACATCTCGAAATATTGCGGCGAGCGTTTTGACGGCGCGGACGCATCATTGATCGAGCGCGCAAAGCTCTCGCCTTCGAGCGACATCTGCGGGCTGCCGGCGATCTCGCCGGGCGCCTCAATGCCGATCAGTTCGAGCAGTGTCGGCGTAAGGTCGCAGGCGTGCACGAACTGGTGCCGCAGTTCGCCTTTGCCT
Source organism: Bradyrhizobium sp. CB1717 (assembly GCF_029714325.1). Taxonomy (NCBI): domain Bacteria; kingdom Pseudomonadati; phylum Pseudomonadota; class Alphaproteobacteria; order Hyphomicrobiales; family Nitrobacteraceae; genus Bradyrhizobium; species Bradyrhizobium sp. CB1717. Next base: position 5,835,844 of record NZ_CP121666.1, read on the forward strand.
GCGATGCGCTTGGGCCAGTTGATGACGAAGGGATCGCGGATGCCGCCGCCATGGGTGTTCTGCTTGTAGCGCCGCAGCGGCGTGTTCGAGGCCATCGCCCAGCCATGCGGAAAATTGCTGTGGGTATCGGGACCGCCGATATCGTCGATGCGGGCGAGCTTTTCGGCAATCGGCTCCGGCTTGAAGTTGAACGGCCCCATCGCGTTGACGAAGCCGAGCGGCCCGCCCTCCTGACTCGCGCCATTGTCGGACATCACGATGATCACGGTGTTGTCGCGGATGCCGGCGGTCTCCAGGAACGCGACGAGGCGGGCGAGATGCCGGTCGGAATGGTCGAGCATGCCGGCGAACGCCGCCTGCAGGCGCGTGAAGACGCGGCGCTCGTCGGCCGAATGCTCCTCCCAGGCCTTGACGCCGTCATTACGCGCCGGCATCCGCGTCTCCGGCGGCACCAGCCCCATTGCCTTCTGGCGCGCGAGCCGCTGCTCGCGCTCGACGTCCCAGCCATGCGCGAAGGCAGCGTCGTAGCTCCTGATGATATCGGCCGGCGCCTGATGCGGCGCGTGACACGCGCCGAGCGCGACCCAGGTGAGCCAGGGAATCTCCGGCCGGTCGGCATGGTGATCGCCGATGAAGCGGATGGCCTGGTCGATCAGATCCTCGGTCAGATGATAGCCGTCGGCATAGGTGCCGGGCGGATCAATATGCGTGTTGTCGGAGACGAGCTCGGGCGCATACTGGTCGGTCTCGGCATCGAGGAAGCCGTAGAAGCGATCGAAGCCGCGGCCCAAAGGCCAGCCGTCGAACGGGCCGGTGGCGCCACTCTCGGTCAGCGGCGTGACGTGCCATTTGCCGACCATGTAGTTGCGGTAGCCGTGCACGCGCAGCATCTCGGCGAGCGTTCCCGCCTCGCGCGCGATCTTGCCGCGATAGCCGGGATAACCTGAATCGAAATTGGCGAGACAGCCGACGCCGACCGAATGGTGGTTGCGCCCCGTGAGCAGCGCGGCGCGCGTGGTCGAGCACATCGCGGTGGTGTGGAAGCCGGAATAGCGCAGGCCTTCCGCGGCGAGCCTGTCGATGGTCGGCGTGGTGATCGCCGAGCCGTAGCAGCCGAAATCGGAGAAGCCGACGTCGTCGAACAGCACCACCAGGATGTTCGGCGCGCCCTCGGGCGGCTTCACGGCCTCCGGCCACCAGGGTTTCGAGTCCGCAACCGTCTTGCCGACGGTGCCGCGGAACGGCGTGCCGCTGCCTGCGCTCATCTCACCCTCCCTGTTTTAGCCGGCGATGAGGCGGTTGACCCGCGGCTCCCCCCAACCTAAATTATAATTAGAATTATGATTATGATTTAAGGCAGATGCAAGCGCGGATGCGGTCATCGCTGAAAGAGCCCGAGTCTCGCGACTTCAACCTGCCGGGCGTCGCCCCGTCGCGGCAGAAGCGCAGTCGCGAAACGACGCTGGCGCTGCTGCGCGCCGGCGCCGACATGCTGCGGGCACGCAGCCTTGCCGAGCTCTCGATCGAAACGCTCTGCGCGGAAGTCGGCGCCACCGTCGGCGCCTTCTACAGCCGCTTCGAGAGCAAGGAGGCCTATTTCAATGCACTGATGGCGCTGGCCGCGCGCGACGGCGAGCAGCGGCTGGGTGAGATCAAGAGGCCGTCACCGGAAGCGAGCCTTGACCAGCTCTGCCACATCATCGTCAGCGGCATCGTGGCCTGGATGCGCAACCATGAAGGTGTGCTGCGTGCCGCGCTTCAGCATGACGACACCCATCCCGACAAATGGACGCCGTTCAAGGCCCTCGCCCAGGCGACGACCGCGCGTGCCACCCCTCTCCTGCTCCCGGCCATGGGCAAGGGCCGCAAAGCCGCAAAAACCCGCAGCATTGCCTTCGGCTTCCAGGTCGTGCTTGGCACGCTGGTGAACGCGATCCTCAACGATCCCGGACCGCTACAGCTTCGCTCGAAAGAGATGGAGACGCGGCTCGCCGGCTGCCTGTCGCTGCTGCTCCGGGCGGAGGTCGGTCAGTCCACGCCGAGATAGGCCTTCTGCACCTGCGGGTCCTCCGCGAGCGCGGCCGCGGTGCCCGACAGTACGCTCTTGCCGACCTGGAGCACGGTTGCGAAGTCCGACACTTCCAGCGCCAGCTCGATCGACTGCTCGGCGAGCAGGATCGTCAGCCCCTCGCGGTGCAGGCGGCCAAAGGTCTCATACATCGACTCGACCACGGCCGGCGCGAGGCCGAGCGAGGGCTCGTCCAGCATCAAGAGCTTCGGATCGCTCATCAGCGCGCGGCCGACCGCGAGCATCTGCCGCTCGCCGCCGGACATGGTGCCGGCGCGCTGGTTGCGGCGCTCCTTCAGGCGCGGGAAGACCTCGTAGACGCGCTCGAGCAGCGTCGCCTGACGCGATTTGTCGTGCAGCGGCGTCGCGCCGAGCATGAGGTTGTTCTCGACGCTCTGCTGAACGAACAGCCGCCAGCCTTCCGGCGACAGCGCCAGCCCCTTGCGCACGATCGCAAAGGCCTTCTGGCCCGCGATCTCCTCGCCACGAAAGCTGATCGATCCCGAATGCACGGGAATGAGGCCGGCGATCGCGTTCAGCGTCGTGGTCTTGCCGCCGCCATTGGAGCCGAGCAGCGCGACGACGCTGCCTTCCGGCACCTCCAGCGACACGTCGGAGACGCCGATGAGGTCGCCATAGCGCACCTCGAGATGTTCGATCCTGAGAAGCGCCCCGCTCATAGGTCCGGTCCGCCCATCAGCTCGACCGGCGTGTGACCCGCGGCCGCCTTGGCCGCGCGTTTGCCAAGATAAGCTTCGATCACCGCCGGATTGGACGTAACCTCGCGCGGCGAGCCGCGCGCGATCTCCTTGCCCTGGTGGAACACCATCACGCGGCTTGCGAGCGACATGATCACTTCCATGATGTGCTCGACGATGACGAGCGTAATGCCGGAGCGATGGATGTCGCGGACGAGATCGATCGCGAGCCTCACCTCATGCGCGTTGAGGCCGGCCATGGCCTCGTCGAGCAGCAGCACTTTTGGCTCGGTCGCAAGCGCCCGGGCGATCTCCAGCCGCTTGCGGCCGGGCGTGCCGAGCGAGCGCGCCGGCGCCTCCGCAAGCCTGATCATGCCGACGCGCTCCAGCACGGCGCGCGCCCTGGTCTCCGCCTCCTTGCGATGCGAGGTGCGCAGGAAGGCGCCGATCATGACGTTCTCCAGCACCGTCATGCCCTCGAAGGTCTGCGGCACCTGGAAGGTGCGGGCGAGCCCGAGGGCGGCGCGCTGCTCCGGCGCGACGTCGGTGATGTCGGCCCCCTCGAACAGCACGCGGCCGGAGGTGGTCTTGAGGTCGCCGGTGAGACAGTTGAAGAAGGTCGACTTTCCCGCGCCGTTCGGGCCGATCAGGCCGAGGATGTCGCCCTGCTCCAGCGTCACGGAGGCGTCGTCCACCGCCTTGAAGCTGCCGAACGCTTTTGTGATGCCGCGCGCTTCAAGGAGCATGGCTTGCTCCCTTATCCGTGTTCGGCTTGCCGCGCCGGCTGAGCAGGCTGAGCAGGCCGCCCGGCTGGAAGCGCGCGATCAGCACGATGATCGCGCCGTAGACCACGAAGGTGAGACCGGCGCCCTTGCCGCCGAGCCAGCTGTTGGAGATCTCCTCCAGCGGCACCAGGATCGCCGCACCCACCAGCGGCCCGAACAGCAGCCCCGCCCCGCCCAGCGCCGCCATGATCAGGATTTTCACCGAGATCAGGATGCCGAGCCCGGACTCGGGATCGACGAAGCCGAACATCATCGCATAGAGCGCGCCGGCAACGCTGGTCAGCGCCGCGCTCAGCATGTAGGCGTAGAGCTTCGTGCGGCTGGCGGGCGCGCCGAGCGAGCGCGCGGCGCGCTCGGAATCCTTGATCGCGCGCAGGTAAAATCCCATGCGGCTGTTGGTCATCCACCAGGTGATCGCAAGCGTGATCGCGAGAATGGCGAGGAAGAGATAGTAGTACGGCAGCGCCGACAGGAACGAGAGATCGAAGATGTTGCGCGGCACGGTCGGACCGGAGAGACCGACGGCCGCCCCTAGCCATTCGGTGTTGGTCACGATCAGCCGCATCGTTTCGGCAACCGCGATGGTCGCCATGCTGAAGTAGTGGCCGGACAGCCGCAGCGTCGGCACGCCGACGATCGCGGCGAGCCCGACCGCCAGCACGATGCCGCCGGGAATGCCGAACAGGGGCGACAGGCCGAACTTGGCGTAAGCGCCCATCGCGGCATAGGCACCGCAGCCGAAGAACACCACATGCCCCACCGACACCTGCCCGGCATAGCCGCCGACGATGTTCCAGGCGGAGGCCGCAATGGCATACAGCAGCACCAGCGCGCCGAGGCGCTGCTGGAACGGCGAGGACAGCAGCAGCGGATAGGCGATCGCAAAGGCTGCGACGACCGAAAGCCAGATCCAGCGCCGCATCACATCTTCCCCATCAGGCCCTGTGGCCGGAACCAGAGGAAGAACAGGAACAGGACATAGACGACGATGTCCTTGTAGATCGCGCCGATCAGATAGCCTGACAGCGACTCGATGACGCCGATCAGAAGTCCCGCAACCAGCGCGCCCGGCACGCTGCCGAAGCCGCCGAGCGACACCGTGACGAAGGCGACGATGCCGAGGGTCTCGCCGACGGTCGGCACGATGTAGAAGAAGTTCGCGATCAGCGCGCCGGCTAGCCCAGTGGCGCCGGCCGCGATCGCCCAGGCGATCGCCTGCATGGTGTCGGGCCGGATGCCCATGAGCTGGGCCGCAGTCTGATCCTCCGCCACCGCCAGCATCTTCGAGCCGAGCGAAGTGCGCGTCAGCAAGAGATGCAGCCCGAGCGTCACCAGGAGCGCGACGACGCCCGCGAGCAGCCGCGAGGCCTCGATGCGCAGGCCGGCAAAGGCGTAGGTGCCGCCCACGATGTTCGGCGGCATCGACAGGAAGTTGGCACCGAACCACCAGAACACCGAATAGCGCAGCAGCAGCGCGAGGCCGAAGGTGCCGAGGATCTGCGCCAGCATCGGCCCCTTCATGATGTCGCGGATCAAGCCGAAATAGACCACTATTCCGAGCGTGGCGAGCACCAGCGTCGCCAGCGGGGCGCCGAGAAGCGGCCCTCCTCCCATCAGGGTGTAGACGACATAGGCGACGTACATTCCGAGCATGACGAAGTCGCCATGCGCGAAATTGACGATGTTCATCATGCCCCACACCAGCGTAAGGCCCGAGGAGAACAGGGCGTAGACGGCGCCAAGCAGAAGGCCGCCGACGATCACCTGCACGAGAACAAAGGACATGAGCTGCGCTGCTCTACCAAGCCTTGTGAAAAAGGCGGGACTTGAGGTCCCGCCCTCGCATGATCACCAGCCCTTGTAGGGCAGCATCGGCGCCTTCGCGGCATTGGCCTTCGGCCACACCGAGACGTAGTTCTCGCCGTCCTGAAGCTGGATGATGGCGCCCGAGGCCAGGGTGTTCTGGCCCTTGTCGTCGAACTTCACGCCCTTGAAGCCGATCATGAGCTGCTCGGGCTTGAGGTCCGTCGCCTTCAGCGCGGCCTGAATCTTTGCGGGCTCGGTCGAGCCGGCGCGATCGATCGCATCGGCCAGCACGAAGAAGCCCTGCATCTGGCGGGCGACCGTGTCATCCATCTCCTCGCCGCTCTTCTTCTTGTACATGTCGGCGATGATGGCGGACGGCGAGCCGGCCGGACCCACGACCCAGGACGAGCGGTTGAAGACGCCTTGCGAGATCTTACCGACCGCCTTGGTGAAGGACGGATCGGAGTAGCCGGCGTCATCGGCCAGCAGCACGGCCGGCTTGTAGTCGAGCGACTGCATGGTCTTGGCGAACAGGATCGCGTCCGACGTGTAGCTGATCATAATGACGACGTCGGGCTTCTTGTCCTTGAGCTGGAGCACCTGCCCCTGCAGGTCCGTCGCGTTGACGGGATAGGCGACGTCGAGCGCGATCGGCAGGCCCTTCTCCTTGAAGGCGCCGGAAATCGTGTTCGCTACCGAGGTGCCATATTCGGTGTTGTCGTGGACCACCGCGACGCTGTCGGTCTTGGCGCCCTGCGACTTGAGGTCGGCGAGGAAGTCGACATAGATCTTGGCGAAGTCGGTGGCGATCGGGGTGGTGCGGAAGAACCATTTGAAGCCGCGCTCGGTCAGGTTGGCGGCGACCGATTCGGAGTTCAGGAACGGAACGCCGTACTTCTCGGCGATGGCGCTCGAGGTCAGCGTCACGCCGGACTGATAGGAGCCGAATACGGCCGCGACCTTCTCTTCCGTGATCAGGCGCAGCGCCTGGTTCTGGCCTGTTGCGGGGTTGCCCTGGTTGTCGGCGATGATCACCTCGACCTTGGCGCCGCCGAGGCCGGCAAGACCGGCGTTCTTCGCCAACGGGAAATTGCCGAGCTCGGGATGGGCATTGTTGATGATGTCGGTTGCGACATCCAGCGCCGCCTTGGCATGCGCGCCGATCGAGGCGGTGCCGCCGGACATCGGCATGATCACGCCGATCTTGACGACCTTGTCCTGCGCCTGCGCACCAGCCGTGAGCGCAAGCGACATCGCGGCCGCGCAAAGCAGCCCCGTGACCTGCTTCAATGTCATGAAATCAGACCTCCCAAAGGGTTTCCCCAACCAAGATTTTTTGGAGAGCCTGGGCGAAACGCCCGCCTCCGTTTGATTATGCCTGGTTGCGGGAGGATGGCATGCCGGGCCTGCGACCGGCAAGGTGAAACGGACTGCGACGATGATGCATAGGCAAGCAGCGACGGTGTCGACGACCCGAGGATGGGTTAGCCTCGCGGCTGCGCGAAGCGCAGTCCGCTTGGCGTAACCCACCACTTTTATCTCCGCGGGGCGACGATGGTGGATTACGCTGCGCTAATCCACCCTACGAGGCGTGCATTCAGCCCGCCATGTCGCTCGCCCGCAGCAGCGTCGTGAAGCCGCCATAGATCATGCGCTTGCCGTCGAACGGCATGTCGCCGAGCTTGAGCCGCGGGTCCGCCATCACCTTCTTGTTGACGGCGTCGCGCGTCTCCCGATCGCGATAGACGATCCAGGAGAACACCACGACCTCCTCCTCCTTCGCCATCACCGCGCGTGGAAACGACGTCAGCTCGCCATAGGGAACGTCGTCTCCGATGCATTCGACATAGTCGAGCGCGCCATGCTCCATCCAGATCGCACAGGCCGTTCGCGCCAGCGCCTTGTAGGCCTCGATTTTGTCCTTCGGCACGGCCAGCACGAAACCATCGACATAGGGCATCACAGATCTCCTTGGGTTGTATGTGTCCCAAGGACGACGGGGCGCGCGGCGGCCCGACGTCGAAGACGCCATTTCCACTGAGGCAAACCGTCGCGAGCGAGGGCGAGATGCCGGTTTCCAAAATGGTACGGCGCCGGGGCCGGAGCCGACAAAATCAGGATCTGGGAAAACCGCCCGGAACTGGCTGGGGAACCTGGATTCGAACCAAGACAAACAGAGTCAGAGTCTTTCACATAGGACAAAATCTCTCACAATTTCAATGTCATGTTAGCCAATCAGTTGCGCATCTGTTGCGCATCCCGGCAATTCCGCTATACTCCCCGGCATTCAACAGCGTTGCGGGGGATTGCATGTCGATACGAAAGCGCGTTCTGAAAAACGCCACCGTTTACATTGCGCAATATTCGACCAGTGAGAAAGACGCCCGCGGCAAGCGGCGCCGCTATGCTCCTTCGTTCGCAACACGCAAGGAAGCGGTCGCGCATTTGGCGACCGTCGCGGTCGACATTTCCAAGGGCGTCCACGTTCCCGCCTCGAAAAGCATCACGGTCGCGGAAGCCGGCCGGAACTGGATCGACGCGTGCGGTGATTTAGAACGCACCACGCGCGACGGGTACCAGCAGCACCTTGACCTGCACATTGAGCCGTACCTCGGTGGGCTGAAATTGTCCGCCCTGACGGTCCCTACCATTCGCGAATGGCAGGATCGGCTTCGTAAGGGCACGCCCGCGCCGGGGCAAGAGAAAGCCGAACCGCGCACCGCCGACATGGTGAAGCGTGTTACCGGCTCGCTAGGCTCGCTGCTGGCAGATGCACAGGAGCGCGGTCACGTTGGCGTCAACGTCGTTCGCAGCCTCAAGGCAAATCGCCGACGCGGCAAAGAACGCAGGGCGGAGCGGCGCGCAAAAGGCAAATTGAAAATCGGTGTCGACATTCCGACACCAGCAGAAATCGACGCTATGTTGAAAGCGGCTGATGGCCGGTGGCGACCGTTGTTGCTCGTCGCGATCCGGTGCGGCTTGCGCGCGTCCGAGTTGCGCGGCCTGCGCTGGGAAGATGTGGACTTCAAGCGGGGTGAATTACATGTCCGGCAAAGAGCCGACGCGTACAACAAAATCGGGCCGCCCAAATCGGAATCCGGCGAGCGCACCGTGCCGATCCCACCGACTACGCTGGCCGCTTTGAAGGAATGGAGGTTGAAGTGTCCGCGGCGCGATACAGGACGGAAGGATGCGCACGGCGAAGCAATTGGCGAGCTGCATTTTGCGTTTCCGAGCGGCGCCGGTAACGTCGAATCGTATGCGAATATCCAGCAACGCGGGTTCGACCCGATCCTGATAAAGGCCGGCGTGACGGCACGAAAGCTCGACGACGACGGAAAAGCCGTTCACGATGAGCATGGCAAGCCTGTGCTCGTTGCCAAATATACGTTGCACGCCCTGCGCCACCATTTTGCTAGTTGGTGCGTTAATCGCAAGGTCGACGGCGGACTCGAGCTGCCGTTGAAGATCGTTTCGGAAAGGCTCGGGCACAGCAACATCGCGATCACGAGCGATTTGTACAGCCACATATTTCCGCGCAGCGATGACTCGGCGGAGCTGGCCGCGGCAGAGGGAAAATTCGGGTAATTGTACTCCCTCCATGTCGAAAATCTTCAAGTGCGATCAAATCGTTAGGGTATTTGCGCGGGGCGTTTGTCAACATAAAAGTGAAGTAAATCAATAGGTTAACTGTCATTTACCGTTGACATTCAATGGAATTCTGCTAGATTGCGGACTGTTCAAGTTCTCTACGGGACCAGCGGCGGGATGCCGTAGGCCCCTTACGGTGGCGGGATGCTGTCGGGAGCAAGAAGCACAACATTTGTGCTCGCTCTCGGCCTTGCCGCGGCGAGCCCATCAAAGGACTCGCGCAAATGCAAATTCCGCACGACGCGTCGCCGCAAATTATCTGGGGCGCGCGAGCCATCGGCGAGCTTATCGGCCGTTCCGAAAAATCGACATTCGCGGCGCTCGAAGCCGGCAAGCTGCCAGGCGCGAAAAAGGTCGCCGGGCGCTGGGGTCTGAACCCGCGCATCTTCTTCGCGGCGTTCGAAAACGCGGCCTGATCCCGCACGCCTGCATTTCCTCCACCCACCCACATCGAAGGAACCATCCATGTCTGTACTCAGCGACATTAGCACTGGCGGCAACCGCAAAATTGTGGCCGCGCAGCTTCATTGGGCCGAGCGTCCCGGCGTCGGCAGCGTCGCCGCTTTCGGGGTCGACGTCGACCGCATCGTCGTCGAGACCAACCGCAAATTCGACAATCTCGCCGCCGGCTCCGGCACCGACGTGACGAGCGCAAAGTCCGCATTCGCCACCCTTGCCGCCGCCGCGAAGACCGCAGCGACCAACGCCGGCAAGGTCGAGGTGCCCGACGCTGCCTGATCCACCACCACCAGAAAGCAGGAAACGGAAAATGTCATTCGAACAGAAACTCCACGAAGCAATGCGCTCGGCAAGCGAACACGTGTCCGTGCGCAAAGCTACCAATCTCGGCAAGCAGGCGCTCCTCGATCGCATCGACGTTCTCGATGCGAATAAAACCATCAATCTGAACAACGAGCTTTCGGGCGACGTGAAAGCCGCAGCCAAGCGGCACGAACTATCCAAGCATCTCGAAAAGTCACGCGCGCTCGACGACGCGATCAAGGCAGCCGAGCAGGACATTGTGCGGTCTCTTCCGCTGATCGAGCAGCCGGCGACGGCTGGCGCGGCACAGATCGATTTCGAGCTGCGTTCGAACTTCCAGCGACTGCCCGAAGCGCAGCAGCAAGCACTTCTGAAAAACTCGGAGGCAACGCGGATGGCGCTGGCTCGCGCGCCTCGCGAATTGACTTCCCTCGGCGAGTTGCAGCACGCGCGGCTCACTGACGAAGTGCGCCGTTCGCTCTATCCCGCGGCCATGGCCAAGGTCGACGCCGATCGCTCTGCGTTGGACGCTGCGAAGCAGTGTCGCGATATGCACAGGCAGACCGCGCGCAGCACGTTCGGCACGCCGATCGAAACGCACGCGACCGTGATCACGCCGGCCGCTTAACGGGCTGCGGCGGCGTGATCCCCGACGTCGCCGATCGTGGCGCGAGCGGAAGTGCCCGCCATTCACTTTCCGCTCGCTGCCGCCCCTCATTCACACTCCCACAGAACGGAAATCAGAAAATGAAAGTTGGACGCATCATCTCTTGGAATTCGGAACGCGGTTTCGGCTGGATTCGCAACAGCGAGGGCGGGCCGGATCTCTTCGCTCACATCTCGGAGTTTCCGCCGCAGATCGATCCCATCGTCGGAACGAACGTGCGCTTCGAGATCAAGTTCGACGATCGTCGCGGAAAATCGAAAGCCGTCGGCGTGTCGGTGATCTGACGTGAGCAAGCCTCGCACAAAGCCGAAGCGGCGTTCGTGGATTGCTGCCGCGCTGGAATCGCCCCAGTACCGGTCGCGAGCCATTCCGGACAAGCGCGAGCAAGAGGAATTTCGCGCGTGGCGTTTTCCGGAAGAGGTAGAGGTCGATGATAAGCGAGAATGAACTTAACGCCGCGATCGCACACGCGGCCGAGCTGCTCGAAAGGCATTGCGCCGAATATCGCGCGGAAGTGCTGCACAGTCCTGGCGCCTGGCACCGGCGCGCGAAAGAGTTGGCGGAAAACCTTAGCTTTTTGTGCTTCTGCCGCGATTATCGCCTGCCGCCGCCCCGGCAGTTGCCGCCCGAGTCGAACCCGAAATTTCCCCCGCCGCCGCCGAAGTTTCGGAGATGAAAAGATGAGAATCGTCCAAGTCTACACGGGTGATCACTACAACGATCTGCGATTTGACGTCGAGATTGCCAATGTCGTGTTCAAGCGACTGGCCCTGTACTCGACACCGGAAGGCAAACTAACCGTTCGAATTGATCACGGTCGCGCAGCGCAGTGGATCGGTGATCCGGACATCAATGCGTTGATAGCCGCGCAAGCGTTGGAAGCATGGCAACCGCGACTGAAAAGGCGGCAAGAAGACGAACGCGCCAAGAGCGCCTGAAAAGAAAACCCCGCGTTGGCAGCGCGGGGTTCTGTAACCTTGTGATCCGCAGCGTTGGAGGCTGCAAAATCAATGACCGATCAATACCGTGAAAACGTTGCTGTGGCAACTAGCAATTTCGATCCCACCGCTATCCGCACCCATTTCTCGCATCTGCACCACGCCGCAGCCCGCGCCAACGTCCCCAACGGTAAACTGTGCCTAGCGGTCTACGGTGAGGACCCGGACACTGGCGAGCGCGTCACCAGCGTGCAGCATTTCGCCATCGGTGACCATGAGGGCATGGCTCAGGCCGCGATGCAATTCGATGGCATGCCGCATCACAACGTTTATGCGCCGCTCGTTGTCTTTAAGTCTGACGTCGAACCGGGCACGCGCGCCGAAAAGGATATCGCCGCGGTATTCGGCTTTGTCATCGATGGCGACTCGGACAAGGGCAGGGCCGCCCCGACATCACCGCTGCCGGCCGATTGCATCATCGAATCGAGCAGCGGCAATTTGCAACACTTCCTATTCCTTGACCGACCGTTGCCGCCCGATGAGGCGAAAGCGTTCGGCAACGCCATCAAGCGCGCGACCGGCGCCGACGCCGCGAACGATATCGGACACGTGTGGCGCGTTCCCGGCGCGCTGAATTGGCCGAACGCGAGCAAGCTAAAGCGCGGTCGATCGCGCGAGCCCCAGCCCGTCACCGTCAAGCAGCCTTGGGACAAGTGGACAGGCGTTGCCGACCTGCGCGCCATCCTGGCACCGCATTGGGAAACGCCGCGCGAACGCGCCGCAGTTGCAACGCCGCGCGGAAAAGCCTGCCCCGATAACACGCGCCGCGCGCTGGATTGGATGATAGAGAACAACAAAATCACCAATGACGAGAGTTGGCGCAAAGCTGGCATGGCATTGCGTGACGAATTCGGTGACGATCCCGGATTGAGTCTTTTCAGCCGCATCTGTCACGGTCGGACCGTCGACAAATCGGCGTTCAACCGTTGGTATTCGTACACTCCCGGTGACGGTATCGGAATCGGCACGCTGCGGCACATGGTCAATGAAGCCGGTTGCCCGCACACGATCCGGGATAAAATCGACTGGACTCCTGCAATTGCCAACCTGCCCGCCGTGGTCGATGCAGCGCCGCGCTTCCTGTTCGAGACGCTGTCAGACCTCCGCCGCTTGCCGGTCGCGAAGTGGCTTGTGGACGGATGGATTCCCGAACAGGGAGTCGGGTTGTTCTATGGCGAATATGCCGGCGGAAAATCCTTCATCATTTTCGATTTGATTCTGCATCTGGTTTACGGCCTGCCCGAGTGGCACGGCACGAAATTGCCCGGCCAACCGATCGACGTCCTGTATATCGCCAGGGAGGGCGCCAGCGGTTTCAGGGAACGCGTTGACGCGTTCAAGGCGCATCACGGCATAACCGCTGATACCGATCGATTGATATTCATGCGGTCGCCCGCGAACCTTGGCGACGCCAGCCAGTTCGAGGATCTGAAAGCAGCCGTTGCCGGCGCCGGTCGCGCGTTCAAAATGGCCGTGGTCGACACGGTCGGCCGCGCGTTGCCGGGTGAGGATTTCAACGAGGGAAAATCCATCACTGGATTTATGGAGCGCCTGCAGCAATTGGGCGAGATCGGCGGAGGCGTCGCCGTTGGCGTCCATCATGTCAATAAATCTGGCGAGGCATACGGTTCGGTCTATTTCGGCGCATCGTCCGATTTCATGTTCCTGGTCGAGCGCGACGGCGATCCGAAACGCGATCCGCTGCGCCGTGGTCGGATCAGTTGCGCAAAGATGAAAGACGGCCCGGACGGATGGTATCGCTTGGTCGAATATCAGAGCACCGGAAATAGCCTTGTCGTGGCTCGCCTGAATGAGGGGATCGCAGGGTTGGCTGGCGGCAAACCGAAAAAGCTGACCAACCACGACAAGCTGGCGCTGCAGGCGCTCGGCGAGGCGCTTAAGGCGGTAGGACAGTCGCGGTCGGAAATGGGTGGCGCGCGGTGCGTTACAATCAATGAATGGCTGGACGCCTGCTTCAAACACGGCGGAGTGTCACCCGACGCTGCCAAGCCGACGCGAGATTTGCACAATCGGCAAGTGAACCTGATCGCCGAAGGCATCATCCTGGTCATTGACGGATTTGTCCGAATTATCGACCACGGGGCAGGAAAGGCTCCGCCGCCGGTGTCGAATATTCCGGCCGGTCAATTACCGCTCGTTCCGGTACGCTGAAATGGTCGGACAAGGACAACAAGGACAACCCCTATGGGTGGTTGTCTTGTCTGTCCCTCGTGTCCCTGGACATTTGTCCGACATTTGTCCGACATTGTCCTTTGTCCCCTGTGTGTGCGCCCTCGTTATGTTGACAATAAACATAAGCGATTTCAATAGCTTAAACGAAAAATACTTGAGATCAAGTCGTGACGTATGGTCCGTCCCGTGCTCTGATGCACTGGTCGCAATCGAGCGGCACTTCAACAAAAGGTTGACAGTATGAAAATGAAAAAGCCGGACATGGATTTTGTGACGCGGACGACGATGGCGCTCGCGACCGAGCTGGACGACCGCTCTGTGCTGCTTCCGGAGGAACGGGCGAAGGTGCAGGCAATCCTCGCTGAGCTTGGCGTTCGAACGCCTTATCCGCCGGTCGCGGACGATGCTTGAATCGGGCGAACACAATCATCAAAACATGCTGGGATTCGGCCCGGTTTGCGCGTCATTCCGGGCTGAACAACCGAATATCTATCTGTTAGTCTATAAAAAATACAAATAATATCAATAAGTTATATTGTCGTGTTGCGCCGGTGTTGCGTAAATCTGTTTTATGCGATATGGTACAAAAATCCGCAACATTCTCACCCACATGCGCAGAAATCCCGACATCCCCAAACTCAAGCCCGGCGCTGGCCGGTGTGGCGTATGCCTTTCGCCGCACGGGCGCGATGCGATCGACCTGGCCATTGTGTCCGGCCATTCCTACGCCAGCATCGCACAGCGCTTCGGCGTTCCGGCCAGGAGCGTTGCCGCCCATGCCAAGAACCACCTGACGCCGCAACAGCGCGCCGCTCTGCTCACGGCCGCAGCGGCCGATGACAGCGGCCTTGGATACGACAAGCTTGCCGACGTCGAGCGCGAGGGCGTCCTGGCGGCCGTCATCAAGCAGCGCGCTCGCCTGTTCATGCTGGCCGACCAGTGCCGTGACGGCGGCGACGTGACGGGCGCCATCGCGGCCGAAGCGGCGATCGGGCGCAACCTGACGCTCGGCGCCAAGATCATCGGCCGGTTTGCTGCCACCCAGATCAGCCATACGCATCAGCACGTGTTGCTGAGCGCTGACTACCTGTCGTTCCGGAAGCGCCTCCTGGCCGCACTGGCCACCATCCCCGCAGAGCACCGCCAGACCGTTGCGGCCGCGCTGCATGCGGGCGAAGCGGAAGCGGCCGCACAGATAGCCCCGCCGCAGCCGGCCGCCCCAGAGCCCATAGAGGCGGAATTTGTGGAAGTGTCCGCCGAGCCTGAATTGCCCCCATGCCCGGTGCCATTGCCGCGCTGTCCGGTGCCGGCGCCCGCATGAGCATCGCACTGGACATCGCTCGCCTGGTCGACCCGAGCCTTTTCGCCTTGGACTGCGGCCTGATCGCTGAGGGGTGGCAGTCGGCATGGCTACGGAAGCGCCCGCGGAAGGTTGCCGCGTCCTGTAGCCGGCAGTCAGGAAAGAGCACCACGGCCGCCCTGATCGGCCTGCAAACCGCCGTCTCGATCCCGGGCAGCCTTTCCGTCATAGGCGGCCCAGCACAACGTCAGAGTTCGGAGTTTGTGCGAGCCATAAAAGGGCTGCACGACCGGCTGTCCCGCACCGACCCGAACACGCCGTGCCTGGTCGGCGACTCCGTGACTCGGATTGAGCTCGAAAATAAATCCCGCGTGATCGCCCTTCCAAGTGACCCCGCCACGGTAAGGGGTCTTTCGGCCGTGGCCTGCCTGGTCCTCGACGAAGTTGGATTTATCCCTGATGCCGGCGACATCCTGACCGCGCTGGCCCCGATGCAGGCCGGCGTCGAGAACCCACAAACGATCCTTCTCAGCACACCGAACGGCGACAAGAATTTTTGGCACGACCTTTGGCACAACGGTGACCCGTCCTGGCATCGCATCGAAGTGCCGTGGTGGAAATCGAAACGGCTCAGTGCCGACCCGCAGTTTATCGAGGATCAGCGCCAATTGCTGGGCCAGCGGAAATTTAGCCAAGAATTCGAGTTGGCCTGGCTGCCGTCCGAAGACGCCGCCTTTGATGTAGCCGGCATTGACGCAATGTTCGACAACGACCTGAAAGGACTCAACCTGCTATGCCCACGCTAGCCGAGATGATCGAAGCGTCGAAAGATCGAGAAACGAATGACGCACGTCTACCGGGTGATATTCGAGCCCGTCAAATCAATATGCCCACGCTAGCCGAGATGATCGAAGCGTCGAAGCAACGCAAAGAGAGCGAATCCCGTCTACCGGGCGACATCCCCGCCCGTGAAATCGATCGCTGGGTGCTGTCGGTTGACTTGGGGAAGCTCTCGGACAACAGCGCGGCCAGCCTCATCAACCATGTTGTGACCGGCACGGGCCAATGGCTGGACGATGTCAAAAAGCAACGCTCGCGCGAGAAAGAGCTGATCGTCTATCGCGTTCTCGACCTCTACAAGATCCCGCTGAAAACACCTTATGCCACCGTCGCCCGCGAGACGCGGGAAGCGCTCAAGCGGATTGAAAATACGCTTGGCGTTAAGCCCCGCGTGGTGGTCGACTCAACCGGCGTCGGAAATGCCGCCTTAGAATTCTTCGACGCCGAGATGCTCTACCCGCACCGGATCACCATCACGGGCGGAAACGAACTCATCAAGACCGACGGCCGGTCGTGGTCGGTGCCGAAAACGTTGCTGGTCGAGCACTACGAAGCACTGGTCGACGCCCGACAAGTTCATGTGATCGGCGACACCGACGCAGCGAAAGCGTTCCGCGATGAGGTCAAGAATTTCGAGCGGCAATTGACGTCGACCGGCCGGCCCACCTGGAACGCGGCGCAATCGCACCATGACGATTTGCTACTCTCGGTGATGCAGGGCTGCTTCTACGTGGCGAACCAGCGCAGCTCGGAAAGCTGGGAATTGCGGATTTGATATCAGGCGACTTCGAGGCGCCTGATGTGTGAAACGTCTACCTCTCTAGCTGCATGCCATGCATCGTAGGCCGCTTGCATGCGCAGCCAAGACTCGGCGCTGCCGCCGAATAGGGCCGCAACCCTGACCGCAACCGAAGCAGAAAGCGGCTTGTTTCCGGCAAGAATGTCATGCAGATGCTGACGAGAAATACCGAGCCGGTCTGCGACCTGCGTCTTAGACACCCGTACGTCGGCGAGGATATCATCGATCGCCGCGCCAGGATGAGAAGGCGCGCGGTTCCTGTCTCGGATCGCCTTATACTCGGTCATGGCTGCACCTCTCAGTGATATTGTTCAAAGTCGACGCGGTAGGCGTCGGTTCCCTCGAATTCGAACGTAAGGCACCAAGGACCATTGACGTGCACCGAATAGCGTCTTGGCAACCCACGCAGCGGATGGAAATCATACCCGGGTCGGTCCATATCCTGCGGCGTCGTCGCGCTGTCGAGCACGTCGAGCCGAACGAGGATGCGCTTGTGCATCTTGGCATCGATCTTGGCCGCCGTTCCCTTTTCGAAGAGTTCGGCAAGAGCCTTATGTTTGAAGCTCTTGATCATTCCGACAGCATGTAAGCAAAAAGCTTACAGCGCGTCAACAATTAGTTGACAGTCCTTCCGTGTCTCGCATGTTGCGCCTCATGTTGCGCCGATTTGCCGGGAGTGCAGCGGAATCATTGAAAACGCTAAGGAATTATGCGCAACAGGCGCAACATAAAAATCGCAAAATCGGAGCGATGAAAATCGAAATTTTGCTAGGTATTTCAGTTTTTTAGGCGCTGGCTGGGGAACCTGGATTCGAACCAAGACAAACAGAGTCAGAGTCTGTTGTGCTACCGTTACACCATTCCCCAACGGAATAGTCGAACAAATTCAATGACTTACTGATTTGTCCGACTGTGGCCGGAAGCGCGTTTGGCGCAAATCACGGCTCAGGCGTGGCAGCCTTCTACCCGCTCGCATCTGGGCTGGCAAGCGCTCCGGTGGATGGCTCTTCAGCCCAATGATGGGACCGGGATACGATCGGAGCGAACCTTCCGCTAATGCATGCGGCCGATGCTGACGACGATTTCGCCCCGGCCATGGGCGATCATCACCTGACCATATTCGTCCTGCGGCGGGCTCTCCTCGTAGCGGAGCGGGATCGTGGTGATCTCCTCCTGCGCGGCGTCGGCGGGCTGCTCCGCATTCATGTCGAGGATCAGGATCTTCGGATTGATCCCCTGCGGTGAGCGCCTGGTCAGGCGGGCCTGCCAGCCATTGCTCGGGACCCGCACGTCGCCAATCATGATCAGCCTGGGCGGCGCCCCGGGTGCGCGGTCGATCCAGGCCTTGAAGGTGTTTCTCAGCAGGACAGTCATGATGCACCTCTCCCTCGCCAAGTTGCGCGATCCTGCGATCGCGGGCGAACCATAGGCGGGCGAAGCGAAGCGCAACGTGAATGGCCCGTGAATCGGGCGAACCGGCAAGCTTCCCGCGGCGAAGACCACAAGCTTGCCACCACACGATACCGATCGGGACTGGCTGAGCTTGTGCCGGACCGCGACACATGTCGGCCGGCGACCAGGTCAGACCGTACTCGCGTGTGAGTTGCCGACGGCTTGCGACCGCATCGCGCGCTTGGTGCAGGTGAGCGAAAACTCGCCATTCACGCTCATTTCACGCGCGTCGGCTCCAAGTGAGGAGCGATTTTCATTTTGCCCGCAAGGTCGCATTCCGATCGTTCAGCAACCCTTGACCGTCTGACAACCCAAGATGTACGATTTCTGCATTGCACCAGATCCGGCGGGCTGCATTCCTGAGCTCACGCGTCATTGGCTTCGCGGACAACGCGAACCGATTATCTGCATTTCACCAAGCCTAAGCTCCCGGGACCTGCCCTCCTGCATTGTCGTCGACGATGTCGACGGGGGATGGGACGAGATGGCGGGAGTTGGCGGCGACAAGGCCACAGGCGGAAGCGAGACCGGCCGCCTCCGGCTGAATATCATCGGCACATTTTCAGCAGCGGTGGACGGACACGAGATCGCGCTCGGCCGAAAGGCGCAAGCGCTTCTCGGCTACATGATGCTCTCCTCCGCCCGCCAGTTGCCCAGGACGAAACTGGTCGGCCTGCTCTGGAGCGAGAAGGAAGACCCGCTCGCCAAGGGTTCGCTGCGTCAATCGCTGAGCCAGATCCAACGCGAACTGAAGACTCACGGCTGCACGCATTTCCATGCCGATCAGATGCACGTGGCACTCGATATCGAACACGTCGCTTGTGACCTGACGGAAATCATCGCAGATGCCGAGCGCGGCGTCGTCCATCCCATCCTGTTTGCACACGAACGCCTGACCGACGACATTCTCGACGACCTAGAGAATGTCGATCCCGCATTTTCGGATTGGCTTGCAGAGACGCGACCGCTGATCCACGAACGGCTGATCGATGCCCTCACGAGGCTGCTTCCCGATGAGGGCCAAGCCGATGTCACGCCCACCGCGGAGGCTGCGGCAAAGGCCATCTACCGGTTGGATTCCGAGAACGAGCGCGCCATTCGCGTTCTCATCAGGAGCCACATCGCGGCCGGAAGCATCGGTGCCGCGCTCGCGATCTATGCGCGGCTCTGGCGCCAGCTAGAAGACATCTACGACATCGAGCCGCACAAGCTCACGCAGGAGCTGATTGCCAGCCTGCGACAGCAACAACCCGAGACAGTCACGCGACCGGTCGTATCTTCTGCGGCGGCCCCCGCACTTGGCCTGGCCGGATTTGCCGCCAGCCGGCCATCGGTCGCCGTCCTCCCCTTCCGCGCGCTGTCGCCGACGCTCGAGCCCCAATTCACGATCGGCATCGTCGACAGCGTCGTGCAGGCCCTGTCGAGCCTGAAAGAGCTGTTCGTGATCTCGCGCGGGTCGACCATGATCCCGATGTCGCAGACACCGGATCTGCGCGCGATCGGCCGCGATCTCAATGCGCAATATCTGCTGCACGGAAGCATTCAACGCGCCGGCGACCAGATCCGGATCTCGACCGAACTCGTTGCCGCCGAGACGGTCGAAGTCGTTCGTGTCGATCGCCTCAGCGGGACTGCGGCCGACGTCTTCGACCTGCAGGACCGCATTGCCGTCGAGGTCATACGCTCGCTGGCGCCTCAAGTTCGCGACCGGGAGCTACATCGCGCAATGCAAAAACGGCCCGACGATCTCGATGCCTACCAGTTGGCCCTGGTCGGCTACGACCAGATGTTCAGCCCGGACTACACGACATTCGTGACGGCGCGCACCAACTTCGAGCGGGCGCACATCCTCAGCCCCAATTGGGCGCCACCTCTGTCCTACAGCGCCATCTGGCACATGCAGCGCGTGGCCCGCGGGTGGTCCGCGAATGCGCCGAACGAGCTCGACACCGCGCGAGCGCTCGCCGAACGAGCGCTGGAGCGCAATTCGGCCGATCCGCTCGCCAATGCCGTCGGCGGCTACACGCTGTCGCAATGCAAGCACGACCATGTCGGCGCCCTCAAACAGCTCGACCGCGCCATCGAGCTCACCCCGAACCTCGCGCTCGCATTCGCATATCGTGCCGCCGTGCATGTTCGCTGCGAACACTATGAAGACGCACTCGGCGATGCCGCGTTCAATCTGCGTCTTTCGCCGCGAGACAGGCACGCGTGGTTTGCGGAGATGATCTCGGCTCAGGCTCACTTTGCCATGAACGACCTCAACTCGGCCATCGAACACGCGAGGCGGGTCGCGACGCTGCTGCCGAGCAACCAGGTGAACCTGCGCGTTCTCGTCGCTGCGCTCGTGGAAAGCGGACGTCTCGACGATGCACAGACTTTCGCGGGGCCACTCATGACGGCCGGCGAGCTCGACATGAAATGGATCGCGAGGTCACCATGGCCGAAGCCGGCGCTGGCGCGCATCGAAGCCGCGCTCGCACGGCTGGCCCCGGCACTTCGGCACGGAACCACCCAAGGCAACACCAACAAGTCCTGACAGAGGAGGCTCATATGGCGGGCGGATACGGAGGATATGGCGGTTACGGCGGTTATGGCGGCTACGGGGGTTATGGAGGCTACGGGGGCTATGGAGGATACGGCGGCACCAGCGGATCGGGCGGTGCCATGTTCGCCGACCGCGTCGATCGCCCGTTCGTCAGCGAGCGCGACGTCAAGGGCGCAAGGTTCGATGCCACCGGCTTCGGCATGAGGCTGTGGTCGACACGGTGGTATTCGTGGGTCGTGATGTCCGATCTTGCCAGCCAGGCAGATTGGCTCAAGCGGCTCGGCGAATTTGCCCTGCTCGGCAAGGGCCCAACCCCATGGGCAGCGGCTCTCGACGACGACATTGCCATATTGAGAAACATGGCCGTCAATGAACGCGCGACCGCTATGGATGAGATCGTTACCGAGGCCGACGAGTTCATCAGCAAGTTCCTGCATCTCGTGTCCGCGACGGCGACGACACACCCCGCGACCTCGCGCATGCTGATCGTCGCTGATGCGCTCACCGCGCTGATCACCATGCACTACAAGGCGCATTTCAATCGCCCGCGCCCCACGCAGGTGGTCCCCGGCTTCATGTCGCCGATCCAGCACGGCGGGCATGCGTCCTTCCCGAGCGGTCACGCCACTCAGGCCCACGTCTTCGCAGCGCTTCTGAGCAAAGTCATGCCGCAAACTCTCGGCTTCTCCGATCCCATCCCGGGCTTCGCGGGGCGGACAACGATCGACAAGACGCTGGGCGCTCTTGCCGACCGGATTTCGCGGAACCGGGAAATCGCCGGGCTTCACTATCCGTCCGATACGAAGGCCGGGGTGAAGCTCGCAGGCGCGATCATCGACAAGATTCTCCTGGACAGGGAGTATCTGCCGAAGTTCACGAAGCTCGTCGACAACGCCAAGGCCGAGTGGGAGAACACCGGCGTGTTCGACGATGGGAAGGACGCCGGCATCTCCGCGGGAGAGAAAAATGTCCGGGACTGATCGGTGCGGCCTCTACGAGGTCGTGCCCGCCGGCTTCGACCTTCTCAATGCGTCCCCCGCCGAGCTCGATCGCTACGGCATTCCGCAAAAGCCGGATGTTGTCACGGAGCCGGAGCTGTTCCAGTTCTGGACAGAGCTCGTCTCGGCCCCGTTTTCGGCAAAGCAGCCGACCTTCGCCGACATCGATCCCCCGTCCACCGGGGGAGCGCTTCAATCGATGCTGAATTGGTCGGGGGCGCTCATTTCCACACCCTGGCCCCAGCAGATCGTCTTTGCGGCGGCCGGATGGAATGTGCCGGACGTGCGTCGGCCATCCGTGTCGGCCCTGGGGACGCACGCGGACGATCCAAAATCGCTGCTGTGGGTGGGGCTCGACGGCCGCAACGGCGTGCTACCGAATGTTTCCCTGCCTCAGATCGGCACCGGCCACTGGCCCGATCGCAAGCCCAAGCACTTTGCGTGGTGGGATTGGTGGCACAACACGCAGCCGGACGAGGCGACCGGCAAGTCGGCAGCAGCGCCACCGGAGCCACAAGCGATCACGTTGATCGACAATTTGGCAATCGAGACAGGCCATAAGATCCTCGCCGGCCTGGCGGTCCAGGTCAGCGGTGACATTCTCTATTTCATCAAGAACCAGAGCACCGGCGAGTTCCGCTCGTTTCTGGCCCCACCACCGCCTGGCGAAATCGAGCCGCTCGGATCATCCGTGCAATGGGTCATGGAGCGGCCGACAGACCCGAAGAGCCGCGATCTGTTCCCGCTTCCAGACTATGATCCCGTAAACTTCAGGTACTGCGTGGCCCGCGCTGCGGACGGAGCGATCGGATCGGGCCGCATGATGACGCTCGAAGACAACGCGCTCATGATCGAGATGCGGGAGACTTTTGCCGATCCTGAGCGCACCGTCATCGTGTCGCGTCCGGAGCTGCGGCAGGAGACTCCAAACGGCCCGATCGGCGTCAGTTGCACGTTCCAGGATCCCGCCGTGTAAACGGGCAACGCACGTTTGGGGACGGACCGCGCAGAAGCGGCGTGATCCGTCCCGTCTCGGGTATCGCAAGACCAGCAACGCTGCGCGCCTACTCCAGCTTGATGTTCGCCGCTTCGATCACCTTCTTCCAGCGTGCCGTTTCCGCGGCGATGTAGGCTGCGAACGGCTCCGAATCCACCGCGACCGCGGTGGCACCGAGCTCGGCCATCTTCTGCACCGTCTCCGGCTGCTGCATGAAGGCGCGGATCTCCGCGGAGAGCTTCTCGACGATCGGCTTCGGCGTGCCCGCAGGGACAAAGAAGCCATGCCAGGCCACGGCCTCGAAGCCCGGCAGGAATTCGGCGACCGCGGGGACCTGCGGATCGAAGTCCGCGCGCTTGGGCGTTGCCGTCGCCAGCATCGCGAGCTGGCCGGTCTTCACCTGCGGCAGCAGCAGCGGCACGTTGTCGAAGGCGAGATCGATCTGGCCGCTAAGCAGATCCGTCAGCATCTGGCTCGAGCCCTTGTAGGGCACGTGCACCATCTTGGTGCCGGTCATCTGCTGAAACAGCTCGCCCGCCAGATGCTGCGAGGTGCCGACGCCGGCGGAGCCGAACGAGACCTTGTCCGGGTTTGCTTTGAGGTAGGCGATCAGCTCCGGCACGGTGCGCGCCGCGACCTTGTTGGGATTCACTACGAGCACGTTGGGCACGACGCTGATCTGGGCAACCGGCACCAAATCCTTGTCCGGCTGGTAGCTCAGCTTCGGGCCATAGAGCGACGGATTGATCGCAAGCGCGGAGGTGCTGGCAAGACCGAGCGTGATGCCATCCGGCGCCGATTTCGCCAGCCGCGTCACGCCGAGGATCGAGCCGGCGCCGCCGACATTCTCCACCACGAAGGGCTTGCCGAGCTTCACCTGCAAATGGTTCGAGACCATGCGCGCGAAAATATCAGCGGTACCGCCGGCGGCGAACGGAACGATCACCGTCACCTGCTTGGACGGATAGCCATCCTGCGCCTGCACCGGCGACGTCGCCAGCAGCACTGCCGACACAAGACCAAGCCACATCGATCTCATCGAAATTTCCTCTACTTTCATCGTGTTGTTGATTGGCCGCGCGCGGCGGGGCGTAGCTAGAACGCGACCTCGTACATGTTCAGGATCGCATCCCGGCCGAGATCGCGTGGATTGTTGTCGAGCAGGCGGCGGATGGCGTGCGCCTCATCGGCCATCACGCCGAGGTCGTTTTTGGGCACGCCGAGCGCGGACAGCCGCATCTCGATGCCGAGATCCTTGCAGAACGCGTAGGTCGCCTCGAATGCGAGATTCGGATCGCGTTGCTGGGGCAGCCCTAGCGCACCCAGCACCGCAACGGTCTTCTCCTCCACCGCGGGCATGTTGAAGGCCAGCGTGTGCGGGAAGATCACCGCACAGGCGAGGCCATGCGCAACATGATGGCGCGTGCCGAGCGGATAGGCCACCGCGTGGCCCGCGGTGGTATTTACCGGTCCCAGGCAATAGCCGCCATAGAGCGAGGCCAGGGACAGGCCGGCGCGCGCCTCGCGGTCGCTGCCATCCGCTACCGCGCGCTTGAGATAGCGTCCGACCAGCCGGGCGCCTTCGAGCGCATAAAGGTCGATCGTCGGATGCGCCTTGCGGCTGGTGTAGGCCTCGACGCAATGCGCCAGCGCATCGACGCCGGTTGCCGCAGTGACCTCCTTCGGCACGGTCATGGTCAGGTCAGGATCGACGATGGCGATGTCGGCGAGCATGAAGCGGCTCTGCACCGCCTGCTTGTTCTGGCTGACGGGATCGGTGACCAGCGCGCGGGTGCCGGCCTCGCTGCCGGTGCCCGACGTGGTCGGGATCTGCATCAGCGCGACGCTGCGGCCGGCGACCTTCTCCGGCCCGACGATGTCGGCAAAGGGCACGTCAGACGTGCACATCACCGCGACCAGCTTGGCGAGATCCATCGCGCTGCCGCCGCCGAAGCCGACAACGAGATCGGGCTTGGCCTCCTTCGCCATTGCCACCGCCTTCTCGAGATTGGGCAGGTCCGGCTCGGGCTTGACGTCGCCGAACACCTTTACGGCGCCCGGCAGTGCCAGCGTATCGACGCGGCGCGCATTGAAGGGATCGGAGATCACCAGCGGCCGCCTGGCGCCGATCCGCTCGGCAAAGCGCGCCGCGGCGGTGATGGTGCCGTTGCCGAACTCCAGGACGGTGGGACGTTGGATTTCGATGGGCGTGAAGGCGTTGGTCATCGTGCGTTCGATCTCATGATTTGGCTGCGGAGGCGCCGGCGGCGAGCCGCTCGGCATAATCGATGGCCTCGATCAGGCTGTGCTCGTTGGCGATGCCCTTGCCGGCAATGTCGAAGGCGGTGCCGTGATCGACGGAAGTGCGGATGATCGGCAGACCCAGCGTGATGTTGACGCCGGAGAGCTCCTGCCAGCGGCCGGTCGCGGGATCGACCTGGAAGCCGAGCAACTTGACCGGGATGTGCCCCTGGTCGTGATACATCGCGACCGCGGCATCGAACTGGCCGGCGCGCAGCTTGACGAAGATGGTATCGCCCGGCACCGGGCCGACGACGTCGAGGCCGTCGGCGACCGCTTTCGCGATCGTCGGCGCCGACACGTCGATATCCTGCCGGCCGAACAGGCCGCCCTCGCCCGCATGCGGATTGAGCGCGGCAATCGCGATCTTGGGCTTTGCAATGCCGAGGCGATGCAACGCGTCGTTGGTGAGATCAATCACCATGCGCAACCGCTCCGGCGTCAGGCGCTTCGGCACGTCCTCCAGCGCGACATGAGTCGAGACATGGCTGACGCGCATGTTGCCATGGGCCAGCAGCATCACCGAGCCGCGCACGCCGGTGAGATGCGCCAGCATCTCGGTATGGCCGGGGAAATGATAGCCCGCCTTGTTGAGGGCTTCCTTGTTGAGCGGCGCGGTGACGATGGCCGCGGTGCGGCCGGCCTGCGTCAGGCGCACGCCCTGCTCGATCGCCTTGTAGGCGAAGCGTCCGCCATCGGCGCTGAGCACGCCGGGCGTGATCGGATCACCCTCGGCGTCGGCTTGCAGGTAGCAGAGGTTTGGCCATTCGGGATCATCGGCCGTGACCTCCGGGATCGCAATGTCGGCGCCGAGCGCGGCCTTGGCGCCACCGAGCGTCGCGCCGCTGCCGATGACGAGCAGGCGCAGATCGCCCTTCGCGATCCGCTCCTTCAGCCCGACACAGGCCTTGACGATGATCTCCGGCCCGATCCCGGCCGGATCGCCCATGGTGATGGCAAGATGACGAGAGGTCATATCGGACTCTCCATTCTGAGCAGATGATTGTCCCGGAGCAGGTCGCGCCACAGCTCGCTGTTGCCGAACGCTCCGGACTTTGAAACGACGTCGACGCCGGCCCAGCGCCCGCCTTGCAGGATCGAGCGCGGCAATCCGGGAACGATACGTCCCGTGACCTCGAGCGCATGCGCGCCAAGAGCAACACAGGCGGCCTTCAAGGTCTCGCCGCCGGCAACGATCAGCGTGCCGGGCGGTTCGAGCGCCGTGATCAATGCCGCCATTTCGTGCGCGATCCGACGCGCCGCCTCTGCCCGCGTCAGGCCTTCGGCGAGAGAGTATTTCACCAGCGCTACGCGGTCGTCTTCCAGCTTGCGCTCGACGCGCGTCGCCCCCTCGCCTTCCGCAAGCGCGATCGTCGCTTCGCCGCACGCAGCCAGCTGAGAGGCAGTCGCGGGCTGGTCGGAGCCGAACAGCCCCAGCACCGGCAGCTTCAATTGGCTCGGCGCATCGGCACGGTGACTCCGCGCGAGCGCGCCGGCCAATCCGCCGCTTCCGCACCACAGCACGGGCCCCGGCATGCGCCGTCCCATCTCGACGACGCGATCGAGGTCGATGTCGCTCTCGGCATCGAACACCTGAACGCCGCCTTGCGAGAGCGTATCGGGGCTGCCCTGCCGGGCTTCGATGCCGTCTTGTCTCAACTGGTCCAGCAGATTGTCACCGACACGATGCCACTCGCCTTGCACCGTGCGGGCGAATTGCTGGCCGCCAGCGGTGCGGCGCCCCTGATAGTCGAAGGCGGGCGCGACCGCGCAAGAAGCCCAGTGGCCGCTGCGCAGGCAGGCGCCGAGCTCGGCCGCCCACGCCCCACGCAGGAGGCTGTCGACCTTCTTGTAGGCGATCGTCGCTCCCTGAAGCTGCGGCGCGAGCCGCCCGACGATCTCGACGCTCTCGGCCTTCGAGCGCTCGCGGGTGCCGCTGTCAATCGCGAGGCTCCCGGAGCCGGACGTCGCGGGTGCCTCCGGCCAGGTGACGTCGAACGGTCCGCACAGGCCGACGAACTCCGCAGCGGTGTCGAGCGCACCGGTGAGATCGTCGGCAAGCAGGCGGACGGTCGTCATTGTCAGGCTCCCGCGCTGAAGATTTTGCCGGGATTCATCAGGCCACGCGGATCGAGCAAGCGCTTGATGTCGCGCATCAGCTCGATATCGAGCGGATCGGCGACACGCGCGAGCCGGCCGCGATTGGTGATGCCGATGCCGTGCTCGGCACTGATCGCCCCACCCTGCGCCGCGGTCTCGTCATCGACGATCTCGTTGATCTCAGCCACCAGCCTCGCCGTCGCTTCCGGGTCCTGGCAATGCACCCGGTCAATCAAGGCCACGACGTGGATGTTACCGTCGCCTATATGGCCGTGCATCACGACATTCGCATGCGGGACGGCCGCCTTGATCCGGGCTTCGACATTATTGACGAAAGCCGCCTGGCGTTCCAGCGGTACCACGCTGTCATGCGAGACCACGTAACCGCTGCGCTTGTTGCCTTCGGACACGCTGTGCCTGACAGCCCAGATCGCCTTTGCCTGTGCCAGATTGGAGGCCAATATGGCGTCCTCGGCGAGCCCCGCTTCTATCCCATCCGCGAGAACGGCGGCCAGCGGCTCGTTGAGGTCAACGCCTGCGAGCGTGTCGGTCAGCTCGACGATCAGATACCATGGCGTCGTCAGCTCAAAGGGAATGGTGACATGCGGCACCGTCGCGGCGATCGCCTCGATCTGCGAGCGCGACATGATCTCGAGGCTGCCGAGCCGGTCGCCGACTGCGCCGCGCAGGCGCTGCATGATCTCGAGCGCCTGCTCGACGCCCTGCAGCTTCAACAGCGCCAGGGCCGAGCTGCGCGGCGGCGCGAAAAGCTTCAGCACCGCCGCGGTGACGATGCCGAGCGTGCCCTCCGCGCCGATGAAGAGCTGCTTGAGCGCGTATCCCGTGTTGTCCTTGCGCAGCGCGCGCAGCCCGTTGAAGACGCGACCATCGGGCAGCACGACTTCCAGGCCGAGCACGAGATCGCGCGTCGGACCGTAGCGCAGCACGGCGGTGCCGCCGGCATTGGTCGAGATGTTGCCGCCGATCTGGCACGAGCCCTCGGCGCCAAGGCTCAGGGGAAAATAGCGATCGACGTCGCGCGCCGCGTTCTGCACCTCCGCGAGGATGCAGCCGGCCTCCACCGTGATGGTGTTGGCGAGCGGGCTGACGTCGCGCACAGTGCGCATCCGATCGAGCCGGATCACGACATTGCCGGCGTGATCGTCGGGCGTCGCCGCCCCGCACATGCCGGTGTTGCCGCCCTGCGGCACGATCGCGAGCCGCCTCGCGGCGCAGAATTTGACGACTGCGGCGACCTCGGCCGTCGATCCGGGCTTCACCACCGCCACCGCACGGCCGTGATAGCGCCCGCGCCAGTCGACCACATAAGGCTCCTGGTCGGGCCCGGACGCGACGACGTGCTTGTCGCCGACGATAGCGGCGAGCCCGGCCAGCGCATCCTGGAAAGCATCGGACATCGGTTCGCCTCGTCGTCCGGGCTGACTCTAGACGGTGGCGGCTGCGAATGCAGCCGCATCCGCAAGCAACTCTTTCACCTGGGCCGACGGCAAGGATTCCAGCGGCGGCCGCAGGCGCTGCCATCCGGCATGGCCGGTGCGCTCGGCGACGATCGCCTTCAGCGAGGCCATCTGCGGGAACCGCGAGACCAGCTCGCGCGCTTTCACGATACGCGCCTGCGCCGCCTTGAGCGCCGCGTCATCATCGCTGTCGCGAAAGTGCTTGTAGACATAGGCAAGGTCGCGCGCGATGAGGTTCGAGGTCGCGGTGATGCAGCCTGCCCCGCCCTTGCGCAGTAGCGGCAGCAGCAGCGGATCGGCCCCGACGAGAACCGAGAAGCCCGGGAAGCGCTCGACCATCGCGGTCATGTTGGCGAAGTCGCCCGAGGAATCCTTGATACCGGTGAAGATGGCCGGATAGGTCTTGCGCAGCCGCTCGATCAGCGCGTGCGAGATCGGCTGCGCCGACATCTGCGGGATGTGATAGAGCACGACCTTGAGCCTGGCATCGCCGATGCGCTGCACGACCTCGCTGTAAGACGCGTAGACGCCGTCGTCGCTGACGCCTTTGTAATAGAACGGCGGGAGCATCACCACGGTATCGACACCGACCGAGAGCGCGTGACGCGTCAGCGCAATGGTCTCGGTGAGCGCGGCGACGCCCGTTCCGGGGAGAAGCCGCTGCGGCGCGATGCCCGCGGCGACCGCCGCCTCGAGCAGGGCCATGCGCTCGGCCGCGGAGAAGGAATTCGCCTCGCCGGTGGTCCCCAGCAGCGCGATGCCGTCGCAGCCTTCGTCCAGCAAGTAACGGCAATGCGCGACGAAGCGCGCATGATCGGGGGCGAGCTCGGCGTCGAGGGGCGTCAACGCGGCGGAGAACACGCCATGAGGGTGCAGCGATGATGTCGACAAACTTCCTCCGATCGTCAAATCGATATTGTTCGGAATGCGAACATTTGTTATGATCTGCCCCGTTGGTAAGAGCAGGCTGCCGCCGCGTCAAGGGCGGCTGTCATGGCGGGGCATTCGGGCATGGCCAAGACTGATAGCAAGACTGCGAGCAAGGCCACAAAGCGCAAACCTGCAGCGACCCCGAAAAATCCAAAGAATTACGTCGCTTCGGTCGGCAAAGCGTTTGCCGTGCTCAAGAGTTTCACCAGCGAGGCCTTCGAGCTCACCCTGAGTGAGATTGCCGCACGGGCCGATCTCGATCGCGGCACCGCGTTCCGCCTGATCCAGACCCTGATCGAACTCGAATACCTCCAGGCGGTTCCGCAGAGCCGCCGGTTCCGCCTCGGCGTCGCTTGTCTCGATCTCGGCTACACTGTGCTGTCGCACGGATCCTTGCGGACCATCGTCGAGCCGCTGCTGCGCGAACTCGTGCCTGCGGTAGGCGACGCTGCCTCGCTCGGCATCCTCGACGGCGGAGACGTGATCTATCTTGCGCGCGTCGGTGCCGGCCTCGACCGCCACAAGATGGATCGCCGGCCGGGCACGCGCATCCCCGCGTACAGCGCCGCGCTCGGCCATGTCATGCTGGCGCATCTGGCGCGCGACGAGCAGATCACGCGGCTCGAGCTGCGCCCCCGCGTCAAGCTGTCGGAGCGAACGCTCACCGACCTCGATGCCCTGCTCGCCCGGCTCGATCAGGTGAAGAAGAAGGGCCATGCCGTCTCCGACGGCGAGAACGCCTATGGCCTGCGCACGCTGGCAACGCCGATCTTCGACGCGCAGGGTCTGGTGATCGCCGGATTGAGCGTCACCGTCGATGCGATGCGAATGGACATGCCGTCTTTTCGCGACCAGGCGCTGCCGCGGCTGGTGCAGGTGACGAACCAGGCGCAGGATCTCGCGATCAAGTCGGGATTGTCGAGCTGAACACGGGGCGCGGCGACTAGATGACCACATGGTCGAAGTCGGCGGCGATCCGGCTGCTCGGAAAGATCCTTGCCGCTTCAGTCAGAATCTCCTCGTCTTCGTAGCGCCCTGACATATGGGTCAACACGAGCTGGCCGACGCCGTTTGCAGCCGCAAAGGAGGCCGCCTCTGCCGCGGTGAGATGGCCGTAATTCCGCGCGGTCGGCGCGTCGCGATCGAGGAACGTCGCCTCGATCACCAGCAGGTCGGCGTCGGCAACATGTTTGGACAGCTCATCCGTCGTCTCGGTGTCGCCGATCACGACGAGCTTTTTGCCGCCGCTCGGCGGTCCCAGCACATCCTCCGGATCGATCGCGCGGCCATCGATGACGATTGGCCGCCCGGCAGCCAATTCGCCGCGCAAGGGACCGTCGGGGACACCGAGCGCCGCGAGACGATCGGACTGAAGATGCCGACGCGCGGGGCTCTGGAAGACAAAACCAAAACTGTCGGTGTCGCGGTGGCGAACCGGAAAGCAGTCGATGGTGAAGTCGCCGGCGTCGATGACCTGCCCTTCGCTCAGGGCTGCGAACTGCACAGGGATCGGCGCCCTGCCCGCGCCCCACAAGCCCGCGAGCATGCGGATGACGAGATCGAGCGTGCCTTCCCCGCCGTGAATGGTCATCACGTCGGAGGTTTGCCGCAAGCCCAGTGTCGAGAACAGGCCGGGAATGCCGAGCACGTGATCGAGATGCGCGTGCGTGAGCAGGATGCGGTCGAGCCGTCGAAAGCCGGCGCCGCTGCGCAGCAGCTGGCGCTGCGTGCCCTCACCGCAATCGACAAGGAGGCGCTGGCCCGCGGCTTCCACCAGAAGAGCCGGATGGTTGCGTTCCGCCGAGGGAACGCTCGCCGAGGTGCCGAGAAATGTCAGGGCGAACATGGTCGTCGATGTCCAGAGACCGCCCCTCTCCGCGACAATACGGTGGACGGCCTCACCGTCCCCAATGCCACGCGAGCAGCAGCGCGTACAGGCCCATCGACGCGGCGTAGAGCGCGGCAAGTAGCACGTAGCCCGCGATCTGGCGACTGATCGCCGCCTTCGGCGCCACCCACCAGCCGAGCGCCCTAAAGGCGGCGGGCACGAGCCACCAGCCGAGCAACTGGGTGCTGACGAGATTGCCGACGAACAGCGACAGCCAGACCGGCACGCCGTGGACGTCGATCAGCGGCCTGCTGATGAAATAGCCCCAGAGGTACACCACGGGATAGAGTACAAGGAGAACGATCAGGTTGCTCTTCCAGATGAAGCCCGGCCCCTGCTCCGGGGCCTGCGTCTTGCCAGCGGGGAACCAGAAATTGAAGCCGTAGCTCGCCCGCTTCACATTCATGCCGGCGTTGAAGCGCGCGCCCTCCTTCAGCAGCGTCTGCCGCAACGGCGAGTCGAGCCAGGCATTGAGATTGGCATCGCTGTCGAACGACAGGATGATGATCCATTCATCATGCAGGCCTGGAATCGGCCGTTCGATCTTGTGGCGCAAAAACCCCTTGAACTCGGCCTCGGCGGCCTGGATGCGCTGCTGCCATTTCAGGAACGCGTCCTCGAGCCCATCAGGGACCTTGAACGAGATCACGGCGGAGACTGCATTGTCGCGCTGAACACCGGTGTCGGGCAGGATATGAACATCCTCCGAGCCGACGAAGAAGCGTTGCACATCCGCGATCAGCTTCGCCCGCACCTCGCTCTGGAGCCAGGCGCGCGCGGCGGCCGGGCTCGCAAAGCGCACGATCGTCACCCAGTCCACATGCGCGGGCGGCTGCGGCGGCACCACCTCCTGGCTGAGGAAGCCGGGCCAGGTCTTGAGCACCTCACCCACCTCGCCGTTCCACCGCGCGAATGCGGCAAAGCCATCGTCCGCGATGCGGCGCTGGATGACGAGGGCGACCGGCTGGCCGGCTGTGTCAGGAGATGCGCTCATAGGCGGCCGTCCGCTTCAGCTCTTCTTGTAGAGACGCTTGCCCATCACCCAGGTCTCGTCGACGCAGCGGTCGTCGCCGACCATCATGACGGCAAACAGCATGCTCGCGGCCTCGTCCATCGTGCGCGGGCCAGCGCCGTCGGCAATCAGCGACTGGTGCCACGCTTGCGCGATCTGCCCGCCGTTCGGATCGAGTGCGACGAAATCGGCTTCCTTGCCCGGCTCGAAATTGCCGAGCTTGTCGTCGATGTAGAGGCCTTCGGCGCCGCCGAGCGTGATCGACCAGAAGCCGCGATACGGCGAGAGCTTGTTGCGCTCGGCTTCCGCAAGGTCCTTGCGCGCCGGATCGATGCTGCCGTCGAGCAGCGTGTTGTTGCACATGCCGACCTTGTAGGCATCGTCGAGCACGGAGATCATCGAGAAGCGGTTGCCGCCGCCGACGTCGGTGCCGAACGACATCTTCACGCGATGCTCGGGATCGGTGGCGCGGCCGAGGCGGAACAGGCCGCTGCCGAGGAACAGGTTCGAGCACGGGCAGAACACCACCGCCGCGCCCTTCTTCGACATGCGCCGGAACTCGTTGTTGGAGAGATAGACGCCGTGGCCGCCGGAGAATTTCGGTCCCACAAGGTCGAACTTCTCGTAGACGCCGAGATAGTCCTGACAGTCGGGATGCTCGACCAGCACGCCACTGCATTCGGCCGGGTTCTCGGAGATGTGGGTGTTGACCCAGCAGTCCGGATGCTCGTGCTTGAGGCGCTGACACGCCTTCAGCAGTTCCGGCGAGGCGCCGAAGGCGAAGCGCGGCGTGATGGCGTAGAGGTTGCGGCCCTTGTTGTGGTACTGCGCGATCAGCCGCTTGCTGTCGCGATAGAAGTTCTCGGGGGTATCGATGAAATCGGCTGGCGCGTTGCGATCGATGCCGGTGAGGCCCGCGATGACGCGCATGTTGCGGCGCGCCGCTTCCTCGAACAGCTCTTCGGTCGAGACCGGCGAGGAGCTGGTGAAGGCCTGGCAGGTGGTGGTGCCGGAGGCGAGCAGCGCGTCGAGGAAGCGCTTCACGCCTTCGCGCGCGTAGTTG
Organism: Bradyrhizobium sp. CB1717; assembly: GCF_029714325.1. Classification (NCBI taxonomy): domain Bacteria; kingdom Pseudomonadati; phylum Pseudomonadota; class Alphaproteobacteria; order Hyphomicrobiales; family Nitrobacteraceae; genus Bradyrhizobium; species Bradyrhizobium sp. CB1717. The sequence goes on from NZ_CP121666.1 coordinate 5,869,178, forward strand.
CGATCCCGGTATTTGAGCTCTTCCGGATAGACCCACTTCTGCAGCCACGGCAGGAGCTGCTCGCCATAGGCACCGAGCACGCGGGTCTGTGGCAGATGGATGTGCCCGTCGATGAAGCCGGGGACGATGATGCGGTCCTTGATATGGGTGATCTCAACGCCTGGATGCGCGGCGGCGATCTTGTCATAGGGGCCGAACGCCTTGATGACGCCGTCCGTGACGACCATGAGGCCATCCTGATGAAAGCGGGCTGCGGCCTGCTCGTTGCCGACATGCTTCCAGGGGTCGTCGACGAAGTCGAAGAACGTGCCGCGAATACCAACAGTCGCCATGATCTGGTTCCTTCCTTAAGGTTGCGTGGCCTGCCGCGCCGAGGGCAGCGAGATCGCAAGCAGCGTGCCGGCGACGGCGCAGAGGCCGAGATAGAGCCATCCGATCGGTGCCTGCGTTGCCTCGGGCAGCACCGCCGCGATCGCCATGGCGCCGCTGACGGCGAGATAGCAGAGCGCGCTGATGAGGCCGCCGATCAGGCCGTGGTCGCGCTCGAACAGGCCGAGCGCCATGCCGTACATCATCGGACAGAGCACGCCGCAGCCGCCGAGCACCAGCGCGCCGCCGATCGTGATCGACATGAAATCGAGACCGAGGGTCATGCCGGTTACGGTCAGGACCACCGAGCCTGCGAGAAACAGCGCAAAGGCGCCGAAGCCCATCACGCGGGCCGGCATGAAGCGCGCGAAATGCGCGCAGCCGAGCTCGCCGGCGAGATTGACGCCGCCAAGGCCGAGCGCGACGAGGCCGTAGATGGCGGCGGAATAGCCGAGGCCGGTCTGGTAGAAGAACGGCGCGACCACGCCGAACGCGAGCTGCGCGCTGGCTGCCGCAGCAAAGACGAGCACGAATGCCAGGAAGCCCGGACGCACCAGTGCATCGCGCAAGATGCCAGCGGTGCGGCGCGGATCGAACGGCGCGCGCCGATCGGCCTGCAGTGTCTCGGGCAGAAGGAATACGACGATCGCGGCGACGATGGCGGCGGCAATGGCGATGACGACGAAGACGCCACGCCACGAGGTCAGCTCGACGATGAAGCCGCCGGCCGCCGGCGCCAGCACCGGCGCAAGCCCCCAGGCGGCACCCAGCAGGCCGGAGATCGCAGTGAGTTCGCGGCCGCGGAAGCAATCAGCGGCGACAGCATAGGCGACGACGAGGCAGGTACAGCCGCCGATGCCCTGCAGGAAGCGCAAGCCCAGCAGCAGCGAGGCGCTGGTAGCGAGCGCGCAGGCGATGCTCATCGCGATCAGCACCGACAGCCCCGCGAGCAGGACGTTGCGGCGGCCGAGCGTGTCGGAGGCGATGCCGACAGGTACCAGGGCCAGACTCATGCCGAGCATGTAGGCGGTGACAGTGTTCTGCATCGAGGCGGAATCGGTCGCGAGGTCCACCACCATCTGCGGCAGGCCCGGCGTATAGGCATCGAGCGGAATCTGGCTGAATGGCACGACGCACAACAGGATCGGCACGATCCCACCCCTGGCGCGACCGGCGTCCGAAGCTAGTGCAGTCATGGCTTACGCCCCCTCGATCCCCGCGGGTCCTGTCTTTATCGTGCGCGCAATGAGAGGCGACGATGCAGGTTGCGGATATTGACGCGCGGAGCGTGCCAGAACTGTGTGTAAAAACTCTTAGGGGTGGCCGTCTCGATACGGGTTCCGACGGCTGATGCGGCCCCGGAGGCGCTTAAACAAAAATGCGAAAACAACCCCATGCACAGTACAAATCATTGAAGAATTTCGTTCCGCATAACGCAAAGCTCGTCGGCGCGGACGTTTGACACGTCGGGCGAAACAGGCACACGACGGCATGATCGGCGATCGTGAATGCCATCGCGCTTCGCCATTAACCGTTCGGAAGCCATCGCTGCCGCCAAGCACAGATCAGATCAGGAAGCCCTCGAGCGCTTCGAGGAACTGCCACGGCGATTGAAGCTGCGGCACGTGGGCGCAACCCGGAATGATCTTGAGTTCGGCGCGCGGCAATGCGGCGACCAGCTCATGCGACATCGGCGGAGGCGTCGCCTCGTCGTGCTCGCCGACCAGAACGAGAACCGGAACCTTGACCGCGGCAAGCTCGGCGCGGAGATCCAGGCTCGCCAACGCGTCGCACGCGGCGCGAAATACGTCGGGGTCCGTCCGCAGAAAGGCTTCACGACGGTCCCGCATCAGCTCGGGGTGCTGCTCCTGAAACGCGGGCGCGAACAGGCGCCGCATCGCGACGTCAGTGATGGCCTGCAGCCCCTTTTCGCGCGACGCCTTCGCCATGTTGCGAAACGCCTCGCGGCCGGGCTCGGAGAACGCCGCACCGCTGTCGGCGAGAATGAGCTTGCTCGCGATATCAGGATGCCGGATCGCCATCTGCAAGGCGACGAAGCCGCCGTAGCCATTGCCCAGCACGATCGCCGGCGCACCGCCCGCGGCGTCTTTCACAGCCTCTGCCATCCGGTCCGCGACCGCAGCAAGGCCGCCTTCGACCGCGCGTGAGCGGCCGAACCCCGGCAACTCCGGCACGATGGCGCGAAACGACCTCTCGAGCTCCGGCACGATCGCATCAAAGCTCGCCCGGTCCGACAACAGCGAGTGGAACAGGAACAGCGGCGGCCCCTCGCCCGATTGCGCGGCGTTGACGGTCCCGTTGGCAAGAAGCCTGTCCATGTGCGGTCTTTCCCTCACTTCATCGGTCGTTCGCGCGCCCCGAAGGCCCTGACTGATAAATCAACTGTCAGGGAATTCAAGCTTTCAGCTCTTGACGTGAAATATCACGACTGAGATATTAATGCCAAGGAGACAAGAAATATGATGCTTTTGCGCGAAGATATCTATGACCGCCTCAGGTCTGATATTTTAGCTTGTCGTCTTGCGCCTGGAGGTGAAATGCGCGAGCAGGACCTCGCCGAGCGCTATGACGTGAGCCGGCAACCGGTCCGGGATGCACTCCTGCGGCTGCAGCGCGAGCACCTCGTCACGGTGCAGCCGCGCCAGGGCTATCGGGTCACGCCGATCTCGCTTTCGGACGCCCGCGACCTCTTGCGCTTCCGTCTTGCGCTGGAGCCGGCCTGCGTCGCCGAAGCCATCGAGAGCGCGCCCGACAGCGTCTTGAAGTCGCTCGACGAATTCCGCCGCTTCTCCGGCAACCACGAAGACTTCATCGCCTACAATCGCAGCTTCCATACCGCACTCGCCCATGCGTCCGGCAATCGCCGCATGGCCACCGCGCTGTGCGACCTGATCGGTCAGGCCGACCGTCTGGTCCGGGTCAGCATCTCCAATCTGAAGGGCCACGATCCGGCAAAGCTCGTCGCCGAGCACGTCGCTTTGATCGACGCCATGCAGAAGCGCGAGACGCGAACCGCCGCGCGCATCATCAAGGCCCATATCGGGGCCACTGAAAAACGCGTTCTGCCGGCGCTCAAGCGCAACGCCGTCATCGTGGAAGAGAGGTCGTCATGAACATCCCATCGAAACCCGCGTCGATCGACGTCGAAATCCACGGCAATTTCATAGACGGACGTGAAGTCGAAGCCGGCAATGGTGCAATGCTGGACATCCGCAATCCCGCGACCGGCGACGTGATCGCCCGCATTCCCAATTCGACAGCCGAAGACATCGACCGCGCCATGAAAAGCGCGCGCGCCGCGTTCGAAGGCAAGGCCTGGGGCGGCATGGATACGCGTGCGCGCGCCCGACTGGTCAACAGGCTCGCCGATGCGTTCGAGGCCAATCTCGAAAGCCTGTACCGGCTGGAGACCCTCAACAACGGCCGCCCGGTCAACGAGACCCGCGCCCAACTCTCCCGCCTGCCCGACTTCTTCCGCTACTTTGCCGGCGTCGCGCTGTCGCGCCGCGACTCCGTGATCCCTGTCGAAGGCGCGTATCTGAACTACACGCTGCGCACGCCGATCGGCATCGTCGCCAACTGCACGCCGTTCAATCATCCCCTGATGATCCTGTGCAAGTCGCTCGCCGTGGTGCTGGCGACCGGCTGCGTCACCGTGGTCAAGCCGTCCGAATACACGCCGCTGACGACGCTGAAGCTGGCCCAGATCTTCACCGAAGCGGGCCTTCCGCCCGGCGTCTTCAATATCGTCCTCGGCCTCGGCCAGAGCACGGGCAAGATGCTGGCCGAGCACGGCGACATCGACAAGCTGGTGTTGACCGGCGGCACCGAGGCAGGCCGCATCGCCGGCAGCGCGGCCGCAAAAGTGTTCGCGCACCAGACCATGGAGCTCGGCGGCAAGACGCCGGTGATGGTGTTCGACGACTTCGACGTCGACCGCGCCGTCAACTATGCCGCATTCGGCGCCTTCATCGGCGCCGGCCAGACCTGCGTCTGCGCCTCGCGCCATCTGGTCCAGGCCTCGATCTATGACGAATTCGTCGAGAAGCTGCAGGCCAAGACCCGCATGATCCGCGTTGGCGATCCCTTCGACCCGAGCACGCAAATGGGTCCCGTGATCTCGGCCAAGCAGCGCGACCGCGTTCTCGCCTACGCCGGCTATGGTCACGCCGACGGCGCGCGTCTCGTCACCGGCGGCGTTGCCGCGAAGGTGCCGGGCCATGAGAACGGCTATTTCGTCGAGCCGACGGTGTTCGCCGACGTCAAATCCGACATGCGTATCTTCCAGGAAGAGGTGTTCGGTCCCTTCACCTCGGTGACACCGTTCAAGGACGAGGCCGATGCGTTGCGGTTAGCCAACGACTCGCCCTTCGGCCTCGCCGCCGCGATCCGCACCCGCGACGTCGCGCGCGCCCACCGTGTCGCCGCAAACGTCAAGGCCGGCATCGTCTGGATCAACGATCACCACCGGCTCGACCCCGCTTCGCCCTGGGGCGGCGTCGACGATTCCGGCATCGGCCGTGAATGCGGCACCGAGAGCTTCAACGACCATTTCAACACCAAGAGCGTGATGGTCGCGACCCACGAGCAGCCGTTCGACTGGTACCGCGACACGGCCAATCAGAAGCGCCTCAACTAGCAGACACTGCACGCGGCAGATCGCTCACAGAAGGCGGGCCGCATCAACCAGAACAACAGTCAAGGGAGAGCGTACATGTCGACATCGGTGAACGCAGGCGGCCGTCTTGATCGGCTGCCTATCGGGCCATTCCATCGCCGCATCATGCTGCTGATCGGCATCGGCATGTTCTTCGACGGTTTCGACATCTATATCGCCGGGACCGTGCTCAGCGTGACGCTGAAGACGGGCTTTTCGACCCTTGCCCAGAACGCCGCCTTCATCTCGGCGACCTTCGTCGGCATGATGCTGGGATCGTTCGGCACCGGCTTCCTCGGCGACCGTTACGGACGCCGCTTCACCTATCAGTTCAATTTGCTGCTTTTCGGCCTCGCTTCTCTCGCCGCGGCGTTCTCGCCGAATATGGCCTTCCTGATCGCCTGCCGCTTCGTGATGGGCGTTGGCTTAGGTGCGGAGAACGTCGTCGGCTATTCGACGATGACCGAGTTCGTGCCCGCCCGCACCCGCGGCAAATGGCTCGGCTTCACCGCCGTGTGCGTGGTGACCGGCCTGCCCGCGGCCCTGCTGATCGCATCCGTGCTGGTGCCGCAATTCGGCTGGCGCTCGATGTTCGTGCTCGGCGGCGTCGGCGCGCTCGTCGTCTGGTACATGCGCAAGTCGCTGCCGGAATCCCCGCGCTGGCTCGAAGCCGTGGGACGCACCGCCGAGGCGGAAGCCTTGATGCAGGCCATCGAGAAGGAGGCCGCGCAGGGCCAGCCCCTGCCCGCGCCGACGCCCACGATACCGGCCCCCGTAGCCCCCGATCTCGGCACGCTGTTCACTGCGCCCCTGCTGTCGCGAATGATCGTCGGCGCGGTCTGCCTGATCACGATCAACACCCTGCTCTATGGCTTCGTGACCTGGCTGCCGGTGTTCTTCGTCAAGCAGGGCCTCTCGATCGCAACCTCATTCGGCTATTCGCTGCTGATGGCGCTCGGTGCGCCCATCGGCTCGGCCATCGGTGCATTGACCGCGGACCGCTGGGGCCGCAAGCCGACCATCATCGGCGCCTCGCTGATCGCGGTCGTGCTCGGCATTCTCTACCCCATGATCTCCGACCCGATCCTGCTGCCGGCCGTGGGCTTCGCGCTGACGGTGCCGATCTACGTCCTGGTCGCGCTGCTGTTCGGCATCTACATCCCCGAGCTGTTTCCGACCGAGGTCCGCCTGCGCGCTTCGGGCATCGTCAATACGCTGGGGCGCGGTGCCACGATCGTCACGCCGTTCCTCGTCGTGTCATTGTTCGAGTCGCGCGGCGTAGCCGGCGTGATGGCGCTGATGATCGGACTCTTGGTCGTGCAGATCATCACGGTCTGGGCGCTCGGCATTGAGCCACGGCATCGCAGTCTCGAGGAGCTGAAGGCGGAGGAATCCGCCGCGCCGGTGCTGAAGGAAGCGTCCTGAAAGCTGCCGGGCGAGCACGGCCTGCATGGTTCGAGACGCCCGCTTCAGCGCGCGTCTCCGTAGCCCGGATGGAGCGATAGCGTAATCCGGGGTCCGGCATCGAGACATGTCCCGGATTGCGCTACGCTCCATCCGGGCTACAAGGTCTGCGGGACACAATGGAGCGCGTGATGACCGCAGACGCCACTGACCTGACCTACGGCTCGATCGGCGCACTCCTCGGCGCCCTGCACGCGCGCAAGATATCTGCCTCGGAACTACTCGAGCACACCATCGCCCGCATCGAGGTGCTGGACGGGCCGATCAACGCGATCATTGTTCGTGATTTCGATCGCGCCAGAGACGCCGCCCGCGCCGCCGATGCCGCGCTCGGCCGCGGCGAGCGGCTGCCGCTGCTCGGCATCCCCGTGACCTTGAAGGAACCGTTCAACGTTGCCGGCCTGCCGACGACGTGGGGCTTTCCGCACTTCAGGGATTTCCAAGCGGCCGAGGACGCCCTCGTCGTCTCGCGGCTGAAGGCGGCGGGCGCCGTCATCATCGGCAAGACCAATATCCCGATCGGCCTCAGAGACTTCCAGAGCTACAACGAGATCCACGGGACGACGAACAACCCGTGGGATCTCGGCCGCTCGCCCGGCGGCTCCTCGGGCGGATGCGGAGCGGCGCTGGCCGCAGGGTTCGGTCCGCTCTCGATCGGCTCGGATATCGGCGGCTCGATCCGGGTGCCCTCGCATTTCTGCGGCGTGTTCGGACACAAGCCGAGCCTCGGCCTGGTCCCGCTGCGCGGATATAGTTTGCCGCCGGCGCCGCCCGTGCCCGGCCAGGGCGATCTCGCCGTCGTCGGGCCGATGGCGCGCACCGCCTCGGACCTGGCGCTGGCGCTCGACGTGATTGCCGGCCCCGACGAGACACGCGACGGCGTCGGCTATCGCCTTGCGTTGCCCACCTCGCGGCATGAGCATCTCGGGGATTTCAGGATCCTGGTGATCGACACCCATCCGCTGATGCCGACGGGGGACGCCGTGCGCTCGGCCATCGGACGGTTGGCCGAACGGCTCGAACGATCAGGCGCACATGTCGCACGCGCGAGCACGTCGCTGCCCGATCTCGCCGAATCCGCGCGGCTTTACATGAAGCTGCTGAACGGCGCGAGGAGTCCACGCCTGACAGCGGCCGCACTCGCGGAAGCACAAGAAATTGCCGCGGCACTCGCGCCCGACGACCGCAGTCTGCAAGCCGAGCGCGCCCGCGGCTGGGGCATGATCCATCGCGAGTGGCTGGCGAGCGACGCAGCCCGCCTTCAGTTGCAACAGAAGTGGTATCAGTTCTTCCGCGAGTTCGACGCGGTGATCTATCCCGTCGCCGCCGTGCCGGCCTTTCCACACGACCATTCCGAGCCGTTCGACGCGCGGAAGTTCGACATCGACGGCAAGCTCTACAATTACTCCGACGCGTGCTTCATCTGGGCAGATCCCGCCTCGACCTGCGGACTACCCGCAACCGCCGTTCCAATCGAGCGCACGCCGTCAGGCCTGCCGATCGGCGTCCAGATCATCGGGCCTTACCTGGAGGACCGCACGACGATTGCACTGGCCGGACTGATCGAACGCGAGTTCGGCGGCTTCGTTGCGCCGCCGGCGCAGCCGCGATGAATCAGGTTCGGTCAGCCGACTGCGCCTCGACCGCCTGCACGGCGACATCAGCCACTTGCCGCAGCGCTTCGCGATCAGCGCCGGACGATGCCATCACGCCCATCCCGACCGACACTGCCGAGACATAGCGCGCGAGCGCGGCGGGATCGGCGCTTTCCCTGAGATCGCCCTCCGCCTTGGCGCGGACAAAGCGGTCGCGGAGCTGGTCTTCGTTCTGGGCGCGGCGGGCAGCGAGCTCGAAGGGGACGTTCTCGGAGCCGGAGCCGCAGGCGATGCCGCCTTGCACGAGCAGGCAGCCGGGCGGGTTGGCGGGATCGGTCTGCTTGTCGGCGATGCCCATCAGCATCCGCTCGGCGACCTCGCGGGCGGTGGGTGCGGCCACCACCTCGTCCATCCAGGCGCCGCGCAGCTTGGTGTAGCGGTCGAGCGCGGCCTTCAACAGGCCTTCCTTGTTGCCGAAGCAGGCGTAGAGACTGGGCGGGTTGATGCCCATGGCCTCGGTGAGCTGGGCGATCGTGGCGCCCTCATAGCCATGGCGCCAAAACACTTCCATCGCCTGGTCCAACGCCAATTCGGCGTCGAATTCGCGGGGGCGTCCCATGCCCATGTCTTTGGTCTCCTCACAATCGGCGCTTCGCCCCAATCAACGCCCGATGCTATCTACTTGTTCTCGCTTTATTTTCTCTTTCGCCTTCCAATTCTTGCGGTAAGCGGCTACAATTTTCTTAGCGAACGGTACATAAGTATCTTGCGCTGCGATATCCAGATCCACATCTGTAGTGAACACTACATATCTGGAGCGCGCAAATGCCCCCCTCCCAAAACACCTCCCGCGCCGGCCGTATCCGCCGCCTTCTCGGCGGCGTCGCCATCGTGGGCGCCCTCGCCGTGGCCGGCTCGATCGCGACCGGCCGCTACTTCCATGCCGCGCAGGCGACCGCAACGGCGGCTGCGGCCGAACAGGCCGTCCCCGTCACGGTCGCGCTGATCGAACCCAAGCAGACCGTGCTGTGGGATGATTTCTCCGGCCGGCTCGAGGCGATCCAACGCGTCGAGCTTCGCCCGCGCGTGGCCGGTGCGATCCTGTCGACCAACTTCACCGAAGGCGCGCTGGTGAAGGCCGGCGATGTGCTGTTCAAGATCGACCCGGCGCCTTATGCGGCCGAGGTCGACAAGGCCGCCGCCCAGCTCGAAGCTGCGAAAGCGCGCGTCGTGTTCACCCAGAGCGAGCTCGAGCGCGGTGCGCAGCTCGTCGGTAACGCCGTGGTCACCCGGCGTGATTACGACCAGCGCGACAACGCCAATCGCGAGGCGATTGCCAACGTCAAGGCGGCCGAAGCGACGCTGCAGACCGCAAAGCTCAATCTCGACTACACCGAGGTGCGCGCACCGGTGGACGGCCGCGTCGGCAAGATCGAGGTCACCGTCGGCAATCTCGTCGCCGCCGGCACCGCCTCCCCGGTGTTGACCTCGCTGGTCTCGGTCAATCCGATCTACGCGTCCTTCGATGCGGACGAAGAGGTCGTGCTGCGCGCGCTGAACTCGATTGCAGACGGCTCGGGCCAACGCGGCAAGCTCGACCAGATCCCGGTGGAGATGGCGACGTCGGGCGGTCTCTCGGCGAAGGGCCACATCCAGCTCATCGACAACCAGGTCAACGGCCAAAGCGGCACGATCCGCGTCCGCGCGGTGTTCCGCAACGAGGACGGGCGTCTCATCCCCGGCCAGTTCGCCCGCGTGCGCATGGGCCAGCCGAAGCAGCAGACATTGGTGATGATCGACGAGCGCGCGATCGGCACCGACCAGGACAAGAAGTTCGTGATGGCGGTCGGCGACGACAGCCGCGCGGTCTACCGGCCGATCACGCTCGGCGGTGCGGTCGACGGACTGCGCATTGTCACCGAGGGGCTGAAGCCCGGCGACCGTATCGTGGTGAACGGTCTGCAACGCGTGCGTCCGGGCGCCCTTCTCAAGACCGAGATCGCGGCGATGGGCGCGCGTGGTCCGCAGCAGGCTTCCAACCACAGTAACCAGGACGTGGTGCAACGTTGATACCTGCCGTCATTCCGGGGCGCGCATAGCGCGAACCCGGAATCCCGAGCTTTTGAAACTCCGATGACTTCACCTCTGGATTCCGGTTCGCGGGCTTCGCCCACGCCCCGGAATGACGGGGGAGTTGGCGGAGAACCGCACGATATTGCCCAGGGGCAAGACCATGAATCTCTCAAAGTTCTTCATCGATCGTCCGATTTTCGCCGGCGTGCTGTCGGTCCTGATCTTCCTCGCCGGCCTGATCTCGCTGTTCGCGATGCCGATCTCGGAATATCCCGACGTCGTGCCCCCCTCGGTGCTGGTGCGCGCGACCTATCCCGGTGCCAATCCCAAGGTGATCGCGGAGACCGTGGCGACGCCGATCGAGGAGCAGATCAACGGCGTCGAAGGCATGCTCTACATGTCGAGCCAGGCGACCACCGACGGCGCGATGACGCTGACGGTGACGTTCCGCCTCGGCACCGACCCCGACAAGGCGACGCAGCTGGTGCAGAACCGCGTGCAGCAGGCCGAGCCTCGCCTGCCGGCCGTGGTTCGCCAGCTCGGCATCATCACCAAGAAGTCCTCGCCCGACCTCACCATGGTCGTGCATCTCTTGTCGCCGAACGGCCGCTACGACATGACGTACTTGCGCAATTACGCGGTGCTCAATGTCAAGGATCGCCTGGCGCGGATCGACGGCGTCGGCGACGTCCAGCTCTATGGCGCCGGCGACTATTCGATGCGGGTCTGGGTCGATCCGCAGAAGGCGGCCGAGCATGGCCTGACCGCCAGCGACATCGTCAAGGCGATCCAGGCGCAGAACGTCGAGGCCGCCGCCGGCGTGGTCGGCTCCTCCCCCAACGTTAGGGGTATCGACCTGCAGCTCTCCGTCAATGCGGAAGGCCGTCTCGCCAACGAAGAACAGTTCGGCGACATCGTGGTCAAGACCGGTACGCGCGGCGAGGTCGTTCGCCTGCGCGACGTCGCGCGCATCGAGCTTGGCGCGTCCGAATACGGTCTGCGCTCACTGCTCGACAACAAGCAGGCGGTGGCGATCCCGATCTTCCAGGCGCCCGGCTCCAACGCGCTGCAGATCTCCGACAACGTCCGCGCCACCATGAACGAGATCAAGAAGAACATGCCGGAGGGCGTGTCCTACCAGATCGTCTACGACCCCACCCAGTTCGTGCGCTCCTCGATCGAGGCCGTGATCCACACCCTGCTGGAAGCGATCGCGCTGGTGGTGCTTGTGGTGATCCTGTTCCTGCAGACCTGGCGCGCCTCGATCATTCCGCTGCTGGCCGTGCCGGTGTCGATCGTCGGCACCTTCGCGGTGATGCACGTGTTCGGCTTCTCCATCAACGCGCTCAGCCTGTTCGGCCTCGTGCTCGCCATCGGCATCGTCGTCGACGACGCCATCGTCGTGGTCGAGAACGTCGAGCGCAACATCGAGGCCGGGCTGTCGCCGCGCGATGCCACCTATCAGGCCATGCGCGAGGTGTCCGGGCCGATCATCGCGATCGCGATGGTGCTGATCGCGGTGTTCGTGCCGCTGGCCTTCATCTCCGGCCTCACCGGCCAGTTCTACAAGCAGTTCGCGCTGACGATCGCGATCTCGACCGTGATCTCGGCGGTGAATTCGCTGACGCTGTCGCCGGCGCTGTCGGCGCTGCTGCTCAAGGGGCACAACGAGCCGAAGGACAAGCTCACGATCATCATGGAGAAGAGCCTTGGCTTGTTCTTCCGCCGCTTCAATCGGGCGTTCACTTACTCGTCGGAGAGCTACAGCGGCACTGTCACCAAGGTCATTTCGGGCAAGGCCGCAGTGATGGGCCTCTATGTGGTGCTCGTCGGCCTCACCGCCTTCCTGTTCCAGCAGGTCCCGAGCGGCTTCGTGCCGGGTCAGGACAAGCAGTACCTCGTCGGCTTCGCCCGCCTGCCCGATGGTGCAACGCTCGACCGCACCGAAGAGGTGATCCGCAAGATGAGCGACATCGCGCTGACCCAGCCCGGCGTCGAGAGCTCGGTCGCCTTCCCCGGCCTGTCGATCTCCGGCTTCACCAACTCGTCCAATGCCGGCATCGTGTTCTCGACGCTGAAGCCGTTCGACGAGCGCAAGGATCCCGCGCTCAGCGGTCCCGCGCTCGCGGCCGAGTTGAACAAGAAATACGCCGGGATCCAGGAAGCCTTCATCGCCATGTTCCCGCCGCCGCCGGTCAACGGCCTCGGCACCATCGGCGGCTTCAAGCTGCAGATCGAGGATCGCGCCGGCCTCGGCTATGACGCGCTGAACGAGGCGACCAAGGCGTTCATGGCGGCGATGCAGAAGGCGCCGGAGATCGCCGGCGTGTTCTCGAGCTTCCAGGTCAACGTGCCCCAGCTGTTCGCCGACATCGACCGCACCAAGGCGCTGCAGCTTGGCGTGCCGGTGACGGAAGTGTTCAACACGCTGCAGATCTACCTGGGCTCCTACTACGTCAACGACTTCAACAAGTTTGGCCGCACCTATTCAGTCCGAGTCCAAGCCGACGCGCCGTTCCGCGCCCGCGCCGACGACATCAGGCAGTTGAAGGTGCGTTCGTCCTCCGGCGACATGGTGCCATTGTCGGCGCTGCTCAAGATCCGCCAGAGCGCGGGGCCGGAGCGCGCGATCCGCTACAACGGCTTCCTGTCGTCCGACATCAACGCGGCGGCCGCGCCCGGCTTCTCGTCGGGACAGGCGCAGGAGGCGGCGACGCGGATCGCAGCGGAGACGCTGCCGCCCGGTTTCGCCTTCGAATGGACCGACCTGACCTATCAGGAGTTCATCGCCGGTAATTCCGGCATCTGGGTGTTCCCGCTGGCGATCCTGCTGGTGTTCCTGGTGCTGGCCGCACTCTACGAGAGCCTGACCCTGCCGCTCTCGATCATCATGATCGTGCCGATGGGCCTGCTCGCCGCGATGTTCGGCGTCTGGTTCTCCAAGGGCGACAACAACGTCTTCACCCAGATCGGCCTGATCGTGCTCGTCGGCCTCTCCGCCAAGAACGCGATCCTGATCGTCGAATTCGCGCGCGAGCTCGAATTCGCCGGACGCACGCCGATCCGGGCGGCGATCGAGGCGAGCCGGTTGCGACTGCGTCCGATCCTCATGACGTCGATGGCGTTCATCATGGGCGTGCTGCCCTTGGTGCTCTCGACCGGCGCCGGCTCGGAGATGCGCCGGGCGATGGGCGTTGCGGTGTTCTCCGGCATGATCGGCGTCACCGTGTTCGGCCTGTTCCTGACGCCGGTGTTCTATGTGCTGCTCAGAACCATCACCGGCAACAAGCCGCTGGTGCATCACAGCAGCGACACCAGCGCAGCGCCGGTTCAGGGGCTTCATCACGAAGTCCAGGGACACTAAGTCGAAGGCGTTAGATCAGGGAAATCCCCGAGATCAGCAACAGAACGAGCACGGTCTTGCGAAAGACCGTCTCGTTGACCCGGTGAAAGGCGAGCACGCCGAATACCGAACCGGCTTCGCGGCCGGCGTCGGCAAGTTACTTCCGGTTCTCCTCGCAGAACTTCAGCGCGGCGAGCGCCTCGCCAGCGCGCGGGATCTGCATCTCGATGCTGTCGTCGTCGTCATCCTCGAAATCGAGCGTGAGGCGCTTGGCCTTGGAGAGGCGGTCCATGATCGACTGGTCGTACTCGAAGATGCCGCGCACGGTGGTCTTGTCCATGACTTCCCACTTCGCCTTCTTCATGATGTCGGCATCATCGGTGCCGACATCGGCGCGGAGGATCTCGCCGACCTTGTCCCACTCCCAGCCGTCGTAGATCATCACGATGACGATGGCCTTGTCGGAATAGGTGATGACAATGACGTAGTCGCGGTTCTCGTCCTCCTTGTCCTTGTAGCCGCGGCTCGCATTGCAATGCGTGTCCTGCGTCCGCTTCTCGATGGTCCAGTCGCCGACCTTGGATTGTTGCGCAAGCGCGGGCCTCGAGCTCAAGGCTGCGCTCAAGGCGCCCACGAGAATTCCGGCGGCGAGAAGAGATCGTTGCATGTCAGCCTCCAGCGCGTTCCCCACGCCGAGATGACCACCTCTGCCGACCGCTCGCAAGGGTTTCGGGCCGCGGGCGAGACAACGGCCAGGCCCTACCCGCGTCGCGGTACGATCGCGATCGGGGTGAAGGTGTAAACCTCCTCGTCGTTCTGGTTGAACATCGTCCATTTCACCAGCGCGATGCCCTGCGGCTTCGACTTCGAAGGCGTCAGGCTCATGACCTCCCCGACCAGATGCAGGCGGTCGTTGGGCCGCACCGGCATGGTCCAGCGCAGCCCATCAACACCGGCGCCAATCAGCGGATGCGGGCCAAACGGGCGGGACTGGATCGCGAGGTTCATGGCAATCGCGGCAGTGTGCCATCCCGAGGCAGCCAGCCCCTTGAACAGGGTCTCCTTCGCCGCCTCATGGTCGAGATGCATCGGCTGCGGATCGTACTCGGCGGCGAAGCGCTTGATGTCCGCTTCGGTGACCACCACCTCGGGCGACTTGAACCGCATTCCAATGGTGAGATCGTCGAACCATTCGACCTGCGCCATGATTTTGCCTCGCAATATCGTACGCCACTGCCGGGAGTGCGCGGTTCAAGGGATTTAGCGAAATTGCGATGTAACGGCTCCGCCGCGAACAAGCCAGCCCAGGGTTCCCCCGCGAAACCTCTTTTCCGATGCGACGAAACACGCCTGAAACAGATGGCCGGTTAAGTCGTTGTCAAAATAAATACAGGGACGGCCACCATGCAATTCCTCCTCGACCTGATCTACGACTATGCCTGCTGCCAGAACCTCGTCGCGCAGTCGCCACGGGAGGACGAGCTATGATCGAGCTGATCTCCGCCCTCCTCGCCCTCTGCAGTATCGGCATCTTTGCGGCGCATGCGCTGGATGCCTATCGCACCACGCATTACTGAGTGCGTCGCACCGGCGCCCTAAAACGGCCGCCGGTAAAAATGTTCTGAATGCGTCGCGGGCGGAAACCTGTTGGCGAGCGCAAGCGCCCCCTTTTCGTCCGTCTCGAGCGCGATCTTCTGCGCCAGCATCACGTCGCCGGGCACGAGGAAGCCTGACGGGACGAAGCACCACCCCATCGTCGCGTGACCGACATCGTCGACTTCGTGGACGTTGGCGGCAGTGCCATAATGAATGCGATACCGCTTGCCGGTATCGCAGCCGATGACGTCGAAATACCGGTGCTGCTCGAACTGTGCGCGCTGCTCCGGCGTCAGCCACTCGGCCAGCAGCCGGCGGCCCCGCGCATCGGGCGTGTTCTCGCCGAAGAAGCGCCGGTAGAGTTCGCGCAGCGCGTGCAACCGGGCACGCGCGGGCGCGCGGAACCAGAGTGCCGCGAACATGAGCAGCTCAGATCAGCCGCCGACCAAGCGGGGATAGAACAGCGTTTCCTGCGCGGTCGGATCGAACGACTTGATACGGGTAACTTCGCCGGGTCCGGTTCGGAAGGCGGCGGTGAAGCCGGCTCCGGTCAGCTCCCGAAAGCGCTGCTCGGCTCGCGCCAGCGCTTCGGCATTGCCAGGATCAAACTCGTGGCGGGTGTCGCCAGTCTGGTCCATCACGATCTGGGTTGCCATAGTTGAGTCTCCTCATGCCCAGCCCTGAAACGGATCAAAGCAAACCTCGTGCCGTCGGTTCCCAAGTGCAACAACTTTCTCGCACCAGTGCATCACGCCTTGCTGAGTAAGAGCGTTTTCGAGCGAAGTGGACGTTCGAAACGGGCTCTCGTCAGCGCGAGGCCGCCGCCCCTCCCCCCTCGTCGATCTGCCGACCCATCAAGGCGATTGCCTTCTGATAGACGCCGGCGGCATTCCAGGCCTCGATCGCAGCGAAATTCGGTTCGCCCGGCTGGTAACCGGCTCCCGCACGCCAGCCGTGGGCCTTGAGGAAATTGGCAGTCGAGTTCAGCGCGTTGGCAGCGACCTCGAGATTGCCGGTGCCATAGGCCAGGATGTTCTTGGGCATGAACTGGGTCTGGCCGACCTCGCCATGCATGGAGCCGCGGGTCGATCCCGACAGGGTGCCGCGGTCGATCAGCTTCAGCGCGGCATAGAGCTGGTCGGTGAAGAATTCGGGACGGCGGCAATCATAAGCGAGCGTTGCGATGGACGACAGCATGTTCTGGTTGCCGCGCTGGCTGCCGAAGCCGGTCTCCATGCCCCAGATCGCGATCAGCGGCCCGGGCGGGACGCCATAGCGCTGCTGGATCGAGGCGAACAGCGCGGCCTGCGACTGCTTGAGCTGCCGCCCCTTGGCGACGATCGTGGTGGCGCCGCGCTTGGCCAGGAACTGGTCGAGCGACAGCGAGAAGCTGCGCTGGCCGCGGTCGGCGGCGATGGTGGCGCTGGCGTAGTTGGTCTGCATCAAGGCCGAGATCGCGGTCTGGCCAATACCCTTTCCTTGCGCCTCCGCGCTGAACTCGCGCTTCCAGGCCTCGAAGCCAGCCGGCGAGCTGCCGCATTGTGCGGCCTCGGCCGAAGGCAGGGAGAGTAGCAGCGCGGTCGCGCCAATCACCGCCGTTGCGACTATCCTGCCCTTGATCATTGCGCGTTCCTCTTGCTGGTGCGCGACCGGCTCGCGCCAGCGCATGATCCTACGTCAGTTGCAATCGCTCAAGTCCCGATGGCTACAATCAATCCAAGCAAAGCCCTTGACACCAGCGGTCACGCCTCGTCCGTTCCCAGCAGGAAATCCACCATGATGCTCTGGTGCTGCTGGTACATGTCCGTGCCGGTCCCCGTGACACAGCCGAGCTTGCGGGCGGCTGCGATGAACGGCGAGACCTCGGGCTTGGTGATGACGCAGCCGCAATAGGCGGATGGCGCAAGCCGCGCCACATCGACCGGGAGCGGATCGCCATCCTTCATCCCTGCGGGCGTCGCATTGGCGACAAAATCGAAGCCTGCGGGGTCCAAGGTGCCGGCCCGCACGGGCGCCTTGCCGAGGCCGTTGAGCCGGCCGATCAGGGCGTCGCGGCGCTCAGTCAGGCTGTCATGAATCTCCAGTTCGCTCACCCCGGCCTCGACCAGCTCGAGCGCGATCGCCGAGCCCGCACCGCCCGCGCCGACAAGCAGCGCCCTCATGCCCGCAGGGTTGATCCCCTTAGCCCGCGCCGCCCCGACGAAGCCGAGGCCGTCCACCATGTCGCCATGCCATGCGCCGTCGGGACGGCGGCGCATCAGGTTCACGGTCCGCAGGAAATGCGCGCGCGCCGTCGCGCTCGTGCAGGCCTGGTAACAGGCGAATTTGTGCGGGATGGTCACGACGATGCCGTCGAGGTTCTTCAGCCGCGTTGCCACCGAGAGGAAATCGGCCAAATCCCCTGGCGCCGCCTGAACCGGCACGAGAATGCCGTCGTGCCCGCGCGCGGCAAAGGCGGCCGACACGCCCGCGGGCGAGCGCACCTGCGCGATGGGATCGCCGACGATGACGTGGAGCCGCGTGGCACCTGAAGGTGCCGGGATCATGTCGCTCAAGCCCGGACCTCCGCGGCGGTCCCGTAAGTCAATTCCAGTCCGTCCAGATTGCCCTCCTTGCGCCATCTGTCGAGCATCCGCAGGAACGCCACCGGCCCGCGCCAGTATTGGCTGTTTCTGGCGGCGATGGGATCGAACACGCCCTCGTTGTTGTAATAGCCGGGCGTGCATTCGGCGAGATAGGTCTGGCGGCCGATCGCGGCCTTGACCACTTCCTCGACCCAGGCGTTCTCGGCGGCGAGCGTCGGCTCCAGCGTCCTGGCTCCGCGCTTGCACGCCTGATCGATGACATAGGCGATGTGCTGCGACTGCTCGTCGATGATGTGCGGGAAGTTGGCGCTCTGGCCGGCCTGCACCGTGACGATCAGGAAGCAGTTCGGAAAACCGCGGCTGTAGAAGCCGTGCATCGTCTTGACGCCGTCGCGCCAGCGCTCGGACAAGCTGGTGCCGTCGCGGCCGTAGACCTCAAAACCCATGCGGCGCGCGTAATCGGTGCCGACCTCGAAGCCGCTGGCATAGATCAGGCAGTCGAGCTCATAGGCCTTGCCGTCGACGACGACGGCATTCTCCGTGATGCGCTCGACGCCCTGCCCTTTGGTGTCGACGAGATGCACGTTGGGTTGATTAAACGTGTCGAGATATTCGTCGTGGAAGCACGGCCGCTTGCAGAACGCCTTGTACCAGGGTTTCAGCGCGGCCGCGGCTGCTTCGTCCTTCACCACGGTATCGACGCGAGCGCGGATCTCTTCCATCTTGCGGTAGTCGGCCTGCTCGATCACCTTCAGCGCCTCCTCCATCGAGGTCACCGGCTGCGGTTGCCGGCGCGGGGCCAGCAGGATCTCGCCGAGGAGACCGGTCCAGCCGTCCTGCACCAGATCCTGCTCGAACGGCTCGCCCGAGATCACCGCGGTGAAATTGTCCATGCGCTCGCGCTGCCAGCCGGGCTTGAGGTTTTGCGCCCAGGCCTGATCCGTCGGACGGTCGTCGCGCACGCCGATCGCCGATGGCGTGCGCTGGAAGACATAGAGCTCCTTCGCGGAGCGGCCGAGATGCGGCACGCATTGCACGGCGGTGGCGCCGGTGCCGATGATGCCGACGCGCTTGCCGGCAAGGCCCGTGAGATCACCCTCGGCGGTGCCGCCGGTGTAGGCGTAATCCCAGCGGCTGGTGTGGAAGCTGTGCCCCCTGAACGTCTCGATGCCGGGAATGCCCGGCAGCTTCGGGCGGCTCAGCGGGCCCCCGGCCAGGATGACGAAGCGCGCGTGGATCTGGTCGCCGCGATCGGTCTCGACCAGCCACCGCGCCTCCTGCTCCTGCCAGGTCATGCGCGAGATCACGGTCTGAAACAGCGCGCGCTCATAGAGCGAGAAGTGCCGGCCGATGCGGCGCGAGTGCTCGTAGATCTCGGGCGCCCGCGCATATTTGCGCACCGGCATGTAGCCGGTCTCTTCCAAGAGCGGCAGGTAGATGTAGCTTTCGGTGTCGCAGGCAGCTCCAGGATAGCGATTCCAGTACCAGGTGCCGCCGAAATCGGCGGCCTTTTCCACGATACGAAAATCCGCGATGCCTGCTTCGCGCAGGCGCGCGCCACAGAGCAGGCCGCCAAAGCCGCCACCGACGATCAACACCTCGGTCTGTTCGCTGACGGGCTCGCGCGCCAAGCCCGGATCGGCCCAGGGATCGTCGAGATAGCGGCCGAATTCGCCGGTGGCCTCGACGTACTGGGCTTTGCCCTCGGCGCGCAGACGGCGGTCGCGCTCGTCGCGATAGCGCGCGCGGAGTGCGGAAATATCGACCGTAGATGCGCCGGCTGTCCCGGTCTTGTGTCTTTCCGCTGACATTCATTTCCTCCACGGCGGACGCTGCTTCGCCGGCAGCTCAACCTCAAATTAGCCCTGAAAAAGTGACGCATGCAATCACGTCCGCTGTTTTTTACGTGAACGCCGCGTGACGTTCCGCTACCTTCAAGCGCAAACCACAAGCCTACGCCATGCAACGACGTGGCAATCCGGAGGAGACCATGCAGGGATTGATGATGGACATGCCGCTGCTGATCAGCGGCCTGATCCAGTACGCCGCCGACTACCACGGCGAGGCGGAGATCGTCGCGCGCGAGATCGAAGGCGACATCCACCGCTACACCTATGCGGATGCCCATCCGCGCATCAAGCGCATGGCGTTGGCCTTAAAGCGGCTCGGCATGAAGCAAGGCGATCGCGTCGGCACGCTGGCCTGGAATACGCATCGGCATTTCGAGATGTTCTACGCCGCACCGGGGATGGGTTATGTGCTGCACACCGTCAATCCGCGGCTGTTTCCCGAGCAGCTCGTCTACATCATCAACCACGCCGAGGACCGCCTGCTGTTCATCGACCGCGCCACGCTGCCGATCGTGGAAGCGATCGCGCCGCAGCTGAAGACGGTCGAGGCCTATGTCGTGATGTCCTCGCGCGAGCGGATGCCGGAGACGACGCTCGCCAACGTGCATTGCTACGAGGAGTTGCTGGAGAAGGAAGACGACGCCGGCTTCACTTGGCCGGAGTTCGACGAGAAGTCCGCCTCCACCATCTGCTACACCTCGGGCACGACGGGCAATCCCAAGGGCGTGATCTATTCGCACCGCGCCGCGATCCTGCAGACCATGACCTGCTGCAACTTCGACTTCCTGCCGGGCCATGTCGAAGGCGTGCGCGAGGTGATGATGCCGATGGCGCCGCTGTTTCACGGCAATGGCTGGAACATGCCGTTCACAGCACCCTACACCGGCTCCAAGCTGGTGCTGCCCGGCCGCAACTACGAGCCGGACAAGCTCTACGAGCTGCTCGAAGGCGAGAAGGTGACGCTGTCAGCGGGCGTGCCGAGCTTCTGGCTGATCCTGCTCGACTGGCTCGGGCGGACCGGCAACAGATTCTCGACGTTGCGCGCAACGCTGTCGTCGGGCTCCGCGCCGCCGCGCGCGATGGTCGAGAAGCTCAAGCGCGAGTACGATGTCGACTATATCCAGGCCTGGGGCATGACCGAGGCGCTGGGCTGCTCGATGCCGGGCCTGCGGCCGGGCTCGGAGCATCTCGGCGACAAGGAGAAGTTCGACCGCCGCCAGGTCTCCGGCCGCGCCTGTTTCGGCACCGCCCTGCGCATCGTCGACGACGCAGGCAACGTGCTGCCGCGCGACGGCAAGACCGTCGGCCATTTGCGGGCCCGCGGTCCCTGGGTCGCCTCCGGCTATATGAAGCTGGAGGAAGGCCTCGACCGCGACGGCTGGCTGATCACCGGCGACATGGCCGTGATCGACAGCCAAGGCCACGTCACGCTGACGGACCGCTCCAAGGACGTGATCAAGTCGGGCGGCGAGTGGATCTCCTCGATCCAGCTCGAGGATATCGCTCTGTCTCACCCCGACGTGCTGCAAGCCGCCGTCGTTGCCATCGCGCACGAGAAATGGCAGGAGCGCCCCCTGCTCCTCGTCGTCCGCAAGAAGGGCGCGACCGTCGATGGCAAGACACTGCTCGAGCACATGCGCCCGAGGATCGCGAGCTGGTGGCTGCCGGACGCCGTCGAATTCCTCGACGAATTCCCGATGACCGGCACCGGCAAGGTGCTGAAATCGGCGCTGCGCGAGAAGTTTAGGGAGTATCGCGTCGCATGAAGCGACGCGCGATCGCCCTCAAGTCCCCGCCGCCCAACGATCAAGGAAACGAACGATGCTCTACCCGATGTCGCCCAAAGTCGTCGAGCTCAAGCGCAAGCTCGAGAGCTTCATGGACCGGCACATCTATCCGAACGAGGAGCGGTTCTATCGCGAAGCCGAAGAGCTCGGACCGTGGAAGGTCTATCCCGTCGTCGAGGAGCTGAAGCCGCTGGCGCGCGCCGAAGGTCTCTGGAATCTGTTCCTGCCGGAGTCCAGCCACGGCGCGGGTCTCACCAATCTCGAATATGCCCCGCTCTGCGAAGTGATGGGCCGCTCGCATCTTGCGCCCGAAGTGTTCAACTGCTCGGCGCCCGACACCGGCAACATGGAGGTGCTGGAGCGCTACGGCACGGAGAAGGACAAGGAGCGCTGGCTGAAGCCGCTGCTCGCGGGCGAGATCCGTTCCTGCTTCGCCATGACCGAGCCCGCCGTCGCATCATCGGACGCGACCAACATCGAGAGCTCGATCCTGCGCGACGGCGACCATTACGTCATCAACGGCCGCAAATGGTACACGACGAATGCGACCGATCCGCGCTGCAAGATCTGCATCTTCATGGGCAAGACCGATCCTGACAATCCGGATCGCCACAAGCAGCAATCCATGATCCTGGTGCCGATGGACACGCCGGGCATCGAGGTAAAGCGACCCCTGCCTGTGTTCGGCTTCTACGGCGTGCCGGATCGGGCCTCGGAAGTCGTCTTCACCAATGTGCGGGTGCCGAAGGAAAACATGCTGCTCGGCGAAGGCCGCGGCTTCGAGATCGCGCAGGGCCGCCTCGGCCCCGGCCGCATCCACCACTGCATGCGCCTGATCGGACTTGCCGAGCGCACGCTGGAGAAGATGTGCCGCCGCGTCCGCAGCCGCATCGCCTTCGGCAAGCCGGTCTCCGAGCAGACCGTGACGCAGGAGCGCATCGCGGAAGCCCGCATCATGATCGAGCAGGCTCGGTTGCTGACGTTGAACGCGGCTTACGCGATGGATACGGTCGGCAACAAGGTCGCGAAGAGCGAGATCGCGATGATCAAGGTCGCCGTGCCCAACATGGCCTGCCAGATCATCGACTGGGCGATCCAGGCCCATGGCGGCGGCGGCACCTCGAACGATTTCGGTTTGACGCAGGCTTATGCGACGGCGCGTTTGCTGCGCCTTGCCGACGGGCCGGACGAGGTCCACCGGAATCAGATCGCGCGATTCGAGCTGAAGAAATACTCGAATGTCTAAGCCGACGCCGGCGCGTCGGTACTAGTATAGGAGCACGCTTGTAGACAAGGAGGCCGGACATGACTGCAATCTCCTCCTCACCCACCCGGCGAAACCTCCTCGCAGGGTCAGCCGCAACTGGTGCCGTCAGCTTGCTTCCAATACATTTCGTCGCCGCACGCGCGCAATCGAAGCAAGGCGGGTCCCCGCTTGGTACGACCAAAGCCGACGCAATTCTTCCCTTCCGCGTCAATGTCCGGGGTGAAGACCTCGCTAATCTCCGCCGGCGCCTCGCGTCCACGCGCTGGCCCACCAAAGAGCTCGTTGAGGATCGGTCGCAAGGTGTGCAGCTGGCGACGCTGCGGGCGCTCGCCCGCTACTGGTCGACTGAGTACGACTGGCGCAAGTGCGAGGCACGGCTGAACGCGCTGCCACAGTTCACGACCGTGATCGACGGGGTGAAGATCCATTTCATCCACGTCAAGTCCCGGCATGAGAACGCGCTGCCGCTGATCATGACCCACGGCTGGCCTGGGTCGGTCGTCGAGCTCCTCGATACCGTCGGTCCCCTGACTGACCCGACCAAGTATGGTGGCACTCCCGACGATGCATTCCACCTGGTGCTGCCGTCCTTGCCTGGCTACGGCTTCTCGGGCGAGCCGACCGAACTCGGCTGGGACACCGCCCGCATCGCGCGTGCGTGGGCGGTGCTGATGGATCGCCTCGGCTACACGCGCTACGTCGCCCAGGGTGGCGACGTAGGAGCCGCGGTAACGGATGCGATGGGGCGCCAGGCACCCAAGGGACTTCTCGGCATCCACCTCAACTTGCTCGCGGGTGTGGCGGCAATGTCCGACAAGCTGCCCGCAGAATCCGAGAAGGAACGCGCAGCGCAGAAGGCGGCCGCGACGTTTAGGGCGAGTGGCTTTGGCTACTTCCTGGAGCAGTCGACGCGGCCACAGACGATCGGCTACGCCCTGCTGGACTCACCCCTCGGGCTCGCGAGCTGGATGCTCGACCATGACACGGACAGCTACTACAAGATTTCCCGAGCGTTCGTGGAGGGTAAGCCCGCGGGCAATCTCACCCGGGACAGCATCCTCGACAACATCACGCTGTACTGGCTGACGGGCACTGGGGCCTCGGCCGCACGGTGGTACTGGGAGGCCGGACAGGCCGCAGCCCGTGCGGCCGGCAAGTCTCCTCCGGCGGTTGCGGTTCCCGTGGGATTTACGACGTTCCCCGGCGAAATCTTTGCTGCGCCCCGAAGTTGGGTCGAGATTATGTACCCCGGCCTCGCCTACTTCAGCGAGGTCGAACGTGGCGGACATTTCGCCGCCTGGGAGGAGCCCACGCTGTTTTCAGATGAGGTACGCGCAGCCTTCAGATCATTACGCAAATAATAACGGACTCGAGGCTCGACGCCGACGCAGTTGAGCACGCGCGTCAGATTGTAGGTCAGCGCACACCGCGCCATCTCCGTGGCGACCTTCGGCGGCGTCTTGCACAGGAAGGGCTGGCCGCGCGTTATGAGTCCACGCCCTAGAGACGGCGCAGGGATCGGCGTCTAGTCGAAGCTTGGCGGCTCCTGGAAGGGCGCAGATACGTTCTGATTCGAAATCGCTTCGAGCATCGCTCCGAAAATGATGAACGGCAGATAGAACGCAAGCATGATCGTATTCCTCCTGATGTGACAACCTTGGCCTGCAGGGCCAGGTTCCTCAAATTGACGCTCGCCCGCCTCGGAACATTTTCGGCGCTTACCGAGCTACCGACGAAAACGAGTCACAGGCCGTATCAAGAACGCATCGCGTCAATCGCATGGGCGATCAGAACGGCTGCGCTTGCGGCAATGAGAAACACAAACAACCAGCTCACGTCCGCCTCCGATCCCGGAAGTGAACGCGTTCATCCGTGCACAGTCAAAAACCATCCGTCTGGAACCGCTATTCCGCGGCTCGCTGATGCTTCGCGGCAACAATTGCATCTGCTATCGGCGCTATCGGCAGAACGCCAACAGGAGCAACGCGCCGACGACACAGGCTGCTAGGACTAAAAACCAAAGGCCCATACAGTCCCCCGACTCAACACAGGCGAGTCAGGATTAGCCCCAGCATTTGGCATTGAAACGTTTGTCGCCGGTTTTCCCCAGGTCAAGCGCAATCATCTGCTCGCTGCGTTAGTCCAATACCTCCACCGTCGCGGAGCGGCCGGCGACCAGCGACACGTTGCCCGGAACATTGTCCAGCACGATCCGCACCGGCACGCGCTGCGCGAGGCGCACCCAGCTAAACGTCGGGTTGACGTTGGCGAGCATGCTCGCGCCTTCCGCGCGGTCACGGTCCTCGATTCCGGCGGCAATGCTCTCGACGTGACCGGTGAGCGTGGTCTTCTCGCCCATCAGGCGGACCTGCACCCTGTCGCCGACGCGGATGCGCGCGAGCTTCGTTTCCTCGAAATAGCCTTCGACATGCAGCGTGTCGGTGTCGACCAGTGCCATCACGCCCTTTCCGGCCGTGACATAGGCGCCGGGGCGCAGATCCATGTTGGTGATCACCCCGTTCACGGAAGCCCGAACCTCGCTGCGGTCGAGGTTAAGCTGCGCCACGGCGCGGTCGGCGACAGCTGCATCGAAGGTCGCCTTGGCCTGCAGCTGGGTGGCCAGCACCTGCTCCTGCTTCTGCTGCGAGACCGCGTCGGTCGTCAGCGTGCTGTAGCGCTTCAGATCGGCATTGGCCTGGTCGAGCGTGGCCTGATGACCGGCCACCGACGCATCGGCCTGGCGCAGCGCCAGCGCAAATCGCTCGCGGTCGATCCGGAACAGAACGTCGCCGCGACGGACCTTCTGGTTGTCCTTGACCAGCACCTCGGTGACGAAGCCGGAGACATCGGGGGCAACCTGGACCACATCGGCGCGCACGCGGCCGTCGCGGGTCCAGGGCGATTCCATGTAGTAGACCCAGAGCTCGCGGCCGACGACGAGCGCGGCTACGACGGCAAGGACGGTCAGCGCGATGCGACCGAACAAGGCAAGATTGCCCTTCATGTGAGGTACTCCGAGAGATAGACGACGCCGCCGAGAAGGCAGACGAAGATGGCGAAATCGAACAGCGCGCGGTGCCACACCAGCCGGTAGAGGTCGAAGCGCTGCATCAGCCGGCGCAGCAGCGCGCTGAGGACGTAGGCGATGATGATCCACAGCAGCAGCGCCGGCACGAGCACGCCATAGACGTCGATCACATATCTCATGCGGCAACACTTTCTGCGCGCGGCCGATAGGCCGGCGCGTCCGGGAACAGGCCGCGGCGGATGCCGACAAGGCCGATCAGGGCGTCCTCGCGCGCGCTGTCATTGGGATCCTTCACCGCCTGGGCCAGCGCCCGGTCGACGCTCGTCAGCAGCTTGGCCGACATGCCATTCCCCGCATAGCTGCGGCAGGCCATGGCGAGCTGGTCGAGCATGTCGTCGATGACGGCAATGGTGGACGCTGCAAGCCCGTAGCGGGCGCGACGCAGGTCGATGATGTTGATGCCGATGCGGAGCTGCACCAGGCCGTCGGCGTCGCGGCGGTCGCTCTCCGAGAGGAACGCGATGCGCTGCACCAGCAGCCCGAGCCGATGCAGCATGAGGCCGGCGAATTCCGCGCGGTCGCGCTTGCCGCGGCGTTCGGCGGCAACCGCGAGCGTCTTCCAGTTCGACAGCACCAGACGGTTGGCAATCCATTCGGCGCCCACCCCGCGCGCGATCCGCGTCACCAGCTCGGCAATCACGACGCCGACGAAGAAGGCGACGGCCGAGTTGGCAAAGGCCGCAAAATCCGCGCTGTAGGTCGATTGCAGCGCCAGCAGCGTCGCGGTGTTGGCCGCGAGCGCCATGCCGGCGCCCGCCGTCGCCGGCCGGCTGATCAGGAAGCCATAGAGCAGGAAGGTCGGCGCCAGCGCGACGATCAGGACCTCGACATGGGAGATCGCGGGCACCAGCGCGAACAGATAGACCGCGACCACCACGATGGCGACCAGCGACCACAGGCCGAAGCTGCGGATGAAGCGCGCCGGCTCGTCCTGCGCGGCGAAGAACGAGCAGGCGACCGCCGCCATCATCGGCGCCGATGCGCCGTCCGGCCAGCCGGTGCCGATCCAGAATGCGCAGCAGATCAGGATGGCGATGGCGGCGCCGGCCGCCGACCACAGCGCAAGGCCGCGATCCCTGTGGCGCACCGGCGCGGCGCCGGCCTCGGAATGGAACGCAAGATCGAGCGTCGAGACGTTGCGGTTGTCGGCGATCGCCTCGGTCAGTTCACGGCAGTCGCGCGAGAGGTCGACGAGTTCGCGCAGTCGCAACAGCAGGCTTGTGGTGATGATCCGTTCCCAGTCCGCGCTGTCATCGAGCACGGCCTGCTGCTCCGCGATCGCGGTGCGGATCCGCTCGGCCGGCTGCCGTGCGCCGACGTCGCTCACGATCCATTGTGCGAGGTCTTCCAGCAGCCGCTTCAGCTCGGGCTGCCGCCGCAGGGCTTCCTCGCCCAGTGCAGCCAGTCGATCTTCGATCGAGGCGATCACTGGCAGCAGCGTCAGCATCCGGAGCCGGATTTCGCCAAGGCCCGTCACCGCGTCGCGGTCCGTCAGCCGGTCATAGGCAAGATGGGTGGAGAGCGTGTCGATCTCGACGATGTCGGTCGCAAGCTTGAGGCGCTTACCACGGCGAAATTCGTCAGTACCCTCCCGCAATAGTACCGCCTGGCTGAGACGCCGCGCGTCCGCCAGCCAACTATCGACGCGGTGGGCCACGGCAGGAGCGACGCTGCGGGGAAACACGATGGTGGATACCAGGCTGGCACAGATGATGCCGAGCGAAATCTCCTCGAGCCTTGCCACCGCGGTATCGAAGATCGCACCGGGCTCGGACACCGAGGGGAAGCCGATCAGCGCCACCGTGTACCCCGCCAGCATGAAGACATAGCTGCGCGGCGTGCCGTCGAGCAGCGACAGATAGAGACAAAGCCCGACCCACAGCGCGATGGCGAGACAGAGCAGTTCCGGCGCGTCGATCAGGTTCGGCACCAGCGCCACCGTCATGACGGCGCCGACCAGCGTGCCCATCACGCGGAAGAAAGCTTTCGAGCTGGTTGCCCCCGCCAGCGGCTGCGAGGTGATGTAGACGGTCGCCATCGCCCAATAGGGCCGCGGCAGGTCCATCGCGAGCGCGATGACGAGCGCCAGCATCGACGCGGCGAACGTCTTCAAAGCAAAGATGAGGTCCGCGTGGCGGACCAGGAACGGCTTGTCTGCGCGCATGGCTATTTCGCCTCGGGACCAGTCTTGAAGTCTTGCAGGCGACTGGCCCGCTGTTCGATGCGCTGAAGAGTCTCGAAGGTTATCGCAAGTTCCTCGGGCCCGATATCCTTCAGGAGGCTGGCCCGCACCCGGCGCAGCACCCGGTTGGTCTCCTCGACCTTGACCGCGCCCGCTCTCGTCAAATGTAGCGTTTTGGCACGACGGTCGGTGGGATCTTCCCGGCGCTCGACCAGACCCTCGGCCTGGAGCAGGTCGATCAGGCGCACCAGCGACGGCCCCTCGATGCCGAGCTCATCCGCGAGCGCGCCTTGCCGGACATGCTCGCCCTGGCGCGACAGCACCAGAAGCGGAATCGCAGTCGCATAGGACAGGCCGTGCTCGGACAGCGCTGAATCCGACTCGCGCCGCCACATCCGCCCCAATCGCGCGATCAATCTGCCGATCTCGGCGTAGATGTGAGCCTGCGACGGAGCCATCCAAATTAGATAGGATGCTATCTAATAATTCGCAATCATGAGCCGATCACGAAATGGCGACCGACTCTCGGCAGCTTCTGGCGGAGTTCCTGAACGCCGGCGTGCCGTCCGAGCGACACGCCGCGCGCGATCGCCCTCGCCTCACTTCACCAGGTACACGTCCGGATCGGCGCTCGAGCTCGGAGTCTTGAAGGCGTTGCGCAGGGCCGGCGACATCGGGACGTTGTAGTTGAGCCCGTTCGGCGGCGTCGGAGACTCCAGCCACTTCCGATAGAGCACCTCGATCTCCGGGCTTGCGTAGAGCTCGGCCGTGGCGCGATCGGCCAGCGTCTTGAACGGCGCGTCCTCCCGCCGCAGCATGATCCCGAAGGGCTCGGCCTTCGCAAAGGTCTCCTCGCTGATCATGAACAGGGCCGGCTCCTTCGAGCGCGCAATGGCGACCGCGAGCTGGACGTCGTCGAGCGCGTAAGCCTGGGCCCGGTCGGTCTCCAGCAGCAGGAAGGCCTCGGCCTGGTCCACGGCCGGCATGATCCTGATGCCGAGATTGCGCTCGGTATTGACCTTCGCAAGCTGGTTCAGGTTGACCGATCCGGCCACGGCCGTCACGGCCTTGCCCTTGAGATCGTCGATGGTGTTGATCTTGGCAGCCTTCTTGGCGGCGAAGCGCGTCGCGCTGAGGAAGTGCGTATTGGTGAAAGCCACCTGCTTCTGGCGATCGGCGTTGTTGGTGGTCGCCGAGCAATGCAGGTCGAGCGTGCCGTTGACCATCAGCGGGATGCGGTTCGACGACGTCACCGCGAGGGTCTCGACGGAAATGTCGGGCATGCCGAGCTGCTTCTTCACGGCATCGACGATCCTGAGGCAGATGTCCATGGCAAAGCCGACCGGCTTCTGGTTGCCATCGAGATAACTGAACGGGACCGAGGCCTCCTGATAGCCCAGCGTGATCTTTTTGGTCTCCTTCACCTTCTGGAGCGTACCCGTGAGGTCTTCGGCTGAAGCCGCGCCGGCAAGACATGTCACGGCCAGAAGAATGATGGGAAGACGCATCGGAGGGCTCCTCAAAGGGGTCATCGACCGGTGTCGAGACGCAATCGCCGAGCTGATAGCGCATCAATGCAGCGGGCGCCAGACGAGGCAGGGTCTACCAGCTATCGCCTTTTTATATGCATCCCGGTCGAGGACAGTCGCCTCATTGGCAGGTCAGCTGCTGCTCGAACCAGCCGCCTAGCCGTTCCGAAAGCTGAGGCCATAGCCGCCGGAAGCTTTCGAGCTTGCCGACATTGGCGCGGTACATGCCCTGCAACTCCTGGTCAATGGCCGGCAGGTCAACGCCTACGCAGGCCCCGTCCCGCGCGATCGTCTTGCCGGCGACGACGACCTCCTTCACCAGGGACGCATTGCCGCGCGCGAACAGCAGCGCCATGGGATCGACCGGCATAATCTTGTCGCGGTCGAGCCGGTCGAGATCGATCACGACGTAGTCGGCCGGGTTGCCGGCGACGAGCTCCCCGCTCCCGGGGGCGCTCGTTGCGCGGCGTCCGTTGCGGATGGCGAGCGAAAACATCTCGGCCGGCGTCCACGTCGCCTTGAAGCCGAGGCCGCCGTGGACCATCTGCACCAGCCGCATCTCGCGCAGGACGTCGTCGTCCTCGTCCAGCGCCAGCCCGTCGACGCCGACAGCGATGGCGCAGCCGCATCTGTGCGCCGCCGCGATCGGGGCAAGGCCCGAGCGCAGGTGCATGTTCGAGCTGAAATTCGTGACGATGCGCGCGCCCGAAGCCGCGATCATCTCGAGCTCATCAGGGCGGGCGTGGATGCAATGCGCCAGCGTCAGCCGCTCCGAGAGGAAGCCGATGTCACGGAGCCAGCGCACCATGTCCGGAAAGCTCTGGTCGGCCCAGGCGCGCTGGTACACGGTTTCCAGGAGATGCATGTGGATGCGCCGGCCGGTCCGCGCGGAGTTCTCCGCTACCGCTTCCAGCAGCGGCTTCGAGCACCATTGCACGCCGGCGGGCCCGAGCTGCACATCCACCATCGGCCCTGCGATGGCCGCGGCGATCGCATCGGTCAGCTCGATATACGCCTTGGGCGACATCGGCGCGCGGATGAAGAGATCTTCGATGGTCTTGCGATCATCCTTGTGAAGTCCCGAAAGCACCGGCTCGGCATCACCGTAGACGATCGGATTCTGGTCACGCACGGCCAGCGCAAACGCGATGCGGATACCGACGTCGGATGCAGCCTTCGAAATGGCCTTGGCCTCGTCCACCAAGGGCATCGTCCCGCTCGGACGGGTGTAGTGCACCATCATGGCCGCGCAGCCGGCCCTGGCCGAACGGGCCAGCGCGGACGCCGCAGTCAGATAAGGATCGACCGGCGTGCCGAGCGCAGTCCGCAGGTCCAGCTTTCCAGCGGCATGCCGACCGCACCGAAGGACGACGCCGTGGCACGGGCGTGGTCATGGGCGTTGACGAAGGCGGGAATGACGAAAGAGCGCGGCGCCGGCCCCGCTCCTTCCGAAATATCGGTGATGACACCGCCATCGTGCCGCAGCACGACATTGTCGCTGACGCCGCGGTCAGGGCCACGGAACAGGCTGGTTGCCGAGATCTCCGTGGCCATGACCGTCTCTCCAAATTCAGTTGGCAGTATACACCAGTTCCCGCTCCGCGCGCGGCGGCAGGAATTCGCGCGAGAACACCTCGGCCGGCGTCGGCGCGCGGGCGAGCTGATAGCCCTCGACCACGATGCCGATGGCGCGGGTCATGCGGTCGTCCTTGATGTCGCCGATACCGATCTCTTTCATCTCCGGCGAGACGATCAGCTTGTCGAAGGAATATTGCAGCCGGCGCTTCTCGACGGCGACGTCGATCAGATTGTCGTAGTTCAGCGCGGCCTTCATGCCGGCGTTCTGGTCCTTGGCGACCGCGATCGCGCCCTTGTTGATGGCACGCACGAGGCCGGCCACCGCCTTCGGGTTGGATGCGATCAGCTTCTTCGAGACCATCACGCCGTTGGAGTAGAGGTCGAGGCCGTACTCACCGAACGAGAACCATTTGAAATCCTTGTCCGGGTCCTGGCGGTTAAGCACCAGGTTGAAATAGCTGGTGATGTTGAAGACGAGCGCGGCGTCGATGTCGCCCTTGATCAGCATCGGCTCCTGCAGGTTCGGCGCCATGTTGGAAATCTTGATCTTCTCGCCGTCGAGCCCGTTCTTGCGCGTGAACACCGGCAGGAGCCGCGTCGTCGGCGTGCCCTGCGCGCCGCCGAGGGTGTGGCCCTCGAAGTCCTTGATGGAGTTGATGCCGCTGGTCTTCTTGGCGACGATCGCAAACGGCGGCTGGTTCCACATCATGTAGACCATGACGGGCGCCTCCTGCGGCTTGGTCGAGGCGTTCTGGATGATGGCGTTGACGTCGCCGAAGCCGGCATCGTAGGCACCGGACATCACGCGCGTGACGGTGGCGCCGGAGCCTTCGCCCTGGTCGATGACGACGTTGAGGCCTTCCTCCTTGAAGTAGCCGTTGTCCTTGGCATAGAAGAACGCGGCGTCGCTGCCTTGCGTCTTCCAGCCCAGCGTGAACTTGATCGTGGTGTCCTCGGCCGTGGCAGCGCCCGCGGACAGGGCCAAGCCCAACAGGGCGACAGTTACTTTTCTCAACATCGAGACCTCCTCAGCTTCGTCGCGTGACGGTTCAAGATTTCAGGTGGCGATCACGTCGTTCTTGCGCGTCGCCCAGCCGGTGACCTGCCCTTCGATCAGCGAGAACACGACGTAGAGCGCGACGCCGAGGCCGGCGAGCACGAACAAGCCGGCGAACACCAGCGG
Organism: Bradyrhizobium sp. CB1717; assembly: GCF_029714325.1. Classification (NCBI taxonomy): domain Bacteria; kingdom Pseudomonadati; phylum Pseudomonadota; class Alphaproteobacteria; order Hyphomicrobiales; family Nitrobacteraceae; genus Bradyrhizobium; species Bradyrhizobium sp. CB1717. Next base: position 5,901,345 of record NZ_CP121666.1, read on the forward strand.
CACGTTGAAATTGGATGACGCGGTCATCATGACGTTGCCGATGCCGCGGTTGGAGGCGACCGTCTCCGACAGCACGGCGCCGACGAAGGCATAGGAGATCGCGACCTTCAGCGAGGCGAAGAAGAACGGCATGGTCCGGGGCAGACCGACATTCCAGAGGATGTCGAGCTTGCTGGCGCCGAGCGCCTTCAGCACGTCCTCGAGCTCGGGTTCGGTGGTAGCAAGGCCCGTGGCGATATTGACGACGATCGGGAAGAAGCAGATCGACAGCGCCGTCAGCACCGCCGGCACCGTGCCGGAGCCGAACCACAGCACGAAGATCGGCACCACCGCGACCTTGGGGATCGAGGAGAAGCCGATCAGCAGCGGGTAGCAGGTGTCGTAGGCTGTCTTGGAGACGCCGATGATGGCGCCAAGGGCGACGCCGAGCGCGACGCCAAGCACGAAGCCGAACATCGTGGTGGCGAGCGTCTGCACGATGTGCGGCCACAGCACCGGAAAACGCTGGACCAGGGTCACGAACACCTGCGAGGGCCGCGGCAGCACCAGGTCCGACATGCCCGTCATCAGGCAGAACAGCTCCCAGGCGACGAAGAACAGCACGATCAGTCCCGCCGACCACGCTTTCTGCCTGATATCGATTCCGAACATCAGCCTGCTCCCTGCCCGGCCGCGCTGCGCGCATCCTCGATGAAAGTGCGCAGCTTCTGGTTCAGCGCGACGAAATCCGGCTCGAAGGTCATCGCGACGGTGCGCGGGCGCGCGAAGTCGACGCGGCTGTCGTCGAGGATGCGGCCCGGGCGCGCGCTCATCACGCAGATGCGGCTGGCGAGAAAACCGGCCTCGCGCAGATCGTGGGTGACCAGCAGCACAGTCGGCTTGTGCGTCATCCAGAGGTTCTGGAGGATCGCCCACAGCTCCTCGCGCGTGAACTGGTCGAGCGCGCCGAAGGGTTCGTCCAGCAGCAGCATGCGCGGCTCGTGGATCAGCGCGCGGCAGAGATTGGCGCGCTGGAGCATGCCGCCGGAGAGCTGCCAGGGATAACGATTGCCAAAACCCTCGAGGCCGACCTGCTCCAGCAGCGCATTCGCCTTGTCGCGAAACTCGGTCTTGCGCAGCCTGCGGAAGTTGGAACGGAACGGCTCGACGATCTTCAGCGGCAGCATGATGTTCCGCTCGATCGTCATCCACGGCAGCATGGTCGGGTTCTGGAAGGCCATGCCGACCCGCATCGCCCGCGCCGCAACCTCGCGGCCGCCGACGATGACGACGCCACTGGTCGGCTGCACCAGGCCAGAGACGAGGCGCAGAATGGTCGATTTGCCGCATCCGGACGGGCCGACCAGTGCGACAAACTCGCCGTCGGCGATCCTCAGACTGGTCTTCGACAGCGCGGGCACGGCGCGGTCGCCCCGTCCAAAGGTCACGGACGCCTCGGACAGCTCGATGGCGGTCGCGGCGGCGCCTTCGGGAACGGGCCGGCCGTCAAACTGGATGTTGGGTTGCATGCGCATCACAGCAAAAGTGCATGCAAGCTGAATGCCAGCCTTCACCGCCCGCGAAATCAACGGCTTGGCAAAACGCCGCGCCTGACGGCCGGATTCGATTTAGGCAGTCCGGACCCCAAACTGCATGCAATTGGAGCGCGGAATTGGCGCGAGCCTGTGCTAAGGAATGACGTCATCTCCCACAGGATTCGCGGATGGCGGCGCGCGCGAGCAGCAAGACTTCTGAATCGTCGGACAAGGTCAGCGTGATCTGCCGCGCGCTGCGGCGCGCCATCATCGAGCAGGCGCTGGAGCCCGGTGCCAAGCTGCCGGAGGATTCGCTCGGCGAGCGCTTCGGCGTCAGCCGCACCATTGCCCGCCACGCGCTGGGGCAGCTCGCCGCCGAGGGCCTCGTCGAGCTCCGCCGCAACCGGATCGCGGTGGTGGCGACGCCGAGCTGGCAGGAGGCGCGCGATGCCTTCGACATCCGCATCGAGCTCGAGCGTCTCGTCGTGCGCCAGCTCGCGGGCAAGCTGACCAAGGCGCAGATCGCCGAGCTGAACGCCCATGTCGACGCCGAGGATCGCGCGCGCGGCGGCACGGATGCGGTGTCGATCCGGCTCGCGACCGAATTCCACATCCTGCTCGCCCACATGACGAACAGCCCGATCCTGGTGCGCTATGTCAGCGAAGTCGCCTATCGCTGCTGCCTGACGCTCTCGCTCTACAGCCGCCCGCATTCCACCGAATGCGCCATCAACGAGCATCGCGCCATCATCTCGGCGCTCGCCAAGGGTGACGAGTCCAAGGTGATGGACTTGATGCATCATCACCTGGATTCCGTGGCCAATCGCGCACTGGTTGCCCCCACCCCGCAGCGCGGCCGCGACCTGCTCGATATTTTGGCGCCTTACGCCGATGAGGTAACGAGCGACCGCGTCGTCAAATTGCCGAAGGTCGCTAGAAGAGGCTAGGCTTCGATCCCGCGCTGGACCAGGATGCGCTCGGCGCTGTCGTTCCACACGTCCATCTTCACGATCTGGCCGTCCCTCACGACGAAGCGGTCGACATAGCGATTGCCCTCGAACGGCGTGCCGTCCATCCACTCGCCATAGAGCGTGCCGACGCTGTAAACGACGGTCTCGTCGGCGCCGGGGCAGACGTCGAACCGGTCCATCTTCTTCTTGACCCAGCGATAGCGCTTCGCGTTGAAACCGGTCGGCCCGCGCGGATGGTCGAACTCGCGCCCGCCGGTGAACGTGATCACCGTGCCCGGCTTCATATAGGCCGCGGCGGCGTCGGGATCGGGTATCATCGAGGCCGTCAGATAAGCCTCGACGATCTCGGCGTCGGTCATCGGGCGTTCGGCTTTGACGGGAGCGGACATCGTGGGTTCTCCGAAAGTGCCGGCATTCTACAATTCAGACCTCAAAGTGCATGCACATTTTTTGAACAATCTGACGCCTTGATTGCACACAATCTGGAGCTGCCCGCTCCCTCGGCTTCCGCTAGGCTACCACACCTGAATCCGACGCCATGACCACCCAAGCCGCCTTCGACCTGATCTTCCGCAACGCGCTGTTGCGCTCATCCGCCGCACCCGTCGATATCGGCGTGAAGGACGGCCGCATCGCCGCGATCGCGCCCAGGCTCGCCTGCGAGGCCGTGGAGGTCGACGTCGACGGCCATTTGGCCCTGCCCGGCTTCGTCGACACCCACATCCATCTCGACAAGGCCTGCCTGCTCGGCCGCTGCGGGCACGATCACGGCAGCGTCTCGGAAGCCATCCGCGCCGTCGCCGGGATGAAGAAGGATTTTACCGTCGAGGACGTCTACGCGCGCGGGGCAAAGGTGCTCGAACGCGCCATCGTGCACGGCACGACGCGGATGCGCACGCATGTCGAGATCGATCCGCGCATTGGCCTCCGCGGCTTCGAGGCGGTGAAGGCGCTCAAGCGCGACCATGCCTGGGCGATCGACCTCGAACTCTGCGTCTTCCCCCAGGAAGGCCTGACCAACGATCCCGGCGCCGAGAAGCTGCTGATCCAGGCGCTGCGCGACGGCGGCGAAGCCATCGGCGGCTGCCCCTACATGGACACCGATCCGAACGCCCATCTCGCGCGCATCTTCGATCTCGCTGAGGAGTTCGACGTCGACGTCGACCTCCATCTCGATTTCGACCTCGACCCCTCCTGGTGGCATCTCGACGAGGTCTGCCGGCAGACCGTGCGCCGCAACTACGGGGGACGCGTCGCGATCGGCCATGCCACGAAACTCTCGGCATTGCCGCCGGAACGGATGAAGGCGGCCACCGCGCAACTGGCAAAGGCCGGCGTCGCCGTCACCGTGCTGCCCGCGACCGATCTCTATCTCATGGGCCGCGAGGCCACCCACAATGCGCCGCGCGGGCTGACGCTCGCGCACAAGCTCGCCGGCGACGGCGTGCTGTGCTCGGTCGCGACCAACAACGTGCTCAATCCCTTCACGCCGTTTGGCGATGCCTCGCTGCTGCGGATGGCGAACTTCTATGCCAACGTCGCGCACGCCTCGGTCAGCGACTTCGACACCTGCCTCGATCTCGTCACCGAGCTGCCGGCGCGGCTGATGAACCTCGGTGATTACGGCATCAAGGTCGGCAATCCCGCCGATCTGATCGTGCTCGATACCAGGGACAGCCGATTCGCCATCGCCGAGCTGCCTGACGTCATGATGGGCTTCAAAGCTGGCCGGCAGACCTTTGCACGGCAGCGTGCCACGCTATTCCGCCCAGGCCCGTGAACGGCTCCCAACGCATATCTGCATTGCAACGAGCCGGATTACCGTCCGATGTTACCGCCCACAGTTCCAAAATTCCGAATCCGGTACTCTTCCGGATAGTAGACTCTCTCCGATTCCCGATAGGTGCACGCATTGCAAGTCCCGCAGTGCCGGTCTTAGTGAGACCGCACTGATGTCTGCATTCAATCGGGAAGCATGGACGTGTTCAGCGCATTCAGCAGCATCAACTCTCATTCCGTTCGGTCCGGGACGCCCGCCGAGACCGCCGTCAAACGGCTGAACGGCATCGGCGAAGTCCTGTCAGGCCTCGATATCGCGGCGATCCGCGCCGAGGACGAGATGGCCCGCATGCTGTGGACGCTCGAGACCGCCGACAAGTGCATTCGCATGATCCTCGCCGAATTCCGCACTGAGCGCACGACCGAAGTCGTGCGGGAGGCCAAAAGCCTGATCGACTTGATCGACCGCGCGCGCGATGAGCTCACGGGCTGTTGCGCGGCGAAATCCTGAACCGGAGCCGCCCTATTTCGCGCGATTGATCCTCGCCAGGATCCGATCCGCTTCGGTACGCCAGTCTGCGCTGCGGGCAAACCCCTTGGTCCCCTTCGGTCCGAACAGCCCCTCATCGGCAAGATCGGCCACCCAGGCCTGACGCTCGGCCGTGCCATGCGCCGACCACGGCGTCAGCCCCGCCTCGCGCACGGTCTCGGCGACCTCGCGCACCTCCTCGGCACGGCGCCGTCCATGCTCGATCACGCGCTGGAAGAAATAGGCGCCCTGTTTCTCCCAGTCGATGGCGGGGAATGTCTCGGTGAGTGACGCCAGCACCGCATCCTCGACACCATAGGCGCGCGCGGTGGTGAAACTCTCGATGACCATGGCTTCCAGGCCCTTGATCATGATGCTGCGGCACATCTTCACCGCCGAGGACACACCGAGCTTGTCGCTCGCAACCTTCGCCGCAAAGCCGATCGCGTTCAGCAGCGGCTCCAGCTCCCTCGCGCCGGGCCCGCCGAGCAGCAGCGGCACCTTGATGCGATACGGCGGCACCGAGGTCATCACCGCACCCTCGACATAGCGGCCATCAGCGCCGTCGATCAGCGCCGCGGCGCGCTGCTTGGCGCCGGGAGAGGCCGAGTTGAAATCGAGGAACCAGGTGCCCTGGTTGATCGCGGCCGCGCAGGCCTTTGCCACCGGCACGGCCTGGCTCGCCGTGACGGCGGAGATGATGAAGTCGGATTTCGCGGTCAGTTCCGCGTGAGACGCTGTGAGCGTCACGCCGAACTTCGCCGCATGCTCCTGCAGCGGCGCGCCCTGCTCGGCGCCGAGCTTGATGTCATAGGCTAAGACCTTGATGTCCTGCTGGCGCAAATCCTCGGCCAGAATCCTGCCGACCTCGCCATAGCCGACCAGCCCGATCTGCCAGCGCCTGGGATCACCCGCCATCAGTTCAATCCTCGTGTCGTAGCGTCGAAGAGCTCCTCGACCGCATAGCGGCGCGGGATCAGCGCCTGCTGGAATGCGTAGTCGATGATCAGCTCGAGCGGTTTCCTGTTGGCTTCGATCCCGAACGGAACGAGGTCGGGCGTTGCCACAGGTCCCATCTGCGCCTTGTTCCGCTTGAGCAGATCATAGACGCCCGCGACCACGTCAGGGCGGGATTCTGCGAGCTGCTCCGTTACGACCACGAGATGGTTGACCGGCACGACACCGCGGCGGGCGTACCATTTGGCGGCCTCTGCCGCCGGATCGGGGAACAGCGGCTTCAGCCTGGGATTGTCAGAGGTCTCGCCGAGCACGGCATCGAGCTCGCCATCGAGCAGCATCTGCAACACCTTCTTGTCCTTTGGCGCGCGCTCGGTCGTGTCGACATATTCGGCGACGTGCGGGTCCTCGAAGGTCACCCAGCGGATTTTGTCGAGATTGACGCCATAGTCGTTGGCGAGGATGCCCCTGATCCAGGCGCCCGTCGTGGTCGTGAACGAACGGATGCCGACGCGCTTGCCTTCGAGATCGGACGGGCCGAGCGTGCCCCGGGCGGGATTGTAGAGCGCATAGGCATGCTGGAAGCGGCCCATCATGGTCGCCGGCAGCAGCACCAGCGGCTTGCCGTGCGCCTTCGCCATCAGGTAGGTGACGATCGCCATCTCGCAGACGTCGAACGCCTGCTCGCGCACCATCGGCTTGAATGCCGTGTTGGTCGGCGTGTACTCGATGAATTCCAAATCAAAGAGGTCGGAGCGGAGCGCGCCGCTCTTCACCGCCTGGACATGGGGGTGGCTGCCGAGCACGGCTTTCAGCTTGTGACGTTCCATGCGCCCGCTCCGTGACTTGCTTCAGACGTCCTCGGGATTGTCGACATAGACGAGGCCGGCCTTCGCCAGGGCCTCGCGCATGCTGTACATGTCGAGGCCGAGCTCGCCCGAGGCCAGCCGCTTGCGCTTGCCGCCTTCATCCGCGTTGCGCTTCTTGGCCTTCTCGGCGACTTCAGCCGCATAGCGCTTCGGCACCACGACGACGCCGTCGTCATCGGCGACGACGATGTCGCCGGGATCGACGTTGACGCCGGCGCAAACCACGGGGACGTTGACCGAGCCGAGCGTGGCCTTGACCGTGCCCTTGGCCGAGACCGCGCGCGACCACACCGGAAAGTTCATCTCGTGCAGCGCTTTGACGTCGCGGCAGCCGGCATCGATGATCAGCCCCTGCACGCCGCGCGCCTTCAGCGAGGTGGCCAGCAGCTCACCGAACATGCCGTCGGTATTGTCGGTGGTGCAGCCGACCACGAGGATGTCGCCCTTTTTGCACTGCTCCACGGCGACGTGGATCATCCAGTTGTCGCCGGGCTGTGCCAGCACGGTGACCGCGGGACCGGCGATCGACGCACCTCCCCAGACCGGGCGCAAATACGGCTTCATCAGTCCGAGGCGGCCATAGGCCTCGTGCACGGTGGAGACGCCGTACTCCGCCATCCCGGCGGGATCGGCTCGCTCAATGTTGCGAACGACGACGGGCTTCATGCCAATTCCTCCGCAACGGTCGGGAACAGCCGCTGATAGGCCTCGCCATAGGTCATGGGCACGCCGGTGTTGCGGCTACCCTGGATGCCGCGGTTGAGCGCGACGCGCTCGTAATAGCCCCACAGGTGCTTCTGTGCGGCCAGGATCTGGAACGCCTCGTACTTCTCCTTCCAGACCTCGTCGATCTTGAGGATCGTGTCCGGCTTGTAATTGCACTGCTCGGGCTGGTGCGGCTCGAAAAGGAACACCGGCGGCGCGGAATATTTGTACTGCGCGCCCGGCTTGTGGCCCATGGCCTGCGCGACCACGCGCGTCTCCTGGGCGAAATGGGCCGCGTTTGGATGGTCGAAATTATAGGGATCTTCCAGTGCGTGCGTCAGCACAAAGCTCGGATTGAGCTCGCGGTAGATGTCGACCATGCGGTCGAAATGCGCCTCGGTGAGCTTGAGCGGGTAGTCGCCGCAGTCGAAGAACTCGATCTCGGCGCCGAGTAATTTTGCCGCCCGCTCCGCCTCGTCCTTGCGACCGGCCTTGACCGATTCCAGCGTCGCGCCCTTTTCCTTCCACGCGAACTGGCTCTCGCCGCGCTCGCCAAAGGACATGCACACGATCTTCATGCGATAGCCCTTCTTCGCATGCAGCGCGATGGCGCCGCCGGCGCGCCAGACGAAATCGCCGGGATGGGCGGTGACGACGAGACCTGTTTTCATGGGAGAACTCCCCTCTTTCGTTCGTAAGCATCATAGGCCGCCCGCGTCACGCCGGCAGCAGGTTCATTTCAAGCGACAGCGACCGCGGAGTCCTCGCCGTCGAGCACGCGCTTCAGCCGCTCGCCATCGAGCGCGCCTTCCCATTTGGCAATCGCGATGGTCGCAACCGCGTTCCCGATCAGGTTGGTCGGTGTCAGACCCTGCGACATCAGGCGGTGGATGCCGAGCACCAGCGCCACGCTCGTCACCGGGATGGTGCCGGTCGCCGACAGCGTCGCCGCCAGCACGACGAAGGCGGCGCCCGCGATCCCCGCCGCGCCCTTGGAGGTCACGAGCAGGATCAGCAAGAGCTCGATCTGCTCGGCGAGCCCGAACGGCGTGTTGGTCGCCTGCGCCAGAAACACAGAGGCGGCGGCAAGGTAGAGGCAGGTGCCGTCGAGATTGAAGGAATAGCCGGTCGGGATCACCAGCCCGACCACACTCTTCTCGCAGCCGGCCTTCTCCAGCTTGGTCAGCATCCGCGGCAGCACCGTCTCCGACGAGGTCGTGGCGATGCAGATCAGCAACTCCTCCCAGATGTAGCGGATCAGCTTAAGCAGCGAGAAGCCGCACAGCCGGGCCACCGGCCCGAGCGCAATGACGATGAAGACCAGGCAGGTCAGATAGAAGCCGCCAAGGAGCTTGCCGAGCGAGGCCAACGAACCGACGCCAAACTTGCCGACCGTGAAGGCGATGGCGCCGAACGCTCCGATCGGCGCCGCCCACATCACGAAGCCGACCACCGCGAACACCATCTTGGCGGCGATGTCGATCAGATGGACCAGCGGCGCGGCGCGCTCACCGAGCTGCACCAGCGCGAAGCCGCACAGCACGGAGATGAACAGCACCTGGAGGATGTTGCCCTCGGCAAAAGCACCGACGAACGTCGCCGGCACGATGTTCATCAGGAACGGCACGAAGCCGATCGCGCCGGTCTGCTTGACGTAAGGTTCGACGCGCTGGCATTGATGCTGGCGGGATCGATGTTCATGCCGACGCCGGGCCTGAGCAGGTTCACCGCGACGAGACCGATGATCAGCGCGATCGTGGTCATGATCTCGAAATAGATGATCGCCTTCACCGCGACGCGCCCGACCCGCGCCATGTCGGCCATGTGGGCAATGCCGTGCACGACGGTGCAGAAGATGATCGGCGCGATCAGCATCCGAATCGCCTTGATGAAGGCATCGCCAAGGGGCTGCATCTTGGCGCCCGCCTCGGGGCTGGCGATCCCAAGCGCGATCCCGGCCGCCATGGCGATGAGCACCTGGATCCAGAGCTCCTTCCACCAGGCGCTGCCGCGCGGCTTGTCGATCGCGATCGCCGTCATCGATCGAACCCGAACAGGCGCGCAGGGTTGTCGACCAGGATCTTCTGCTGGAACTCCGGCTCCGGCGCGAACAGCGGGATCAGATCGACGAGGTCGCCGTCATTCGGCATGACCTTGACGTTGGGATGCGGCCAGTCCGTGCCCCAGATGACGCGGTCGGGCGCGGTCTCGACGATCTTTCGCGCGAAGGGTACCGCGTCGGTAAACGGCGGACCGACTGAGGACACCCGCTCGGAGCCGCAGATCTTGACCCAGCATTTCTCGTCGCGCTGCATCAGCTCGATCAGGATCTTGAATGGAAGCTGATCGAGCCCATCCGCCGCCTTCACCCGGCCCATATGGTCGATGGTGTAGCTCAGCGGCAGCCTGGTCAGCATGTCGGCATATTCAGGCAGGTCGATCGCATCGAAGTGCAGATCGATGTGCCAGCCGAGCGGCGTGACCATCGCGACGATGCGGTCGAATACGCGCTTGTCGGGCACGCCGCCGAGATGGCGGACGAAATTGAAGCGGCAGCCGCGAAAACCGCCCTCGTGCAGCACGCGCAGTTCGCGCTCGGTAATGGTGTCGTCGATATTGGCGACCGCACGGTAGGCGCCATTGCTCTCGGCGATCGCATCGAGCGCCACCGTGTTGTCGGTGCCGTGCACGCTGGCATTGACGATGACCGCGCGCTCCACGCCGAGCTTGGCGTGCAGCGCCCTGAAATCCTCCAGCGGCGCGTCAGGCGGCGTGTAGGAGCGATCGGGCGCGTAAGGGTATTTCGAGCCGGGCCCGAAGATGTGGCAATGCGCGTCACAGGACAGCTTGGGCAGCTTGAACTTCGGCGTGCGCGTGTTCGGATCGGGCGGCGGAATGGTCGGCGTGTACATCATCGTCATCACTTGAATCGCGAGCGAGACTGTTTCCTTCAAGTCTTGCTGCTGACGGCCGGTCGCCGCCGTGCAGGCGCCGCCTGGTCAAGCGCCGGCGCCTGGAACGCGGCAACGGTCGCCTGCACCAATTGCTCGATGGCGCCCGCGGCATCGCTGCCGTCGGCCTCGCCGCGCGACAGGCGCGAGACGCGGTCCGGCGTCACCAGCGAATAATAGAGTGCGCCGAGCAGGAAATGGCTGCGCCAGACGATGTCGGTGCGCGGAATGTGCGGCAGGCTCTCGTGGATCGCGTCGATGAAGGCGTGGCTGGTGTCATCGAATGTCTGCGCGATGATCTTTCGCGCAACCTCGTTTCCTTCCGCCGACATCACCGCGCGCAGCCGCGTGAAGCGCGCCCCGCCACCGGCGAGATCGCTGCCAGAGGTGAAGGCCGGCACCACATAGGCACGCACGATCGCTTCCAACCGGTCCTGCAGATCGCGCACGCGCTTTGCGGCGGCGAGCAGCTCGGAACGGCGCAAATTCATCGGCCCGCAATGGCGCCGGTAGATCTCCAGCAGCAGGCCGTCCTTGGTCTTGAAATGATAGGTCACGCTGCCGGGATTGGCCCCGGCGGCCTGCGCGATGTCGCGCACCGAGACGGCATTGAAGCCGTTGGTGGCGAACAGCTCCTCGGCTGCGGCGAGGATCGCCTCGCGCATGTTCGGCTTGCGGGCCGTTTCCTTGCTGGTGGGCTTGCGTACCATGTGATTTGTACTATCGTACAAAAGATCAGGTCTCGTCAACAAGAACCATGGGCATCGTCCGGAGCGGCTCAGAGACCGCCGCCAGGGATGGAATGCCCGCAAGGAGTGCTGGGAATGCTGGGTTTGAACACAATGATCGGCCGGCTCGCGGTCGGTGCAGGCATGCTGCTGGCAGCGAGTGCCGCGCAGGCCGACAATTATCCGAGCAAGCCGGTCCACATCCTGGTGCCCTATGCGGCCGGCGGCGCGGTCGACGTGCTCGCGCGTACCCTGGGCCAGGCGCTGGCCAAGACCTGGGGTCAGCAGCCAGTGATCGACAACCGTCCCGGCGCCGGCGGCATCGTGGCGTCACAGACCCTGGCGCAGGCTGCGCCCGACGGCTACACGCTGATCCTGGTCGCGAGCGGTCATCCGCTGAACCAGTTCATCTATCCGAGCGTGCCCTACGACACGTTCAAGGACTTTACGGCGATCACCGAGGTCGCCTCCTCGCCGCTCGCGATCGTCGTGGCCAAGGACAGCCCCTACAAGACGCTCGGCGATCTCCTCTCCGCGGCCAAGAAGGAGCCGGACAAGCTCTCCTACGGCATGTCCGGCAACGGCACCTCGGCGCATCTCGCCGGCGAGCTGCTGAAATACATGTCCGGCACCAAGATCGTCGCGATCCCCTACAAGGGCGGCGCACCGGCGCTGACGGCCGTGATCGCCGGCGAGATCCCGCTCAGCATCAATCCGCTCGCGGAAGCCATCGGCCAGCTCGAGGGCGGCCCGGTGCGCGCGCTTGCGGTGACCTCGGCCGAACGCTCCAAGGCGCTGCCGGATGTTCCGACCATCGCCGAGGCCGGCGTACCCGGCTACGACGTCTCGGTCTGGTGGGGCGTGCTGGGTCCGGCCAAGATGCCGCCGGAGATCGTCGCCAAGCTCGAGACCGACCTGAAGGGCGCGCTGCAAGACCCGAGCGTGCTGTCGACGCTCGGCAAGATCGGCGCAGCCCCCGTCGGCTCCTCCGCCAAGGATTTCGACGCCTACATGCACGCCGAGGCGACCAAATGGGAGCCGGTGCTGAAGGCCGCCAACATCCGCGCGCAGTAGGGTTCTTCACATGAGGACCTCTTCCGGACGCCTTGCGCGCACCGCCCTGCTCGCGGTTACCGTCATTAGCCTGCTCGGCGCGCCTGCGCGCGCCGATGGCGAAGCAAAGCTTCTCGCGCCGAGCGGCACCTTGCGCGTCGGCATCTATCCGGGCAGTCCGACCTCGATGGTCACAGATCCGGCCGGCAAGCCGCACGGCCTCGCCTACGATCTCGGCGGCGAGCTGGCAAAACGGCTCGGCGTTGGCGTCGACTATGTCAGGTTTCAGCGCGTCGCCGACATCGTCACCGCGATCCACGACGGCCAGGTCGACTTCACCGTGACCAACGCCACACCGGCGCGCGCGAGCGAGGTCAGCTTCAGCCAGCCAGTGCTTTCGATCGAGCTCGGCTATCTCGTTCCCGCGAATTCACAGGTCGCAAAGATCGAGGATATCGACAAGCCTGGCGTGAAGATCGGCGTCACCAAGGGCTCGACCTCCGAGCGCGTCCTGCCGGCGAAATTCAAGGCGGCAACCATCATTCCCGCCGAAAGCGTCAAGGTCGCCACCGCCATGTTCGGACGCGGCGAGATCGACCTCTACGCCACCAACAAGCCGACGCTGTTCGAAATGTCCGACCAGATGCCGGGCGCCAAGATCCTCGACGGCAATTGGGGGCTGGAGCACATGGCGATCGCGATCCCCCGGGGGCGCGAGGACGCGCTTCCCCTGCTCAACCACTTCGTGGCCGAAGAGCGATCATCCGGCGCGCTGGACACGATCCAGCAGCAGGCGGGCCTGCGCGGCGCGACCAAGGCTCAATAAAGGCAGCACCGCACCGGTCAATTGTGGGCGCCCGCCCGAATCCGCTCCGGCGCGGCGGGGCGCTCGAACAATTCGATGTCATCGCCTCCTCCTTGCGGGATCAGGATCGCGCGTTCGCGCGGCAGGGCTTCCGGCATCTCGTCGCGGATGAAGGCGATCAGCTTCTCTCGCATCTCGCAGCGCAGGTCCCAGGACTGCGGCGCATTCCGGGCGCTGACCAGCGCGCGCAGCTCGATGGTGCGCGAATCCGCGTCGATCACCTGGAGATTGACGACGGCGCCGTCCCAAAGCTTGGACTCCTTCACCGCCTCCTCCAGCCAGCGCCGGATGCGCGGCACATCGGCGCGATAATCGATATGCAGCGCGATCACGCCGATCAGGGAGGCGGTGTCGCGGGTCCAGTTCTGGAACGGCTTTTCGATGAAGTAGGACAGCGGCACCACCATGCGTCGCCAGTCCCAGAGTCGGATCACCACATAGGTCGAGGCGATGTCCTCGACCCAGCCCCACTCGTTCTCGATGATCACGGCATCCTCGATCCGGATCGGCTGGGTGATTGCGATCTGCAATCCCGCGATCAGGTTGCTGAGCAGCGGACGGGCGGCAAGACCGACGATGATACCGGCAGCGCCCGCGGAGGCGAACAGGCTGACGCCGTATTGCCTCACCGAATCGAACGTCATCAGCGCTGCCGATACCGTGATGATGACGATGATGGTGTCGGTAACGCGCTTGAACACGCGCACCTGCGTGACATGCTTGCGCGCGACGAAATTCTCGGCGACGTCGCGGAAGTTCTGCAGGTATCGCGCCGCGCTCATGTCGACGACGCGGATCGAGATCCAGCCGATCAGCGCGATGAAGGCGACGACGAAAAGGCTCGTCAGCGGCTTGCGGAAAACATCATCCAGCGGCGCGAGCGGCAGGACCAGTGCGACGGCGGCAAGGCACAGCGCCAGCTGGGCTGGGCCGGACGTACGCTCGATGAACACGCTCAGAAGCGGAAGCCGGGTTCCGAAGGCGCGATTCAGCAGCCAGACGGCAAATCGATAAAACGACAGGGCAAGCAGCATCGCCCCGGCGACCAGGCCGAGACCAATGAACCATGATGGTATCCACCCGAACATCTTGTCGATGTCGGCCATGAGGGTCTGCCAATTCATTGATATCCCCGTCTTGCATTCGCGTCAGCGCTCAACGCCCCCCGGCCGGCTTCGCTCCCCCGCCTCGTGCAACGCAGCATTCCGCTGGTGCAACTGTCGCCGACCTGCGCTAGTTTGTGGTTCGGATGACCAGACGAACCGGCAGCGCCGATCTTCCTCTCCACACCGGACGGGTTCCGCCGTGGCTCGCGAGCCGCATGGCAACGCTCGGCGCAATCGTCACGCAGGCGGTCGTGCATCATTACGGGCGCGATGCATTCCTGCAGCGGCTGTCGCATCCGTTCTGGTTCCAGTCGTTCGGCGCCGTGATGGGGATGGATTGGCACTCCTCGGGAATCACCACGTCGGTGATCGGCGCGCTGAAGCGCGGGCTCGGCCCGCTCCAGGACGAGCTCGGCATCTATGTCTGCGGCGGCCGCGGCCAGCATTCGCGCAAGACGCCGGACGAGCTGCTGCAGCTCGGCGATCGCGTCGGGTTCGATGGCGCAAAGCTGACGCGCGCCAGCCGTCTGGTGGCCAAGGTCGACAGCGCCGCGGTGCAGGACGGATTCGATCTCTATCTCCACGGCTTCTTCGTCACCACTGAGGGCAAGTGGACGGTGGTGCAGCAGGGTATGAACGGCGACAAGCGTCAGGCCCGCCGCTATCACTGGCATTCCGAGACGCTGAAGAGCTTTGTCGATGCGCCCCACAGCGCAATCGACGGTCCCGCCCAAGGCGAGATCGTCAATCTCACCGATCACCGCGCCGACGTCTCGCGCACCGCGCAGCTTGAACTGCTCTCCGAGCTCGGCCCCGATCGCATCCTGACGGAATTCGAGCGGCTCACCAACACGACGCCCGAGCCGGCGCAGGCCATGCTGCCGCATCTGATCATGCCTGATCATCACGATGTCAGGCCCAAGGACGTGTTCGCCCGCCGCCTGCATGGCACGCTGGCTGCGGCGGCCGAGCGCGGCCCGGTGGATTTCCCGGAGTTGCTGCTGACGCCCGGCGTCGGCGCGCGCACGGTGCGCTCGCTGGCGATGGTGGCCGAGGTCGTGCACGGCGCGCCCTATCGCTTCACGGACCCGGCGCGCTTCTCGCTCGCCCATGGCGGCAAGGACCGACATCCCTATCCGGTCCCGATCAAGGTCTATGACGAGACCATTCGTGTGCTGAAAGGTGCAATCCAGAACGCAAAGCTCGGTCGCGAGGAGGAGATGCAGGCGATCAAGCGCCTCGACGACCAGGCGCGGCGGCTGGAGCGGACCGCGCGTGGACCGTCGGTGGAGTCGTTCATCGCGGGTGAACGCGCCGCCTCGCCCGATCTCGACGGTCGCTCCGTGTTCGGCTGGGAGCGCGAGCTCGCGGCCGCGAAGAAGTCGACCGGCTCCTGAGCGCGCCTAATCCTCAGGCTCCTCGTCGTCGGTGAGCCGATTGGCCGAATGATCCTGATATTGCTCGGTCTGGATGAACTTGCTGTCCATGCCGCGAATGTCGGAATGCTGGGCCTTGTCGCGGTTCGACAGGATCATGTTGTCACCGATCTTGTCCTTGGGGATGTCCGTCAGCGCGCCGTTGCCTGCACCCTTGCCGTGCGCGCCTGAGCCGATATGCGTCTTGCCTCCGTGGGGCATGGATTGCTCCATCATTGTTGTGCGCAATTGGCCAACGCCTGCACCGCCGGGTTTGTTTCGCGGTTTCATGAGGGAACGGCGATGGCGGTTCCGTCAGCTTGCGAGCAACTGCTCGGCCTTTGCAGTGCTCGGCTCGCGCCCCTCACCAGCATCGGCAATGACAGGCAATTGCGCAATCATGCGAATGCCCGGCCGCTTGCGCCAGCGAATCTGCGAGGCCTCGACGGCGAGCCCAAGCCGCGGCCAGCGCGTGAAGAGGGCCTGGAGCGCGCAGGTCGCCTCGATCCGCGCGAGCTGGTGGCCGAGGCAGAAATGAATTCCTGTACCGAAGGAGATGTGACGGTTGGGCTTGCGTTCGAGGTCGAGCCGCTCGGGCTGGTCATGCACGGCCGGGTCCATGTTCGCCGCGGCGAGCATCACCATCACGCGGTCGCCTTTCTTCAGGCGCGCGCCCTCCAGCTCGACGTCTCGCCGCACATAACGCGGTTTTGAGAATTGCACCGGCGAGACGAAGCGCAAGAACTCTTCCACCGCGAGCGAGGCGCGGCTCCAGTCCTGCTCCAACCAGTCACGCAGGCCGGGATTCTTCAGCAACTCGAAGACCGAGCCGCTGATCAGATGCGTCGTCGTCTCCGAGCCGGCCGCGAGCAGCAGGAACACCATCGACACCATCTCGTTCGCTGTGATCTGGCCGCCCTCGCGCTCGACCTGGACTAGTTCCGCGATCAGGCCTTCGCCGCCCTGCTCGCGCGCGATCTGCAACTGCCCTTCCAGATAACGCCGCATCTTGCGCAGCGCGAACAGCAGGCGGACGAAGCTGGCGACGCTCGTCAGCGAGGACATTGCATTGGCCCAGGCCATGAACTTCGGACGATCGGCCGGCGGCAGGCCCAGAAGCTCGGAGATCACCGCGAGCGGCAGGATGCGCGCGTAGTCCTGGACGAGATCGGCCGGGCTGCCCTTCGCGAACAGCTCGCTGGCGAGGCCATCGGCGATGCCGCGGATGTGGGGCTCCATCGCGACGATGGCGCGGCGACGAAAAGCCTCGTCCACGATGCTGCGCAGCCGGGTGTGATCCGGCTCGTCCATCGTCAGCATATTGTTGGCGATGGTCCTCACATATCTCGGCATCCACCAGCGCAGGCCCGCGACGTCGCCATCTTCCTTGCGCAGCGTGAAAGTCGCACCGTCCTTCAACACCTGCGCCGTGGCGTCATGCGTGGTGGTGATCCAGACGCTGCCGATCAGAGGAAAGCGCGTCGCGACCACGGGGCCCTGCGCCCGCAACGCGGCGATGGCCTTGGGCGGATCGCGAAAGAAAGCCTCGCTGGTGAAATCGAGGCGCGGTGCCAAGAGATCACCGGACATGCGATCACCGGACATGGAATCACCGGGATGGTTGGTGGCGTCTCAACCAGATGGTGTGGCGCCACGCCGACGCAAGGGCAGGAACCCTCGCCTTTCCGAGGAACTACCCCCGCCCCGGCGAACGCTGGCCAGTCTTGCGTTGCTGCTGGTTGGTATAGGAGTCCCAATGGCTCCAGCTGCCATTGCTGAGGCTCTGCATGTCGGTGCCCAGCGGACGGCGCGTGCGCTTGTCGTGATCGGCGATCACGCGTTCCGACTGCGCGATCTTGCGCTTGAGTTCCGCAATGGATTTCTGCGTCTGGCCGTTCCGCTTCGACGAGGCGATCTCACCCATCGTGAAGCGCGCGGTCTCCAGCGCCTTCAACTCGGCGCGATTCTTCTTCAACTGAACCCGGTGCCAGGCGATGTTGCTGTCGCTGTCCGCAACCATGTGGGAACTCCGCTGATTCGGTCCCACATAGTATCGTGCGCCGAATCGACGCCGCAACGCCCCGGCGGTGGCGAAAATACGATCTTCTCGCGCAGAAATTTAGCGCTCGGCAAAGGCCTTTTCGACCACGAACTGGGCCGGCTCGCCGTGGTTGCCCTCGACGAAGCCGCGCTCGCCAAGCAGCACGCGGGTGTCGGCGACCAGCGCCGGGCTGCCGCAGATCATGACGCGGTCATGGGCGGCTTCCAGCGCCGGCAGGCCGATATCGGTGAACAGCTTGCCTGACGTGATGAGGTCGGTGATGCGACCGCGGTTGCGGAAAGGATCGCGGGTCACGGTCGGGTAGTAGATCAGCTGGCTCTGGATGTACTCGCCGAGCAGCTCGTCCTTCGGCAGATGCTCGGTGATCATCTCGCCATAGGCGAGCTCCTTGACGTGCCGGCAGCCGTGCAGCAGCACCACCTTCTCGAACCGCTCGTAGGTCTCGGGGTCCTTGATCACGCTCAGGAACGGCGCAAGGCCGGTGCCCGTGCCGATGAGGTAGAGGTTGCGCCCCTCCTCCAGGTTGTCGATCACCAGCGTACCCGTGGCCTTGCGGCTGACGATGATCTCGTCACCTTCCTTCAGATGCTGGAGCCGCGAGGTCAGCGGACCGTCCGGCACCTTGATCGAGAAGAACTCCAGCGTGTCCTCGTAATTGGCGCTGGCGACGCTATAGGCCCGCAGCAGCGGCTTCTCGCCGACCTTGAGCCCGATCATGGTGAATTCGCCGTTGCGGAAGCGGAAGGTCGGGCTGCGGGTGGTCTTGAAGGAGAACAGCGTGTCGGTCCAGTGGTGGACGCTCAAAACGCTTTCCTGATTGAAATTGCTCATCTCACCCTTCCGTTTCGCTTCTGTGCGGTTCCGAGGCGGTCAGCTATGCGTCGTTTGTACACGATCATTCGTATACTAATGAATAATCCGGCTTGATCCCGCGGTCAAGGCTGCCCAAGATCGGAAGCGTTGCAGTTAGGAATAAGGAGCCCCTTCCATGGCGCATGACGCCCCCCAGGCCACCGGACCCTCGAAGCTGGTGATCCGAAATATCGGCCTGATCCTGTCCGGCGCGCTGGAAAAGCCGATCCTGGACGGCGACACCATCGTCGCCGAGAACGGCAAGATCACCGCGATCGGCCGCTTCAAGGACCTCAATACCGAAGGCGCGACCACCATCGTCGAGGCCAACGGCACCACGGTGGCGCCCGGCCTGATCGACAGCCACGTCCATCCCGTCGCGGGCGACTGGACGCCCCGCCAGAACCAGATCGGCTGGATCGACAGCAATCTGCATGGCGGGGTCACCACCATGATCTCCGCCGGCGAAGTGCACATGCCGGGCCGGCCCCGCGACGTCGTCGGGCTGAAGGCCATGGCGATCTTCGCCCAGCGCGCCTTCTGGAATTTGCGGCCCGGCGGCGTGAAGGTTCACGCCGGCGCGCCCGTGATCGAATGCGAGATGGTCGAGGAGGATTTCAAGGAGCTGGCCGCCGCCGGCGTCAAGCTGCTCGGCGAGGTCGGCCTCGGCGGCGTCAAGGACGGCCCGACCGCGCGAAAGATGGTCGGCTGGGCCCGCAAATACGGCATCCAGAGCACCATCCATACCGGCGGCCCCTCGATCCCCGGCTCCGGCCTGATCGACAAGGACGTCGTGCTGGAGGCCGACACCGACGTGGTCGGCCACATCAATGGCGGCCACACCGCGCTCCCCGACGACCAGATCCGCTGTATCTGCGAGGGCTGCAAGCGCGGCCTCGAGATCGTGCACAACGGCAATGAGCGCTCGGCCCTGTTCACACTGCGCATTGCGCGCGAGATGGGCGATCTGCACCGCGTCATCCTCGGCACCGACGCGCCCGCCGGCTCCGGCGTGCAGCCGCTCGGCATTTTGCGCATGGTCTCGATGCTGTCCTCGCTTGGCGAGCTGCCGGCCGAGATCGCCTTCTGCCTGGCCACCGGCAACACCGCGCGGATGCGCCAGCTCGATTGCGGCCTCATCGAAGTCGGCCGTTCCGCCGACTTCGTCATCATGGACAAGGCCCAGCACTCACCCGGCAAGAACATCCTGGAGAGCGTCCAGCTCGGCGACCTCCCCGGCATCGGCATGACCATCATCGACGGCATTGTGCGCACCCAGCGCAGCCGCAACACCCCGCCGGCCGGCAAGGTGCCGGAGGTGGTGGCGAAGTAAAAGCTGCGCAAGTGTCCACCCCGTCATCCTGAGGTGCGAATGCACGGCGCGATAGCGCTGTGCACGAGCCTCGAAGGATGAACGGCCGAGATGCAGCCGGGCCGTCGCCCTTCGAGCGCCGCTGAAGAAGCGGCCACCTCAGGGTGACGGGCAAAGTCTCGAATTCACATCGGCTTGTTCAGCTGCCGTAGGGTGGGCAAAGCGAAGCGTGCCCACCATCGTCTCTGCTGGAGCGGGCAAAGATGGTGGGCACGGCGCTTCGCGCCTTTGCCCACCCTACGAGACCGCCTTCACCTCAGCTTACTGAGAAGCGCCATCAGCAGCTCGCGCTCTTTCGCATCGAGCGGGGCCAGCGTCTCGCGGGTGATCGCCAGCGCATTGGGCGCGAGCTTCTCCGCAAGCTGCTGGCCGGCGCGGGTCAGGCTCACCAGCAGGCGGCGGCCGTCCTCGGGATCCTGGCTGGTCTCGGTGAGGCCGCGCGCGGTCAGGCGGTCGATCACGCCCTTGATGGTGGCAACGTCCATCGCCGT
Organism: Bradyrhizobium sp. CB1717; assembly: GCF_029714325.1. Classification (NCBI taxonomy): domain Bacteria; kingdom Pseudomonadati; phylum Pseudomonadota; class Alphaproteobacteria; order Hyphomicrobiales; family Nitrobacteraceae; genus Bradyrhizobium; species Bradyrhizobium sp. CB1717. The sequence continues at coordinate 5,921,564 of NZ_CP121666.1, forward strand.
CAGCCGACCGAGCTGGTTCTGCGAGCACGGACCGGTCTCGGCGAGTTTTGACAGCGCCGCCCATTGCGTCGGTGTCAGATTGGTGCCGATGTCGCGGGAGAAGATCGAGCTGTGACGCTGCCAGACCTGGCGCAGGATGAAGCCGACCTGCTCGTCGAGCACATAAGGCGGTTTTGCCGGTTTGATGTTCTTCTTCGCCGCGACGCTTCTCGCCATCCCCTCGCCGCCCTTCCCCTTGCCTTCACAACGACAGATGCGCGTCGCGGATGTCCGGACGCGCATCGAGCTCGGCCATGGTGCCGCCGAAACAGATGCGGCCGCGCTCGATGATGTAGGCGCGATCGGAGATCAACCGCGCGAAGTGCAAATTCTGCTCGGAGACGACGATGCTGACGCCCTCCTTCTTCATGGTCAGGATGGCATCGACCATCTGCTCCACGATCTTCGGCGACAGGCCTTCCGACGGCTCGTCCAGCAGCACCAGCGACGGATTGCCCATCAGCGTGCGCGCGATGGTCAGCATCTGCTGCTCGCCGCCGCTCATGCGTCCGCCCGGGCGGTTCTTCATCTCGCCGAGATTTGGAAACAGCGCGAACAGTTTTTCGCGCGTCCAGTGCGGCGCATTGGGACGCTTCGGCTGCCGGCCGACTTCGAGGTTTTCCTCCACCGTCAGGTCGGTGAAGATGCGCCGCTCCTCCGGCACGTAGCCAAGGCCATCGCGCACGATCTCATGGGTCGGCTTCGCCGAGACGTCCTTGCCCTCGAACATGATGCGGCCGGAGCGCTGCGCGACAAGGCCCACGATCGAGCGGAACGTCGTCGACTTGCCGGCGCCGTTGCGGCCCAGCAGCGCTACCACCTCCCCCTCCCCGACCTCGAAGCCGATGTCGAACAGGATATGCGCCGGGCCATAATGGCTGTTGAGATCTTGCACCGTGAGCTTCATGCCGAGGTCCCCTCGCGGTGGCGGGAATCGTAGACGAGACCCTCGCCGAGATAGACCGCCTGCACCTGCGGATTGCCGCGCACCTCGGCCGGCGAGCCCTCGGCGATCAGCGTGCCGCGGTTGAGCACGATGATGCGGTCTGCATGCTCGAACACCACGTCCATGTCGTGCTCGGTGAAGAGCACGCCGATCGACTTCTCCCGCGCGATCTGCGCGGTCAGCCGCATCAGGTCGACGCGCTCGCGCGGCGCCATGCCGGCGGTTGGCTCGTCCATCAGGAGAAGCTTTGGCTCATTGGCGAGCGCGACCGCAAGCTCGAGCCGCTTGAGGTCGCCATAGGCGAGCTCGCCGCAGGGACGATCGGCGTAGCCGCCCATGCCGACCAGCTCGAGCAGCCGCCCGGCCTCGCCGCGGTCGAAATTCGGCGCCGAGCCGAAGAGATTGAACAGCTGCTTCCCGTGCGAGATCAGCGCGACCTGGACATTCTCGCGCACCGTCATGGTGGCGAAGGTCGCCGTGATCTGGAAGGTGCGGCCGACGCCCATCCGCCAGATCTCGCGCGGCTTCTTGCCGGTGGTCTCCTCGCCGAGCAGGCGGACGTGGCCGCTATCCGGCTTGTTCTGGCCGTTGAGCATGTCGAAGCAGGTGCTCTTGCCCGCACCGTTCGGACCGATCAGCGCCAGGATTTCGCCTGCGCGCAGTGAGAACGAGACGCCGCGCACGGCATGGATGCCGCCATAGGATTTGGTCAGGCCTTCGACCGCGAGAAGTGGGGGTGCAACGCTCATTCGGCGGACTCGATCGGCTTGGCAAGCAGAGGAGATCCCGGCGGCGATGACTTCCTGCGGCGCTGCGCCAGCATCTCCAGCATGCCGACGATGCCCTTGGGGAAGACGACGACGATCAGCACGATGAAGCCGCCGAGCACGAGTTTTGAGAGGTCGGTCTGGCTCACCAGCCAGATGTTCAGCGCCTTGTAGACGATGGCGCCGATCACCGCGCCCGACACCGTCTCGACGCCGCCGAGCAGCACCATGACCAGCGCATCGACGGAGAGCGAGATGCCGAGATTGTCAGGAAAGACGCTGCCCTTCAGGTACGCGAACAGGGCGCCGCCAATGCCGGCAGTGGTGCCCGCGATCACGAAGGCGGTCCACTGGATGCGCTTGGCATTGATGCCGATCGCCTCGCTGCGCAATAGCGAGTCGCGCGTCGCCCGGAGCGCATAGCCGAACGGCGAGAACACCATGACCCGCAGCACGATCGTGACGAGCGCGGCGACGCCGAGCGCCAGCCAGTAAAAATGCGATGGGCTCGCCGCCCACTTCTCGGGCCATACACCGAGAATGCCGTTGTCCCCGCCCGTGACGCTCACCCACTGGAACGCAATCGACCAGACGATCTGCGCGAAGGCAAGCGTCAGCATCGCAAAGTAGACGCCGGAGAGCTGCACGGCAAAGAAGCCGAATACGGCGGCGCCCATGCAGCCGAGCAGCGGCCCGAGCAGCAGGCACACGATCATCGGCAGCCCCGCCATCTTGGCAAGGAAGGCGATGCCATAGGCGCCGAGGCCGAAATAGGCGGCATGGCCGAACGAGGCGAGCCCGCCGACCGACATCAGGAAGTGCAAGGAGACGGCGAAGATCACGAAGATCGCGATCTCCGAGCCGACGGTCAGCGCGTAATTTCCGGCGAACAGCGGCAGCGTCGCCGCGATGACGAGCGCTGCCAGCGAGGCCAGCCGCTCGTTCGACGTCAGCGGCCGCCAGGGATTGACGGTGAGACCCGGCGTCTTGCGCGCGGCGGCCTCCGGCTTGCCGAACAGGCCCCAGGGTCGCACGATCAGCACCACCGCCATCACCAGGAAGACCAGGATGATGGAGATCTTCGGGAAGATCAGGATGCCGAAGGCGTTGAGCTCGGAGACCAGCACCGCCGCAACGAAGGCGCCGACGATGCTGCCGAGGCCGCCGATCACGACCACGACGAAGACCTCGACGATGATGCGCAGGTCCATCGCATGATGCACGGCATCGCGCGGGATCTGGAGCGCGCCGCCGAGGGCGGCGAGGAAGACGCCGACCGCGAACACTGATGTGAACAGCCATTTCTGATTGACGCCGAGCGCTGCGACCATGTCGCGGTCCTGCGTCGCCGCGCGCACCAGCACGCCCCACCGCGTGCGCTGGAACAAGAGCCAGAGAATGCCGAGCACGACCGGGCCGAGCACGATCAGGAACAGATCGTAGCTCGGGATGTTCTGGCCGAAGAAATCGATCGCGCCCTTGAAGCCCGGCGCGCGGCGGCCGACGAGATCGTCGGGACCCCAGACCAGCACGACGAGATCCTCGACCATCAAGGTCAGGCCGAAGGTCGCGAGCAGCTGGAACAATTCGGGCGCATGATAGATGCGGCGCAGCAGCACCATCTCGACCAGCACGCCGATCAGCGCCACCGCCAGCGCGGCCAGCACGATGCTCCCCCAGAAGCCGAACGCGCCCGACAGGCGCTCCGTCAGCGTGAAGGCGATGTAGGCGCCGATCATGTAGAACGCGCCGTGCGCGAAATTCACGATCCGGGTCACGCCGAAGATGATCGACAGGCCCGACGCCACCAGGAACAGCGACGCTGCGCTGGCGAGACCGGTCAAAAACTGTACGACGTAAAAGGCCATCTTCGGTCCGGGTTAGGTTTGAAGTCACCTCTCCCCGCGAAGAGCGGGGAGAGGGAGAGATAGAAAACGATCAATCCTTCGGCCGCAGCTTCTCGACTTCGGCGTCGCTGGGCAGATAGTCCGCGCCCTTCTTGTAGGACGAATCCACCATCACGCCCTTGCCGTCCTTCAGCGCGGTCTTGCCGACATAGGCGCCGAGCGTCGACTGGTGATCGATCTTGCGGAAGGTGATCTCGCCGAAGGGCGAGCCCATCGACAGACCTTCAGCCGCGGCAATCAGCTTCTCCGGATCGGTCGAGCCGGCCTTCGCGAGAATGGCGGCGGCCGACTTGATGGTCTGATAGCCGACGATCGAGCCGAGGCGCGGATAGTCGTTGTACTTGGCCTGGTAGGCCTTCAGGAACGCATCATGCTCGGGCGTCTTGATCGAGTACCAGGGATAGCCGGTGACGATCCAGCCCTCGGGCGTCTCGTCCTTGAGCGGATCGAGATATTCCGGCTCGCCGGTCAGAAACGACACCACCTCGCGCCCCTTGAACAGGCCGCGGGTGTTGCCTTCGCGCACGAGCTTGACGAGGTCGGCGCCGAAGGTGACGTTGAGGATCGCCTCCGGATTGGCCGCGGCAACCGCCTGCACCACCGGGCCCGCATCGATCTTGCCCTGCGGCGGCCACTGCTCGTCGACCCACTGGATGTCCGGGCGCTTCTCCGACATCAGCTTCTTGAACACGGCAACCGCCGACTGGCCGTACTCGTAGTTCGGCGCGATCGTCGCCCAGCGTTTTGCGGGCAGCTTGGCGGCAGCCTCCACCAGCATCGCGGCCTGCATGTAGTTGGAGGGACGCAGACGGAACGTGTACTTGTTGCCCTTGGACCAGGTGACGGCATCCGTCAGCGGCTCGGCCGCGAGGAAGAACACTTTCTTCTGGTTGGCGAAGTCGCTGACCGCGAGGCCGATGTTCGACAGGAACGTGCCGGTCAGCATTGCAACGCCTTCGCTGGAGACGAGCTCGTTGGCCGCGGTCTGCGCATCGGCCGGCTTGCCGCCGTCGTCCTTGGAGATGACGACCAGCTTCTTGCCGTTGATGCCGCCGGCCGCGTTGATCTCCTCGACCGCGAGCTGCCAGCCCTTGCGATAGGGCTCGGTGAACGCCGGCAACAGCGAATAGCTGTTGATCTCGCCGATCTTGATGTCCTGTGCCACGGCCGAATGGGCCATGCCGCCGGCCAGTAGCGCGAAGGCCGCGCCGACGAAGTAATTTCTTGCTCGCATCCCAACCTCCAGTTTTGAACTCTCTACGTCTTCAGCGTGATCTTGTCGGGGAAGCTGTGCCCGCCTCCCCGGTTCAAACCTATCTCAGACCGTCTTCGCCCTTGACTTCCGCAACCGTCAGTCCGCCGACGCGTGGCAGCGGACGGCCGCTGTCGGTGACGGCGACCGCGACCATGATCTCGTTGGCGCGCGGCGCGTCGTTGATCTGCACCTCCATGCCGTCGAAATGGCTGCGCACGAAGGCGGCGTCCTTGTGCCCGAGCGGAATATCGAGGGTCGTGCCCGGCCCGCTGCGCTTCTTCGACGACGGGATCAGCGCCGCGCCCTTGCCCAGAACCTTACGCACCGGCGCGCCCATCTTGGGGTGAAGGATGGCGGCGGCATGCTCGAGCTCGCCGTTCTCGCCGACCGCTGCGGCCTTGCCATAGCTTTGAGCCTTCGCGCCTTCGATGCCAAGCGCCGCCACCGCGCGCTTCGACAGGAGCTCGCCGAGCTCCTCGCCGATCGCGATCAGCGGCGAGAGATCCTCGACATATTTTCCGGCAAAGGGATTTTCGATCACGGCGATCGCGGCGGCACGCCGGGTCGGCGGCGAGACCTGGCGGCCCATCTCCATCTGCGTCTCTTCGACGACGGTGACGATCTTGCGGATGATCGCGCTCATGTTTCGCTTCCCCGTTCAGGCATCGACCGCGTTCTCCAGCACAAGCGGGCGCGTTCGTTGCTCTTCTATATCCTTGGTTCCGATGACAAGCATATCACCACAAAGCCGCAGCACGGCATCCTCGATCAATCCGCGATCGAACAATTGCCGTGCACATTCCGCGCCAGATTCCAGCGCGGCTGCGATCTCGTTGTGAGACAATTCGCCGACATCGCGGGTCACGAGACGCTCGCCGAGATCGCTGTCGGGCTGAAGCTCGCTCGCAGGCTTGCGGACGATGGCGGGATGCCCGGGCAGATCGACGGCATTGGCGATGACCGTCGCGGCCGCATCGGCCTGCGACGCTGTCGCCGCGAGCACCGTCACCGCGTCGGCGATCCCGAGCGAAAAGCTGCGGCCGTGGCGTCCGCTGGTCGCGATCCCGCGCACGGGATCATTCGCATCGACCCTCATGGTCCGCATCACGCCGTCGCGGTCCGGCCGGTCCATCAGGCCGACGGCAAAATGCTCGCCCTTGCCGAGATGCAGCGCGATGTCGCCGCCATTGTTGACATAGGCCCGATCGAGCGTCGCGGCGCCAAGCATCGCGCCCAGAATCTCCTCCGCCACGCTGCCTGCGACCGCGGCCATGGGCGTGATGAAGCAACCGGAGGCATAAGGCGCGACGGCGGCGTGCATGCGGCGCGCGACAACGCCCTTCAGCAAGCTTTTCTCCTCGGCGGCCGCCCGCAGCGCCGGCAGTTCCGCACAGAGCTCGTCGAGCAGTCCGGTGAACCGCTGCGCCGCAGCTTCATAGGCCGCGCGCACCTCGTCCGCGCGTCCCCTCGCCTCGACGATCAGATCAATCGGTCCATCCTGCAAATGCAGCCGCCGGCCATCAGACAGCAATGCGATTTGCGGGAGCCGTGTCATGCCCGAGGCCCCGGAATCGGATTCTGCCAAGGCAGCTGGCGAACATCCTCGCCGCTCTGCACTTCCGAGAGCGGCTTCACGTAATCCATGTGCCCGCCGAGCGCGGCATAATCCGACAGCTTCATCGTGAACTCGATCGGCGCGACCAGCGCCGGCGTCGGCACGTAGCCGAATGCGCCCGCCGGCATCTGCGTCACATCGACCATGTAGGTGATGCCGCCGCCCGGCCAGACGTAAACAGGCGCGCCGCCGCTGGTGACGCGCGTCAGCGCGTCCTTCACCGAGCGCGTCAGCCGCACCGGATTGTCGGTGACACCGGCGCGCAGCGAGCCGCCGGCACCGGCCATGAACAACACCGTGCACAATGCCGGTTCGCAATTCTCCTGGATGCGCTCGACCGAGAATTTCAGATCGGCCGGCATCTCGGTCTCAACCGGATTCAAGGCCTCGTCGAGCACGTAATAGGACGAATGCTCGCCGGTTGTGGAGACCATCAACATGGTCAGCCCGGCCTTGGCCTCCTTCTTGTCGAAGGGCCCGAGGATCGCAAGCGGATCGGAAATGTTGGTGCCGCCCCAGCCCGTGCCGGGATCGGCCACCTGGAAGTAGCGGCCGGGCGTCGAGCGGCGCCCCTTCATCTTGATGCCGGTGTCGGCGATGTCGAGCAGCTTGCCGGCCTGGTGCTCCGAGAGCACACCGGTGATGTGGTCATCGACCACGACGACCTCGTCGACCTTGCCGTGCCATTGCTTGGCGAACATGCCGATCGTCGCCGAGCCGCAGCCGACGCGCATGCGCTCTTCCTTCACACCGTTGACGATCGGCGGCTGGCCGGCCTGCACCACCACCGTGGCGCCGCCGTCGATGGTGAGCTCGACCGCCTTGCAATTGGCGAGGTCCATCAGCGTGTCGCAGGTGACTCGGCCCTCCTTCTTGGAGCCGCCGGTCAGGTGATGCACGCCGCCGAGCGACAGCATCTGCGAGCCGTATTCGCTGGTGGTGACGTGACCGACCGCCTCGCCCTGCGCGCGCACGGTCGCAGTCTCCGGGCCGAGATAGCGGTCGGTGTCGATCTTCACCTTGATGCCGCAATAGGAGAAGATGCCCTCGGTGACCACGGTCACCATGTCGACGCCGTCGACCTCCGCGGAGACGATGAACGGCGCCGGCTTGTAGTCGGGATAGGTCGTGCCAGCGCCGATCGCGGTGACGAAGGTCGAGGGTTCGTGGACGATCTTGCCGTCCCAGTCTTCCGTGCGGCTGAACGGAACGAGCTTTCCGCCATGCGAGACGGTGCGCTCCAGGATCACGTGCGGATCGACGCGGACGAGCTTGCCATCGTGGTTGGCATAGCGGTCGCAGGCGCCCGCCGCGCCCGGCTTGATGTAGCACATTACCGGACAGGCATCGCAGCGGATCTTGTCGGTGGCAGCGCTCGTTGTTTCCATCACCATGTCAGGCCAGCGGAGACGTCGTTATCATTCGTATACGAACGATGTTGCGCGTGGTCCCCTAGGCCTGTCAAGCGGCGGTGCAGCGCAAAAGATATAGCTGCCGCATAAAACCTCATTTGCCTATCGGTTCTGTCCACAAAGAAGGCACTCGCGCTGCAGTGCGGCATGCACGGCTTGCACGTTTGTGTACAAACGGTATCGTCGCGACGTAGAATTTTTGCGACTGCATGGTCTTGGACTTGGGAACAGGGATGACGCAGACACCGATCCGCCTCACCGTGAACGGCAGGATCCACGAGGTCGCTGCAGAGCGCCAGACGCCGCTGCTCTATGTGCTGCGCAACGATCTCGCGCTCAACGGCCCGAAATATGGTTGCGGCCTCGGCGAATGCGGCACCTGTACTGTCCTGATCGACGGCGCCGCGGCGCGTTCCTGCGTGATTCCGATCGGCGGCTGCGCCGGCCGCGACATCGTGACGCTCGAAGGCCTCGGCACGCGCGACAAGCCTGATGTCGTGCAGCAGGCCTTCATCGACGAGCAGGCCGCGCAATGCGGCTACTGCCTCAACGGCATGATCATGACCACCAAGGCGCTGCTCGCGCAGAACCCCCGTCCGACCGAGCAGGAGGCGCTGGCTGCGCTGCGCTACAATCTCTGCCGCTGCGGCACGCATGTCGAAATCCTGCGCGCCGTGATGCGCGCATCAGGTCAGCTCACCGAGGCCGCAGATTGATGGCCTCCCCTGTTTCGAACGGAGCTGGGCGCCCATCGGGTTCGCTCGTCGTCGCCCGCAGCGTGGACGAGGTTACATCCGAGACCTTCGTCCGCATCACCGCGGACGGTTCGGTCACGGCCTATAACGGCCATGTCGATCTCGGCACCGGCATCCGCACTGCGCTGGGCCAGATCGTGGCCGAAGAGCTCGACGTCTCCTTTGCGCGCGTCGTCGTCGTGCTCGGCGACACGGCCGTGGTGCCAAACCAGGGCGCGACGATCGCCAGCGAGACCATCCAGATCACCGCCGTCCCCCTGCGCAAGGCCGCAGCGCAGGCGCGGCACTTCTTGATCGCACGCGCGGCCGAACGGCTGGAGCTGCCGCCCGCCGACCTCAAGATCGAGGACGGCCTCGTGCGCGGACATGACAACCGCAGCGTCAGCTATGGCGAACTGATCGCCGGCGAAGAGATCCGGCTCGAGCTCGAAGACGACGTCGCTGTGAAGCCTGTCGGCGATTACGCCATCGTCGGCCACTCCGTCCCGCGTGTCGACGTGCCGGCCAAGGCCACGGGCGAATTGACCTTCGTCCACGACATCCGCGTACCGGGCATGCTGCACGGCCGCGTGGTGCGCCCGCCCTATGCCGGCGTCGATGCCGGGCCGTTCGTCGGCACCAGCCTGCTTGCGGTCGACCAAGCCTCGGTGCGCCACATTCCCGGCATCGTCGCCGTCGTCCACATCGGCGATTTCGTCGGTGTCGTTGCCGAGCGCGAAGAGAATGCGATTCGCGCCGCCGAGCAGCTCAAGCTGAGCTGGAAGCCGACGCCCTCCCTCACCGATCTCGCCGATGTCGAGACCGCGCTGCGCGCCAATCCCTCGACGCCGCGCACGCTGATCGACAAGGGCAACGTCGATGCTGCCATTGCCGGCGCGGCCAAGCCGATGCAGCGCACTTACGTCTGGCCGTATCAGATGCACGCCTCGATCGGCCCGTCCTGCGCGGTCGCCGATTTTCAGGACGGCAATATCCGCGTCTGGTCCGGCACGCAGAACCCGCATGTCCTGCGCAGCGATCTCGCGCTGCTGATCGAGCGTCCCGAGAGCGAGATCGAGGTCGTCAGGCTGGAGGCTGCCGGCTGCTACGGCCGCAATTGCGCCGATGACGTCACCGCCGACGCGCTGCTGCTGTCGCGCGCGGTCGGCCGCCCCGTCCGCGTGCAATTGACGCGCGAGCAGGAGCATGCCTGGGAGCCCAAGGGCACCGCGCAACTCATCGACGTCAATGGCGGCCTCGACGCCGACGGCGGCATCGCCGCCTACGACCTCGCCACGCGCTATCCCTCGAACGCCGCCCCGACGCTCGCGCTCCTGCTCACCGGTCGCATCTCGCCCGATCCCGCCGTGCTCCAGATGGGCGACCGCACCGCGATCCCGCCTTACGACTACGACCACATGCGCGTCGTCGCCCACGACATGGCGCCGATCGTGCGCGCCTCCTGGTTTCGGGGCGTCTCGGCGCTGCCGAACACCTTTGCGCATGAATCCTATATCGACGAGGCCGCGGCCGAGGCCGGCGTCGATCCGATTGAATATCGCCTGCGCTATCTGAGGGACCAGCGCGCCGTCGAACTGGTCAATGCGGTGGCCGAGCGCGCCGGCTGGACGCCGCGGCCGGTTCGCGAGGAGAAGGATGGCGAGGTCGTGCACGGGCGCGGTTTTGCCTACGCGCTCTACGTCCACAGCAAGTTTCCCGGCTATGGCGCGGCGTGGTCGGCCTGGGTCACAGACGTCGCGGTGAACAAGGCCACCGGCGACGTCAGCGTCACGCGCGTCGTCGCCGGGCAGGATTCCGGCCTGATGATCAATCCGGACGGCGTCCGCCACCAGATCCACGGCAACGTCATCCAGTCCGCCAGCCGTGCGCTGATGGAGGAGGTCTCGTTCGAGCGCGGCGCGGTGGCGGCGCGCGAATGGGGCGCCTATCCGATCATCCCCTTCCCCGACGTGCCCAAGATCGACGTGCTCCTGCTGCCGCGGCAGGACCAGCCGCCGCTCGGCGTCGGCGAGTCCGCCTCGGTGGCGAGCGCGGCGGCGATTGCGAACGCGATTTTCGATGCCACCGGCGTGCGCTTTCGCGAGCCGCCATTCACGCCGGAGCGCATTCTGAAGGGGCTGTACGGGGAGGCATCGCCCGTGCCGCAATCGCTGCCCGCGCCCGCAGCCCCGCGACCGTTCCGCATCTGGGAAAGTCCATTCGCCAAGCGCGCCGGGATCTTCGCGACGATTGCGGCCGTCTGCACCGCCGCGATCGGAATCGGCGCCGCGCTTCTGCCCGGGCGCGCCATTGCGCCGATCGCGCGGCCCGATGCATCGGTCTATACCACCGCGACGATCGCGCGCGGCCAAGAGCTCGCAGCGCTCGGCAATTGCGCGGAGTGCCACACCAGCCTCAGCGGCGCGCCAAACGCCGGCGGCCGCGCGCTGGAGACGCCTTTCGGCACGATTTATTCAACCAACATCACGCCCGATGTCGAGACCGGCATCGGCGCCTGGTCCTATCCCGCCTTCGAGCGCGCGATGCGCGACGGCCTGCATCGCGACGGCCGCCAGCTCTACCCCGCCTTCCCCTACACGCATTTTGCGAAGACCAGCGACGCCGATATGCAGGCGCTCTACGCCTATCTGATGGCCCAGCCCGCGGTGCGCGCGACAGCGCCCGCCAACACGCTCGCCTTCCCGTTCAATCTCCGTCCGCTGCTTGCAGGCTGGAATGCGCTGTTCCATCAGACGCAGGAGTTCAAGCCCGATCCCGCCAAGTCCGAGCAATGGAATCGCGGCGCCTATCTCGTCGAAGGTCTCGGCCATTGCAGCGGCTGCCATTCACCGCGCAACGCGCTCGGCGCCGAGCAGCGCAAGGCCTATCTTGCCGGCGGCTTTGCCGAGGGCTGGGAAGCGCCGCCGCTGACCTCGCTCTCGCACGCGCCGATCCCGTGGAGCGAGGACGAGCTCTACGCTTATTTGCGCACCGGCCATTCACGCTATCACGGCGTCGCCGCCGGCCCGATGGCGCCGATCGTGAGGGACCTCAAGGCCCTGCCCGACGAGGACATCCGTGCGATGGCGGTCTATCTCAACTCGTTCAACGACACCGCGACCGAGACGCCGGACGCGCTTGCAGCACGGCTGGAAAGCGCGACGCAGGTCACCGTCGCCTCCTCCTCCGGCGCGCGCCTCTATCAAGGCGCCTGCGCCGTGTGCCACGAGGTCGGCGGCCTGCCGCTGTTCGGCAGCCGTCCCTCGCTCGCGCTCAACAGCAATCTGCACAGCACGACATCGGACAATCTCGTGCAGGTGATCCTGCACGGCATCACTGAACCGGTCTCGAGCGATCTCGGCTACATGCCGGCGTTCAGGAACAGCATGAGCGACGCACAGCTCGAGGAGCTCGTCACCTTCCTGCGCCGGCAGTTCGCGCCGGACAAGCCGGCCTGGACCGGCGTGCGCGAGACGATCGCGAGGGTGCGGGCGTCTGCGCATTAAGAGAAGCGCGCAATCAGGCGTGCTTCTTCACCTCCACCGGCGGCGTTCCGTGGGTGTGGAAGGACTCGATCGTCTTCAATCCCCAGGCCTGGCCCTTCTTGCGCTCCTCTTCCGTCCACACGATCGGCTTCCAGTCGGGCGCGAGGATCAGGCGCGCGCCGGCATTGGCGACCTCCACGCGGTTGCCGCCGGGCTCGTAGACATAGAGGAAGAAGGTCTGCTGGATCGCGTGCTTGTGCGGGCCGGTCTCGATGTGGATGCCGTTCTCAAGGAAAATATCCGCAGCGCGAAGAATCTCCTCGCGGCTGTCGAGCGCATAGGTGACGTGGTGGAAGCGGCCGGGTGTGCCGGAATGGTCGAGCGAATAGGCGAAGTCGTAGCTCTTGTTCGACATGGTCAGCCACATCGCCGCCTCGCGGCCATCGTTGAGCACGATCTGCTCGGTGAGGCGGCAGCCGAGATAGTTTTCGAAGAACTCGCGGTTCGCCTTGATGTCGACGGCGAGGCAGTTGAGGTGATCGAGGCGGCGGACATTGACGCCGCGCGCGGGAAAGCGCTGCGCCTGGTTCTTCAGCGCGGGCTTCAGCTCCGGCGGCGCCTGATACCATTCGGTCTCGTAATAGAGCTCGACGATGTGGCCGTCGGGGTCGCGGCAGCGGAACGTCGGCCCCTGCCCCATGTCGCCGTCGATCCAACCGATGTCGAAGCCGGATCCTTTCAGCGCCGCAACACGGCGCTCCAGCGCCTGCTGGCTGCGCGCGCGCAGCGCCATGTGCTCCATGCCTGACGTCTTTGACGCCGTGAGCTTGAGCGAATAGCGCTCGTAATCGTCCCAGCCGCGCAGATAGACGGACTCACCCTTCTGCCCGCTGACGGTCATGCCCATCACGTCGACGAAGAATTTCAGGCTCTCGTCGGGCTTCGGCGTCAGCAATTCCATGTGGCCGAGATGGGCGAGATCGAGAATCGGTTCGGGCTGCATGATTTCCTCCAGGGCTTGTCCAGTAAGGCGTGGCTGCGTTCCGCCTGACCGACGGCGCGATTGAGACGCGGGACATAACGACAGGCGTCTCTGCACGGCGCCGAACGTTTTCATTTGTACTAATGTACAAATGATTAGGTCCCGTCAACAAATCAACCACCATCCCCCCGCCGTAAACGGGGCCCCGTGCGTCCGGCAGGCGTCGCGCGAACGAAGGCGGCCTGCCCGAATGGTAAAATCTTCCTTAAGGTCGCCTCGCCTCCGGCCGCCGGGAAATGCAGCGTTTTCTCGGCGATTTCGTCCATAAAGATGCATTTGCAACAAAGCTTCCGACCGAATTACCGCGGATTTGACGGAGCGGGCGCGCCCGGCGTTTAACCGTTTGTCCAGCGACGCCCGCGCATAGTCTGGAACAAATTCCTCGCTCTTGCCGGGTTCATTCATCGTGACATCCTTTGGACGCGTGATTTCGGTACGTGGGTCGCTCGCCCGGGTCGGGCTTCTGGCGGCCAGCCAAATGCCGATCTCGGAGGTCCGGGCCACCGTCGGCCGCTTCGTCAGCATTCGCTGCGCCAGCTCGGTCATCGTCGCGATGATCACCGAGGTCTCCTGCGAGAACCTGTCGAGCACGGACAATTACATCGCCATCGCCTCGGTCGACCTGCTCGGCGAAATCCTCAACGCCGCCGACAAGGCCAAATTCCAGCGCGGCGTCACCAATTATCCGACCATCGGCGATGCGGTCGACCTGATCACCAGCCAGGAGCTGCGCACGATCTACGCGCCGACCGGATCGGACCAGATCAATGTCGGCTTCCTGCAGCAGGACCGCTCCGTCGTCGCCTATGTCGACGTCGAGGAAATGCTGTCCAAGCATTTTGCCGTGCTGGGCTCGACCGGCGTCGGCAAATCGACCGGCGTCTCGCTGCTGCTCAACGAGATCCTGAAGGCGCGGCCGAACCTGCGCATCTTCCTGCTCGACGTCCACAACGAATATGGCCGCTGCTTCGGCGACCGCGCGCTGGTGCTGAACCCGCGGAACCTGAAGCTGCCGTTCTGGCTGTTCAATTTCGAGGAAATCGTCGACGTGCTGTTCGGCGGCCGCGCCGGCGTGCCCGAGGAGCTCGACGTCCTTGCGGAAGTGATCCCGCTCGCCAAAGGCATCTACACTCAGTATCAAAACTCCGATCGCCTCGGCCTGAAGCGCATCGATCCCAAGCAGATCGGCTTCACCGTCGACACGCCGGTGCCGTACCGCCTGGTCGACCTGATCTCGCTGATCGACGAGCGCATGGGCAAGCTGGAAAACCGCTCCTCGCGCATCATCTACCACAAGCTGATCTCGCGCATCGACGCCGTGCGCAACGATCCGCGCTACGCCTTCATGTTCGACAACGCCAATGTCGGCGGCGACACCATGGCCGAGGTGATCAGCCATCTGTTCCGCCTGCCCGCCAACGGCAAGCCGATGACGGTGATGCAGCTCGCCGGCTTCCCGGCCGAGGTCATCGACTCCGTCGTGTCTGTTCTTTGCCGCATGGCGTTCGATTTCGGCCTGTGGAGCGACGGCGTCTCCCCGATGCTGTTCGTCTGCGAGGAAGCGCACCGTTACGCCTCCGCCGACCGCAACGTCGGCTTCGGCCCGACCCGCAAGGCGGTGTCGCGCATCGCCAAGGAAGGCCGCAAATACGGCGTCTATCTCGGCCTCATCACGCAGCGCCCCGCGGAGCTCGACGCCACCATTATCTCCCAGTGCAACACGCTGTTCACGATGCGTCTTGCCAACGACCGCGACCAGGCGCTGCTGCGCGCCGCGGTGTCGGATGCGGCCGCGAACCTCCTGTCCTTCGTGCCCTCGCTCGGCACCCGCGAGGTGCTGGCGTTCGGCGAAGGCGTCGCGCTGCCGACCCGTCTGCGCTTCAAGGAGGTGCCGCCGCACCAATTGCCGCGCGGCGAAGCCACCATCAGCAGCGTTCCCTCCCTCACCTCCGGCCACGACATGCATTTCGTCGGCGCGGTGCTGGAGCGCTGGCGCGGCGCCACCTCGCAGCGCGACGTGCCGAACGATCCGGTGTTCTCGGCTCCGCCCACGAAGACGATGTCCAGCCTCGAAGCCCCGATGCTGCAGCCCTCGATGGGACTCGATCCCGATCGCTTCTCGCTGCTGAAGAAGCCGCTGCGGTAAGGCCACGCTTTATCCACACCGTCATTGCGAGCGCAGCGAAGCAATCCAGAGTCTTTCCGCGGAGGGAGTCTGGATTGCTTCGCTGCGCTCGCAATGACGGCGGATGGAGCGTCGTCCGTAACTCGCACTTTCGTCGCGACGAACGCGGCCGGCCAGATTGAGCCCGCCGCCCGCATCGACTATGGTCGCCGGCCTGAAAGCCGGAAACCATGCACATGACAAAAACCGCCGCGCAACGCTTCCCCGCTCCCGCTCTCGACACGCTCCCCGAGGACATCCGCACCCGCCTCCTCGCCGTGCAGGAAAAGAGCGGCTTCGTGCCGAACGTGTTCCTCACTTTGGCCTACCGCCCCGACGAGTTCCGCGCCTTCTTCGCCTATCACGACGCGTTGATGGAGAAGGACGGCGGCCTGACCAAAGCCGAGCGCGAGATGATCGTGGTGGCGACGTCCGCCGCCAACCAGTGCCAGTATTGCGTGATCGCGCATGGCGCGATCCTGCGCATCCGCGCCAAGAATCCGCTGATCGCCGACCAGGTCGCGGTGAACTACCGCAAGGCCGACATCACGCCGCGCCAGAAGGCGATGCTCGATTTCGCGATGAAGGTCTCCGCCGATGCGCAGCGCGTCTCGGAGGAGGATTTCGCCGCGCTCGCCCCGCATGGCTTTAGCGACGACGACATCTGGGACATCGCCGCGATCTCCTCCTTCTTCGCGCTGTCCAACCGGCTGGCGAACTTCACGGGCATGCGGCCGAACGAGGAGTTCTATCTGATGGGACGCCTGCCGAAGAAATGACAGAAGGGCATTGACCGTGCTGGACTGGCCCGAGATCCTTTTGCGCCTCGGCGTCGCCACGCTCGCCGGCTGCGCCATCGGCCTCAATCGTGACCTGCACGGCAAGCCGATCGGGCTGAAGACGCTCGGCATCGTCGGGCTGTCGACCGCGACCGTCGTGTTGCTGGCCGTGCAGTTCGCCGAGGCCGGCAAGATCACCGATGCGGCGAGCCGCGTCATCCAGGGCATCCTCACCGGCATCGGCTTCCTCGGTGCCGGCGTCATCGTCCACGAAAGCGAGAGGTTTCGCGTCCGCGGCCTGACCAGTGCCGCCTGCACCTTCCTCGCCGCCTGCCTCGGCATCGCCTGCGGCGTCGGCGAGTGGCCGATCGTCGGCACGGCGCTGACGCTGGCCTTCCTGATCCTCACCGTCGGCAACCGCACCGAGCACTGGCTGCACCGAATGCTCGGTGGCAGGCACGAGACGCATGAAACCGATGCGCCGCCGAAGCCGGGCCCTCCGGGTGTGAACTAGAATCGCAGCCGCCGCGTCCACAACGGCTTCAGCGCTTCGAGCAGCGTCAGCAGCAAGAGTCCCGCGCCGAGCGTGATCATGAGATCATCGGCATGCAGCGGACCGAAGCGGAACAGGCTGGAGGCCGGCGGCCAGAGCAGCGCGGCGGCGAGAATGGCGGCGACGCCTGCGAAGATCCAGGCCAGCGCGGGATTGGGCCGGAAGAAGGCCGACACGAACGAGGCGCTGAAGGACCGGTTGACGAGGACCAGCGCGACGAAGCAGACCACGAGGGTCACGAAGGCGAGTGACCTCGCCTCGTCGGCGGCAAGGCCGGAGCGAAGCGCGCCGACGAATATGGCGGCCGTCAGGGCGAAGGCGAGCGCGCCCTGCAGAACACTCCAGCCGACCAGGGCCCACGAGAACAGCTCGGCATCGGCCCGCCTTGGCGGACGCGTCATCGCATCGCGCTCGTCACGCTCGGCCTCGAACACCAGCGAGCACACGGGGTCGATGATCAGCTCCAGAAACGCAATGTGCACCGGACTGAAGATCAGCGGCAGCCCGAACACCAGCGGCAGCAGCGCAAGTCCGGCGATCGGGACATGTACGGCGAAGATGAAGGCCATCGCCTTGCGCAGATTGTCATAGATGCGGCGTCCGAGGCGAATGGCCGAGACGATCGAGCCGAAATCGTCGTCGAGCAGCACGATCGACGATGCCTCTCGCGCGACGTCGGTGCCGCGCCCACCCATCGCGATGCCGATGTGGGCGGCCTTGAGCGATGGCGCGTCATTGACGCCGTCGCCGGTCATCGCCACGATCTCGCCATTGGCCTTCATCGCCTGGACGATGCGCAGCTTCTGTTCCGGAAGGACCCGCGCGAACACGCTCACATGCCTGACGCGCCGTGCAAGCTCCGGATTATCGGCCAGTCCGACCTGATCGCCGGTCATGACGTCCTGGACGTCGAGGCCGGCCTGGTTCGCAATGGCAACGGCCGTTGCCGGATAATCGCCCGTGATCATGACGACGCGAATCCCGGCCGCACGGCATTCGCGAACCGCCTCCGGGACATGGGGTCGCAGCGGATCGGCAAGCCCGACCAGGCCGACAAATCGAAACGCGAACGCCTGCTGTGACTGCGGGAGTGAGCTGTCATCGCAGACGGCAACGGCGACACCCAACACCCGAAGCCCGTCCTTCGCCATCGCGCTGGCGGCATCCCTGACCTGCTCCTGGTCGGCATCGTTCAGCCTGCACAGGCGCGCGACCGCCTCGGGCGCACCTTTGGCGCACGCGACGAGATCCGCCCGGCCGGCTATCCACCAGACCTGGGTCATGGCCAGCAGCTCTGGGCGCAGACCGTAGGTGCGCAGCAGCGTCCGCTCACCATCCATGGCATCGCCGTCCTGCAAGGCCTCATGCGCGAACAGGTGCAGCGCCTTCTCCATCGGATCGAACGGTTCCGGCGAGCTCGCCAGGGCGCCGCAGCGTGCCAGCTCGACAAATTCCGGCCTGGCGCGATCTTCTCCGGCCGCGGGGCGCATCCGCGCCCCATCGGGCAGCCGCAATTCTGCGACGGACATGCGGTTCTGCGTCAGTGTTCCGGTCTTGTCGGTGCACAGGACGGTCGCAGACCCCAGGACCTCGATGGCGGCGGCGCGTCGCGTCAGCACGCGGGCTTGCGAGATCCGCCACGCTCCCATCGCCATGAAGACCGTGAGCACGACGCCGAATTCCTCCGGCAGCATCGACATGCCGATGGCGATGCCTGCAAGCAACGCCTGCAGCCAGTCCCCGCGCAAGACGCCGTAGAGCACGACGGCGGCGAGGCTGACCATTGCGCCGCCAAGGAAGCAGAGCCGCACCAGCCTTGCGGTCTGTTGCTGCAGCCGGGGCGGCTCGGCCTGCAAGCCGCGCAGCGACAGTCCGATCTTTCCGATCTCGCTGCGCGGGCCGGTCGCCTCGACGAGCGCCAGCCCCTCACCACGCACGACGAGCGAGCCGGAATACACGAAGGGCTGATCCTCGCCGCCGGGCCGGTGATCGGTTGTTGCGATCCGGTCCGCGGCCTGCTTGTGAACCGGCACGGACTCGCCCGTCAGCAGGGACTCGTCGATCTGCAGATCGCGTGCCTCCACGAGCGCGGCATCGGCGGGAACCCGATCGCCTTCGCCGAGGACGAGGAGATCGCCGCGCACGACCTCACGGCCGGGGATTCGCCGGCGCGTGCCGTCCCGCACCACGAGTGCCCGCGGGCTTGTCAGGTCGCGCAGGGCGTCCAGCACGCGCTCGGTCCGGGTCTCCTGCACCACCGTGATCACGATGGACATCGCACCGAAGGCCAGCAGGATCAGCGCTTCCTTGAGATCGCCGAGCACGAGGTAGATCAGCCCGCCGCCAAGCAGCAGCAGGAGCATCGGCTCGCGCAGCACCTCCACGACGATGCGCAAGGGGCTGCGCCGCTCGGGCCGCGGCAACTCGTTGGCGCCGTCCTGTTTCAGCCGCGCCGTCGCCTCGGCCTCGCTCAGTCCGGCCGGTCGCGCCTTCGTCTTGCCGCTCACGTCTTCCGCCGCAGGCTCCAGAGACTCCCGGCGAGCAGAACGACGGTCACGAGCAGAATGGCGACGAAAGTCTGGATGATGGTGAAGTTGAGCGCGTCCCGCGCGACGAACAGCGCGGTGATGGCTCCGGCGAGAACGAACAGAATGCGAAGGATCAGGCTCATGGCGGCGTCTCCAGGTCGGCATGATCCGGAGTCCACTTGCCTCCGCGGGAGCGCAACGCTGGTTCGGCAGTCATGCAAGCAGACCTTACCGGCTGGAGGCGGCGCCTCCTTGCGATACGTCAAGATCGCGTGCGCCGCCCTGCCGCAGGTGCGAAGCGGCCACGCCCCTGCCGACACCGCACGCCTAAGATTCGTCGACCTCGAGCGTGATCGACACCTTCAGGAACGGCGCGCCCTCCTCGCGAACGTCGACGACGACGTGCCGGGCGCTGCCCGAGACGAAGGCGTCACGGGCGACGGAAGCGCCGGTCATGAGCGCCTCCTTGCGAGCGTCGTTCTCGCTCGCAAGATCCTGCCCGTCCTCGTCGGGAAATACCCGGCCGTTCTCGTGGATGTCGAAATGGAAGCGCGGCATCGGGCTCCCTCGGGGCGTTGGCGACTGCTGAGGGCAACTGCCGTCGAAACCCGCCAGTTCCTAAAGTTTGCGCTCATCGAGCACCGTACCACGCCCGATGCAACTCGACCGGGCGCCCGCGGTCGGTCGGCAGCTTCAACAAAAGTTAAGGACAGCGCTCGCGCGGCCATGGTTGTTTTTGCAACGGAAAGGCAATTCATGACCAAGAAACGCAACCGAACGCGACCGGCCCGCTCGCTCCAGGAGCGCCTGGACAAATTCACGCGGGACGCCCGCGCCGCCGCGAGCAAGCTTCCGGCCGGTGCCGAGCGCCACGCGCTGCTGCAAAAGGCGCGCGACGGCGAAGCTGCCGCGGAATTCGAACGGCTACTCTCTTCAACCGGCCCGCAAGATCCGAAGTGATCGCGCCGCTTCGCGGTGTGCCGCAAACCGCCGGGCCGCTATTGCTTCGCCATCAGGTCGAGTGCCGGGGCAAAGCGCTCGGCAAATGTCAGCGTCTTGGCGTGATGAACTGCGGCGAACGAGGCCGAGATCCCTGCTGAGGCGACGGCGAGCAAGGCAATTGCGAAGAACATACGGCGCATTTCTGCCTCCTGTGTGAGCTCGATACCGGGATAGTTGGGACGGCTCTGTTTCAGGACGGTTTCGTCGGCGCGGAAAATGACTTCACTCAACAGGGTGTGATGAGAGCCGGCTTATCGGGCCGCATGCCGTAACCAACTAACAAGTGTCGCCGTAGTTTTACAGCGGGCGTGAGCGGAACCGGGAATTTTGCACCCGAGATCACGATCGTGAATCGCAAGGCCGCCGCGACAGGCAGCACTTGCTGGAATGCGGAATCGTCGAGGACTACTCAAATGAAAGTCGTCATTCAGAGGCTCAATGGTCTGTGGCACCTCATCATCGGATCGTGCCGGATCCGAACGCCCTTCCTGGCAACCCAGGACCGGGCGCTGGTCGTCACCTACGCGCGGCGCGCCTATCCCGGCGCCAAGATCTTCCAGCGCGACTGATGTGAGCGGTTGCGCTCAATCATCGTCTGCCGGCCCGCACCAGCCGGGCAGATAGACCGCATCCTTGCTCTTGGCCGCGGACAGCGCCTTCTCCAGTGCGCTGTCGAAGTTCGCGTCGACCGCCTTGCGCGACACTTTTCGGCGCAGGAAGTCCGCCCACAGGAACTCCGAGAACGGCGTGGTGTCCTTGGCGAAGCCGCCCATGCGGCGGAGCTCGCCGGCAAGGCTGCGGAAGGGATCGTCCTTGAGATCGGCGACCGATTTCGGCAGATCGCGGAACGACCGCCGCTCGCCCTTGGCGTCGTAGGGATAGACCCAGCGCTTGTTATCCATCACCCCCCAGAACGCCTCGCGCTCGACCATGCGGAGATCGCCGACCACGGTCACCAGCACCTCCTTGATGCCCTCGTCGTGCAGTGCGCGGCCGAGATGATGATGGTCGATCACGTAATAGCGCTCGTCAGGTCCGTGCACGACGGGGATCATATGGGTGCCGAGCAGGTCGGCCTGCTTCTTCTTGCCGTGCTCGCGCCAGCGCTTGCGCTTCTCCTTGACCTCGCGCATGCCGACCGTCATCTGCGTCGGCCGAAGCGACAGGATCGGCACCGGATGCACTCTCGGTTCGCGCGCGTTGGTCGTGGTCATGGTCGAAAGCCCCTCGCATGGATGCAGCCGGTGGGTCCGGTTCCCCTGATTACCATGGGCTCTGCAGCGGCAAAATGCGTTCGGGGCGGACGTGGAGATCACAAGACGATGTTCACCGGGACCGCGCAACGCGCGCGTCGTAACGCTTGTTGCAACGCAACCCGTACGCCCTGACGCCAGCGTGACGGCCGGCGCCGCGCGCGTTCACGAAAGATAGTGCAATAGCGCAACGCACGTTTGCGTTGAGAAGATTTTCTGCAACGCTTTCATCACGTGTGCTATCTAAAAATCGCTGCTTCGGAGTGACCCCGCACCATGAAAACCCAGCGGCCCATAAGCTCGGATGACGAGCATCGGGTGCTCCAGTTCAGGCCGCGCACCTCGCCCAGCCCGGCGGTCCACCGGGGCAACGGCAGCGTGCAGCCGCTGCGGGTCACGCCCGAGCCGCTCGACCTGTCCCGGTACGAGCGGCCCCGCGCCGAGCCCGACGATTTCCGCCACCGCATGCTCGCCAATATCGCCGCGCTCGCCTTCACCATCGCGCTGACCGCAATCGGGATCTGGCTCGCCGTGAGCATCGCCGACCTGCGCCGGACCCAGGATTGCGTGCTGATGGGCCGCCGCGACTGCGCCAAGATCACCACGCCGCACATCTAGGCCCCGCCGCCGGCCGGAGGCCCTGCCACCGGCGTCCCCAATCCTGTCCCTTAGGCCCTGTCCGGCTCCATTGAACTCAGGGCGGCGCTCCGATATACGGGCTTTCGACCCGGCCAGAGGGGGGTTTGAGGGCGTCATCAGGGGCGCGATGCCCTCCCATCGCGCCACTCTGGAAAATCTGACAAATATCCGCAATATATCAAAGGCTTAGTGATGTCTTCCACATTCGATCAGGTCGCCACGATCATCGCTGAAACCTGCGACATCCCGCGCGACACGATCACGCCGGATAGCCATGCCATCGATGACCTCGGCATCGACAGCCTCGATTTCCTCGATATCGCCTTCGCGATCGACAAGCAGTTCGGCATCAAGCTGCCGCTGGAAAAGTGGACCCAGGAGGTCAACGACGGCAAGGCGACCACCGAACAATATTTCGTGCTGAAGAATCTGTGCGCGCGCATCGACGAGCTGGTTGCCGCCAAGGGCGCGAGCGCCTAATCGGGCGGTCATGCAACTCGAATACTTCCACATGATCGATCGCATCGTCGACCTCAACGTCGACGAGAAGAAGATCGTCGTCGAAGCCCAGGTTCCGAAGGAAAGCACCGTCTTCGAGGGGCACTTTCCGGGCTATCCCTTGATGCCCGGCGTGCTCCTGATCGAATCGATGGCGCAGGCCTCGGGCTGGCTTCAGCTCGGCGTGTTCAAGTTCGAGCGCATGCCGATCCTGGCCGCCGTGAAGGAAGGCAAGGTCCGCGGCTCGGTGTTCCCCGGCGATCTCATGAGCATCGAGGCGAACCTCACCTACGAGGGTTCGGGCTATGCCATGACCGAAGCCAAGATCAGGGTCGGCGGCAAGCTGCGCGCCAATTCGGCGCTCACCTTCACGCTGATCCCCTTCCCCAACGCGGATATGCGCGGGTACATGGCGAAAGTCGCCGAGCGCGTCGGCTTTCCGCAACAGGCCGTATCGCCATGACTGACACCGCTTCGAAGCCCGGCCAGACGGAAGTCTGGATCACCGGCATTGGCCTTGCCACCTCGCTCGGCGAAGGCCTGGACGCCAACTGGGCCGCGCTCCAGGAAAAGCGCATCAATGTCGACGAGAAGGGCTTTGCGCCCTACGTCGTGCATCCCCTGATGCCTGTGACCTTCGACAGCCAGATTCCGAAGAAGGGCGACCAGCGCCAGATGGAAGCCTGGCAGCGCATCGGCACCTATGCGGCCGGCCTCGCGCTCGATTCCGCCGGAATCAAGGGCAACAAGGATATCCTGTCGAAGATCGACATGGTGGTCGCCGCCGGCGGCGGCGAGCGCGACATCAACGTCGACAGCGGCATTCTCACCGCCGAGGCCAAGGGCGCCAACGCGCCCGGATTCCTCAACGAGCGGCTGATGAGTGATCTCAGGCCGACGCTGTTCCTGGCCCAGCTCTCCAACCTGCTCGCCGGCAACATCGCCATCGTGCACGGCCTTGGCGGCACCTCGCGCACCTTCATGGGCGAAGAGGTCGCCGGCGCCGACGCCGCACGAATCGCGCTTGCGCGTATCGCCTCGGGTGAGAGCGACATTGCCCTCGTCGGCGGCTCGCACAATGGCGAGCGCAAGGACTTGCTCGTCCTCTACGAATTCGGCGACTTCAACCTCAAGGACAAGTTCGCCCCCGTCTGGGCGCGCAAGGACCACGCCGGCTTCGCGCTCGGCTCGGCCGGCGCGTTCCTGGTGCTTGAATCAAAGGCCCACGCCGAAGCGCGCGGCGCAAAGCCCTATGCAAAGCTGTCGAGCGTCGTTGCCGATCTCGCGCGCCGCAAGCAGCCGGGCGACATGGCTGCAACACTGGAGAAGCTGTGGGCCAAGCTGCCGAAGCGCGACGGCAAGGGCGCCATCATCACCGGAGCGACCGGTGCGGAGCCCGCAACTTCGGAAGAGCGCGGCTTCCTGAAGAGCCATGCCGACTTTCCGGTGCGCTCGACCGGCACGGTGTTCGGCCACGCCATGGAAACGCAATTCCCGCTCGGAATTGCGCTCGCGGCGCTGTCGATCTCGCGTGGCGCGCTGTTCCCGCCGAACGATTCGACCGGAACCGAGATTGAAATGCAGGGGGCGCCCACCCAGATCGTGGTGGTGGGGGCCGGACACTGGCGCGGCGAAGGCATGGCGCTGGTCGAGGCTGTCGGCTGAAGCGCGTTGCGCTTCGGCTGAATGCTCTAGCTCTATCGGGGGATCGACATGACTGCACCACGCGACAAATTCGGGCGTCCCGTCGTCGTCGTCACCGGCATGGGCATCATGACCTCGCTCGGCGCCGGCAAGGCCGACAATTGGGCCAAGCTCGTGGCCGGCGAATCCGGCATCCGCACCATCACGCGCTTTCCGGTCGAGGGCCTGAAGACCACGATGGCCGGCACCGTCGATTTCGTCAGCGTCGATCCGTTCTCCTCCACGGCCCTGTCCGAACGGATGGCCGAGCTCGTGACGCAGGAAGCGCTGGAGCAGGCCGGCATCGGCGCCAAGGCGGATTTCCCGGGTCCCCTTTTCCTTGCAGTTGCGCCGGTCGAGGTCGAATGGCCGCAACGTCGCGAACTCGGTCGCGACGTCGGCCAGCTCGACATCACCTACGACGATTTGCTGCGCATTTCCGGCGGCGGCAAGTACAGCGCCTACCATCATCGCTTCATGTTCGGCTCGGTCGCCGCCCATCTCGCCGAGACCTTCGGCACCAAGGGCTCGCCGATCTCGCTGTCGACGGCCTGCGCCTCCGGCGCGACCTCGATCCAGCTCGGCGTCGAGGCGATCCGCCGCGGCGAGACCGACGCGGCGCTGTGCGTCGCGACCGACGGCACGGTGAATCCGGAAGCGCTGGTGCGTTTCTCGCTGCTCTCGGCGCTGTCGACCCAGAACGATCCGCCGCAGGCGGCCTCCCGCCCCTTCTCCAAGAACCGCGACGGCTTCGTCATGGCCGAGGGCGCTGGCGCGCTCGTGCTGGAGAGCTATGAAGCCGCCACCGCGCGCGGTGCAAAAATCCTCGGCGTGATCGCCGGCTGCGGCGAGCTCACCGATTCCTTCCACCGCACCCGCTCGTCTCCTGATGGGAAGCCGATCATCGGCTGCATGAACAAGACGCTGGCCGATGCCGGCATGGAGCCGGGCCAGATCGACCATATCAACGCCCACGGCACCGCGACGCCCGAGAACGACAAGATGGAGTTCAATACGACATCGGCCGTGTTCGGCGAGCTCGCGCAGAAGATTCCGGTCACCTCCAACAAGTCGATGGTCGGCCACACCATCTCGGCCGCAGGCGCAGTGGAGGCGATCTTCTCGCTGCTCACGCTCGAGCACCAGCGCATCCCGCCGACGATCAACTACGAGACCCCGGATCCCACGATCCTGTTCGACGTCGTCGGCAACAAGGCGCGCGATGCCCGCGTCACCGCGGTGATGTCGAACTCGTTCGGCTTCGGCGGCCAGAACGCCTCGCTGATCCTGACCCGCGAACCGGCCTGACCGGACGCATGGCGCTGATTTCTATCAGCACGAAGATTCGCGCGCGGAATGCAGCCAAATCGATCAGCGGAGCCCTGATCGGCGCCGCCACGGTCGGCATGCTGCGCACCACGCGCTATTTCGATCCGGTCAAGACCTCGGACTTCTTCGCACGCGTCGTCAAAACGATCGGCCCGCGCCTGCGCGAGCACCGCATCGGCCGCGCCAATCTCATCGCGGCCTTTCCGGAGAAATCGCCCGAAGAGATCGAAAACATCCTGATGGGTGTGTGGGACAATCTCGGCCGCGTCGGCGCCGAGTTCGCCCATATGGACCACGTCTGGGACTACGACCGCGAGCATCCGGAAAAGAGCCGGATCGAACTTTCGGCGCGCTGCATCGAGCTGTTCGACCAGATCCGCGACGACGGCAAGCCGGCGCTGATCTTTGCAGCCCATCTGGCGAATTGGGAATTGCCGGCGCTCGCCGCCGTCTCGCACGGGCTGGACGCCGCGATCCTCTACCGTCGGCCCAACATCGCCTCCGCCGACCGCATCATCCAGGAGATGCGCCAAGTCAACATGGGCACGCTGATCCCCGCGGGGCGCGAGGCGCCGCTGCGGCTCGCGCAGGCGCTGAAGGACGGCAAGCACGTTGCGATGCTGATCGACCAGTATCTGACCGGCGGCGTCGAGGTCACCTTCTTCGGCCGCAAGACCCGCGCCAATCCGATGCTGGCGCGCCTGCTCCGCCAGGTCGAGTGCCCGATCCACGGTGTCCGCATCATCCGCCTGCCCGGCGGCCGCTTCCGCGGCGAGCTGACGGAAGAAGTCCAGCCGGTGCGCGACGCCGAGGGCAGGATCGACATCCAGGGCACGACGCAGGCGATCACCAGCGTGGTGGAAAGCTGGGTGCGCGAGCATCCCGAGCAGTGGCTGTGGCTGCACAGAAGGTGGCGGTAGGCGCGCGGCCATTGTCGTCATTCCGGGGCGATGCGAAAGCATCGAACCCCGGTGCGCCTTTGCGCATCTGAGAATCTCGAAATTCCGGGTCTGGTGCTGCGCACCATCCCGGAATGACGGAGAACTTCACTGCTCCGGCAATCCCGCGTCGACCTCGGCCTGAACCACGCGCTCCCAGGCGGCGAGACACACCGGGCTTGCGTTCTTCATCGGCGGCGAGACGTTGAGTTTCGTCGTGCCGGGCCGCAGTTTCAGTCCCTCCGACATCGCCGCGCTCGCCTCCTCGCGCCGCCCCGTTCTCTGGTAGGCGGCGGCGAGCAGAAAGTGCGAGCGGCCGGTCCCCGGCGTGATGGCGATCGAGCGCTGCAGCCACGGCAAGGCCTCCTCATAGCGCTCCATCAGGACATAGGTCATGCCGGCGCCGAGCAGCCAGGTCCAGCGCGAGGCCGGCGGCGTGTCGTAACGATCGGCCTGCTGGAATGTCGTGAGCGCGTCGTCGAAGCGGCCGAGATAGACCTGCCCGAGACCGATCAGGTAGAGCGCGGACCCGTTCCACGGATCGAAGCTCAAGGCCTTGGCGCAGGTGACGAGACTTTCCACGAAATGGTTGGTGGCGCTGAGGAAGCGGCAAGTGGCCTCCAGCACCGGAATGGAATTCGGCTTCGACCGTAACGCCTGCTCGAGGGTCGCATTGGCTTTTGCCTCGACCGCAACAGCCTCCTCCGGGCTGAACCAGACCATCTGGATGCCGCGCATCTGCAGCGAGGCGAGCGCGACCGCGATGTCGAGATTATCAGGGTCGTCGCTGAGCGCCTTTTGCAGCATCGCCTGCGCCGCGCCAAAACGCTCGCGCGTGGTCTGGTTGATCGAGGCGAGCGCCTGCTCGACGGCGACCTTGTCGCCGCCGGCCGACGCCCCGGCTGCCTGGACGCGCGGCACACGCGACTCCAGAATCTCGTTGAGACGGCGCGCAAGCCCATGACCGACGCCGGCGACGAGCCGGGACTGCGCGAGCTGCGCGTCGACCTCATCCGCAGCAACGGACGCTGTGACGACCGACTGCACCTCGCCGGTCGGGGCCTTGATGATCCGCGCGCGCAACGTCCAGGACTGGTCGCGACGCTCCAGTTCGCCGCGCAGCTCGTAATCGGATGATGCGGCGGATGCAGCAGTGCTGTCGCCGCCCTTGGCCGCCATGCGTGGCGCAACCACGCTGATGTTCTGGATCTTGGCAAAACCATCGGTGAGGCGGGCGGTGACGTCGGCGGCCATTGCCGCGCCGCGCGCGTCCTTGCTGTCGTCAACGATCGGCATCACCGCGAGCCGCGGCGGCGTTCGCTTGAACAGGATGTCCGGCTTCAGCACGGGCGCGGCAACCGCAAGCCCCATGATGATCACACAGAGCCCGGCCACGGCGGCAATCGTGGCCTGCCGGCTCAAGCCGAACATGGCACGCTGTGGTCTTGCGGTGGCGACCTCGGCCGGCGGCAGGGGCGCGACCTCGTCGCCCGGGTCCGGCCGGGTCTCCTCGGCCTGCACCGGGCCGGATTCGGGCGCTGCCAAGACCTCCGTCGCCAGCAGATAGCCGCCGCCGGAGGCGAGCTTGATCAGCTGCCGCCGCTCGTCGCCGAGCGCGGTGCGCAGCTCCCGGATGCACTGGAACAGGCTGTCCTCGCCGACATGGACGTTCGGCCAGACCGCCTCCATCAGCTCCTGCTTGCTCAGCACCCGGCCGCCGCTGGCGACGAACAACCTGAGCATCTCGAAAGTCTTGGGTCGGAGCTTGATCGGAGTGCCGTCGGCCCCGCGTAGCTCGGCGTGCTGCTGGTCCAGCTCGAAGCCGGCGAAACGAAGCAAATGATCCCCCAAAGCAACTCTCCCAGCCGGCTCCTATAGCGGAAGTCTGCCGAAAATGCCCCAAAATCGGGTCTGAAACCGAAATATCAGAAAGCTTCAGAAATGAGCCAACCCCTTATCAGGACACCTCTCCCGCCCAATGCGATGAATCCGGTCGAGGACTCGCGAGTGCATGGGGGACGTGGTGAGGACGGGGAAAGATTGTTTCAAGGCGACCCGCCGGCTGCGGGCTGCGCTGCTGACGTCGTCGGCGCTGGCCCTGGCCTGGATGCTGCCGGCCGCGCCTTCGCGCGCCGCGTCGGATGGCACCTGGCTCACCTCTCCCGGCAGCAACGACTATGGCACCGGCTCAAACTGGGACGGCGGCTTCGTCCCGGCGGGCACGGCCACCTTCGGCGCCTCTGATACCACCAGCCTGGTGATTTCGAGCGCCAGCGTCGGCGGCTGGACCTTCAATGCCGGCGCCTCGAACTACACCTTTAACGTCAGCAACTCGCTGAACTTCACGGGCGCCGGTATCACCATCAACGGCGGCAGCGCCACCATCACGAACAACTCCTCGCTGGCTTTCCAGAACACCAGCACGGCCGGCGGGGCGACAATCAACAACAACAGCTCCCTTCTTCAATTCGGCGACAGCAGCACGGCCGGCAACGCAACCATTACAAACAACAACGGCAGCACGACGATCTTTTACGGCAACAGCACCGCGGGCAACGCAGCCATCACCAACACCAACCTCCTCTTTTTCTATGACTACAGCACCGCCGGCAGCGCCACCATCACCAACAATGGCGGCATCACCTTCCAGGACTACAGCACGGCCGGCACCGCAACCATCACCGTCAATGGTAGCGTCACCTTTCAGGACAACAGCACGGCCGGCGCTGCGGCGATCGTCAACAATGCCAACGCCTTGGTCGACTTCAGCCAGACCGCGGGCCTCAACGGCGACAACAAGATCAGCGCCGGCTCGATCGCGGGCGCGGGCTTGTACCTGCTCGGCGCCAATGAGCTGACCGTCGGCTCCAACAATTCCTCGACCGAGGTGAGCGGCGTCGTCGCCGGCACCGGCGGCTCGCTGGTCAAGATCGGCACCGGCACGCTGACGCTGTCGGGAGCGAACACCTACACCGGCGGCACCACGATCAATGGCGGCACGTTACAGCTCGGCACGGCCGCCGGTACCGGCACCATTCTGGGGACCGTCAATGTTGGCGCCGGCGCCACGCTCAACGTCGTCAACGCCGACACCAGCGGCATCACCGGCATCTCCAGCGAAGGGGCCGTGATCTTCCGCAACACAAGCAGCGCCGGCAGCGCCACGATCACCAGCACGGGACACGGCACCATCGACTTCTACGACCAGAGCACGGCCGGAAGCGCCACGATCATCAACAATGCCGATACTCCCACCTACGCCGTCACTTTCCACAACACGAGCTCGGCCGGAACCGCAAACCTCAGCAACAACATCTACGGCACGTTCTATTTCCGCGACGCCAGCACGGCAGCGGGCGCAACCATCAATAACGCCAACAACAGAACGACGGCGTTCTACGACAACAGCACGGCCGGCCACGCGACCATCAACAACGACGGCCTGACATACTTCTACGGCACGAGCTCGGCCGGCAGTGCCACCATCGCCAATTCCAGCACCGGCCAGGTCATCTTCCAGGACTCGAGCACGGCCGCAAACGCCATCATCGGCGGCGGCAGCAACTACACTTTCATAGGTTTTTACAATACGAGCTCGGCCGGCAGCGCCACCATCACGGCCAACGGCCAATTGTCTTTCCGCGACAACACTACGGCTGGCAGCGCGACCATCACCGTCAACAACTTGGGCTACGCGTATTTCCTCAACACCAGCACAGCCGGCACCGCAACCATCAACAACGACGGATCGCTTTCTTTCGGCGGTTCGAGCACCGCCGCCAATGCGGTCATCACCAGCAGCAACAGAATCGACTTTCGTCAAAACAGCACGGCCGGAAGCGCTGCCATCACCAACAATGGCGGCTTGAACTTCGGAAACTCGAGCACTGCGGCCAGCGCAACCATCACCAACAACTTTGCGGCGTCGTTCAACGGCGCCAGCACGGCCGGCAGCGCAACCATCAACAACACCTACAATCTGTCATTCACCGAAACCAGCACCGCCGGCAACGCCGTCATCACCAACAATGCCGGTGGCCCCATCAACCCCAACGGAATGACCTGGTTCCGGGACAATGCCACCGCCGGCAATGCGCAGTTGATCAACAACGGGGCCAACACCTTCTTCGATTTCTCCGGCAGCTCCGGCCCGAACGGCGACAACAAGCTCAGCGCCGGCTCGATCGCCGGCGACGGCACCTTCTATCTCGGCGCCATCGAGCTGACCGTTGGCAGCAACAATCTGTCGACCACCGTGAGCGGCGTGATCGCCGACGGCGGCTACAGCGGCGCCACGGGCGGCTCGCTGGTGAAGACCGGCACCGGCACGCTGACGCTCACGGGCACCAACACCTATACCGGCGGCACTACTTTCGCCGGTGGCACCGTCAGCGTCGCGTCCGACGACAATCTGGGCGACCTCGCGGGCAGCCTGACCTTCAAGGGCGGTACCTTGCAGATCACCGGAACGACGTTCAACGCAACCACGCGCAGCATCATTTGGGGGGCCAACGGCGGCACATTCGATATTGCGGCGCCAGCCAACAACTTCGTCGTCAGCCAGAATCTGAGCGGCGGCGCGCTGACCAAGTCCGGCGCCGGCACGCTGACCTTGACCGGCGCGGACACATTTTCCAGCGTGACGATCTCCGCCGGAACGCTGGCATTCCTCGATACCACGGCCGGTAACACGACCATCACCAACAACGCGCAATTGGCGTTCTACGGCAACTCCAACGCCGGCAACGCGATCATCCTCAACAGCGGCAACGTACTGTTCGACGGCAATTCGACGCCCGACAACGCGCAGCTCATCAACACCGCGTCCACCGCCGTGTTCGACTTCTTCACTCCTGGCCCGAGCGGCGACGGTAAGCTTACCGCTGCCTCGATCGCCGGCAGCGGCCGCTTCGACCTCAACGGCATAGAGCTGACGGTCGGCAGCAACAATCTGTCGACCGATGTCACCGGCGTGCTCACCGGCAACGGGAGCGTCACCGGAACATCGCTGATCAAGGTCGGCACCGGCACGCTGACGCTCTCGGGCATCAACCTCTATACCGGCGCAACAATCGTCGACGGCGGCACGCTGGCGGTGAACGGCTCGATTGCGTCCTCCAGCAGCCTCACCGTGAACAGCGGCGCCACACTCGGCGGCACCGGCATCGTCGGCAACACGACGATCGCGAGCGGCGGCACGCTGGCGCCCGGCAATTCCGTGGGCACCCTCACCGTCAGCGGCAATCTCGCCTTCACCGCCGGCAGCTTCTACAGGGTCGAGGTCTCCGCGTCAGCCGCCGACCGCACCAACGTCTCGGGCACCGCGACGCTCACCGGCGCCACCGTGCAGGCCGTGGCGATCCCCGGCAGCTTCCGCAGCCAGACCTACACCATCCTCAACGCGACCGGCGGGCTCGGTGGCACCCAGTTCGCCGGGCTGAGCGTCTCCGGCAGCTTCAGCCCCACGCGCAATCCGCATCTCACCTACGACGCCAACAACGTCTACCTCGTGCTCGATCCTGGCGCGATCGTGCTGCCGGCGGGCACCGGCGCCAACCCGACCAATGTTGCCGACGCCATCAACAGAGCGGTCGCGGGCGGCGCGACACCGCCGGCCGGCTTCGATGCACTGCTCAACATGGGCAACCCGCAACTCAACCACGCGCTCGGCCAGGTCTCGGGCCAGCCCGGCGCCGCCGGCACGCAAGCCGCGTTCAACGCGACACAGCAGTTCGTCAACATGCTCGACCCGCTCAATGGCGGCTCGGACGGCGAGCGCGGCGGGGCCGGCGGCGATGGCGCGACGCTGGGATACGCC
This sequence comes from Bradyrhizobium sp. CB1717, assembly GCF_029714325.1. Classification (NCBI taxonomy): domain Bacteria; kingdom Pseudomonadati; phylum Pseudomonadota; class Alphaproteobacteria; order Hyphomicrobiales; family Nitrobacteraceae; genus Bradyrhizobium; species Bradyrhizobium sp. CB1717. The sequence goes on from NZ_CP121666.1 coordinate 5,953,950, forward strand.
TCAACCGGCCCGCGCGACGCCAGGGTGCGCGAAGCCTATGCCGCGGTGACACCGCGCGAGGCCAGCGGCGATGTCATCGACCGCCGCTGGGGCGTGTGGGCCTCAGGCTATGGCGGCGCCAGCACGTTGAACGGCAACGCCGCGGCGGGTTCGAGCACCACCACCAGCCACATCTACGGCACCGTGGTTGGTGCCGACTATCGCGTCTCGCCGAATACGCTGGTCGGCTTCGCGCTCGGCGGCGCCGGCTATAATTTTTCGCTGTCCGACAGCCTCGGCAGCGGCCGCGCCGATCTGTTCCAGGCCGGCCTCTATGCCCGCCACAACTTTGGCCCGGCCTACATCTCCGCCGCCCTCGCCTATGGCTGGCAGGACGTCACCACCGACCGCACCGTGACGGTGTCGGGCACCGACAAGCTCACCGCGAACTTCAAGGCCAGCACGTTCTCCAGCCGCCTCGAAACCGGCTGGCGCTTCGCGCCCATCCCCGCCTCCAGCTTCGGCGTCACGCCTTACGCCGCGGTGCAGGCCACGACTTTCCATCTCCCAGGCTACGGCGAGACCGCGCTGGTCGGCAGCAACACGTTCGCGCTCTCTTACACAGCGCAAGACACCACCAATGTCCGCACCGAGCTCGGCGCCCGCACTGACCAACGTTTCCTGGTCAGCGACGGCGTGCTCACCTTGCGCGGCCGGCTCGCCTGGGCGCACGACACCAACACCAACCGCTTCGTCAACGCAGCCTTCCAGACGCTGCCGGGCGCAGCCTTCACCGTCAACGGCGCCCAGCCGGCGGCCGACTCCGCGCTTGTCGGCGGCCGTGCCGAGATGAAGTGGAGAAACGGTCTCACACTCGCCGGCACGGTCGAGGGCGAGTTCTCGCAGAGCACGCAGACTTACACCGGCAAAGGCACGGTGCGGTATGAGTGGTGAGAAGCACGACACCCGCGCGATGCTTCGCGTGGCGCGCAGTGTCTGGAGCTGATGGGCAGGATGTCATTCTGCCGGTGTTTTGCCCGACGTGTCAAATGACCGGCAACTCGCACGCCGCGGTTCTACTGTGCATGGGGTTGTTTTGCAGGTTTTGGATTCGGGGCTCGCTCCCGGACCAACTACCGCCCCGTCTTCACCTTGGTCCAGAGCCGGTTGATCACCCGCTGCGTCGCCGGTTCGCGCGCCGTGATGACGAACAGTTTTGCGAGCGTCGCCTCGTCCGGATAGATGTTCCTGTCGTTCAGGATTTTTGGATCGACCAGCTTCTGGCTGGCGAGGTTGCCATTGGCGTAGGACAGGAAGTCCGAGTTCTTGGCGGCGACGTCCGGACGGTAGAGATAGTTGATCAGCTCGTAGGCTTCCGCGACGTTCTTGGCATCCGCGGGGATCGCGAGATTGTCGAAGAACATCTGCGCGCCCTCCTTCGGGATGGTGTAGCCGATCTCGACACCGCTCTTGGCTTCGGCCGCACGCGCACGAGCCTGCATGATATCGCCGGACCAGCCGACCACGAAGCAGATCTCGCCGGTGGCGAGCGCGCTCAGATATTCGGAGGAGTGAAACTTGCGCACGGAGGGCCGGACCTTGGCGACGGCGTCGGCGGCCTTCTCGAGGTCCGCCTGCTTGGTCGAGTTCGGATCGAGCCCGAGCCAGCTCAGCGCCGCCGGGAAGATGTCGTCGGCGGAGTCGAGCATGTGGACGCCGCAGTCCTTGAATTTTGCCAGGTTCTCCGGTTTGAAGACGATGTCCCAGCTGTCGATCTTGGCGTCGGGTCCGAGGATCTGCTTCACCTTGGCGACGTTGTAGCCGATGCCCGTCGTGCCCCACATGTAGTTGGCGGCGTAGACGTTGCCGGGATCGTAGATGCCGAGGCGCTGCGTCACCACGGGCCAGGCATTGCCAAGGTTCGGCAGCTTCGACTTGTCGAGCTTCTGGAAGATGTTGGCCTTGATCTGGCGCTGCAGGAAATAGGCGGTGGGCACCACGACGTCGTAGCCGGACTTGCCGGCCATCAGGCGCGTCTCCAGCGTCTCGTTGGCATCGAAGGTGTCGTAGACCACCTTGATGCCGGTCTCCTTGGTGAAGGCCTCCAGAACATCCGGGGCCATGTAGTTGGACCAGTTGTAGAAGTTGACGACCCGCTCCTCGGCTCCTGCGGGGGCGGAGAGCAACGTCAGCGCGGCGATGGCAAGACCGAGACAAAACCCCGCGCGGCTGACGTTCGTCATCTCGGTCTACCTCTTGCGTCCACGCACCGCGTCCGACAGCCGCTCCAGTGCGGTGTCCAGCGTCTCGTCCTTCTTGGCGAAGCAGAAGCGCACCACCGAGGTGACCGGGTCCTGCTCGTAGAACGCCGAGACCGGGATCGCGGCGACCTTGTAGTCCTTCACGATGCGCCAGCAGAACTCGGTGTCGCTCTCGTTGAGCCCGAGCGGCGACAGGTCGACGGTGAGGAAGTAGGTGCCTTGCGACTTCAGCACGGGGAAGCCGAGGCTTTCGAGGCCCTTGGTCAGGCGGTCCCTGCTCCGCGTCAGGTCTTTCCGCATCGACAGGAAGTAGTCGTCGGACTTGCCGAGGCCGTAGGCCACGGCGGCCTGCAGGTTCGGCGCGGTGGTGAAGGTCAGGAACTGATGCACCTTGGCGGCGACGCGCAAGAGCTGTGGCGCGGCGCAGACGAAGCCGATCTTCCAGCCCGTCAGCGAGAAGATTTTCCCCGCCGAGCCGACCTTGATGGTGCGGTCGCGCATGCCGGGGATGGTGATCAGCGGGATGTGCTTGTGCTCGTCGAAGGTGACGTGCTCCCAGACCTCGTCGCAGATCGCGATGACGTCGAACTCCTGGCAGTAGCGCGCCAAGAGCTCGAGGTCCTCGCGCGGATAGACCACCGCGGACGGATTCAGGGGATTGTTGAAGAGCACCGCCTTGGTCTTTGAATTGAAGACGCTTTTCAGCATGTCCTCATTCAGGCGCCAGTGCGGCGGCTCGAGGCGGACGAGGCGCGGAATGCCGCCGGCCTGGCGGATGATCGGCAGATAGGAATCATAGACCGGCTGGAAGCAGACCACCTCGTCGCCGGGCTGCACCACCGCGAGGATCGCCGAGGTCAGCGCCTCGGTGCCGCCGGAGGTGACCATCACCTCGCTCATCGGATCGAGCTTGAGGCCGTGCCAGTGGCCGTAATGGGTCGCGATCGCCTGGCGCAGCTCCGGCAGGCCCATCATCGAGGGGTACTGGTTGTAGCCGTTCAGCGAGGCGTCGGCCGCGGCGCGGCGGATGTCCTCGGGGCCGGGATCGTCCGGAAAGCCCTGGCCGAGATTGATGGCATTGTTGTCGCGCGCGGCCTGCGACATCGCCTCGAAGATGGTGACAGGAAGGTCGGCGAAGACCTTGTTCAGGGACGAGCTCTTGGACATCTTGTTAGACATTGGGGCCGATCAGCCACCGACCTTGCTGGGAAGGCCCGCCGCCTTCCAGCCGAGCATGCCGCCGGCCAGATGCTTGTCGTAAGGCAGGCCCGCCGCCTGCGCCGCCAGCGAGGCCGTCACCGACCGCTTGCCCGAACGGCAGGCGAACACGACCTGCTTGCCCTGGGGATCGGGGATCGCCGTGGGGTCGAAGGTCGAGAGCGGAACCACGACGCCGTAAGGGTAAGCCTCGGCCTCGACCTCGTTCGGCTCACGGACGTCGACCAGAAGGTAGCGCCCTTCCGCAACACCCTTGGAGACCTCGTCCGGGGTCAGATCCTGTACCTGGTTTGCCACTTCATCCTCCAACGTCGCAAGGCGCTTGCCGGGGCGATCCCGGCGCGCGGCAACCTCGCCTCTCGGGAAACGAAAATCAAGCACCACAAAGGCTTGAGCCGCGCGGCGCAAGTTAAAGCTAAATCGCAGCGACTTGAAGTCCGCTTTGAATCCCCGGCCCTAGATCGTCACCTGGGTGCCGACCTCGACCACGCGGCCCGAGGGGATCTGGAAATAGTCGGTCGCATCGTTGGCGGAGCGGCTCAGCGAGATAAACAGCCGGTCCTGCCAGCGCGGCATGCCGGAATGGGCGGCGGGCTTCAGCGCCCGGCGCGACAGGAAGAACGAGGTCGACATGATGTCGAACTGCCAGCCGAGCTTGCGGGCGATTGCGAGGGCCTTCGGCACATTGGGCGATTCCATGAAGCCGAACTTCAGCGTCACCTTGGAGAAGGTCGGCGAGATCTGCTCCAGCCTCACCCGCTCGGCCGGGTCGATGCGCGGGGTCTGCGCGGTCTCGATGGTGAGAATGACGTTCTTCTCGTGCAGCACCTTGTAGTGTTTCAGACTATGCATCAACGCGGTCGGGGCGCTGAGCGGATCCGAGGTCAGGAACACGGCGGTACCGGGCACCCGCTGCGGCGGCCGCTTCTCCAGCATGGCGACGAGGTCGGCGAGCGGGAACTCGAGCTTGCGCGACTTCTCGAACAGCAGCCGGCTGCCGCGCCGCCACGTGTACATCAGGATGATCATGACCGCGCCGAGCGCCATCGGCACCCAGCCGCCCTCGAAGACCTTGAGCAGGTTGGCGGCCAGGAAGGTGAGATCGAGGAACATGAACGGCGCGATCACAGCGGCAGCTGCGATCGGCGACCACCGCCAGACCTTCCAGATCACGACAAAGCCCATCATGGCCGTGACCACCATGGTCCCGGTGACCGAGATGCCGTAGGCCGACGCCAACGCGCTGGAAGAACGGAACAAGAGCACCATCAGGATCACGGCAACCAGCAGGAGCTGGTTGATGCGCGGGATGAAGATCTGGCCGGAATGGGCTTCAGAGGTATGACGAATTTCAAATCGAGGCAGAAGGCCGAGCTGGATTGCCTGACGCGTCAGCGAATAGGCGCCGGTGATGACGGCCTGACTCGCGATGACGGCGGCCAAAGTCGCAAGCACGACCATGCTCCCGCGGACCCAGCCTTGCGGAAACAACTGGAAGAACGGGCTGACGATCGCCCCGGGGTCATCCAGGACGAGCGCCCCCTGCCCCAGATAATTCAGCGCCAGCGCCGGCAGCACGATGAACAGCCAGGCGGTTTGGATCGGCCGCTTGCCGAAATGACCGAGGTCGGCGTAAAGCGCCTCGGCGCCGGTGACCGCCAGGAACACCGCGCCCAGCGTGACGAAGCCGATGATGCCGTGGTGGAGCATGAAGGACACCGCGTAGAGCGGGTTCAGCGCGAACAGCACCTGCGGCTGCCGGATGATCGGAGCCACCGCCGCCACCGCGATCACCGCGAACCAGACGCACATCACCGGACCGAAGAACGCCGCGACGCGCGCTGTGCCGCGCGATTGTACGGCGAACAGGCACACCATGATCACCACGGTCAGCGGAACGATGTAAGGCTCGAACGTCAGCGTGATGTCCTTCATGCCTTCCAGGGCGCCCAGGACCGAGACCGCCGGCGTGATCACGGCATCGCCGTAGAACAGCGCGCCGGAGATGATGCCGAGCAGGACGATGGTGGCCCCGCCCGTGCCGACCGCGCGCTGGGCCAGTGCCATCAGCGCCAGGGTGCCGCCCTCGCCGTTGTTGTCGGCGCGGAGCAGGATCACGACGTATTTCAGCGTCACCACGACGATCAGCGCCCACAGGATCAGCGAGAGCACGCCAAGGACGGCCGCCGGCGTCGGCACTCCCTCCGCGCCCGAGGCCGCCATCACCGCCTCGCGGAACGCGTAAAGCGGGCTGGTGCCGATATCGCCATAGACGACGCCGATGCTGCCGAGCGTCAGCGCGCCGAAGCGGGCGGTGGTGTGGGCGTCGCCATGCCCATTGGCCGCCGCCGTTTCCGGGGCGGAAATCGCTACGTCACTTGTCATGGGAGAGCCTGGTGGCCTCTGAAATGCTTCACTGCACAATGGCGGAAGGGCGCGGGGCTTATAGTCCTGCGCTACCGGCATGGCCTAGCCCGATTTTGGGCCTTAGCCATGCAAATCTGCATAGTTCTGCCAGCAGCGCTTAAATGGTCACTTGGGTCCCGACTTCAACCACCCGCCCGGTGGGAATCTGGAAATAGTCGGTGGCGTCGTTGGCGGACCGGCTCAGCGCGATGAACAGATGGTCCTGCCAGAGCGGCATGCCCGACTGCGCCGAGGCCTTCAGCGACCGTCGCGACACGAAGAACGATGTCGACATGATGTCGAACTGCCAGCCCTGCTTGCGCGCGATCGCCAGCGCCTTGGGTACGTTCGGCTGCTCCATGAAGCCGAAGCGCAATCGGACCTTGGAGAACTTGTCGCTGACCTTCTCCATGCGGAAGCGCTCGGACAGATCGACCCGCGGCGTTTGCGCGGTCTCGATGGTCAGGATCACGTTGTGCTCATGCAGGACCTTGTTGTGCTTGAGATTGTGCAACAACGCGGTCGGCACGAATGAGGGGTCGCTGGTGAGAAACACCGCGGTGCCCTTGACGATGTGCGGCGGCCGTTTCTCCAGGCTGCGGATCAGGTCATCCAGCGGCACCTCGATCCGGCGCGTCTTCTGGATCAGGATGCCGGTGCCCTTCCGCCAGGTCCAGATCGTCCCGGCCATGACCACGCCGAACAGCAGCGGGACCCAGGCGCCCTCGAGCAGCTTGAGCAGGTTGGCGCTGAAGAAGGTCATGTCGACCATGACGAAGGGCAGGATCACGATCGAAGCGGTCGCGGCGCGCCAGTTCCACAGCTTCCAGATCACGATGAAGCCCATGATGCCATCGGCAACCATCGTGGTGGACACCGCGATGCCATAGGCCGAGGCGAGACCGCTGGGCGTGCGGAACAGCAGCACCAGCAGCATCACGCCGATCAGCAGCAGCCGGTTCACGCGCGGCAGATAGATCTGGCCGGCATGGGATTCGGAGGTGTAGCGCACCTCGAAGCGCGGCAAGAGGCCGAGCTGCACTGCCTGATAGACAAGCGAATAGGCACCGGTGATCACCGCCTGGCTCGCGATCACGGTCGCGGCGGTCGCAAGCCCGACCAGCGGCAGCACGAGCTTCTCGGGCACCATGCGGTAGAACGAGTGCTCGATCGCGCTGGGATCGGACAGCACCAGGGCGCCCTGCCCGAAATAGTTGATCAGCAGCGCGGGCAGCACGAAGAACATCCAGGCCGACTGGATCGGCTTGCGGCCGAAATGGCCGAGATCGGCGTAAAGCGCCTCGCCGCCGGTCACCGCGAGGAACACCGCTCCCAACGTCACGAGGCCGATCGTGCCGTGCGTCAGCAGGAATTGCAGGGCGTAATAGGGATTGATCGCCGCCAGCACCGACGGATCGTCGGCGATGTGGACCGCGCCCATCACCGCCAGGACCGTGAACCAGACCACCATCACCGGGCCGAAGGCGGATGCCACCAGCGCCGTGCCCTTGCTCTGCACCGCGAACAGCAGCGCCAGGATCAGGACCGTGAGCGGCACGACATAGTGCTCGAACGCAGGCGTCGCGAGCTTCAGTCCGTCGACCGCCGACAACACCGAGATCGCCGGCGTGATCATGGAATCGCCGATGAACATGGAGGCGCCGACGACGCCCAGGGCGAGCAGGAACCAGCTCCGCCGGCCCAGCGCGCGCTGCCCGAGGGCCATCAGCGAGAGCGTGCCGCCCTCCCCGTTGTTGTCGGCGCGCAAGAGCAGCAGGACGTATTTGGCCGTCACGACGATCAGGAGCGCCCACAGGATCAGCGAGAGCACGCCGAGCACGATCACCCGCGAGACGGGCTCACCGCCAGCCGCGCCCCTGACAGCCTCGTGGAATGCATAGAGCGGCGAGGTACCGATGTCGCCGAAGACAACGCCGATGCTCCCGAGCGTAAGGGCCCAAAAACCCGAGGTGACCGGCCCTTCCTGGGTCTCGGTCTGTGTGATGCTCGCCGCCATGAGGATGGAAAACGCTTCGTCCCTGAATTTGATCCGGCGCCTTTTGACGCTTCCTGCGCGCCTGTCAATCCGCACAGCATAGCAGGCACGGAGCCGGATGCTGTGACGGTGCGGCCACGCCGTCGCCTGCGCGACGAGATGCCTCAGGTAAGATGGTAGCACAAGGGAATTATGGCTTCAGATTCGGCGGCAACGGCGGGTCTTCGCGCATCAGCGTGATGGTCACGCGCCGGTTGGCGGCAAGCGAGGGATCGTCCGGAAACAGCGGCTGGGTGTCCGCCTTGCCGGAAACCGCGAAGATGTGGGAGGACGGCAGGCCCTCGCGCTCGAGGATCTGGCGCACGGCATTGGCGCGGTCGGCCGACAGATCGAAGGCGCCGTAATCGCTGCGGGTCGGCACGAATCCGGCCGCGGTGTGGCCGGCAATGGAGACGCGGAGCGGCGTGGCCTTGAGCGGGACCGCGAGCTTCTCGATCAGACGGCGGGTGCGGTCATAGGGCACCTTGGAGCCGTCGGCGAACATCGAACGGCCGTCCTGGTCGACGATCTCGAGGTTGAGGCCCTGCTTGGTCTCCTCGAACATGATGTGCTTGGACATCTCGGTCAGTTCCGGCATGTCCTGCAGGGCCTGCCGCAGCGAGGCCGCTGCGAGCGCGAAATTGCGGTCGATCTTCATCTTGGCGCCCGACGTGCGGTCGCGATCCTCCTGGTCCGGCGTCGGCGTGTTGGAGGCATCCTCGGGCTGGATGTGATCGACGTTCTTCAGCCGCGGGCGTGTCGGCAGGCCGTCCGACTCGACGATGCCGGCGTAGCGCGCCTCGCTCTGCACGCCGAAGGCATCGCGCATCGAGCCGGCGACGATCTTCAGCTTGTTGGCGTCCTGCGTCGAGAACGCGACGAGCATCACGAAGAAGCTCATCATCAGGCCCATCAGATCGGCGAAGGTCACGAACCAGCCGTGACCACCGCCGTGAGCATCGCCGCGTTTCTTCTTGGCCATCTCTGTTGATCCCGGGGAGCGGCCTTACGCCGGCACCGGCTCGCCCTCGGCGTGGCGATGCTTCTCCGGCAGATAGGCCAGCAGCATTTCGCGCACCAAGGTCGGGCTCTTGGAGTCGCGGATCATCAGGATGCCGTCGATGATGAGGGTGCGGTTGGTCTCTTCGTCCAGCAGCTTGCCGTGCAGCTTGTCGGCGATCGGCAGACAGAACAGGTTGGCGACGAGCGCGCCGTAGAGCGTTGCGAGCAGCGCGGTCGCCATGAACGGGCCGAGTTTGGACGGATCGGTCATGTTGGCGAACATCTGCACCATGCCGATCAGGGTGCCGATCATGCCGAACGCCGGCGCGCAGTCGCCGATGGCGCGGTAGATCTTGCTGCCCTCGTCGAGATGCATCAGGAAGTTGTCGCGGTCGCGCTCGAGATTGTCGCGGATGAAGTCGAGGTCGTAGCCGTCGGCGACGTAGCGGATGCCCTTGGCGAGGAAGGGCTCGTCGGTCTCGACCTTTTCGAGACCCACCGGGCCCTGCTTGCGGGCGATCTCGGCGATGCGGGCGAGCTCGTCGACGAGGTCGTGGGCCGACAGCCGGCTCATCGTGAAGGCGAACTTGGCGCCGAGCGGAAGGCCGTGCAGGAGCGCCGAGAGCGGAAAGCGGATCATGGTCGCGGAGATGGAGCCGCCGAAGATGATGATCATGGCATGTTCGGAGATGAACATGTGCAGGTCGCCGCCCATGAAGATCATCGCCGTGATGACGATGATGCCCGCCGTGAGCCCAACGCCCGTCATGATATCCATGGGAGACTCCAACGCGTCCGCAACAACGGCCGTCCTGGCCGCTGGCGCGGCCCAACCCCGAACCGCATCGGAAACCCTAGAGCGCCGCCCTTAAAGCCGCGTAAAGGTTAAGCCGGGGCAGTGTGCGAGGCGCTGCTGCGCGCGCAGCGATTGCCGTCCAAGGACGGGAATCTCAACACTTCGCTAACCATACGTAGGCGCGCTGGAACGACGCTGCGGCCCTACGCCACGTCGAGACGATCGATCATTTGGTATTTTCTGGCCGTCCGGCATGCTCGATCGCGGGAGACATCGCGATGTTGACGCTGTTCAGTCTTCTTACCGCACTGCCGGCGGTGCTGGCGCTCCATCTGCTGGAGCCGGAGCTCGTGCTGCCGGCGTTCAGTGTGCTGCTCTTTGTCGAAGCCGCCTTCGCCGTGCTCGCAGCGCGGTTGATTCACTCCTCCGACAGCACAGACGACATCACGCTGTGGGATCTTGCCGGCGGCTGCACCCTGATCGGATGCGCCGCCGCCGTGCTCGGCGAGCCGGATCAGGCCGCCCTGTTTCTGACGGAACACGGCAACCCGCGGCCGGCATCGCGGCCGTAGGTCGCGCTTGGTGGATCTCCGCCGAGCGCTTCAGCGCGACCTTCGGCTTCTCCAGCGAGAAATCGGGGCTGCGGGCGATCCCGGGTCGGCATCTTCCGGCGATCGCAGAGTTCGTCGGCCTCGGGCAGCTTTGTGGCCACGTCGAGTGGGATCACGACTGCACCTTGCCGGTGAGACCATCGGACTTCACGGACCTGGGGTACCGCAACCTTTGCTTGAGTTTGAACGACCACAAGCTAAAATCACTCGGACGTGATGACCTCGTGGGCTGATCGGCAAGCAAGAATGCTCGCGTGCCAGGCGGGACCTTGAACCTTCTCTCGCCAGCTCGGACCTATCGATTGCGGCGGCACATCCGTCACAGCAACCAGACTGGTTTCAAAGGAGCTGCAAATGGTCGAAAAGACGTCCGAGGCAGGTGCGGCACATCAAGAGACTGTCAAACCCGGCGATCCCGCACAGGCGAAGGCGCCGGTCGCAGCGCTGAGTGATGCGCTGCCGGATGATCAACTCGACACGGTTTCGGGCGGCGCGTGGCCGACTACCACCTCGAAGTATAACACCGGCCCCGGCGGTTAGTCGCCTTCGCCCCGGAATGCCATGCTCAATGCCGGCCTCACGAGGCCGGCATCTCCGATGACGTCTTTCTCTTATGCCCAAGCGGCCGGCGGGAGCTGGCATCGGCTTGATGCCTGCTATTGCCGGATTCGGACCAGCGGAATGTCAAGCGATGGCCGCATCATCAGGGCACGGCGGAGTTCATCTCTGCCCTGACTGCGGCAGAGTGCGAGCCTCCTCCCCCCAAAGCTTAGTGAATCTCCGCCGAGCGCTTCAGTGCGGCCTTCAGCTTCTCCAGCGAGAAGTCGGGGCTGCGCGCGATCTCGAGGATCGGCGTCTCGCGGCGACCGCAGAGCTCGGCCGCTTCGGGCAGCTTTGCCGCAATGTCGAGCGGGATCACGATGGCACCGTGCTGGTCGGCATGGATGAGGTCGTCGGACTTCACGGTCATGCCGGCGACGCGAACCTCGCCGCCAAAGCTCTCGGCATGCACCCAGGCATGCGACGGGCCGATCGAGCCGGCGAGCGCCTGGAAGCCAGGAGCCCATTGCGGGATGTCGCGGATCGAGCCGTCGGTGATGACCCCGAGGCAGCCAAGCGCCTTGTGCACGTTGCTCTGCACCTCGCCCCAGAACGCGCCATAGCCGACATCAGGACCGTCGATGTCCTGGATCACCGAGATGCGCGGACCGTGCCCGGTGCCGACATATTCGTAATATTCGATGCGGCGCTTCGACTGCTCTTCAGGTGCAAGCGAGGACTTCAGCACCGAGCGAATTGCGACCGTGCGGGCATAGCCGACGATCGGCGGCAGATCGGGAAACGGGCAGACCAGTTGCTTGGTGGTGTAGCCGATCAGCCGGCGCTCGGGCGCCACGATCTCCATGGCGTTGCAGATCGTCGGGGTGTCGTAGCGGCCCAGCGCTTCGAGGACGGAGGCGGGCAGCGGCCCGGTCGCTTTATCAGTCACGGCGTTCTCTCCCAGATTGGCGGTCGCTGTTGGCGCGATGCCGCCGGCACAGGGCGATATAGCCGAGATCGGGCCTCAACCCAACTCAGAGGGCCTCATGGCAGATATCCGCGCGGGGCCGCTCAGTGCAGCCGTCCGGGCCGGTCGTCGTCGTGCGGCGGCTCCGACAAATTCGCCAGTGTCGGCGCCGACGGCGGCGACGGGACCTCGCCTCCCACAGGTGCGGTGGCTTCCATCGCGCGCGCCTGGTCGCGATAGGATTTGTAGCCGAGCGGCAGAGCGAGAAGATACAGCACCGTGCCGATCGACAGCACGTGCCAGGGATAGGCAATCAGGAGCGCGATGAACACGATCACCGCGACGAAGGCCGGCAGCACCAGCTCGGGCGGCACGCGCATGCGCTTGGTCTTGCCGGAGAACACCGGCAGGCGCGACACCATCAGGAAGGCGATCACCAGCGTATAGGCCGCCGTCACCGCTGCGGGCAGCCGGCCGAGATCGAGGAAGGCGACATAGATCGGCAGCAGCACCGTGATCGCGCCGGCCGGCGCCGGCACGCCGGTGAAGAAATTGGCGGCGAAGGCCGGCTTATTCGGATCGTCCATGGTGGCGTTGAAGCGCGCCAAACGGAGGCCGCCGGAGATCGCGAACACCATCGCGGCGATCCAGCCGGCATTGCCGAGCTCGTGCAATTGCCAGAAATACAGCATCAGGCCGGGCGCGACGCCGAAATTGACGAAGTCGGCAAGGCTGTCGAGCTCGGCGCCGAACTTGGACTGGCCCTTGATCATGCGCGCGATGCGGCCGTCGATGCCGTCGAGCGCGGCCGCGAACACGATGGCGTAGACGGCGAGCGACATCCGCCCCTCGATCGACAGGCGGATCGAGGTCAGGCCGGCGCAGATCGCCAGCAGCGTGATGACGTTGGGCACCAGCATCCGCACCGGAATGGGGCGGAACCGCCGGCGGCGGACATCGGGATCTCTCACGTCATAGGGCGTCATGGCTCGTCCTTATCTTAGGGCGAGATATAGCAAGCCCCGTTCCCCTCCGCCATTGCGGCGGAAGGCCCGCAAGGAACCGACTTTGGTTAATTGGCGCGGAAGGCGCGGCTCGGGTCGTCGCCGGCAAGGTCGGCCAAAATGGTCTCGCCGGCGATCGCGGTCTGCCCTTCCGAGACCAGCGCCTTACTGCCGACCGGCAGGTAGACGTCGAGCCGCGAGCCGAAGCGGATCAGGCCGAAGCGCTCGCCGGCGCCGATCGCCTGGCCTTCCCTGACGAAGCAGACGATGCGCTTGGCGACGAGGCCTGCGATCTGGACCACGCCGATCCGCGCCGTCGGCGTCGAGATCACCAGCGAGTTGCGCTCATTGTCCTCGCTCGCCTTGTCTAGCTCGGCATTGATGAACAGGCCGGGCCGGTAGGCGATGCGGTCCACCCTGCCCGCTACGGGGGCGCGATTCACGTGGCAGTTGAACACGCTCATGAACACCGAGATGCGCGGCAGCGGCCGGTCGCCGAGCCCGAGCTCGGCCGGCGGCAGCGCCATGGTGATCATCGAGACGCGGCCGTCGGCCGGCGACACGACAAGACCCTCGCGCACCGGCGTGACCCGCACGGGGTCGCGGAAAAACAGCGCGCACCACACGGTCAGGATCGTGCCGATCCATCCCAAAGGCGACCACAGCCAGAACAGGATCAGGCTTGCCAGCGCAAAGCCGCCGATGAAGGGATAGCCCTCCTTGTGGATCGGCGGGATCTGACGCTGGATCGAATCGAGAATGGACATCGCTATCTGCCGCCTAGGAGTTTATGGCACGCGGGGTGCCCCGCGCGGTTGTTTAGGCCAGAGTTGGGACCGGAGACAAGGTCACTCCGCCGCCGCAGGCGTCGTCAGGGCGTCCCGGACCGGCGGCGGCTCCCGGTTGGGAGCCTCGCCAGAGTCGGCCATCTGGGCCAGCTTCTCGCGCGCCGCCTCGGCCTCGCGCTGCCTGTTCCACATGCTGGCATAGAGGCCGCCCAGTGCGAGCAGCCTTGCGTGGGTGCCGCGTTCGGCGATCCGGCCCTGGTCCAGCACGATGATCTCGTCGGCGCCGACGATGGTGGAGAGCCGGTGCGCGATCACCAGCGAGGTGCGGTTCTTCGCCACGCGCTCGAGCGCGCCCTGGATCTCGTGCTCGGTGTGGGTGTCCAGCGCCGAGGTCGCCTCGTCCAGCACCAGGATCGGCGGCGCCTTCAAGACTGTGCGCGCGATCGCGACGCGCTGCTTCTCGCCGCCCGATAGTTTCAGGCCGCGCTCGCCGACCTGGGTCTCGTAGCCTTTCGGCGACATGCGGATAAAATGGTCGATCTGCGCCAGCCGCGCCGCCTCCTCGACCTCGGCATCGCTGGCGTCCCAGCGGCCGTAGCGGATGTTGTAGCGGATGGTGTCGTTGAACAGCACGGTGTCCTGCGGCACCATGCCGATCGAGGCGCGCAAGCTGGCCTGGGTGACCTCGCGAATATCCTGGCCGTCGATCAGGATTTTGCCGCCCGAGATGTCGTAAAGGCGGAACAGAAGCCGCGACATCGTCGACTTGCCCGCGCCCGACGGGCCGACGATCGCGACCGTCTTGCCGGCCGGCACCTCGAAGCTGATGCCCTTGAGGATCGGACGCGACGGCTCGTAGGCAAAGCGCACGTCCTCGAAGCGCACCGTGCCGGCCGAGACCACCAGCGGCTTCGCGTCGGGCGCGTCCTTGATCTCGGCCTCGCGCCCCAGCACGCCAAACATCTTCTCGATGTCGATGATCGCCTGCTTGATCTCGCGATAGACCATGCCCATGAAGTTCAGTGGCTGGTAGAGCTGGATCATCATGGCGTTGACCAGCACGAAATCGCCGACCGTGTTGGTGCCGTTGCGGATGCCGATCGCGCACATCAGCATGGTCGCGGTCAGACCCAGCGTGAAGATCACGGCCTGGCCGGTGTTGAGCACGGCGAGCGAGGTGTAGGCCTGGATGCTCGACTCCTCGTAGCGCGCCACGGAGCGATCGTAGCGCTGCGCCTCGCGGGTCTCGGCGCTGAAATACTTCACGGTCTCGTAGTTGAGCAGCGAGTCGATCGCCTTGGTGTTCGCCTCGGTGTCGGAATCGTTCATCTTGCGGCGGATGCCGATCCGCCACTCGGTCGCGATGTAGGTGTAGTACATGTAGACCGTGACCGTGATCAGGGTTGCGACCACGTAGCGCCAGTCGAACTGCCAGAGCAGCACGGCCATCAGCAGCGAGACCTCGACGATGGTCGGGATCAGTTGCAGGATCACCATGCGCACGATGACCTCGATGCCCTCGCGGCCGCGCTCGAGCACCCGCGTCAGGCCGCCGGTCTTGCGCTCCAGATGAAAGCGCAGCGACAGCTCGTGCATGTGGACGAAGGTGATGGTGGCGAGCTTGCGCACCGCGTGCATGGCGACGCGGGCAAAAATGCCGTCGCGCCATTGCGTCAGCACCGCCATCAGGATGCGCATCACGCCGTAGCTGGCGGTCAGCAGCAACGGCGAGGCGATCACCCAGAGGTGCCAATTGTCAGCCTGTACCGGCGCGGTGTTGGCGCCGGTCAGCGCATCGGTCGCCCATTTGAAGCTGAACGGCACCGTCAGCGTGATCAGCTTGGCCGCGAGCAGCAGCACCATCGACCAGATCACCCGCATCTTCAGGTCGAAGCGGTCGCCCGGCCAGATATAGGGCCACAGATGCGCCAGCGTGCCCATCAGCGTGGCCCCGGCCTGCGGCCCCCCGGCGGGAGGATCAGGAACGTCGGCGCCGGGAAGCGATTGAGGTTGGTCCATCAAAAAGCCTGACAGCCCGCCGGATGCGGGCAGCGTTACGATTTGCGATTTTCGCCCGTCATATAGAGCCTTCCGGATGCCAGCGCACCCCGCCAGATGGCGAATCTTTGATTGTTTGTCGCCGTTTACCGGTAGATTTCCGGATGGGCCGAATCACCGATTGGACTTGACGCCCCTTCGCTGCAATGCATCATGGCACCAATGAGCACGATCAAAACCGTCTGTGTCTATTGCGGCTCCGGTCCCGGAACCAATCCCCACTTCACCGAAGGCGCCAAGGCGTTCGGCAAGGCGCTCGCCGAGAACAACGTCCGCCTGGTCTATGGCGGCGGCTCGCTCGGCCTGATGGGCTCGGTCGCGACCTCCGTGCTCGATCACGGCGGCACCGTCACCGGCATCATCCCCGAATTCCTGCGGATGCGCGAGAACGCGCTGACGCGCGTGCAGGAGATGATCGTCACCCCCGACATGCACGAGCGTAAGCGGCTGATGTTCGAACGCTCCGACGCCTTCGTGGCGCTGCCGGGCGGCGTCGGCACGCTGGAGGAGCTGGTGGAGCAGCTGACCTGGAAGCAGCTCGGCCGTCACGCCAAGCCGGTGCTGCTCGCCAATATCGACAATTTCTGGGAGCCGCTGTTCTCGCTCCTGTCGCACATGCGCCAGACCGAGTTCATTCGCGCCGGCCTGTCGGTCGACATCATCAAGGCCGATCGCGTCGAGGAGATCCTGCCGAAGCTGAAAGCGGCCGCGGCACAGATCGCCGAGGCGGAAAAGCAGCTCGCCCCGGAAGTGGCGCGCAAACTCTAGTCACTCCTGCGGAAACGTCACCGCCTCGATTCGATTACCATCGGGATCGAAGACGAAGGCCGCGTAGTAGCGCACGCGATCGTGCGGACGGAGGCCCGGCGCGCCGTCGGACGCGCCGCCGGCGGACAACGCGGCGGCGTGAAACGCGTCGATCTCGGCCGTGGTCTTCGCCCGCAGGCAGACGTGCACGCCGCTCTCCGGCCCGACACGCGGCATGCCTTCGCGCAAATTGATCCAGAACTCCGGATAGGCCTTGCCGAAGCCCACCGTGCGCGGCCGCGTGACGAGGCGCGTGAGGCCGAGGGCGGCGAGCGATGCGTCGTAGAATCTTGCTGAGCGATCGAGATCGCTGACGCCGACGGAGATGTGGTCGATCATATGCCGTGCTCCCCCCTCGTCATTGCGAGCGAAGCGAAGCAATCCAGAGTCTATCCGCCGAGGCAGTCTAGATTGCTTCGCTTCGCTCGCGATGACGGCGCTTGTGGCGCCGCCGTTCCCTACGTCATCATCCTACGCCGGCGCACCCGATTTCACGAGCTTGTAGATCACCGAATCCATCAGCGCCTGGAACGAGGCGTCGATGATGTTCGGGGAGACGCCGACCGTGGTCCAGCGGTCGCCATTCTCGTCCTCGCTCTCGATCAGCACGCGCGTGACCGCGCCGGTGCCGCCATTGAGGATACGGACGCGGTAGTCGATCAGCGTCAGCCCCTCGATGTATTTCTGGTACTTGCCGAGGTCTTTTCGCAAGGCGACGTCGAGGGCGTTGACGGGGCCGTTGCCTTCGGCCGCCGAGATCAGGTGCTCGCCCGCGACATCGACCTTGACCACGGCCAGCGCCACCGTGACGCGCTCGCCGAGCGCGTTGTAGCGCTGCTCGACATTGACGTCGAACTGCTCGACCTCGAAATAATGCGGCACCTTGCCGAGCGTGCGGCGCGCCAAAAGATCGAACGAGGCGTTGGCGGATTCGTAGGCGTAGCCCTGTGCCTCGCGCTCCTTCAACTCCTCGACGAGGCGCGTCAGCTTCGGATCGCTCTTCTCGTAGGCAATGCCGGCGCGGTCGAGCTCGGCGATGACGTTGGAGCGGCCGGCCTGGTCGGACACCAGCACCTTGCGATGGTTGCCGACCAGCTCCGGCAGCACATGCTCATAGGTCTGCGGATCCTTCAGCACCGCGGAGGCATGGATGCCGGTCTTGGTGACGAAGGCGCTCTCGCCGACGTAAGGAGCATGCCGGTTCGGCACGCGGTTGAGCATGTCGTCGAGGGTACGTGACACCTTCACCAGCGTCGCCAGCTTCTCCGCGGTGACGCCGATCTCAAAGGTGTTCGCAAAATCCTTCTTCAATTTCAGCGTCGGGATCAGCGAGCAGAGATTGGCGTTGCCGCAGCGCTCGCCAAGGCCGTTGAGCGTGCCCTGGATCTGCCGGGCGCCGGCGCGCACCGCGGCGAGCGAATTCGCCACCGCCTGCTCGGTGTCGTTATGGGCGTGGATGCCGACGTGATCACCGGGAATGTGCTTCGTCACCTCGGTGACGATGGCCTCGACCTCATCAGGCATGGTGCCGCCATTGGTGTCGCACAGCACCACCCAGCGTGCGCCAGCTTCATAGGCAGCCGTGGCGCAGGCCAGCGCGAATGCGGCATCTTCCTTGTAGCCGTCGAAAAAATGCTCGCAGTCGAGCATCACTTCGCGGCCCGCCGCCTTTGCCGCCGCGACGCTGTCGCGGATCGAGGCGAGGTTTTCCTCTTTCGTTGTCTCCAGTGCGACGCGCACCTGATAGGCGGAGGATTTTGCAACGAAGCAGATCGCATCGGCCTTGGCTTCCAAAAGGCCCGCGACGCCGGGATCGTTGGAGACCGATCGCCCTGCCCGGCGCGTCATGCCGAAGGCGGTAAAGCGCGCGTGATTGAGCTTCGGCTTGGAGCCGAAAAACTCCGTATCGAGCGGGTTGGCGCCGGGATAGCCGCCCTCGACATAGTCGATGCCGAGGTCGTCGAGCATCGCCGCGATGACCTGCTTGTCGGTCAGCGTGAAATCGACGCCGTTGGTCTGTGCCCCATCGCGCAGCGTGGTGTCGAACAGATAAAGACGCTCCTTGCTCATGGCACAGCTCCAAGCGTCTTCTTCATGGTGGTGTTGGCGAGCCACTCGTCATTGATGGTGACGCTGTTGCGCTGCTGGGCGGTGTAGCCGCGCTTGGCGAAGAAGCCCTCCGCGGTATCGCTGGCATCGACCGAAAGGCTCTTGGCGCCGCGGCCGCCGGCGAGCTTCTCCAGTGCGTCGACCAGCATGGTCGCGATGCCCTGCCCGGCCACGGCCGGATGCACGTAGAGCATCCGGATGTGATCGGCGCCGCGCAGCGAGGCGAAGCCGACCGGCGAGCCCTCGAGCGTCGCGATCAGCGTCAGGTCGGAGGCGAGCCGCTTGCCGAACTCCTCGTCCTCCGACGCCTCCATCCAGGCCTGCTGCTGCGCTTCGCTGTAGTCGTCGCCGGTCAGCTGTTCGATGCTGGCGGTGAAGATCGCAGCGAGCACCGGCACGTCATCGGGCAGGAACGGCCTAAGTGCGGGCTTTGGCAAAGTCTGTCCCATCGTCCTCACCACATCCCATAGAGTTTCAGCACGATCGCCACGGCGGCACCGAGCAGCAGAATCTTCAGCGCGATGTAATAGAGCCAGTGCCGCGGAAACGGCGTGTCGGGCCGCTTCATCGCGCGACCTCCCAGGTCGTTCCGTCCTTGGAGTCCTTGATCGCAACGCCCATCGCGGCGAGCAGATCGCGGATGCGGTCGGATTCCTTGAAGTCTTTCCGCGCACGCGCAGCCGTCCGCTCCGCGAGCAGGCGCTCGACTTCAGCGGCATCGACGCCGCTCGCCTGCTGCTTGCGGCTTTCCCATTGCGCTGCACTCTCGGCGAGGAAGCCGAGCAGCCGCAACGAACCCGACAATGCTGCGGCTTCGCTACGCAAGCCGTGCAGCGCCGCGATCGCCAACGGCGTGTTGAGGTCGTCGAGCAGCGGCTCGACCACGGACGCAGCCGGCTCGCCTGGCACGACGTCGGCGGCGACGCGATACCAGTCGTCGAGCGTCCTGGCGCTCTCCTCCAGCGACTTCATGGTCCAGTCGATCGGCGAGCGATAATGCGTCTTCAGCATGTTCAGGCGCAGCACCTCGCCCGGCCAGTCCTTGAGCAGCTCGTGGATCGTGATGAAGTTGCCGAGGCTCTTCGACATCTTCTCGCTCTCGACCTGCAGGAAGCCGTTGTGCATCCAGTAATTCGCCATGCGTTCACGGTGGAACGCGCAGCAGGTCTGCGCGACCTCGTTCTCGTGATGCGGAAACACGAGATCGATGCCGCCGCCATGGATGTCGAAATGCTCGCCGAGATGCTTCCAGGCCATGGCCGAGCACTCGATATGCCAGCCCGGCCGGCCCTCAGCCTTGATACCGGCCGGTGACGGCCATGACGGCTCGCCCGGCTTGGACGGCTTCCACAGCACGAAGTCGGTGTTGCCCTTCTTGTAGGGCGCGACATCGACGCGAGCACCGGCGATCATCTCGTCCAGCGAGCGATTGGACAGCGCGCCGTAGCGCGGCAGCGAGGAGTTGGCCGCGTTCATCGCCTGCGGCGAGAACAGCACGTGGTCCTCGGCGGCATAGGCGAAGCCGCCGGCAATCAGCCTTTCGATGATCTCGCGCATTTCGGCGATATGCTCGGTCGCGCGCGGCTCGACACTCGGCCTGAGCGCACCGAGCGCATCGACGTCGGCGTGAAACTGCTTGCCCGTCTGCTCGGTGACCTTGCGGATCGCCTCGTTCAGCGGCAGGCCGGGAAAGTCGCGCGCGGCACGGTCGTTGATCTTGTCGTCGACGTCGGTGATGTTGCGGACATATTTGACGTGCGCCTCGCCGTAAGTGTGGCGCAGCAGCCGAAACAACACGTCGAACACGATCACCGGCCGCGCATTGCCGATATGGGCGAAGTCGTAGACCGTCGGTCCGCAGACATACATGCGGACGTTCTTCGCATCGAGCGGCACGAAGGGGCGCTTTTCCTTCGTCAGCGTATCGTAAAGGCGCAATTCCATAGGGACACCCGTCGGCTGTTGGCCGGGCGTCCAGTGCTCTCAATGTGTTTGAGAAAAGACGGCTCCAGCCAGCGAATCGCTAGCTCGTAATCTCGCAAATGATGCAAATGGCGAGGAGACCGTTCATGCGGGAACATATGGGCCACGAGGACCCCTGACGTCAAGGGAGCCGCGAAAATGCCGTCTTCTGCCCGCAATGCGCGCCGGCCCGCCGCAATGGTTCCATTCCCCTTAACCTTTTGAGTTTATTAAGAGCGGGCGGTCTCCAGCCCCCGGTACCCCCATGCGATCCCTGTTCGCGCTCGTCTCTTGTGCCTCCCTCGTCGCGGCATCCGGCGCATTCGCCGAGACCCGCGTCTTCATCATCGCCAACCAGGCGGACGGCTACGGCGTCGACAAGTGCCTGGCCAAGGGCGACAAATGCGGGGCGCAGGTCGCACGCACCTACTGCCAGTCACGGGATTTTGCCCAGGCATCAAGCTATCGCCGGGTCGATCCCGACGAAATTACCGGCTCTGTCCCCAAAACCGGCGCAAACTGCTCCCATGGCCGTTGCGACGAATATGTCGCAATCACCTGCCAGCGCTGAATTCCCTCGGAGCTGGCGGACCTTAGGACCAGTCTTCGGCCCCTGAAACGACGTGACGATGCCGCAGGAAGCGGCTATTGGAGGGCGCGCTTCGGCCCCCAGATCATGCCGGGCCGTGACCTCGCTAGAATGGCGGATATGCCTGAATTTTTGTCCCTCTCCCGTGCCCGCTCCCTTCTTACCTGCACCGTGCTCCTCGGCACCGTCGTGCTCGCCAATGGCGCTTTCGCGCAGGCAGGTCCCCCCGGCCCGCCGCCTCAGCCCGGCCAGAACGGGCTTGGCCCCAATCCAATGTGCGCCCGGCTGGAGGGCCAGCTCGCCGCGCTCGACCGTGGCGGCGGCGGTGGCGATCCCGCGCGCGAGGAGCAGATTCGCCGTTATCAGGATTCCCAGGCCAAGCAGCAGGCCGAGCTCGACCGCGTCACCATGCAGGCCAAGCGCATGGGCTGCGACTCCTCCGGCTTCTTCTCGCTTTTCAACGGCCAGTCGGCGCAGTGCAGCCCGGTCAACACCCAGATCCAGCAGATGCGCGCCAATCTGGACCAGATCACCGGCAATCTCGAGCGCCTGCGCGGCGGCTCCGGCGGCTTCAGCCCGGAACGCGACAACCAGCGCCGCTCGGTGCTGATGGCGCTGGCGCAGAACAATTGCGGTCCGCAATATGCCAACGCCGCGCAGTCGCAGGGCGGCGGCAACTTCCTGAGCAACCTCTTCAACGGCGGCAACAACCCGAACAATCCGCAAGCCGTACCGCCCTCCGATCTCGGCCCGCAATCCGGCACCTTCCGCACCGTGTGCGTGCGCACCTGCGACGGCGCCTATTTCCCGATCTCCTTCGCCACGGTGCCGGCGCGCTTCCCCGATGACGAGAAGACCTGCAAGGCGCTGTGCCCGGCCGCGGAAGCCGTGCTCTACACCCATCGCAATCCCGGCGAGGACATGAATGCGGCGGTCTCCATCGGCGGCCAGCCTTACACGGCGCTGCCAACCGCGTTCAAATTCCGCAGCGAGTTCAACCCGTCCTGCTCCTGCAAGGCGGCCGGACAGACCTGGGCGGATGCGCTCAAATCGGCCGACGACAAGGCGACCGTCGAGCAGCAGGGCGACATCATCGTCACCGAGGAGAGCGCCAGGAAGATGCAGCAGCAGCGTCTCAACAAGGGCGCGCCGCAGCCTGCCAACACCAAGAAGGGCGCGGCGCCCGCGCCGACGACGGCCGCTGCACCGGCCGCGACACCGCCGGCGGATAGCGGCACGGCTGCGCCGAGTTCAGAGAACAAGCCGATCCGTTCGGTCGGCCCGACCTTCCTGCCGCAGCAGCAGAAGTAGGCCTAACCCATCATGCCCAGCGAAGGCGGCCGCCAGGCGCGGCCGTTTCGCAGTTACTGCTCGCCCTCGCGGCTCCACGGGAAGAGATTGGCCGGAAAGTCCGCTGCGTAGCGCTTTCCCTTCGGGGGCGGCGGCGGCTCGTCCGGTGGATTCGGGTTGGGCTCGACCATCCGCCGATAGAGGTGCCAGGTGGCATGACCGAGCACCGGCAGAACGACGGCGAGACCGACGAAGAGCGGTAGCGAGCCGATCACGAGCAGCGCCGCCACGATGAGGCCCCATCCGGCCATCGCAACCGGATTCGTTCCCACCGCTCGGAGCGACGTGCGGATCGCGTCGATCGCAGTCGCATGCCGGTCGAGCATCAACGGGAACGACACGACGCTGACGCACAAGGCCACAACCGCAAACAGGAAGCCGACACCGCAACCAACGACGATGAGCGACCAGCCTTCCGGTGTCGTCAGCACGCGCGTCGCGAAATCGGGAATGCTTGCAGCCGCCGCGTGACCGAAGATCGTGACATAAATTGCGTTTGCGACACCGATCCAGGCCCCGAACAGGACCAGCAGGAGCACGCCGAGCTCGACCATGGCACCGAACGACGGTGCGCGCAGCACCTTGATCGCATCCCACGCATCGACCTCCTCGCCACGTTCGCGACGCCGGCTGAGTTCGTAGAGACCGATCGCGGCAAAAGGCCCGATCAAGGCGAAGCCGGCGGCCAGCGGAAACAGGAGCGGCAACACCGAATAGCCGAGAACCATCCTGAACAGCACGAGACCGAGAACGGGATAAATCACGCACACGACGATCGCGTGACTCGGCATCGCCTGGAAATCCTCCCAACCCAGGCGCAGCGCCTCGGTCAGGTCCGACAAGCTGATCTTGCGAATGGGATAGGAGGCCGCTTCGCCGAAGACGTGCCGCCTGATGATGTCGTGGGAGTACAGAGTGGCCATGAACGGAGCCTCCCGTGCTGAAAATCGCGATTGTCGATAACACGCGCTTTTCAGCCACGCGTGTCCGCCTGACGAGCAGGAAACGCGATGGGTCGGGTACGGCAACCCAGGTTCAGCGAAACGAGCCTGGCCGGACGGAACCCGTCGCGACCTGCCTCGCGAGCTTAGCGCGCGCGGGGCACGGCTGTGCTCACGGTTAGGTGAATTGTGCACCAGCACGGGTTTGTGCGTCGCATCAACCTGACCCGACGTGCGCACCTGACGCGTTGTCGGCTTGCCGGCGACGGCAACCACGCCACGTCGGGGCACCTACATTGCTCTATTGACGCCGGATTGGGGCGGTATCATTTTAGACGCAGACGCCCTTAGTTGATGGTCGCGAAGCGTTCTCTTGATTTCGCGACCCGTGGAATGGGCGAGGCAAAAGGCCGGCGATGGCATAGATGCCAACCAAGAAAGGCCAGCCATCGCGACAGACTGAGCTCCGCCCTGGATTCGTATCCGTAGCCTTCGATGGCAAGGATGGATCAGGATGGCTGTCGCACTGATACTGCTTCTGGTCGCGATCGGCTCGGTGCTGTTTCACATCTACAGCCCGTGGTGGTGGACGCCGATCGCCACGAACTGGGCCTATATCGACCACACCATCAACATCACATTCTGGATCACGGGCTTCGTTTTCGTCGCGGTCATCGCCTTCATGGCTTACTGCGTCTTCCGCTTTCACCACAAAGAGGGAAGACGGGCTGACTACAATCCGGAAAACAAAAGGCTCGAGTGGTGGCTGAGCGTCGGGACCGGCGTCGGCGTCGCGGCCATGCTGGCGCCTGGCCTCGTGGTCTGGCACCAGTTCGTGACGGTGCCTGCGGATGCCACCGAGGTCGAGGTCATGGGCCAGCAATGGCAGTGGAGCTTCCGCCTTCCGGGCAAGGATGGGCAGCTGGGCACATCCGATGTCCGCAACATCGCGTCCGACAATCCGATGGGGCTCAATCGCGACGACGCACACGCGCAGGACGACGTCGTGATCGAGAACGGTGACCTGCACCTTCAATTGGGAAAGCCGGTCAAGGTTCTTCTCCGCTCGGTTGATGTCCTGCACGATTTCTACGTGCCCGAATTCCGGGCCAAGATGGACATGGTTCCAGGCATGGTGACCTATTTCTGGATAACGCCGATCCGGACCGGAACGTTCGATGTTCTCTGTGCGGAGCTCTGTGGCGCGGCTCACTATCAGATGCGGTCCAAGGTCATCGTCGACGAAGAGCGTGAATATCACGCTTGGCTGGAGCAACAAAAGACGTTTGCCGAATTGTCTTCGGCAAAAGCCGTCGTGAAGGCGACGTACCAATCCGGTGGCAAGGAGCAAGCTGCCGCCACGAAATAGATCGGGCGCATGAGGCCAACGCCTCGCTTCCGATGGAAACGACCGAGGAGGTTTCTATGGTCGATATTCCATATGAAGGGATCGAAGGCATTCCGCCTGCCGAAGTACCTGACGTCGAGCTCTATCATCCGAGGAGCTGGTGGACACGGTATGTCTTCTCGCAGGACGCCAAGGTGATCGCCATTCAGTATTCGCTGACGGCCACGGCCATCGGGCTGGTGGCCCTGGTGCTGTCGTGGCTGATGCGGCTGCAACTGGGATTCCCCGGCACCTTCTCTTTCATCGATGCCAACCAGTACCTCCAGTTCATCACCATGCACGGCATGATCATGGTGATCTATCTGCTCACCGCATTGTTCCTCGGCGGCTTCGGCAACTACCTGATCCCGCTGATGGTCGGCGCCCGGGACATGGTCTTCCCTTATGTGAACATGCTGAGCTACTGGGTCTACCTGCTCGCGGTCCTGGTGCTGGCCTCGACGTTCTTCGTGCCCGGCGGTCCCACCGGCGCCGGCTGGACGCTCTACCCGCCGCAGGCAATCCTCTCCGGAACACCCGGGCAGGATTGGGGCATCATTCTCATGATGTCGTCCCTGATCCTGTTCATCATCGGCTTCACCATGGGCGGGCTGAATTACGTGGTGACGGTGCTGCAGGCGCGTACCCGCGGCATGACGCTGATGCGCCTGCCCCTGACGGTGTGGGGCATCTTCACGGCGACCGTCATGGCGCTGCTGGCATTCCCTGCCCTCTTCGTTGCCTCGGTCATGCTGCTGCTCGACCGTCTCCTGGGAACCAGCTTCTTCATGCCGTCTCTCGTAGAGATGGGACAACTGTCGAAGCATGGCGGCGGCAGCCCGCTGCTCTTCCAGCACCTGTTCTGGTTCTTCGGCCATCCCGAGGTCTACATCGTCGCCCTGCCCGCCTTCGGCATCGTCTCCGATCTGATCAGCACGCATGCGCGCAAGAACATCTTCGGCTACCGCATGATGGTCTGGGCGATCGTGGCGATCGGCGCGCTCAGCTTCATCGTCTGGGCGCACCACATGTATGTGAGCGGCATGTTCCCGCAATTCGGATACTTCTTCGCCACCACGACGCTTATCATCGCCATCCCCACCGCGATCAAGGTCTACAACTGGGTGCTGACCCTGTGGCGCGGCGACATTCATCTCAGGGTGCCGATGCTGTTCGCCCTCGGCTTCATCATCACCTTCGTGAACGGCGGGCTCACCGGCCTCTTCCTCGGCAACGTCGTCGTGGACGTGCCCCTCTCGGATACCATGTTCGTTGTCGCGCATTTCCACATGGTGATGGGCGTGGCGCCGATCATGGTCGTGCTCGGCGCGATCTATCATTGGTACCCAAAGGTGACGGGGCGGATGCTGAACGACGCCCTCGGCAAGTTTCACTTCTGGGTCACCTTCCTGGGCGCCTACCTGATCTTCTTCCCGATGCACTATCTCGGACTGCTCGGGGTTCCACGCCGGTATTTCGAGCTCGGGGACACGTCGTTCATCCCCTCCTCGGCCCATTCACTGAACGCCTTCATCTCCGTGGTGGCCTTGACCGTCGGCTTCAGCCAGATGGTGTTCCTGTTCAATCTCGCCTGGAGCTTGTTCAAGGGTGAGGCCTCAGGCGGCAATCCGTGGCGGGCAACGACGCTGGAGTGGCAAACGCCGGAGACGCCTCCGGGACACGGCAACTGGGGCAAGGAGCTCCCGATCGTGTACCGCTGGGCCTATGATTACAGTGTGCCTGGCGCCGCGGAGGACTTCATTCCGCAGAACCAGCCGCCACGCGCGACGCAGCTCGTTCAGGGAGCTGCTTTGTGAGCGCCATCATTCTGTTCCTGGCTGTGCTTGCGGTGATCGCCGGATGGTGGCTGTCGCAGCAGCGGCTGACGGCCAAGCCCTGGCTGGAGGAAGGCCCGGTCGGTGACTTCCCCGGCGGCGATGCCATGACCTGGCCGGCGGCAAAGGTCGGACTTGGCGTGTTTCTCGCTGTCGCGAGCGCACTGTTCGTCCTCTTCATCAGCGCCTACTCGATGCGCATGAGCGTGGTGGACTGGCGGCCGATGCCGATACCGCGGCTGCTGTGGGTCAACACGGGCGTCCTGGTCCTGAGCAGCGTCGCGCTGCAATGGGCGTACGTGGCTGCTCGGCGACAGGACACTGAGAGCGTCATGATCGGTCTGCTCGCTGGCGGAGCATCTGCCGTGATCTTCCTCGCCGGACAGCTGCTGGCCTGGCAACGGCTCGGGGCTGCCGGATATTTCGTAGCGTCCAATCCGGCGAATTCCTTCTTTTACCTGTTGACCGCGGTACACGGGCTGCATCTGACGGGCGGTCTGGTGGCCTTGGGTCGAACCTCAGCCAGGATGTGGCGTGGCGCCGGGATCGCCGAGATGCGATTGAGCGTGGAACTGTGCGCCATCTACTGGCACTTCCTGCTGCTGGTCTGGCTTGTCCTGCTCGGTCTTCTCACCGGCTGGACCGATGATTTCGTCGACATCTGCCGCCGATTGCTGAGCTAGGGAGGCAAGTCCAGATGGCTGAGACCGTGCTGACACATTCTGGCCAATCGACTGCGCGGCTTGAAGGCTGGCGCGGCATCGCCGACGACTGGGCGTCCGATCAGCGCGCCTTCAAGAACGTGTCCTGGGGCAAGGCCATGATGTGGATCTTCCTCCTCAGCGACACCTTCATCTTCAGTTGCTTCCTGCTCTCCTACATGACGGCGCGCATGTCGACGACCGTGCCGTGGCCGAATCCCAGCGAAGTCTTCGCCCTCAATATCGGGGGCAACCACATCCCCCTGATCCTGATCGCCATCATGACCTTCGTGCTGATCAGCAGCAGCGGAACGATGGCGATGGCCGTCAATTTCGGCTACCGCCGCGATCGCGTGAGAACCGCAATCCTGATGCTGGTCACCGCAGCCTTCGGCGCAACCTTCGTCGGAATGCAGGCCTTCGAATGGACCAAGCTGATCATGGAGGGGGTTCGGCCTTGGGGCAATCCATGGGGTGCGCCGCAGTTTGGTGCGAGCTTCTTCATGATCACCGGCTTCCACGGCACCCACGTGACGATCGGCGTGATCTTCCTGATCGCGATCGCGCGAAAAGTCTGGCGCGGAGACTTCGACGTCGAGAGGCGCGGCTTCTTCACGAGCCGCAAGGGGTACTACGAGATCGTCGAGATCATGGGCCTGTACTGGCACTTCGTCGATCTCGTGTGGGTCTTCATCTTTGCATTCTTCTACCTTTGGTGAGGTCGGCGCATGACAAACGCGGCGGTACACATGGAAGGACAGCTCCACGCTCCGGCGCATGGCGCAGTCGCAACGGGAGCCGTTCACGCCAAGGGTCAACAGCACCCGATCAAGCTCTACCTCGTGGTCTGGGGCTGGCTGTTCGTCCTCAGCACGGGCTCCTATCTCGTCGACTTCTTTGGCCTGCACGGCTATCTGAGGTGGTCGTTGATCCTGCTGTTCATGATGTTGAAGGCCGGCCTGATCGTCGCCGTCTTCATGCACATGGCCTGGGAGCGACTGGCCCTGGCCTATGCCATCCTGCTGCCGCCGATCGCGGTGTTGGTATTCGTGTCGATCATGGTGCTCGAATCCGAATACACGCACTTCCTACGGGTGCTGTTTTTCGCAACCCCGTCATAGCACTCGCCGCCGCTCAAGACGGAGTTCACCCCTCGAACGCGTCGATCGACGCCTTGCTGCCGCGCGAGACCAGCGTCTCGTCCGGGGCCGGCAGCCTCTCACCCTTGTCGCGAAAGCGGTTGGTGATGGGATAGCGGCGGTCGCGGCCGAAATTCCTGGGTGTCACCTTCACGCCGGGCGCAGCCTGGCGGCGCTTGTATTCGGCGACGTTGAGCAGATGATCGATACGGGTGACGGTCTCGTGGTCGAAGCCGGCGGCGATGATCGCATCGAGCGGCTCCTCGCGCTCGACCAGACGTTCGAGGATGGCATCGAGCACGTCGTAAGGCGGCAATGAATCCTGATCGGTCTGGTTCTCGCGCAGCTCCGCCGTCGGCGGACGCGTGATGATGTCAGGGGGAATGACCTCGCCTGCAGGTCCGAGCGCGCCATCCGGCTTCCAGCCGTTACGCAGGCTCGCCAGCCGAAACACCTGCGACTTGTAGATGTCCTTGATCGGGTTGAAGCCGCCGTTCATGTCGCCGTAGAGCGTGGCGTAGCCGACCGACATCTCCGACTTGTTGCCCGTCGTCACCACCATCAGCCCGGTCTTGTTGGAGATCGCCATCAGCAGCGTGCCGCGGGTGCGGGCCTGGAGGTTTTCCTCGGTGATGTCAGGCGGCAGGTTCTTGAAGATGCCGGACAGGATGGTCTCGAACCCGGTCACGGCTTCCGCGATCGGCAACACCTCGTAGCGGATGCCGAGATGGCCAGCGAGTTCGCCGGCATCCGCAATCGAGTGTGCCGCCGTATAGCGATAGGGCAGCATCACGCCATGCACCTGGTCGGCGCCGAGCGCATCGACCACGATCGCCGCGCACAGCGCGGAATCGATGCCACCGGAGATGCCGAGCAGCACGCCGGGAAAACCGTTCTTGCCGACATAGTCGCGCAGGCCCAGCACGCAGGCGGCGTAATCGGCCTTGTCGCCCTCGACCTGCTCCGCGATCGGCCCCGTGCAGCGCCAATCGTCGCCGTTTCTGGTGAAGCGGAGCGTGGTGACGTTTTCCTCGAACGCCGGCAGTTGCGCTGCGAGCGAGAGATCGCCGTTGAGCGCGAAAGAGGCGCCGTCGAACACCAGTTCGTCCTGCCCGCAAACCTGGTTCAGATAGACCAGCGGCAGCCCGCTCTCGGTGACGCGCGCGACCGCCACCGACAGCCGCACGTCGCTCTTGTCGCGGGCGTAAGGCGAGCCGTTCGGGACGAGGATGATCTCGGCGCCGGTCTCGGCCAGCGTCTCGACCACGTTCTCGTAGTCCTCGGACTCCTCGAGCCAGATGTCCTCGCAGATCGGCACGCCGATGCGCACGCCGCGCACCGTGACCGGGCCGGCCGCAGGTCCCCGCGCAAACAACCGCTTCTCGTCGAACACGCCGTAGTTCGGCAGATTGCACTTGAAGCGGAGCGCGGCGATGCGGCCGCCGTCGAGCAGCGCACAGGCATTGTAGAGCCGGCCGTCCTCGACCCAGGGCGTGCCGACCAGCATGGCCGGCCCGCCATCGGCGGTCTCACGGGCGAGCGCTTCGATCGCGACGCGGCAGGCGGCCTGGAAGGCCGGCTTCTGCACCAGATCTTCCGGCGGATAGCCAGAAATGAACAATTCCGGAAACAGCACGAGATCGGCGCCGTCGCCGGCCGCTTGCGCGCGCGCGGCGCGCACCTTCGCGGCATTGCCCTCGATGTCGCCCACGGTCGGATTGAGCTGGGCGAGCGTGACCGCGAATGCGTTGAGACGTTCGGTCATGACGGCCCTTTTCAATTCTCGTCAGACGAAACCCAGCCGCTCGACGATGGCGAAGATCCAGAACGCGCCCGCCATCAGCAGCGCCACACCAACGGCCGCCGAGCCCATGTCCTTGACTCGGCCGATCTGCTTGTCGTGATCCATGGTCAGACGGTCGGCGAGCTTCTCGATCGCGGTGTTGAGCAGCTCGACCGTCAGCACGAACGCGACCGCACAAATCAATTCGACCGCACGCATCGCTGTGGCGCCGATGAACCAGGCCAGCGGCAGCGACAGGAGGAGCGCAAATATCTCCTCGCGGATGGCCTGCTCCGAACGGAACGCAAAAGCCAGACCGTTGCGGGAATTGATCGTGGCCTTCCAGATTCGCAGCAAGGTCCTAGAGCCCCGCTGCGGCCGGCATCGGCTTGGTCTTGCCGGCACGTTCCTGCTTCAGCAGCTCGGCGACCAGGAAGGCCATGTCGATGGATTGCTCGGCGTTGAGGCGCGGATCGCAGACCGTGTGGTAGCGGTCGTTGAGATCCTCGTCCGTGATCGCGCGGGCGCCGCCGAGGCATTCGGTGACGTCCTTGCCCGTCATCTCCAGATGCACGCCGCCGGCATGGGTGCCTTCGGCGGCGTGGATCGCGAAGAACGACTTCACTTCGGACAGGATGCGGTCGAACGGCCGCGTCTTGTAGCCCGACGTCGAGGTGATGGTGTTGCCGTGCATGGGATCGCACGACCAGACCACCACTTTGCCCTCGCGCTTCACGGCGCGGATCATGTTCGGCAGATGCTCGCCGACCTTGTCGGAGCCGAAGCGGCCGATCAGCGTCAGCCGGCCCGGCTCGTTGTCGGGATTGAGCACGTCAATCAGCTTCAGGAGCTCGTCGGGCTTCAGCGACGGGCCGCATTTGAGCCCGATCGGGTTCTTGATGCCGCGGAAATATTCGATGTGGCCGTGATCGAGCTGGCGGGTGCGATCGCCGATCCAGATCATGTGGCCCGAGGTCGCATACCAGTCGCCGGTGGTGGAATCGACGCGGGTCATGGCCTGCTCGTAGCCGAGCAGCAGTGCCTCGTGGCTGGTGTAGAAATCGGTCGAGCGGAGCTCGGGATGGGCCTCGAGATCGAGGCCGCAGGCGCGCATGAAATTGAGCGCATCCGAAATGCGGTCGGCCAATTCCTTGTAGCGGCGGGACTGCGGGCTATCCTTGAGGAAGCCGAGCATCCATTGATGCACGCTGCCGAGATTGGCGTAGCCGCCGGTGGCGAAGGCACGCAGCAGGTTCAGCGTCGCCGCCGACTGGCGATAGGCCATCAGCTGGCGCTGCGGATCCGGCACCCGCGCCTCTTTCGTGAACGCGATGTCGTTGACGATGTCGCCGCGATAGCTCGGCAGCTCGATGCCGTTCAATTTCTCGGTCGGCGACGACCGCGGTTTTGCAAATTGGCCGGCGATACGGCCGACCTTCACCACCGGCACCGCGCCGGCATAGGTCAACACGACCGCCATCTGCAGCAGCACGCGGAAGAAGTCGCGGATGTTGTTGGCGCCGTGCTCGGCAAAGCTCTCGGCGCAGTCGCCGCCCTGGAGCAGGAAGGCCTCGCCGGCCGCGACACGGGCCAGCGCCTTCTTCAAATTGCGCGCCTCGCCGGCGAACACCAGCGGCGGAAAGGTCGCAAGCTGCGCCTCGACGTCGGCCAGGGCCTTGGCGTCGGGATAATCGGGCACCTGTAGCACCGGCTTGCTGCGCCAGGACTCGGGCGTCCACCGCTCGGACATCGCAATCTCTCCGTGAAGCAAAAAGCACAACCTGATCTAGGGGTTGCGAGGGCCGCCTTATACACAGGCTGGCACGACATCGCCAGTTGTAAATCCGTTTCGCATTGCAAACCCTTGCGGGCAAAGCTGAATTCGCATTTGCTAGGGGTAGCGAGGAAACCGGCAAGACACCTTCCGCCCATGGACGCGGCACTGGACGACGTTTTCATCGACGAGATCAGCTTCCCGGCGACTGACGGGTATGCGCTGGCCGGCACCCTGTTCCTGCCGCGCGGCACCAAGCGCCACGCCGTCCTGATCAATTCGGCCACCGCCGTCCCGCGAAAAATCTACCGCGGCTTTGCCTCCTACCTCGCCCATCGCGGCTGCGCGGTCCTCACTTACGACTACCGCGGCATCGGCGATTCCCGGCTGCCGGCGATGGTCGGCTACAACCAGCCGAAATCGCTGGTCGGCTTCAAGGCCTCGATGTCGGACTGGGCCGCGCTCGACGTCACCGCCGCGGTGCGCTGGATGCGCGAGCGCTATCATGGCCTGCCCCTTGCCTATGTCGGCCATTCCTACGGCGGCCAGGCGCTCGGGCTGATCGAGAACAACAGCGATATCTCCCGCGCCGCCTTCGTCGCCTCGCAGGCCGCGACCTGGCGGCTGATGACCTCACCGGAGAAATACCGCGTCTACGCCTTCATGAATTTTGTCGGCGTGCCGTTGGCCCACGCGCTCGGTTACGCGCCGGGCTGGGCCGGCATCGGCGAGGATCTGCCCAAGGGCGTGTTCCTGCAATGGGCCGAGTGGGTCCGGAGCCCGCGCTATCTGTTCGATTCAAAGCTGCCGGCGCTGGAGAATTTCGCGACGTTCAAGGGCGAGCTGCGCGCGCTGTGCTTCTCGGACGATCCCTGGGCGACGCGGCCCGCGGTCGAGCTGCTCACGGGCGGCTTCACCGCGATCAAGCCGGACGTGCTGACGGTCAGGCCATCCGAGGTCGGCGCCAAGGCTATCGGCCATTTCGGCTTCTTCCGCCCCGCGCACCGCGACACGCTGTGGCGCGGCGTCGCGGAATGGCTTCAGGGCGAGTGAGACTGCGTCAGCGGATGATCGTCGTCAGCGCCGAGTAGCGCCTGGTCGGCTTGGCGTCGCTTGGCGCAAACTGCGCGAACGCTTCGCTGACGCGGATCGCCGGCGGCGTGTCGCTCGCGAACCGAAACTCCTTCGGCTTGGGTGCGTAGAAGCTGGCGCTGTAATAGGCGTCGTCGAAGCGCGCCTCGCCGACGCCGAACACCGCGTCGCAGGCGAACAGGAGCGCGTACACTCCCGCAACCGCGACGACGATCTCCCTGAAGATTGACATGATGATGCCCTGCCCTGTTGCGGGCAGGATGCAGCTCGGTTCCAAAGCTCTGGTTTAAGGCGCCGCGCTTCTTGTCGGGAGGGTTTGCGCCTGCTGAGCCGGATGCAGACAATTTTATCGATCTCGAAAAAGAGCCCGCCTGACCGGACGATCAGGCGGGCCCAGGATTGGCCGATCGGGAGGTTATCAGACGGCCAGATTCATCCAGACAGCCTTGGGCTCGGTGAAATTGTCGAGCGCCGCGGTGCCGTGCTCGCGGCCGAGGCCGGAGTCGCGCTCGCCGCCCCAGGGCAGGCGCACGTCGGTATAGCCATAGGTGTTCATCCAGACCGTGCCCGCGCGCGCCCGCTTGGCGAAGCGCTGCAGCTTGCCGATGTCACGGCTCCAGACGCCCGCGGCGAGGCTGTAGGCGGTGCCGTTGGCGATCCGCAGGGCATCTGCCTCGTCCCTGAACTTGATGACGCTGACGACGGGGCCAAAAATTTCCTCCTGGGAGACCCGCATCTCGTGCTCGACGTTTGCGAACACCGTCGGGCTGATGAAGTGGCCGCGCTCCCCGACCCGCGTCCCGCCGGTGACGAGGGTCGCGCCCTCCTTCCGGCCGATATCGACGTAGTCGAGGATCGACTTCATTTGCTTCTCGGAGATGACGGGGCCGAGCGCCGTCTTGCGGTCGAGCGGATCGCCGATCCTGAGCGATTTCGCGCGCGCAGCCAGTCGCTCGACCACCTCGTCATAGGCCTTCTCCTGCACCAGCACGCGGGAGCCGGCCGAGCAGACCTGGCCGGCATTGAAGAAGATGCCGGAGGCCGCCGCCTTCGACGCTGCTTCAAGATCGGCATCGTCAAAGATGACGTTGGCCGACTTGCCGCCAAGCTCGAGTGAGACGCGCTTGAAGTTGCCGGCGGCACCCTTCATGATTCCGCGCCCCACGCCGGGCGAGCCGGTGAAGGTGACCTTGTCGACATCGGGGTGATTAACCAGCGCATCGCCGACGACTCGTCCCGGTCCCGTCACGACGTTGACGACGCCCGCCGGCAGTCCGGCTTCGAGCGCGAGCTCGGCGATGCGCAGCGCCGACAGCGAGGTCAGCTCGGCCGGCTTCATCACGATGGTGCAGCCGCAGGCGAGCGCCGGTGCAAGCTTCCACATGCCGATCATCAGCGGGAAATTCCACGGCACGATTGCCGCGACCACGCCGACAGGCTCACGCATGGTGTAGGTCAGGGCATCGTCGCGCACCGGCACGACGTCGCCGCTGATCTTGTCGGCCCAGCCGGCGTAGTAGATCAGCGTGTCGACGGCGGCCGGAAAGTCCTGGCGCATCGTCGCGGAAATCGGCTTGCCGGCATCGATCGACTCGAGCTCGATGATTTCTTCGGCGTGTGCCTTAAGCAGATCCGCCCAGCGCAGCAGGATCTGGCCGCGCTCGGAGGCGCGCATCGTCCGCCATGGGCCTTCGAACGCCCGGCGCGCGGCGGCGACGGCATGCTCGACATCGGCCTCGCCACCCTCGGCGACGGCGGCGATGACCTGCCCGGTGGCGGGATTGAGGGATTTGAAGGTGCGGCCGGAGCTGGCGGGGACGCGGCGGCCGTCGATGAGCAGGTGCTGCGGCCGGGCCATGAACTCGGTCGCCGGCGAATGCGCAAAGTCATATGCAACGGACATCATATTTCCTCCTGTTCTGGTATGCCAGACTAGGCGCCTACTGGCCGGAGTAAATATGATATGATCTGCAAATGAACGCGGAACATATGAAGCGTAGTTCATAAGGAAAGGCCGATGCTTCAGATCGAGATCGAGGCTGTCTGGCGGTTTCGCCGCGAGGGCAGCCCGCGCACCGTCGCCGTCATGCTCGGCGTGCTCAACGAAATCCGGAAGACCGGCAAGATCACCAGCGCCGCCAGCGACGCGCACCTCTCCTATCGCCATGTCTGGAATCTGATCGAGCAATGGTCGGAGTTCTTCGGCACGCCGCTGGTCGAGACCCAGCGCGGCAAGGGCTCGAAGCTGACGCCGTTCGGCGAGCGGCTGGTGTGGGCCGGCGAGCGCATGCAGGCGCGGCTCGGGCAGCAGCTCGAAAACCTCGCGCAGGAGCTCGCCAGCGAGATCAAGCCGTTCCTCGAACAGCGTCCCGCGGTGATCCGCGTTCACGCGAGCCACGGCTTTGCGGTGGCGAAGCTGCGCGAATTCCTCGACCGCGAGCCCGGCATCGGCGTCGATCTGCGCTATGTCAGCAACCAGCATTCGCTGGTCTCGCTGGCGCAAGGTGCCTGCGACCTCTCCGGCCTGCATCTGCCGCACGGCGCGCTGCGCGCCCAGGGCATCAAGGCGGCGCGCGAATGGCTCGATCCGCGCGAAGACCGCATCATCAGCTTCGTCACGCGCGAGATGGGCCTGATGGTCGCGCGCGGCAATCCGCTGCGCATCGCCTCGCTTCATGACCTCACCAGGCCGAACGTCCGCTTCGTCAACCGCGACCATGATTCCGGCACGCGCCTCTTGTTCGACCAATTGCTCGCCGCGAACGGCATCGAGGAGAGCAGGATCAACGGCGCGCAACAGATCGAGTTCACCCACGCGGCGGTTGCAGCCTATGTCGCGAGCGGCATGGCGGATGCGTGCTTCGGCGTCGAGGCGGCCGCGCGACAGTTCGGCCTCGACTTCATCCGCCTCCTTACCGAGGATTATTTCTTCGTCTGCAAGCGCGCGTTCCTGGACACCGCGCCAATGCAGCGCATCCTCGAGATCATCCGCAGCGCCGATTTCCGCGCCGCCGTCGCCACCCTGCCCGGCTACGTGCCGTCGGACACGGGCACAGTGACCGGCGTGAAGGCGTTTCTGGAGATGCACGCCGTGCGGTGATGAAGGACCGCGCGCTCACCTTGTCCACGGCAAGCAAGAGTGGCAATCTCAGTTGCGAATTGATCCAAGAGTCCTCGTCATGCCGCGCGCCAGCGCCAAACCGCTTCCCCAGTTGAGCCTTCGCATCGACCTCGACGGCGAGGACCGGATCGGCCCCGGCAAGATCGAGCTGCTTGAGCAGATCCGCGAGCACGGCTCGATCTCGGCGGCCGGCCGCGCCATGGACATGTCCTACAAGCGCGCCTGGGACCTCGTCGACGAGATCAAGCGCATCTGCGGACATGCCGTGGTCGAGCCGCAGGCCGGCGGCAAGAACGGCGGCGGCGCCATGCTCACGCCGTTTGGCGAAAAGCTCGTCGCGCGCTACCGCAAGATCGAGCGCGACGCCGCGCGCGCCGTGCACAAGGAGCTGGAGGCGCTCAGGAGCGACATCGCCAGGTCGCGGAAGTCGTGAACACACTCTGCCACTAGTTCGGCCGCACCGTCACTTCCGGCATCGGCTGCGTCAGCGCTTCGCCGAGCAGGCTCTGCTCCGCCTTCGGGATCGAGAAGCGGACCTTGAAGCCGTCCTCGGTCTGAAGCGTGATGATGCGCTGGGTCGTGTCGGTCGATTGCTCCAGCACCCAGGACGCCAGCGGATAGGCGTAGCGCAGGCTCTGGTCGCCGTAACGGGCCTTCAGCGCCGTCTCGAGCAATCCCGGCAGCGTCATGATGAGGGCGCCGACCTGGTTGAGCGAGACGCTGACGGCGGCAGGATTGCCGGTCACGTCCTCGAAGCCCAGCGAGATCGCGCCGCCGTCGGCCGCCACCTCGCAGGTCGTGAGCGCTCTGACCTTGATTTCCATCGAGAACTCCGGAGCGCAGTTCCGCTATATCCTGAAAAATATAGCGATAGTTGCGATCAGGTCCAGCCGGTTGTTTTGGAATATCTCGAACCGGCCGGAGGGAGCGTGGTTTCGACTTCGGACGGCGACACGGTCCCGGCAGCGCCACGCGGCCGCTTACATCAGCGGCTCGTCCTTCAGCGCCGACACCACCTGCTCGCCGCGCTCGGTCAGGCGATAGGTCACCAGCGGCCGGCTCGATGGCGGCTTGCGATCGATCTCGACGATGTAGCCGCGCACCATCAGCGCTTCGAAGCTGCCGTAATAGCCGAACATGCTGATCTGGTTCTGCTTCAGCAGCTTGAACTCGCGCAGGAGGCGGATCTCGTTGCCCGAGAGCAGCGAGCGGCGCACGCGCTGCACGAAGCGTGCGCGCTGCTCGAACCAGGCCTGATCGGGCAATTCATGTGCGGCCGGCGCCGGGTCGCGCTCGCAGGGGCGCAGCTCCGGCGCGGCGTCGGCCATCACCTGCGGCAGGCACGGCATGCTGCTGACGACCGCTTCCCTGGCGACATCGAGCAAGGCGATCGGCCAGCGCCGCTTGTTGTCCACCATCACCGGCGGCGGCACGACGTTGTCGCGCACGAGTTGCTCGAAGCGCCCGGCGGTCACGCCGACATAGGCGGCCGCCCGTCGGCGATCGACCAGACGGGTGTCCGGCCCGTGCTCCAGCTCGCAAGCGATGTTCCCGTCCACCCCGAAATCCCCTGGCGCCTCGTTGCGCACGGCATGGCGTCTTCCCGGCAGGGCCGGCCAAACCGGCGGCGAACCTAAGGAGAAGCAGCGCTCTCGAAAAGCAGAGAATTTCGCACATGTTGCTGCCGTTTCGGCAACGGCTATAGTCTCCCCAGGGCACCCCATGCGATTTCATTCACCCGCCATCCAGTACTTCCACGCGGTCCGCCGCACCGGCTCGATCCGCGCCGCGGCGCGCGTCCTGAACGTTGCCTCCTCGGCCGTCAGCCGCCAGATTCTCAAGCTGGAGCAAGAGGTTGGATCACCCTTGTTCGAGCGCAACGCGCGCGGCCTGACGCTGACGACGGTCGGCGAGATGCTGGCCCGGCATGTCATGAACGTGCTCCAGGACCTCGACCGCTTCCGCTCGGACGTCGCCTCCCTTTCCGGCGCCTGGAGCGGCACCGTCCGCATCGCCTGTATCGAATCGCTGACGGAATCCGTGCTGCCGGACCTGATCGCATCCCATCGCGGCCGGGCCCGCCGCGTCAGCTTCACCACCGAGGTGAAGGGGTCGTCGGACGTGCTGGAGTCCTTGAGCCGCGGCGAAGCCGACATCGGCATCGCCATGGCGCTCCGCCACCCGCCCGATTTGCGGCAGGTCGCCCTGAAGCGGTTTCGTCTCGGCGCGGTGGTCGCACGCGAGCATCCGCTGGCGCGCCGCAAGACGGTGACGCTGGAGCAATGCCTCGCCTTCCCCGTCATCAACGCGCTGCCGGAGCTGTCGATCTATCATCTGCTGCAGCCGCTGATCGCGCAGCTCTCGGAGACGCCGGAGCCGGCGATCCAGGCCAACTCGATCGACCTGATGCGCGAGCTCGCCGCGCGCGGCGTCGGTGTGGCCTTCCAGACCCAGCTCGGCATCAACAGGCTGTCACGCGACGGCCAGCTCGTCTTCCTGCCGCTCGACAATGCCGGCAGCCCGGTCTGGTCCGATCTCGGCATCTATGTCCGTGCCGAGCGCACCCTGCCTGCCTACACCGAATCCCTCCTTCAGGAGCTGGTGCGCGAACTGGGCGAGCGCGAGCGGCGCGAGAACGCGGCCTATCCTCAGACGCCGTGACGTCCGGTCAGGTGCGCCCGCGCTCAGCCGTGGCCTGCCGCCTTGCGGTGGCCGTTCTCGCTGAGGCGGTCGACCCAGGCGATGCCGATCGCGGAGATGATGAAGGTCAGGTGGATCAAGACCTGCCACATCACGCCGCTCTCGGTGAAATTGCTGCGCGTGGTGCCGAGATTGCCGGCCTCGATGAAGGTCCGCAGCAGCGAGATCGAAGAGATGCCGATGATCGCCATCGCCAGCTTGATCTTGAGCACGCTGGCATTGACGTGGCTCAGCCATTCCGGCTCGTCGGGATGGCCGCTCAGGTTGAGACGGGAGACGAAGGTCTCGTAACCGCCGACGATCACCATCACCAAGAGGTTCGAGATCATGACGACGTCGATCAGTCCGAGCACGACGAGCATGATCTGCTGCTCGCTGGCATCGAACGAATGCACGACCAGGTGCCAGAGCTCTTTCAGGAACAGCAGCACGTAGACGCCCTGCGCGATGATCAGGCCGACATAGAGCGGCACCTGCAGCCAGCGCGAGCCGAAGATCAGCTGCGCGAACGGGCCGATTTGCGGCCGCGACAACGGCGCAACCAAATGTGCTTTGGGTTCAGGCTTCATTGATCACTCCGGAGTGCAGGCAGGAGATTTCGCTTCAAGGATTCGCGCTCAGAGACTCGCGATCACGGGCGCGAGCTCGAGCGAGCCGCGATAGATCATCTCGAAGGCGACGTAAACGATGATGGCGAGACCGACATAGGCGATCCAGCGCTGCTTCTGCAGCACCCGGCCGAGCAGGTCGGCGGCAACGCCCATCATCGCGACCGACAACAGCAGGCCGAAGGCCAGGATGTAGGGGTGCTCGCGCGCGGCGCCCGCGACCGCGAGCACGTTGTCCAGCGACATCGAGACGTCGGCGGCGACGATCTGCACCGCGGCTTGGCCGAAGGTCTTTCGCTGCACCGGCGCGCTACCTGCGCCGCCGCCATGGTTGAATGCGAGCTCGCCCGAATGCGGCTGTTCGCGCAGCTCGCGCCACATCTTCCAGCACACCCAGAGCAGCAGCACGCCGCCGGCGAGCAGAAGGCCGATCACCTGCAACAGCTGGGTCGCGACGCCGGCAAACACGATGCGCAAGCCAGTTGCCGCGGCAATGCCGACGATGATGGCGCGCCGGCGCTGATCGGCCGGAAGGCCGGCCGCGGCAAGACCGATGACGACGGCGTTGTCGCCGGCAAGCACGAGGTCGATCAGGACGACCTGAAGCAGTGCAGACAGCGCGTCGGCGGTGATGAATTCAGTCATGATTGATCATTTTTCGGTGTGGACGGATCGAGCCAATGCGGCTTCTTCCGCTCGATCCAGTCGAAGACCTTTGAACGGGAGGAACGCAGCGCCGGCACGTCCTCGGCGAGCAGCGCAAGGCCAAGCGGCAGCATCCAGACGCCGAGCACCGGCAGGAAGGAGAGCACTCCGCCGACGACGAGCAGCGCGCCCGAGGGGATCCGCACCCAGCGGCTGGACGGCTTGAGCAGATAGCTGACGGTGTCGGCCATGCGCGGCGGCAGGCGGTGGACGAGCTTGTCGAGGCGCGGATCGCCGCCGGCCAGCTGGCTGGCGGCGCCCGCCGTCCCGGTCGTGTGCTCATCCGATGCTGTGCTCATGCTCACTCCTTTGGGGCGGAGCTCACCGCACCCGGCCCGACCTGCTTTGCGCGCGGCAGCACCAGCGTCAAAAGCCGCAGCAGCTTGATCGCCTGCACCTCATGCGGATGCACGTCCTCGTCCGCGGCCGCGACGCGCTCCGACAGCTCGATCAGATGCGACGACAGCGGCATGTTCGAAACCGGCCGCAGCGTGTCGATCACCACATTGGCAAAGTCCGGCTCTTCCAATCGTTCCGCCAGTTCGTCGAACATCGAAAGCAGCCGCTCGTCGCCGATATGCGGCGCCAATCCGCGATCCCTGATGAAGCGGATCACCTCGTCACGCTCGACCGGCGAGACGCGCCGGTCGGCCACGGCGACCAGCGCGCCGGCAATGACCAGCGCCACTGCGGCCTGCTCGTTCAGGCTGGACGGTTCGGTGATCTCGATTGTATTTGAGAATTTGGCGTCAGACATCGTTGCTCCTCGTTTTGCGCAAATGGCCGCGCGGAGCTGCGATGGGGACGGCGGGTCGGAAGGAACTCGATAAGGCCCGACGGTCGGCCGATCCATCGCATTCGCGCGGGACAGGTCATCCGACATCGCGAGGTTTGCCGACATCTGTCGGCGTCCTCGCCAGAGGGGCCCGGATTCTTGTTCGCCTCAGAGATAAAGATGGGTCTGTCGGAATCAAGGCGATACGACTGCGACCAGCCGCCGCATCGGTTCCGTGTTGCCTTGTTTGGTTAAGCAGTTGCGCACGCAGCCCCCGTGTCCCGGACGGGAACGGGAGCGCAAGGTTTCGTACACACCTGTTTCAACACCGTCATTGCGAGCGTAGCGAAGCAATCCAGACTGTCTCCGCGGAAAGACTCTGGATTGCTTCGCTACGCTCGCAATGACGGAGTGTGGGCGACGGCGTCGCTCCTTCAATTCGCGCCTCGACAAGATGCGCGACGGGACGGCGACATCGCAGCCGTGTCACGATGGTTCGCTACGATCTCGGGAACGAGCGCCCCGATGGCGCGCAGCGCTGCTGCGCCGCCATAGCGCCCGCGCAAGCTTCGGCGGCGAAAGTGCCGTCCGTGAATTTCGATGATCGCGGAGAAGCGCATGAACAGCATCACGTCCTGCACCGGCTGCGGCCATGCGCTTGTCCCGATGCTGACGGCCAAGGGCCGCGCGGAGCTGAGCTGCCTCTGGTGCGAAGGCATCGACGCGCGCGCGGTGGACATGGCGAAGTGGGCGGACAGCCCATCCGGCAAGCCCGAGCGGATGGCTCGTCGGTCGTTCGAATGAGCGGTATCAGACGCTGAGCCGGCGGCATTCGCCTATGCCCGCGACTTGCAGGGCTGCATGCCGTTTGCAGGACATGCCGACAAATTAGACAAGATACACCCCCGCACCGGACTTGCGGGCTTTGCGAGTTGGCCCGGGCAGGTTGGTGAACATGTTCCCTAACCTCAGGCGCAATCTCGATTTTTTTCGCGCCGCGTGAAGCCGGAGAGCTTGCGCGCTGTGCCGTGCGCCGACTGGCCCAAAATTCGCAAGACATCGTTACGCCGGATTCCCTGCCCTCCCACGACAGGAGCAGCAAGATGCGTGCGCCCAGCTCCGGGATGACGGCATCACATCGGAGAATGCCATGAACGTGCATGCCGCGGGCGATCTCAAATTCACCGGCCTCACCCGTCCGGATGGCACACCCCTTCGCCTGAATAACCAGGATTTCGTCGCGATCGACCGCGACAAGAATGCGAAATATGAGGCGACCTACCGGCCGCAGGCGCTCTACAACCGCGCTAATGAGGGCTTCCACGCCAACAACGAGACCTTCCTGCTGCACGAGGTCGCGACCAACCTGCCGATCTACCGCCCGGATACCGGTCCCACCGATTTCCACCTTCATCTTCCGCCGGGCGGCTTCCAGCTCGTGCTGGTCACCTCGGGCGCATTCACCTTCGACTATGACGGACGCTGGTACAATGTCGGCCCCGGCGCGGTGATGCTGCAAAGCGCGATCGTGCATCGCCAGCTGTTCTACACTTGGTCGGGCCTGTCGACCGAAGAGAACCTGAAGACGCCGCAGACGGTGGTGCCCGATCCGATCTCGATGGGCTATTCCGGCAAATTCCTCGAAGCCTTCATCACCGATCCTACCACCTTTCCGAACCCGACCATTGTCGGCCCGGACCAGATCAATGAGGACGAAACGCCGCGCGTGG
The DNA here is from genome assembly GCF_029714325.1 of Bradyrhizobium sp. CB1717. NCBI lineage: Bacteria > Pseudomonadati > Pseudomonadota > Alphaproteobacteria > Hyphomicrobiales > Nitrobacteraceae > Bradyrhizobium > Bradyrhizobium sp. CB1717. Next base: position 5,996,723 of record NZ_CP121666.1, read on the forward strand.
CCTGGAGCCATCCGCTGCATGACCGCCCGGCCAATGCCGGCTTCTGGCTTCAGGATCCCCTGGCGCTGGACGCGCTGTTCAAGCCGCTCACCGATGGTTCTGTCAAATCAGCCATGCCGGTTTACGTGCGCGATATCGGCATCGAGATTCCGAGCGGGCATCTCGTCACTGGCCACATCGTCGCGACCGACCCGCGTGGCCACGCACTCTTGCCGAAGAGCACGTCTGCCGCAGCGGACGCGACCTGTTTTGCGAAGGGCGAGGTCGTGATCTACCGCGTCATTCGCGGCACGGCCGAGTTCAAGAAGAAGTCCGGCGAGAGCTTCCAGCTCTCCGCCGGCGATGTGGTGACGGCGGGCAAGGAGTCCATCAGCCTCGTCGCCGTCGGCGAGAACACCCAGGTCCTCCGCCTCGGCCTGCTCAAGGGCATGAACGAGTTGCGCAGCTGGACGCCGACGCAGCGCGACGAGATCGACGGCCTCGCCGGCCAGATCATCACCCACAAGGATATCCGTCCCCTGCGCACCGAGGGCAAGCCGGTCGGGTATCTGTATAGCTGAAGCGGGTCGCAGCTAGACGCCCGCGGCTTTCTTCCTTCTCCCCTTGTACAAGGGGAGAGGGTAAGCGCGCACCAACTTGTTCGATTGAGAGTGCTCGTACCGCCGGTCCTACTCCGCCGCCTGACGCACGTGCCGCGCGGTCGGGGTGCGCATGGTGACGAGCTCTTCGGCCGCGGTCGGATGCAGCGCGATGGTCGCGTCGAAATCCGCCTTGGTCGCCTTCATCTTCACCGCGATCGCCACCACCTGGGTGACCTCGGCGGCGCAATCGCCAACGATGTGGCAGCCGAGCACGCGATCGGTCGAACCGTCGACCACGAGCTTCATCAGCACGCGCGTGTCGCGGCCGGACATGGTCGCCTTGATCGGGCGGAACGTCGTCTTGTAGATGTCGACGCGACTGAACTGCGCGCGCGCCTCGGTTTCCGTCAGACCAACCGTGCCGACCTCCGGCTGCGAGAACACGGCCGTCGGGATGTTGGCGTGATCCACCTGCACCTCGCGCTTGCCGAACACGGTGTCGGCGAAGGCATGACCCTCGCGAATCGCGACCGGCGTCAGGTTGAAACGGTGGGTGACGTCGCCGATGGCATAGATGCTGTCGACCGAGCTCTTGGAGAAATGGTCGACCGCGATGCCGCCGTTCTTCGGATTGATGGCGACGCCGGCGTTCTCCAGGCCGAGATTGGCGACGTTGGGATGGCGGCCGATCGCGAACATCACCTGGTCCGAGGCGATGCTCGAGCCGTTCGACAGATGCGTGGTGAACTCGTCGCCGTGGCGGTCGACCTTGGCCACCGTGCAGCCGGTGAGGATGGTGATGCCCTGCTTCTCCATCTCGGAGCGGACATGGGCGCGCACGTCCTCGTCGAAGCCGCGCAAGATGTTGTCGCCGCGATAGATCACGGTGACGTCGGAGCCGAAGCCGGCGAAGATGCCGGCGAACTCCAGCGCGATGTAGCCGCCGCCCTGGATCACGATCCGCTTCGGCAGCTTCTTGAGGTGAAACGCCTCGTTGGACGAGATCACGTGCTCGATGCCGGGAATCGCCGCGCCGTGGTTGGGCGCGCCGCCGGTGGCGATGAGGATGTACTTCGCCCTGATCTTGCGGTCGTTCTCGAGCAGGCGGACGGTGTGCTTGTCCTCGATCGCCGCGCGGCTCTTGACGATCTGCGCGCCCGACTTCTCGACATTCGTCGTGTAGGCCGCCTCCAGTCGCGCGATTTCCTTGTCCTTGTTGGCGATCAGCGTCGCCCAGTCGAAGCTCATGGACGGGATGGTCCAGCCGAAGCCGGCGGCGTCCTCGATCTCGTGACGGACATGCGAGCCGATCACGAACAGCTTCTTGGGCACGCAGCCGCGGATCACGCAGGTGCCGCCCATGCGGTACTCTTCCGCGATCATCACGCGGGCGCCGTGACCGGCCGCGATGCGGGCGGCACGCACGCCGCCCGAGCCGCCACCGATGACGAAGAGGTCGACGTCGAATTCAGCCATTGTCCACTCCGACCTCTTCTTTCAAGGATTACTGATCAGATAGGTACCGTCAGATTTCCTTGCCACGCTTGCGCATCTCGGCGCGGAAGGCCCCCATCACGGTCTCGGAGAAGTTCTGGGCCCAGGAGTTCATGAAGGCCATGCTGAGGCCGATGGCGCGCGGCTCGGCGTCGATCAGCTTCTTGCCCAGCGGCGACTTGTAGAAGGTGACGAGGTCCTTCAGCTCCTGCTCGGTGAACTCGCTGGCATAGATCTGCGCCATGCCATCGCCGATCTCGTTCTGGCGGCCGTTGAGCTGCTGGGCGACGACCTGGGCGACCTCGTTGAGGTCCTTCTGGTAGTTGAGGTTCTGCTGGATCAGCGCGATCTTGGTCTTCTCAACGAGACCGGGCACGGCGCCTTGATACATCGCAGTCGCGTTCTTGATCTGCAAAATTTCCCTGGCCGCCGCGACCGCGGCCGGCGAGGCCTTCGGCTGGGCCGGCGCGGCGGGTGCCTTGGGCTGCGCGGGAGCCGCCTGCTGCGCGAAGGCCGGGGCGGCCGAGACGGCCAGGCCAGCAGCAAGGGTCACGGCCGGCAACAATTTCAAAACGCTCTTCATTCCTAGTCTCCTTAGGGCTTTCGCCGTTCAATTACGCGGATTCCCTCGCCGCCCGCCAGAACGGCCGAGCTGGCCAAGCCGATGAACAATCCATGCTCGACCACGCCGGGAATCGCGCTCAACGCCTTGGCGAGGCTGGCGGGATCCGCGATCCGTCCGAGCTGGGCATCGACGATCCAGTGGCCGCCGTCGGTGACGAAAACGTGGCCGTCCTTGGCCTTGCGGACCGCCATTTGCCCGGAAACGCCGCAGTCCGCAAATGCCTTCTCGATCGCGCGGCGCGTCGCGCCAAGCCCGAACGGGATGACCTCGACCGGCAGCGGAAACTTGCCGAGCGTCGGCACCCATTTGCTGTCGTCGGCTATCACGATCATGCGATCCGAGGCGGCCGCCACGATCTTCTCGCGCAGCAGCGCACCGCCGCCACCCTTGATCAGATTGAGCTCGGGATCGATCTCGTCGGCACCGTCGACGGTGATGTCGAGATGATCGACCTCATCGAGCGTGGTCAGCTTCACGCCACAACGCTCCGCATCGGCGCGCGTCGCCTCGGAGGTCGGCACGCCGATCACCTTCAGCCCGGCAGCCACCCGCTCGCCGAGCAGCTCGACGAAATGCTTCGCGGTCGAGCCGGTGCCGAGCCCGAGTTGCATGCCGTCACGCACCTCCTCCAGCGCACGCGCCGCCGCCTGCCGCTTCAACTGGTCCATGTTCAAGTTTGCGCCCGCCTCTGGCTTGAGAGTGCCGCCGGTATACCTGCTTGCGGCGGCCTATGTAGCCTCGTTTTCCCCGCCGGAACAGGCCTCTGCGCCGATCTTATAAGGTGAACTTATGGCTTCTGCCCTTGCGCCGATCCGGCCGGCCCGATAGCGCTTGGCCCATGACCTCGCCCTCCACGACCTCCCCCTACACCCTCGTCTTCGATCTCGACGGCACGCTTGTGGATACGGCGCCCGACCTGATCACCGCGCTGAACTACGTGCTCGACCGCGAAGGCCTGCCGCCGGTGCCGATGGCCTCGGCCCGCAACATGATCGGCGCCGGCGCCCGCAAGCTGATCGAGCGAGGCCTGGAGGCCGAGGGCCGCACCGTCTCCCCCGCCGACATGGACCGGATGACGGCGGATTTCATCGCCTATTACGCCGAGCATATCGCGGTCGAATCCCGCCCCTTCGAGGGGCTCGAGGCCGCACTCGACCATTTTGCGGCGCAAGGCCATCGCCTCGCGGTCTGCACCAACAAGCTGGAATGGCTGTCCAAGCGCCTCCTGGACCAGCTTGGCCTCAGCCGCCGTTTCGCGGCGATCTGCGGCGCCGACACCTTTGGCGTCCAGAAGCCCGATCCGACCATCTTCCGGGAGACGGTGGCCCGGGCCGGCGGCAATGTGAAATCCAGCATCATGGTCGGCGACGCCGGAACCGACGTCGGGGTCGCCCGGCGGGCCGGGGTTCCCGTGATCGGGGTCAGCTTCGGCTACACGGACGTGCCGATCGCCGAGCTGAAGCCGGACCGGCTGATTCATCACATGCGCGACCTGCCCGCGGCCGCCAGCAGCCTGATGACGGCCTAGAGTTCAGCAAGATCTTGAAATCCCAGCAATAAACTTAAAAACCCCGCGTTAACCAATTGTTAACTATGCGCGGCGCGCCGGTTGCCTGCCCTCAGCGACATCCCTAAGGTCCGCCCGGGATGTGGCGATTCGTCGCAGCGGATGTGGGTGGTTCATGCGTCGTGTATTGGCGATTGCGCTGGCCGGAGCAAGCCTGGGTGGCTGCTCCTCGATGTCCTGGGACATGTTCAAATCGGCGCCGCCGACCGTCCAGGTCCGGCTCGAATCCAATCCCCCGGGCGCTGACGCCACCACCTCGCTCGGTCCGGGCTGCAAGACGCCCTGCTCGGTCTCGATTCCCGCCCCGGATGCGCCGTTCACCGTCGCCTTCGCGCTGCCCAAGTACCAGCCCGCGAGCGTGCCGGTGAACGTGATCAAGAATCCCGGGGATTTCACCACGCCCGCTTCGGTCACCACCGATCCGAATCCGGTATTTGCGGAACTCCAGCCGGCGACCCCGCCGAAACCCGTCCGCAAGCCGCACCGGCCGAAGAAGCCGAAGCCGGCCGCGACGGCCGCGGCACCGGCTGATGCCGCACCTGCCACCGGCTCGCCGTTTCCCGATCCGAACGCGGGCAAGCGCTGAGTTACGTATACCACCCGATTGTCCTAGCCGCGTCCGATGCTTAGATTGCTTCCAGAGCACCGCTGAAGCAAAGGTGCGCCCGTCGCCGTAAGTGACAAGGCAGTTGGTATGAACGGATTTTCTGCTAGCCCCCGCGCGGCGCTGTCGAGCGCGATGACTGATCCGTTCGGGCGGACCATCACCTACTTGCGCGTTTCCGTCACCGACCGCTGCGACCTGCGCTGCTTCTACTGCATGTCGGAAGACATGACGTTCCTGCCCAAGGCGGACCTGCTGACGCTGGAGGAACTCGACCGGCTCTGCACGGCCTTCATCGCCAAGGGCGTGAAGAAGCTGCGCCTCACCGGCGGCGAGCCGCTGGTCCGCCGCAACGTGATGACGCTGGTGCGCTCGCTGTCGCGGCATCTGACAAGTGGCGCCCTGAACGAGCTGACGCTGACCACCAACGGCACCCAGCTCGCAAAGCATGCGAAGGAGCTGGCCGATTGCGGCGTCCGCCGCATCAACGTCTCGCTCGACACGCTCGATCCCAAGAAGTTCCGCGAGATCACCCGCTGGGGCGAGATCGACAAGGTGCTGGAAGGCATCGAGGCCGCGCGGGCCGCAGGCCTCGCCGTGAAGATCAACGCGGTCGCCCTGAAGAACCTCAACGAGGACGAGCTGCCTTCACTGATGCGCTGGGCCCACGGCAAGGGCATGGGCCTGACCTTGATCGAGGTGATGCCGATGGGCGAGATCGGCGCGGGCCGCATCGATCAGTATCTGCCGCTGTCGCTGGTGCGCGCGCGGCTCGCCCAGCAGTTCACCATGACTGATCTCGCTGAATCCACCGGCGGCCCTGCGCGCTATGTCAGCGTCGCCGAGACCGGCGGCAAGCTCGGCTTCATCACGCCGATGACCCATAATTTCTGCGAATCCTGCAACCGCGTGCGCATCACCTGCACGGGAACGCTGCACACCTGCCTCGGCCACGAGGATGCCTCGGACCTGCGCAAGCCGCTGCGTGCATCCGACGACGATGAGCTGCTGGCCGCTGCGATCGACCGCGCCATCGGGCTCAAGCCCAAGGGCCACGATTTCATCATCGACCGCCGCCACGACCGCCCCAGCGTCTCCAGGCACATGAGCGTCACGGGCGGCTGAAGCATGATCCGGCCCCGGAGGGCCGCGGCAGTGCATTACGCGTGCCTCACAAGGCATAACGCCGGTAGAGCACGACGATGACAGCGAGCACCGTCCCGGCATAAATGACCTGCGCTGCGTGATCCAGAACGACAGCGGCGCGCTTTCGGCCGGTGGCCCGAAGTTTTTCATGTTTGTAGCCCGCCAATATCGTCATCAGGCATAGTACGAAGAAAATGTAGAACATCTCTTCGACCACCACCGTGTATCCGACATCGCCGATCTGGCTGCTCACCGCTACGAGCAGCACCGCGCTCGCCAGGATCGAGGTCACTGGGATCGTCACGCGTTCACGAAACATGGTTTCGGGAAAGAACAGCGTCGCGAATACGACGAGCACGAGCAGGAACATCGGCAGCAGGTTCTTCAGCATGTAGATGGAGGAGCTGCGGCGCAGCACGATGGTCGCATCGAATCCTGCGAATTCCGTCATTGCCTCGGCATCAAACAAAGACGCCTTGCCGAGCGTCGATCCGCTGGACATGGATTCGACGAAATAGTTCAGTCCCAGAAATCGCCAGAGCGGAAGCCCGGAATAGGCCCCGTCCTCGGCCCGCGAGCTTCCGTCGTCGGCAAGGCGCAAGCCGAACCGATCGATGACATACGTGATGAGTTCCCGCCGTTGTTCCGTGTTCTGGAAATGCAGACGCAATTCCTGCGTGTCGAACGGATAATCATGGAGATCGAAACGGGTCTTGAAATCGCCGTTGATGCGATAGAGCCGATAACTCAGGCCGTCTTCCCGTCCAGCCTGCATCGGCCGAGCTGCATCGAACGCCCCGCGATCCAGCAAGGCCGGGAATTCGACGTGCGTCTGCGCCTCATCGTCGCCAGCGAACCGCATCCAGAGATAGAAGTCGACGTTGAACGAATTTTGTTTCACGTCGATCCGACCGACGCGAATGATGTCGATGCCGGTATAAACGACGCGTTGAATCCAATAGCGCCGCCCCTCGAACGCGATGACATGGCCCTTCTCCCGTTCGGCGTCGAGATCGATCCCATCCGGCTGATCGATGCGCACGAGTTGCAGCGGCGCCGTGACGAACCGACCGTAACGGAAGAAGCCCATTCGGATCGGGCGCGGAATGTCGCGGTTCGCGTTGAAATAGAGCCGCCCCGTCAGCCCGACGACCGCCGATTTCGGACTGTCGATCGCGGCCAGTGCGAGGCGCACCCGGTCGCGATCCGCAACCTTGCTGTCGGATGGCTTCTGAATCCCCTGCCCCATAAACCGGCGATGTACGGCAGCTCGTCTCAGCGCGTCGATCATCAGGCGCGCGGCGTCATACGAGCCACCGCCAACCCAGCTTGGGGAGGTTCCCGCTCTCGCTTTGTAGTCGGCGGCGAAAGCCTGCGCCGCCACGCCGGCGCTGTCGAAAATCAGCGACGATGCCGCATACAGATTCTCACTGAAGAAACCCGGACGCGTTTGTTCCTCGGGCTCGTTGACGAAATTTCTCAAATAGCTTTCGCGGCCCGCGCCCTGGGTTGTGATGATCGTCCCCTTGATGCCGCGGCGACGCAGCGCCTTGACGATGTCTGCGATATAGTCGGCTGCCGCGCCGACGACGATGACACCGGGACCTGGCTCCTGCGCGGCAGCGTCCAGCACCTCATCCATCGATCGGATCTGACCGGCTGCGACGTCCAGTCCGAACACACGCAGCTGCTCCGCCGGATAGGCCGCCGCAAATCCACGCTCAAAACTCTTGCCGTAGGAATCGCGCGTGTGAACAAGACGGACTCTCGGCTCCTTCATCACGGCGCGCAGATGTTCCGCGATCGAGCGCGCCTGTGCGGAGACTGGCGACAACGCACGAAAATAGTAATCACTGGTGGATGTCAGATCGTCGGCAGCCGCGCTTCCCGTGAGCGCCGGAATCCGCGCATCCTTATATGCCGGCGCGGCCGCGAGCGATGCGGAGCTGAGATAATGGCCGAGCACAGCGACGCATGGGCTGTCGGCGATCGCCTGCGCATTCGCGCGCGCCACGGCCGGATCGCTTGCGTCGTCGAACAGAACCAGTTCAATCAGCCGTCCGTTGACGCCACCCTTGGCGTTCACTTCGTCGATTGCAAGCTGCATCGCGATCAGGCTTTCCGTCCCAGCCGGGGCGGATGGGCCAGAGAGCGAATTGGCGAACGCGATGCGAATAGGCTCCGGGCGGGTCCAGAGGACGGCGGCCCAGGCGACGCCGAGCACCAGGGCGATGCCCGCAACAACGGCAAGCCACATGATAAGCCGCGGCTTCATCGTCGATCCTCGCATCGGTCGGCATAAGCCGAGATTCTCCAGATCGAGGCCTCACTCAGGTGGAGATTGCCGCCGCTGAGAGCGTTTTTCAAGCCTGCCCGATCGCCCCGGCAAGATCTACGACCGCTCAAACAATAGCCTAAAGCCTTACTCCCGAATCCCCAGCGCGTAGCCGAAGCCCACAGCCGGCTCGGCCGCGGTCTCGACCCAAACGCTTTTGACCTGCGTGTATTCGAAAAGTGTCTCGACCCCGCTCGAACGGCCGTAGCCGCTCATGCCGAAGCCGCCGAAGGGCGATGCGACGCTGATCGTCTTGTAGGAGTTGATCCAGAACGTCCCGGCCCTGACTTGCGCGGCGACCCGGTGCGCGCGCGCGACATCGCGGGTCCAGACCGCGCCGGCCAGACCGAAATCGCTGTCATTGGCGAGCGCGATCGCCTCCTCCTCTGAATCGAACGGGATCGCTGCGACGACAGGTCCAAAAATCTCGTCGCGCGCAACCGCCATGCTGTTGCTGACGTCGCGCAGCACGGTCGGCGCGACGAAGAAGCCGCCCTTCCCCATGTTGCCATCGCTGCCGGTCGCGAGCGTTGCGCCCTCGGCGAGGCCCTGCTTCACCATGCTGAGCACGCGGGCGTATTGCCGGGCGTTGTTGATCGGACCGACCTCGGTCTCCGCCGTGCCGGGCGCGCCGACCTTCAGCTTCGCGGCCCCATCGGCGACCATCCTGACGAAGCGGTCGTAGACGGAGCGTTCGACCAGCAGCCGCGAGCCCGCGACGCAGCTCTGTCCGGCGCCCGCGAAGATCGCCGCCTGGGCACCGATCGCGGCGCGCGCGAGGTCGGCGTCGGCAAATACGATGTTGGCGGATTTCCCGCCGAGCTCCAGCACGCAGGGCAGCAGCCGCTTGGCCGCGGCTTCCGCGATCAGCCGGCCCGTCGGCACTGAACCCACGAACACGACTTTCTTCACCGCCGGCTGGCCGAGCGCGGCCTGCCCCGTCGTATGTCCGTAGCCTGCAAGCACGTTGACGAGACCGACCGGCAATCCCGCTTGTTCTGCTAGAAGCGCCACCGCCATCGAGGTCAGCGGCGTCAGCTCGGAAGGCTTGAGCAGCACACCGTTGCCCATGGCGATGGCGGGTGCGACCTGCCAGCCGCAGGTGAAGATCGGCGCATTCCAGGGCGTGATCTGGAGCACGACGCCGACGGCTTCGCGCCGCGTATAGTTGAGATGGCTCGACGGCACCGGGATCACGTCGCCATGGAATTTGTCGGCCCAGCCGGAATAGTACTCGAACATCTCGGCGACCTTGGCGACCTCGACACGCGTATCGCGGATCGGCTTGCCCGCCGACAGCGACTCAAGGCGCGCCAGCTCCTCGGCCTTGCCCTGAATGGCCCGCGCGATCGCCTGCATGACGCGCCCGCGCACCGCGCCGGTGAGCCGCGACCAGCCGGCTTGCGCCGCGATCGCCGCCGAGGCCGCCTCGGCAACAACCGCCTCGCCGGCATCACGATAGGCATAGAGCGGCGCGCCGGTTGCGGGATCGTCGATCGTGATGAGCTCGCCGGTGCCAGCGACAATTCGGCCCGCGACGTGAGAGCCGATCGCCGCGCAGTCGGGCCAGAAGGGCGCGAGCGCATCGCGCAGCCGCGTTTCGATGAAGGAGGTCATGGTGTCGCTCACATCCTGCCGAGCTGGGTCTCGACGATCCTGTTGAAGTCTTCGCCGTCGCCGATCGAGGCGGCGCTTTCCGCCCAGATCCGCGCGGCTTCCGCGGCGATCGGCAAGTCGAGCGCGAGCTCGCCGATGAGCTGGCTCGCCAGGCGCACGTCCTTGCGCATCAGCTTCATGGTGAAACCGGAATCGAAGGCGCCGTTCAGCACCCAGGTCGGCAGATTGACCTGCGTGACGCCGGACCGGCCGGAGCCGGCATTGAGGCCTTCGAGCAGCCGGGCCGGATCGACCTCGGCTTCGCGCGCGATGCGTATCGCCTCGGCAGCGGTCAGCAGATGCGCCGCGCACAGCAAATTGTTGATGAGCTTGCAGACATGCCCGGCGCCGACCGATCCGACATGAACGCGCTTCGCGCTCATGCCCGCAAGGACGGGCTCGACCGCGGCCACATCGGCATCCGCGCCGCCGATCACCATGGTCATGGTGGCGGTGATGGCGCCTTTCGGACCGCCGCTGACCGGCGCGTCGATCATGGACATGCCATGCGCGGCGAGCGCCGCGGCAAGCCGCCGGGTCGTCGCGGGATGGGATGTCGAGGTGTCGACGACGCGTAAGCCGGGCCGTGCATGGGCGATGATTCCACCCTCGCCGGCGACGACGGCATCGACGATCTCGGCGGTCGGCAGCGAGAGGACCAGCAGATCCGCACGGGCGCAAAGCGGCCCGACACTCCCGAAGACCGCAACACCTTCCGACGCGAGCGAGCTGCGCGCCTTTTCCAAGGCGTCGGTCCCGAGCACCTCATGCCCGGCCCGCATCAGCGAGAGCGCCATGCCGCGCCCCATATTCCCGAGCCCAACGACGCCGACGACCGCCATGTCCTGTCCCTCACCCTGCGAGTGCCGGGAAGACCATAGGGATCCGGCCCGGGTTCGGGCATCAGCAGGACGATTGCCTAATGTTGCCTCATGGGCAACACTTGGGCATGAGCAATGCACTCGACGAGAACCGCCTCCGCTATCTGTTCGAAGCCGCGCGCTACGGCGCCGTGCGCGCCGCGGCCGACGCACTCGGCGTCAACCCGTCCGTGGTGAGCCGGCAGATCGCCCTGCTGGAACGGGAGCTCGATGCCGCCCTGCTCGATCGCCATAGCCGCGGCGTGCGGCCGACCGAGGCCGGCGAGCTTCTGATCGCGCATTATCGCCGCCACAAAGTGGACCGCGACGACACCCTCGCCCGCTTGCGGGAACTCCAGGGACTGCACCGCGGTCACATCGACCTCGTGCTGGGCGAAGGCTTTGTCGCCGATCTCATGGGCGGCGCGCTCGGCGAGTTCTGGCGGAAGCATCCACGGCTCACCATTTCGCTGGAACTTGCCGGCACGAGCGAGGTCATTCGTGCCATTGCCGACGATCGCTGCCATATCGGGCTCGTCTATCATCCGCCGCAGGATCCGCGAATCCGCTCCTGCGCTACCATCCGGCAGCCGATCTGTCTGATCGCGCGCCCCGACCATCCGCTTGCGAAGCTCCGCCGCCCGCTCAAGCTCCGGGAGATTGCCAGGCACACGCTTGGGATCATGCATGCGGGTTACGGCACGCGTCAGTTGCTCGCGATGGCCGAAACGTCCGAGAAGATCGGTCTCTCGCCGAAGCTGACGACGACCTCGATCAGCATCTTGAGAGATTTCGTCCGCTCCGACCTTGGCGTGACGCTGCTCCCGGCGTTTTCAGTGGCCGCGGACCTCGAGGACGGATCGCTGATCGCCCTCCCCGTCGACAATGCGCTGCTTTCCTCGGCAGAAGCCCACATCGTCACCCGATTGGGCCGCGAGCTGCCGACCGCGGCCAGCCAGTTGCTCAGGTTCTTGATCGGCCGGATGAAGGCCTTCCAGGCCGGCCGGCGCTAACCTAAGCTTTTGCGGTGTTAAGCTTTTGAGCCGGCGTCAATTTGTCCATTTTCCGATTGACGGCAGGTGACGCCGCTGGTTTGGTGCGACCGCCTTTGCTTGCCCGGCAGCAATAAGCCGGCCCGCCCGTTGGCGGTCGCGGTCAAGACGGCAAGGCACGAGGGGAGGACTGACGCCGCAACGCTTTTCGGAAAAAGAGCCGTGCGGTCGCGTGCTTTTTCGCATGCGGACCGAGCGATGCGTGCTGATGCTGCTCCCGTGAAGTTAGACCGCGACGGAGAAAAAATAAGATGCGTCCATTGCTGGCGGTGAGCAACGCCATCGACCTTCTCAATGAGAAGATCGGCTACGTCTGTAATCTCCTGGTGCTTCTGTCATGCCTGGTCAGTGCGGCCAACGCCATGATCCGCTACGCCTTCAGCTACTCCTCCAACGGCTGGCTGGAGATGCAATGGTACATGTTCGCGATCCTGGTGATGTTCGGCGCGTCCTACACCTTCAAGCGCAACGAGCACGTCCGGGTCGAAATCTTCTATCTGCTGCTGTCCGAGCGCGGCCAGCTCCTGCTCGACCTGATCGGCACGCTGTTCTTCCTGATCCCCGCCTGTCTCCTGCTCGCCTATCTGTCCTGGCCGTTCTTCATGCAGGCCTATGACGTCGGCGAGATGTCCGGCAATGCCGGCGGCCTGATCCGCTGGCCGATCAAGTTCGTAATTCCCGCCGGCTTCGTCCTGCTGGCGCTCCAGGGTGTTTCCGAAGTCATCAAGCGTATCGCGGCTCTCCAGGGCTATGTGACGATCGACGCCAAGTACGAGAGGCCGACCCAATGATTACGCTGGAAATGATGCCGCCGCTGATGTTCGGCGGCCTGGTTCTGGCGATGCTGATCGGCTTCCCGGTGGCGTTCACGCTCGCCGCGGTCGGCCTGTCCTTCGGCTTCCTCGCCATCCATCTCGGCTTCTTCGACCTCAACTTCCTCCAGGCCATTCCCGGCCGCGTGTTCGGCAGCGTGCTCTCCAACGAGCTGCTGCTCGCGATCCCGTTCTTCACCTTCATGGGCGCGATATTGGAGAGATGCGGCCTCGCCGAGGACATGCTGGATTCGATGGGCCAGCTGTTCGGCCCGGTCCGCGGCGGCCTCGGCTATTCCGTGATCATCGTCGGCTTCATCCTCGGCGCCATCACCGGCACGGTGGCGGCGCAGGTGATCGCCATGGCACTGATCTCGATGCCGGTGATGATCCGCTACGGCTACAACATGCGCTACATCACCGGCGTGCTGGCTGCCTCCGGCACCATCACGCAGCTGGTGCCGCCCTCGCTGGTGCTGATCGTGCTCGCCGACCAGCTCGGCAAGTCGGTCGGCGACATGTATCTCGGCGCCTGGGGTCCCTCGGTGTTCCAGATCATGCTGTTCGCCGGCTACACCTTCATCCTCGGCCTGATCAAGCCGGGCCACGTGCCCCCGGTGCCGAAGGAGGCCCGCACGCTGACCGGCTGGGCGTTGTGGAAGAAGTGCCTGATGGGCATCATCCCCTCTGCCGTCCTCATCTTCGTCGTGCTCGGCACCATGATGATGGGCCTTGCGACGCCGACGGAAGCCGGCGCCATGGGCGCGGTCGGCGCCATCGTGCTCGCCGCGATCCACCACAAGGATTTCACCTCGAACGATCGCAAGGTACTGGTCATTGGCGTGATCGCCGCCGGCATCGGCACCATCATCGCGATGCTGTACAGCGAGAATCTGATCTTCAAGCTCGCCTTCGCGGTGACTTATCTCGCGGTGGCGTGGATCTGCTTCCAGGCCGCGCGCATCCCGGACCTGCGCGACCTCATCAAGCAGGGCTACGAATCCACCATGCGCCTCACCTGCATGGTCACCTTCATCCTGATCGGCTCGACCTGCTTCTCGGTGGTGTTCCTCGGCGTCTCCGGCGGCGTCTGGCTCGAGCATCTCCTGACCTCGCTGCCCGGCGGCGTCTGGGGCTTCCTGATCTTCATCAACCTCTTCATCTTCTTCCTGGCGTTCTTCCTCGACTTCTTCGAGATCGCCTTCATCATCCTGCCGATGATCGCGCCGATCGCGCAGAAGATCCTCGCCCCCGTCGTGGGACCGGACGCTGCGCTGATCTGGTTCGGCGTGATGCTGTGCGTGAACATGCAGACCTCGTTCCTGCATCCGCCGTTCGGCTTCGCGCTGTTCTACCTGCGCGGCGTGGCTCCGAAGGAAGTGAAGAGCTCCGACATCTATTGGGGCGCGATGCCGTGGATCGGCCTGCAGATGATCATGGTGCTGCTGGTGATCATCTTCCCGTCCGTGGTGACGGGTCTGCTCGACAAGCCGCTCAACGTCGATCTCGACAAGGTCAAGATCGAGGTCCCGCAGATCGAGCTGCCGCCGCTGGATCTGGGACCACCGCAGAAGTAAGCGGCGCGCTTTCTTCCTTCTCCCCTTGTGGGAGAAGGTGGCGCGAAGCGCCGGATGAGGGGTTGTCTCGGCGAACTCAAGTGAGAGTGGGACTCGCGGAGAGAACCCCTCACCCGTCTCGCCGCTAACGCGGCGAGCCACCCTCTCCCGCAAGGGGAGCGGGTTCAGCAGCGCGCGTGACAAGCGTCGCGAACACAGGCATACCGGCTCCTTCTTCAACCGAAGGACCGCCGCGGATGCCCCGATCTGTTCCCTCGCTCGTCGCTCCGTTGATCGCCTCGCTGTGGCTGGCATGTGCCGCCACCGTCACGCACGCCGAGCCGGTGGCCGATGTCCACGCGCTGGCACAGAAGGAGCAGCAGCCGCTGCTCGACACGCTGCGCGATCTCGTCAGCATCGAATCCGGCAGCAAGGACATCGACGGCCTGAACCAGATCGCCGGGCGGGTCGCCGACCAGCTCAAGCAGCTGGGCGGCACGGTGGAGATCCTGCAGCCCACCGACATCTATCGCCTCGACGACACGCCCGAGAAGATTGGTCCGGCCGTGCACGCCGTGTTCAAGGGCACCGGAGCTAAGAAGATCATGCTGATCGCCCATATGGACACGGTGTACCTGAAGGGCATGCTGAAAGACCAGCCGTTCCGCGTCGACGGTGACAAGGCCTATGGCCTCGGCATCGCCGACGACAAGCAGGGCGTCGCGCTCATTCTCCACACCGTGGCGATGCTGCAGAAACTGAACTTCAGGGAATACGGCACGCTCACGGTGCTCACCAACGGCGACGAGGAGATCTCCTCGCCGGGCTGGCGCAGCACCATCACGAAACTCGCCTCGGATCAGGACGTGGTGTTCTCGTTCGAAGGCGGCGGCACCGACGGTACGCTGCGGCTCGCCACCAGCGGCATCGGCTCGGCCTATCTCTCGGTGATCGGCAAGTCGTCGCATGCCGGCGCAAGGCCCGAGGGCGGCATCAACGCACTCTACGAGCTCTCGCACCAGGTGCTTCAGATGAAGGACCTGTCCAAGCCCGAGCAAGGCCTGAAGCTGAACTGGACCGTCTCCAAGGCCGGGACCAACCGCAACGTGATCCCGGCCGAAGCCACGGCCCAGGCCGATGCGCGCGCGCTCAAGGTCTCGGATTTCGACGAGCTGGAAAAAGCGCTGCAGGAGAAGATCAAGAACCGCCTGCTGCCCGATTCCAAGGTCGAGCTGAAATTCGAGGTGCGCCGTCCGCCGCTCGAGGCCAACGACGCCTCGCGCCGCGTGGCGGCCTACGGCAAGACGATCTATGGCGAGCTCGGAATGCCTCTCAAGGTCGACGAGAAGGCGACCGGCGGCGGCACCGACGCCGCCTTTGCCGCGCTCAAGACCAAGGGCGCGGTGGTCGAAGGCATGGGCCTCTCGGGCTTCGGCGCGCATTCCAATGATGCCGAATATGTGAAGCTCGACACTATCGTGCCGCGACTTTACCTCGCCACGCGCATGATCATGGACTTGTCCAACAGCAAGGTGAAATAGCGCGCCGCTTTTTTCCTTCTCCCCTTGTGGGCCTGTTGCGTAATTCGCCAGTTGTGATTCCCTAGGGCAAAGCCTTGAGGGGATGACGATGGCGGTTAAGCGGACGGGACAGCCGAGCTTTGTGGAAGCACTGATGCCGAAGGGGGCCGGCGCCAATGCAGCGCTGGATCGGCTGGCTGGCCTGGTCAAGTGGTACCGGTTCGAGAAGCTGATCGGCCATCTGCGGGATGAAGGGAGCCCCGGTCGTCCAGGCTATCCGGTGCTGGTGCTGTTTCGTGCGGTGCTGTTGCAGTCGCTCTATGGTCTTTCGGAACGCGAACTCGAGGAAGCGTTGGGCGACCGGTTGTCGTTCAAGCGCTTCGTCGGTTTGAGCCTCGAAGATGCGACGCCCGACCACACGGTTCTGAACCGCTTCCGGAACCAGCTCGTCGAACAAGGGCTGTTGGAGAAGCTGTTTGGCGAGCTGGATCGCCAGCTCGAGAATGCCGGGGTCATCCTCAAGCGCGGCACGATGCTGGATGCGACCTTGATCCAGGCGGTGTCAACCCCTCCGAAGCAGGATCGTCCCTCAAACGACCCAGATGCCCGGTTTACCAAGCGGCAGGGCAAGGGTGGTTCGACCTTCGGCTACAAGGCTCACATGGGTGTCGACGAGGGATCCGGCCTGATCCGCGCAGTCCTGACCACGCCCGCCAATGTCAACGACACAACGCCGGCCGACGAACTGATCCGTGGCGATGAAGCCGTGGTGTGGGCCGATGCAGCCTACGACACCCATGCCCGACGGGCTCGGCTGAAAGCGGAAGGCAAGAAGCCCCGCATCGCCCGTCGTCCCAACCGACATCACCCGGAGCTACCGCCTCGGCTCAAACGCTACAACCTCCTCATCGCGCGCCGACGAGCCCAGGTCGAGACCACCTTCGCCACTCTCAAACGCCGCATGCGGCTGACCTGCATCCGCTATGTCGGTCTCATGAAGGCAAGCGGGCAGGTCCTGCTTGCCTCCATCGCGTTCAACATGAGGCGCTGGGCCGCGCTCGCCGCCTGAGACGCCCGCCAAGGGCACCAAGTACAGATCTCGGCCTGACAATCGGCGTCAACACAGCCCTCTCTCCCTACGTCTCCTGCCTCAAAAGGCCGTAGCGCAACAGGCCCCTTGTGGGAGAAGGTGGCGCGAAGCGCCGGATGAGGGGTTGTCTCGGCAAGCTCAACAAAGAGTTTGGCTCGCGGACAAAGACCCCTCACCCGTCTCGCCGCTATCGCGCCGAGCCACCCTCTCCCACAAGGGGAGAGGGTAAAGCGCCCTCCTCCGCCAGCCGAAACCGCAACGTGAACTCCGCGCCGCCGCCGGGAAGGTTCGCCACCGCCACCGTCGCGGCGTGATCGTCGGCGACGCCGCGCACGATCGAGAGGCCGAGGCCGGCGCCGTCGCTGCGCTGGCGGTCGGCGCGCCAGAAGCGCTGGAAGATCAGGTCGCGCTCGGATTCCGCGATGCCCGGGCCGCAATCGCGCACGCGCACGGAGCCGTCCTCGCCGACCTCGACGTCGACCGCAGTGTCCGTCGCGGTGAACTTGATGGCGTTTTCGGCGAGGTTGAAGATCGCGCGCTGGAGCATCTCCGCATTGCCGTGGATCAGCACCGGCGCATCGGTGCCCTTCAGCGCGATGTCCTTGTGCTGGGCGAGTGCGAACGGCGCGATCGAACCGACCACCTCGGTGCAGACCGCGCGCAAATCGGCGGTCTCGCCGGGATCGAGCACCAGCGTGTCGAGCTCGGCGATCTCCAGCAACTGGGCGACGATGCGGCTCATGCTCTCGATGTCGGCATGCAGCGCCTCTCTTGCCGCGCCGTCATGCAGCGTCTCGATCCGCGTGCGCAGGATCGCGAGCGGCGTGCGCAACTGATGCGCCGCATCCGCGGTGAACTGGCGCTGCACGCGAAAGCCGTCCTCGAGGCGGTCCAGCGCCTGGTTCACGGCGGTGACGAGCGGCATGATCTCGCGCGGGATCTGCTCGGTCGGCAGGCGGACGTCGGTGCGCGCCGGGCCGATATTGCTGGCTTCCTCCGAGGCCTTCCACAGCGGCGCGATCGCGCGGCGGAAGATGATGATGTCGGTGGCGAGCAGGACCAGCAGGATCGGGATGGTGATCCATCCCACCCGCCGGAAGAAGTTCGAAATGATGTCGTCGATGATGACGTCGCGATGCGAAAGGTCCTCGGCGACGCGGATGCGCACCGTCTTGCCCTCGATGACGCGCGTCACGCCGGCGCCGGAAATCGTCTCCGACAGCGGCGGCGCCGGTGTCGCGGCACCCGCCTTGCGGCGGGACGAGAACAGCACACGGCCGTCCTCATCGCGGATGTCGTAGAGATACCGGCCATAGGCTTCCGAATAGAGACCTCGCAGGCTGTCCGGCAGAATGAACGTCAGCGTCCCGTCCGCCTGCGGGACGATGCGTTCGCCGAGCACCTCGGCCTGGGCGCGCATGGCGTCGCGATGGAGCTGGTCGACCTCCGAGTTGAGCAGCCAGAACAGCACCAGCGGCAGGAAGATCGCGACCACCGCGACCGCGACGATGTGCAGGAACACGATGCGCCAGATCAGCGATTTGAACGTCGGCCTGGCGGATGACCGGGCGCCGGACACGCTATTTCTCCTCGGCCATCAAATAGCCGACGCCGCGGATGGTGTGGATCACGACCTTGGCGCCGTGCTCGGCGAGCTGCTTGCGCAGCCGCGAGACGTAGACCTCGACCGCGTTGGAGGCGACCTCGCCCTCGAGGCCGAAGATGTGGTCCTCGACGTTCTTCTTCGGCACCACCCGCCCCTGCCGGCGCAGCAAAATCTCGAGCACCGAGGTCTCGCGCGCGGAGATGATCCGCGGCTGGTCGTCGACGAAGATCTGGCGGCTCTCGGTGTCGTAGACGAGGTTGGCCAGATGCAGCGAGCGGCCGAGCAGCTGGCCCGGCCGGCGCAGGATCGCCTCCAGCCGCGCCACCAGCTCCTCCATCGCGAACGGCTTTGCGAGATAGTCGTCGGCGCCGCTGCGCAGGCCGCTGACGCGGTCCTGCAGGCCGCCGCGCGCCGTCAGCACCAGCACCGGCAGCGGTTCCATCTGCCGGCGCAGCTCGCGCAGCACCGACAGGCCGTCGCCATCGGGAAGACCGAGGTCGAGGATCATCGCGGCGTAGCTGACGCTGCTGACCGCCTCGCGCGCCTCGGCCGCGCTGCCCACGATGTCGCTCTCATAGCCGGCCGCCGACAGCCCGGCGGCCACGAGCCGCGACAGCTCGGCATTGTCCTCGACGATCAGAAGGCGCATCGCATTTCCCGCCGGATGTCCCGGTGTCACGGCACGGCTCGCGCCGCATCCGTGCTCTCTTCCCCCATTCGACCGGTTTCGGCCAGCGAAAAAGCACTCTGGCAGGAAGCTCCTGTCAGGTTCATGTAAGCGGAGGGCGAGCGATGGATCCCGCTGCCTAGGAGGCATCCGGGACGCGGGCGAACGGATTGCCGTACACGGAATAGGCCAGCCAGGTCAGTTCCTTGCGGTTCTTGGCGGCCTCGCGCGCGGCGCGGACGGCGTCGACCAGCGTATCCCCGCCCTTGAGCGAGCGATAGAACGCCTCGGCAAAGCTGTAGGCCAGCTTATCGTCGACCGACCAGAGCGCGCCGACCAGCGCGCCCGCACCGCGCTCGGAGTACGGCCGCAGGAATGCGTCGACGAAACCGGCGACACCGCCGCCGATGCCGCGCCCGGCGCGCCCGGTCTGGCAGGCGTTGATGAAGACCATCGGATTTGGCCCGCTCTCGGCGAACCGGGCATAGGCCTTGACCTGATCCGCCGAGAGCGAGTCCTGCGCGAAATTGCCGTCGACCTTGGCGCCCGTCATCAACAGGTCAGCCGTCATCACCGCCCGCTGGGCCGCCTCGCCATGGCAGGCAAAGTGCAGCACGTCGCAGTCCTTCGCATCCTTCTGCAGGAAGCCGGTCACCGCGATGCTCTCGGCCGTCACCTCGCGGGGGCTGCCGAACAGCTTGGCCAGCATCTGGCGTTCGGCATCGGCGCCTTCGAGCCGCAGGCCGGGATCGACATAGGCCGGGATCACGCAGTTGACGCGATCATTGCGCATGGCGAGCTGCGGACCTGGCCACGGCGTGCTGTGCAGCCAGCGCACCAGCCCCCATTCCGCGAGAAAACCCTTGCCGTCCGGCCCGGACTTCCGATCGTTGATGTAGAGCAGCTCCCAGGGAATGAACGGCTCCTCGGAGATGACCTGGATCGCGCGGATCGCGTCGCGGTGGGTCCACAACGCCTCGCGGACCCTGTCCGGCAACAACTCGTTGGCCATGACGATTCCGTTGGCCTGCAGGCGCGACAGGAACTGGTCATACAAGCGGTTCGTTGCGAGCCACGCGCTCTCGATGCCCTTGAAGATCTCCGCAACGTAGACATCGCGGGAGAAGCCGCCTGGAAGCGTGCGCGATTCCGAAACCGCGATGTTCGGATCGACGCAGGCAAGATCGAAGCGCAGCGTCACCTTGCCGCTCTCCATGATCTCGTAGATCCGCAGCACCGCCGGCTCGTCCGGATGCGCCGCCATGGCCAGTCCGGCCTGGCTCTTGCGCAAGGTCTTGCTGTCGGCGTCGACGAACACGGGGGCCAGGGCGAATGACGCGAGAATGCGCGGGCCCTGCCGTGCTTCGACCAGGATGTCGGCCGCGCCTTCCGCCGTGCCCTCTACGACGAAGCGTAGCGACTCCGCTCGCTGACCCTGCGGCAGGTCGATCTCGGCGCTGGCCTCTCCGATAACCCGGCAATTCTTGCGCGCGATGACCTCGACGACGATGGCGCGGGCCGTATCGACATTGACCGGCGCATTCAGGGCGGCCGAGGCCGGGCTCTCCGCCGCCTCGATCTTCTGTCGGGAGACCGTGACGAACAGCGGGACCGGCTTCTTCGGCGGCGGATGAGACTCGATCTCCGCCGCGAAATAGCAGGCGGCGGTTCGTGAACCGGGCGACGTCGATGCCGGGGGCGGCGTGTCACCTGCGGCAGGCGCCTCCCTTGCCTCGGCTGGCCTCGCAGATGGAGCCGAGCGCGATCGCGTCCGTCGCAATGTGAGCGTGTCCGGCATCGAGCCGGATCCGGGGCTTTCCCATTCGCGCGCAGCCGAACTTGATTCAAGCGGGCTTTCGACGATGGACGCCACGCCCCGCCTCGATCGCCGCGGCGGCGGCTGCTGCAGATCGATTTGCGCCGGGACGCTCTCGGGACGAGCTGCCCCAAGACCCAGCCACTCGCTCAATTTCGAAGGGACGACATCTGTTGCAAAATACGTGGTGTGAAACACGTCGTCCGTATCGCCGAAAGCAAATGTCGCGTCCTTCGCAAGGCGCGGGCCGCGGGTCCCGAACGATGTCATCGACGCCGTATCCACCACCAGATCGTTGTCGAGCTGGAACAGGCGGTTTGTCACGCGATCGGCAATGAACTCGGCGAACTCCTTCGTCACGCCCTTGTCGGGCGCGATCTGCGCGACGAAATTCGACGTGATCGCATGATAGGCTGCGAGCCTGTCGAGAGGACCGGCCGCTCCGTTCAACTCCCTCACGAGATCGCTCGTCGGCCGCATCGCGGCAAGCCCGGGCACCCGGCCCTCGTCGATGGCGACTTCGGAAAACGCCTGGACGAAACGGCCGACGGTCTTGATCCCCTGCGACACGACGGGGCTCAGCGCAGCACCGCCTGCGAGGAATGAAACCGCGCGGACGCCGGCCATGATCCCGTTGGTGTAGAGATCGATCATCGCCGCCCAGTTCTCGGGCTCGGCCAGATGTGTTCCGGCATTGGTGCAGCCGACAAAGATCGCCTTGCCGAGCCGGATGTCCGGCCGCTCGTCCGCAAGCAGGTTTTCGGCCACGCGATAGACCAGTCCGCCGCGACTGTGGATGACGGCGTCGATCGAGGAATTCTTGGGGATGCCGAGCGCCTGCAGCGCGGCGACGAGAGCGGCCGCATTCTCCCGGGGTGTGACGGTCAGGGTCTTGTGATCGAAGCCGAGCACGGCGTCGTAGTGCGCGCTGGCCTTCGACAGGAACGTCTTTCCGCTGTCGGAGCCGGCAAGCTGCGCGAAGCCGCTCGCCGTCGACGAGAACGTGCCATGCACCATGAGCAGGATCTTCAGCGGGCGGTCCTGCGGCAGTCGAGGCCGCGCCGATCGCGCCGGTGTCCATGCGGCCGGATCGAGCCCGGCCATCACCACGATGCCCTCTTCCCTGTCCCCCTCGATATAGTCAGTCGCCACATCGATCGCGGTTCGGGCGGCAAACTTCAGCACGTAGGCTCGGACCGGATCGATCAGCTTGTCGGACACCCAGTCGAGAACGGGACCGCGCTTGCCGCTGGCGGGGGCGACGCCGCGCGCCGAGCCCCTCGTCGTGGCCGTCAGCGGAAATACCAGAACCTGTCCACCTCCACGCTGCCTTGACGGTTGGCCCGCCGCTTGCGGATACGTCCAGGCATAGACGCCGCCTGCGCCCTCGATCAGGACCAGCGCCCTTTCAGACGGGCCGACTTCGACCTCGATCTGCGTCGGCGTCGATGCATCCCGTCGCAGCGCCCGCGTTCCCGGGCGCGTCGGCACCATCTCCACTTCGGCCGCAATGGTGAAGTCGGAGGCCGACAACGCCCCCTTGAGCTGATTGGCGCCATCGATCTGGCTGGCAGTGCCCCGGCGAAATCCGCGGCGGACAGGACCGTCCTGAACGATCCTGATTTCGACATCGTCGGGACCACGAACCACGATCCCGTTCGCTACTTCGAGTTCAGCCATGACTTCGCCCCTGTCCAGACGGCCTGCTTCGCCGCGTTCTCATGTGCCGCACGGACCTTGCGAGCCCGGCGCGAAATCAGGATCTGAGCTGCGTGCTCGGCTGAGACACCGGCGCCGCCCATTCGAGCCGGTTGCCGTCGAGCGCCGACGACTTCCGGATCAGCTTGTTGGCCTCGATGTAGGCTTCGGCGGTCGAGGGCACGAGATAGCCCATGACGAATCCGAGCACACCGAAAAGAGCGACGATGCCGGCGTAGACCAGCCAGGAGATGTACGGCATGTTCAGACCGAAATGTCTGCTTACCAATGTGAAGCCGATGAGAACGCAGAGCATGACGGACGCCATCACCACCGCATGGGTCGCGCCATCCCTCAGCCTTGCCTCGTGATAGTCCAGTCGGTCGGCCCTCAGCCGCACGTCGAGAAGAATGCTCAGGACCAGCGTATTGACCAGGAAGACCAGGGACACCAGCGAGCTCGCCGCAAGCGGATGACCGCTTGCCAGCCAGCCGGGCGCGATCGGGATCGCGCTGTAGGTGATCCAGAGCACAAAATTGCCGAGCAGATAGGATAGCGCGCCGAAGACGATGTAGGAGCGCCAGGGCAAGGCATACAGCGAGGGACGCGCGAAATTCGTCGAGGCCTTCGGATAGATCGCAAAGAAGATCGAGATCATCACGGCGACCGCATGTGCGCCGGAGGAGAGGCCTCCGGTCAGCGAGCCGACTTCATAATTCTTCGACAGGTTCATGAAGAACAGCGGTGCGACGGAGACCACGAAGTCGAGCACGAAGATGATCACCAGAGGCGCAAACGGCAGCGGCTGGGGAAGAACGGTCTGGTATCCGAAGCTGGAGATCAGCTCCATCCGGGAGTCGCGCCTGTCCACCACCGACAACGTCGCCTCGGCCAATCGGCGCTGGTAGGCGACACGCAGATCCTCGCATTCCTCGGAGATGAAGTCGGAAATCTCGTACGCGAGCTCCTCCGCGTCCAGGGCCGATACCGTGATGTCGTCCGTCAGCAGGAGGGCACGGGCCGACCGTCGCAGCATGCGCCGATATTGCCTTTCCATCTCGTCGAAGGCGGCTTTGCGGGCGCGGAAGAATCTCTTGAACCGCTTGTTGCCGCGCAGCTCGACGAAACTGGTGTGGAGGGAAGCGACCTGCTTGATCATGTTCGCGGCGCCGGGTGCGAGCACCTGGTCGTCATCGTTGAGAGCCTTCTCGATCAGCCTGGCGGGAACGCCGTACCCTTCGAGCTCGCGCTGCAACTCCGGCCTTGCCCGCTCCGTCACCTTGATGGGCGACCGCGCGATGGCGACGATGACGGTCTCCACGGCCTGCGGGTAGCGTGCCAGCGTCTGCATCATTCTTCGCAGGAAATCGATCACCCAGCCGAGCACTGGCAAATGGGGCGTCAGCACCATGAAGGCGATCGTCGCAGGGATCGCAACGACGAGGCCAGTTCCGCGCGACATCAGGATCGCGACGAAGAAATAGAACGTCACCGCGACCGTGACGTAGGCGAAGACCGCGAAATAATAGCGATCGCGCATCACGGCAAAGCGGATGTCCGCGGTCTCGAAAGGTGCGTGGAAGTCGATCGCGCTGACGACGCAGACCGCAATCGCACCGAGGCCGAGAGCTACGATCGACGGGTCAAGACCATGCATGGATGAAAACTCACTCCGATCCGGCCCGGTCCACGAAAATTTCCCCGTCGAGACCGCGCATGTACAGGACCGGCGAAATCCATTCGGCGAATTGCCGCGCCTTCAACTCGGCCCGGGTATGCGCCAGCGCGGCCTGGATCGAGACGCTCTCCGCCAGATAGGTGTAGAACGTATCGGCGAAGGCGAGACCCATATTGTCGCTGATCTCGAACTGCATGGCGATCACCGCCGGCACGCCGCCCTGGATGAGCTCGGCAGCAGTGCTCGAGAACAGGGAGCCTGGTTCGCCCTGCGCGCCGCTGCAGGAGTTCAGGACGACGAGGCTCGGCGTTTGCCCGGGCTGCGTCAGGAACGCTTTCAGGTCGTCGGCATAAAGCCGTTTCCCCTTCGGCCCGCCCTCCTCCTGGACCACGATGAAGCCCATCTGCCGCTCGGGATCGTGACCGCCGTGCCCGATGAAGTGAAACAGGTCCCACCGCTTGCCTTCGTCTCCCCTCAGGAAGCGGCGGTTGAGATCCCGAGCCTTCGCCGAGGGGATCCACGACAGTTTCAGCCTCTTGCCGTCGTCCAGCTCGCTCAACGCCTTCTTGATCGCGACCTGCTCGGCATCGACCTCGATCTCGTCCAGCGGCAATCCGTTCAGGACCTTGACCCGCGCGGCCATACCCAGCATCCGTATCGGCCTTGCCGCGGCCACCCGGCGCTCCTCGCCATAGTCGTCGACGGCCCGCATGAATGGCGTGCTTTGCGACGTCGTCACGTAGAAGCGGTTCTTCCTGTCGTACATCGTCTCCCACGGCACGTAGGCGAGCGTGGGGTCGGTGACCCGCAGACGGATCAGGAACGGCTGATCGTGCTTTCGCGCCGCCTGGGAGCATTCCTGATAGAGCTCGAGGATCTTGCGCTGAAAGATGAACTCGAAGAGCTGCGATCCGATCTCCTGCACGATCCGCTCGTCCGACCCCGAGGTCAGACCTCCGGCAGCGTCACGCAAAGCGGGTCTCGCTTCATCACTGCCACCTGTCGCGGACGCATTCGCGTTGCGCGCGGCAGCACACTGGAGAATTGCTTCCTGCAACGGCCTCAGATTCTGACGAAAGCTCGGCTTGAGCTTTTCGACTTCAATCTCGCGGCTCGATGAATTGTAGTCCGCGACGATGCGGCAATGACTTTCGCCACTATCTTCAATGGTCAGATTGAAAACCACTTTCGCCACGACGCAACCCTCAGCCGCGCAACAGCCGGCGCAAAAAAATCACGCCTACTCCAAGTCTATACCGGACAGAAAAGCGCGCAACGGGCGAATCGAGCCGGCGCTGTTCTCCGCATCTGCGGTGCCGGCATCCTGCCGGTCTGTTTTCCGTCCAGGACGCTCACCATCCATGGTGGGCGCCCGATTGAAATCCAATCGAATGATCGTCAAAACGACGCAGAACCGGCGTTCAGGCCTGCCGCTGCTCAGGACATGCGGCCAGCGCCGTGCCAGCGCGCAAGCCAGCGCGACCGCATGCAGCTTGCTCTCGGCATAGGCCTTGGCCGCGTCCCAGCTTCGCCGGGTCCAGTCGAGGTCGCGCAACGAGCCCTCGCCGCCGCGATGCAGGCCGCTGCTGAGATAGACCAGCCGTTTCGGCCGCGCGATCAGGGCCGTCAGCATGTACGGCGCCAGCGTGTTGATCGCCAACATGCCGGCATGGCCTTCCGCGGACGAACCGCGGCTCCGCTCGGTGTAGACGCCGGCATTGTGGATGATCGCGTCCATGCGTCCGATCGCGTTGACCTGGTCGGCGATGCCCTTCGTCTCGACGGCGCTTCGGAGGTCGCCGACCACGATGCCCGCGGCATGCGAGGCAAAGTCCGCAACCGCCGCGGCGCGATCGGCCGATCGCGCGTGCAGCACCACGCGGTGTCCCTGATCGATCAGCGATTGTGCAGCCGCCCGGCCAAGACCATCCGTGCTGCCGGTGATGAAGACGATCGCCATGCCCGGCTCCCTGGATTTTCGCAGAACGCAAGCCGATATAGCGGCTCTGCGCGCTATCCCCTGCGATATTGTTCGTCGCTGACCTTCTCCATCCAGTCAACGGTTTTGCCGCCGAGGGCTTCCTGAATGGCGATGTGGGTCATCGCCGTGGTCGGCGAAGCGCCGTGCCAATGCTTCAGTCCCGGCGGAAACCACACGACGTCGCCGGGCCGGATCTCCTCGACGGGGCCGCCCTCACGCTGCACCCAGCCGAGACCGGCGGTGACGATCAGGGTCTGGCCGAGCGGGTGCGTGTGCCAGGCGGTTCGGGCGCCCGGTTCGAACGTCACCTGACCGGCCGCCACGCGCGCAGGATCGGGCGCCTGGAACAGCGGATCGATGCGCACCGTTCCGGTGAACCAATCGGCCGGTCCCTTCTGGGAGGGGCGCGATCCGTTTCGTTTGATGTCGATGTCCATGTCAGGTTCCTTCTGTGCTGCGGCCGCAAGCGCCCGGTGAATTGCGATAGCAGCGGCGGCGCCGCCAATCAGCGCGCCCCTGCGTGTGACGTGAGGCATGGCCCGGCCTCCCTCAGCGCGGACGCTTCTCGATGACGTCCTTGACGACGGGCGCTGCGGAGAACGCGTTGGGCCAGCCGGCGTAGAAAGCGAGATGCCCGAGTACCTCGCCGGCCTCCTCACGCGTCAACCCGTTATCCATCGCCCGGTTCAAATGATAGGTGATCTGCGCCACCTGGCCGGTTGCGATCAGTGCACTCACGGTGACGAGGCTGCGGTCGCGCGGCGCCAGCGCCGGCCGCAGCCAGAGATCGCGGAACAGCACGTCGGTCGTGTATTGCACGAGGCTCGGCGTGATCTGTCCGAACTGCTCGCCGACCCGGCTCGCCCGCTGCTTCTCCGTGGCTTCGTCGAGCGGAAGCTGCGGCCCCGATGCCGGCGGCAGCTGATCGGCGCCGATGTTGCGGCTCCTGAACGCGTCCCTCGCCGCCGGGATCGCCCCCATCGCATTCGCCCAGCCGGTGTAGAAGGCCAGATGCGTGATGATCTCGGAGATCTCGGACGGCTTCACGCCGCCGTCGAGCGCGAGACCGAGATAGGTCGGCAGCTCCACCGTCTGGTTGCGGGCGATGAGAGCCGCAACGGTGACGATGCTGCGGTCCCGAACCGAGAGGCCCGGCCGCTTCCAGAGTTCGTCCTTGAGAACCTTCTGCGCATAGCCTTCGAGCGCGGGTGCGACGGCGCGGATGTCTTCGGGCTTGGACATAAGATTGGCTCCTTGTACCTCGCTGGCGGCGCTCACGTCGCCGGCGAGCAGACAGAACGAAAACAGGGTGACTGCGAGCAGCTTCATCGCGGGGATCCTTCCAATGTTGCGGGATGCACGATCAGCCATGAGGCGACGATTGCGGCGCAGAGCACGGTCATTGCGCTGACGAGAAACACGATGTTGAGCCGCGCACCGGTCGCGATCAGCCCGAGCGCAGGGCTCGCAAGCCCTTGCGCAAGGTCCAGGAAGGCGGTGTAGGCGCCCATGGCTAGGCCCCGGCTCTGCGCGGGAACGCGGCGCACGGCTTCGACGCCGAAGCCGGGATATACCAGCGAGAAGCCGAAGCCGGTCAGCGCTGCGCCGGCGAGCGCCATCTCAGGCCGGGCAGCGAGCCAGATCAACGCCTGCCCGACCGCTTCGATCAGCGCGCACACCAGCGCCACCTTTGCGCCGCCGACTGCGTCGGCCGCATGACTGAAGAACACCCGCGCCAGGATGAACGCGACAGCGTAGGCGCTGTAGGCGAGCCAACCGCTCGCCCATCCACGGTTCGCGAACAGCAAGGCGACGAACGTCGTCACCGCACCGAACCCGACGCTGCCGAGCGCCGAGCCGAAACCCGGCACCCACACCGAGCCGACGACCTGAACGAACGAGAGACGCGCCTGGTGCACCGGCGCAATCGCGGGAAGCGGCACGACGAGCAGCAGCGTCAGCAATGGAGCCACCGCCGTCGCGGCCGCGATCGCGGCAAATCCATAGGCAGCGTAGAGCGCGGAGCCTGCGGGCGCGCCGATCGCGAAGGCCGCGAACATCGCCGCCCCCACCCAGGCGATCACCTTGCCCGTGCCACGGCCGTCGGCGAGCGCAAGTCCCCAGCTCACGGCAGCGGTGATGATGAAGCTCTCGGCCGCGCCCAGCAGCCCGCGTCCGAGCAGTAGTATTGCGACCGAGATCAGCGGCGCCTGGGTCAACCCCAGCGAAGCCAGGTACAGCAGTCCGGAGGCGGCGGCCGCTAGCAAGCCAACAACCACGCCGCGCTTGGCTCCGCTTCTGTCCGAAAAGTGCCCCGCCCATGGCCGCGACACCAGGGAAGCTGCGAACTGACTGCCGGCGACGAGGCCGACCACGAAGGTGCCGAGGCCGAGCCCATCATGGACGTGAAGCGGAAGCACGGGCATCGCAACGCCGATGACGAGGAAGGCCACGAAGACCACGCCCATGATCGGCAGCAAGGCTGCAGCCCCGCGAGGGTCCGCGACCGGCTCCTGCATCGTCGTTGCCGACATGCCTCTCTCGGCTCCTGCTTCGTGGTCTGATTGGCTGAGCCGAACCTAGAGCTTCCGCGCTCCCCTGATTAGGTGATAGATTTCGAATGCAGTCATTAGCTGGGCTAATCAATGAACCGGGACGACGCCGGCGATCTCCTTGCCTTCCTCGCGGTGGCGCGCGAACGCAGCTTCACGCGCGCAGCGGCGAAGCTCGGCATGACGCAGTCCGCGCTCAGCCAGATCATCCGGAACCTGGAGGAGCGGCTCGGCATGCGGCTGCTCAACCGGACGACGCGGAGCGTCACGCCGACCCAGGCCGGCGAACGCCTGTTTGCAAGCATCGCTCCCAAATTCAGCGAGATCGACGCCGACCTCGCCGCGCTCAGCGAGCTCAGGGAGAAACCGGCCGGAACGGTGCGGCTGACCGCGACCGAATATGCGGCATCCGAAATCGTGCTGCCGGCACTGACGAAGCTCCTTCCGAAATACCCTGACATCCATGTCGAGATCGTCATCGACTACGGCCTCACCAACATCGTGGCGCAGCAGGTCGACGCCGGCATTCGCCCCGGTGAACTCGTGGCCAAGGACATGATCGCAGTGCGCGTCAGCCCCGACCTTCGCATGGCCGTGGTTGGTTCGCCTTCCTATTTCGTCGCACGCAAGCGCCCGAGGATCCCGCAGGATCTGACGCATCACAACTGCCTCAACCTGCGCCTTCCGACCCATGGCGGCAGCCTGTATGCGTGGGAGTTCGAGAAAGGCGGCCGCGAACTGAATGTGCGCGTCGACGGACAGCTCGTCTTCAACAGCGCCGGCCTTCTGCTGGACGGAGCGCTCAAGGGCCTGGGCCTCGCCTATCTCACGGAGGGACATGTGCAGCACCACCTGTCCGCCGGCAAGCTGGTCAGGGTGTTGTCGGACTGGTGTCCGCCGTTCTCGGGCTATCATCTGTACTATCCGAGCCGCCGCCAACCCTCGCCGGCCTTTTCGCTGCTGGTCGAGGCGCTCAGGTATCGCGGGAAATAGCAGACGCCTGCATGTCCTGCGCCACGAGGTCTTACGGGCCTGCCTGCAGCTGACCTCTC
The DNA here is from genome assembly GCF_029714325.1 of Bradyrhizobium sp. CB1717. Classification (NCBI taxonomy): domain Bacteria; kingdom Pseudomonadati; phylum Pseudomonadota; class Alphaproteobacteria; order Hyphomicrobiales; family Nitrobacteraceae; genus Bradyrhizobium; species Bradyrhizobium sp. CB1717. The sequence continues at coordinate 6,026,671 of NZ_CP121666.1, forward strand.
TCGCTTCGTTCCTCGAAATAGGCGCAAAGCAGGGTCGTGTCCTTCTGGGCGATGGGTTTCCTGAAGAACTGGCACCTGAAATGTCTGTCCTTTCCCTCGCCCCTCTCGATCAGGAACATGCATTCAGTGCAAATCTCGGCATGATGGCGGCGCTTGCCGACATCGAGCCCGTCGAGGACGCTGCGAAGCGTGTCGCGCAGCCGGGATCGGTCGATGACATCGAGTGCAACGAGCCGATCTCGCAGGGCATTCATCGGATCACGCTCGAGGAATTTCTCGCCCTCTGCCGTGAGACAGAGCGCAATCGAGCGCTTGTCTTCCGCAATTGGCTTGCGGACCATCAATCCCTTGCTCTGCAGCGCGGCGGCAATCTGCGATGCGGCGCTGCGGGTCGTCCCCAGGAAGCTGGCAAGAGCGCTCGGCGTCCTCGAAAACCTGTTTGCACGGGCAAGATAGCGCAAGGTCATCCATTCCCGGTCGCTCAGACCCGAAAGGCTGCCTTCAAAAATCCAGCTGTCGGCCGAGCGTACCAGGAGTTGTAAAATCTCAATTGCCATTGTCACTGATAAGTCCCCAGACAACGGCCGTCCTGGCATCTCGATCAAGGATCGAGATGCCGCCGTATTCGATGAAGGTTGAATTCCCGTCGGGACTTGTTGGGTCCGGTATACCGTCCCGTGAAGCCGGAACGGCGGTGATGATTCCGCCGCAGCTTCAGCCCGATTGCCGGTTCCCGATAGCCTGATCGTTCCGCAAAAGGAACACCGAAAAACTACGTATCGCGCATGTCGAGATGGCGGACATCAAGCCCCGCCCTCTCAAATAGAACGATTGAAGACGCACCCTGCACGCCGGAGCTGGCTACGAAGCGCCCCAACATGGCAGGAGCTGGTCAATAGCTCGCAGGAAAGCCCGTTGACGCGGCTGCGATCAAACGACTAAATGACCACGTCGGAAAAGGCAGACTTGGTCTGGTAAGCCCAAGTCCTTTCGGTAACGAAAGCTCTGGTCTTTGGCCTCAGGCCTGAGATCCCCACGACGAACACGGTCGCTGTTGAGGCGACCACACGTTCGTCCGTGAGGTCTCAAATCTGGGAAACGCTCCGGTCGAACATCGACAGTCGAATATCGACAACGGAGCATTTTATGCAGCCCTCCCACACGATTCCCTATGACGTGATCATCGCCGGCGCCGGTCCCGTTGGCCTGTTTCTGGCTTGCGAATTGCGGCTTGCCGGTTGTTCGGTGCTGGTGCTGGAGAAGGCACAAGCCCCGCACTCCCCGCTGAAGAGCCTGCCGTTTGGTCTGCGCGGCCTTTCGGTGCCGAGCATCGAGAGCTTCGAGCGCCGCGGCTTGCTGGATGATCTGAAAGCCCGCGCAGTGAGCCGCAACGCGCCGGCAGCCGCGCACTGGATGCAGCAGCAGCGACGCCCCGGCGGTCATTTCGCCGGCATCCAGTTCTTCCACGACCAGATCGACAGCACGCAATGGCCGTACCGCCTGCCCGGCCCGATCGGAAGCGTTGCGGCCGACATGGCGAGCATCGAGTCCATTCTTGCGATCCGCGCCGAGGCGCTGGGTACAGAGATCCGGCGCGGCTGCAGCGTCGAGGCCTTCACGCAATCGGGCGATGGCGTTGCCGTCGAGGTGACTGGCGCAACGTTCAACGGCCGCTGGCTCGTTGGTTGCGACGGCGGGCGTAGCAGCGTGCGAAAGGCGGCCGGCATCGGCTTCACCGGCACCGAGCCGGAGTTCACCGGCTATTCGGTGCAGGTCGAGCTGTCCGATCCGAGCGCGCTTAGGCCGGGTCGCCATTACACGCCCTCAGGCATGTACACATTTGCCGCGCCCGGTACGATCGCGATGGTCGATTTCGACGGCGGTGCGGCCCACCGCACAGAACCGCAGCGCGACCATATCGAGGCAGTGCTTCGCAAGGTCTCAGGCGTCGATGTAAAGGTGACTGCCCTGCTGCTCGCGACCACCTGGACCGATCGTGCCTATCAGGCAACCGGCTACCGCAAAGGCCGCGTTCTGCTCGCGGGCGACGCCGCGCACGTCCATTCGCCGCTGGGCGGCCAGGGCCTCAACCTCGGCTTCGGCGATGCCATGAATCTTGGATGGAAGCTCGCAGCGACCATTCGTGGCGATGCGCCGGCCCTCCTGCTCGACACCTATTCGGCCGAGCGACATCCGGCGGGCGCAAAAGTCCTCGACTGGTCACGCGCCCAGGTCGCGCTCATGCGCCCCAGCAGGAGTTCGCGCGCGCTCGAAGCAATCGTTCGCGATCTGATCGACACACGCGATGGTGCGACGTACTTCGCCGAACGCGTGTGGGGCGTCTCTCTCCGCTATGACCTTGGCGCTGGCCATGCTCTGGTGGGCCGAAGTGCGCCCGACTTCGAATTCGCCGACGGGACAAGGCTGAGCGAGCGCCTCAGAACCGGAAAAGGATTGTTGCTGGATTTTGACGACCGCTCATCGCTCCAGGCGCTTGCGAGCCGCTGGGGCGGCCGGATCAACTATGTTGCGAAAGACGTGAAGGATCGATTGGGCCTGACCGCCTTGCTCGTGCGCCCCGATGGCGTCGTGGCCTGGGCGACCGAAAAAACTTCGGGCGGTGAGGAAGTGTCTCGGGTCACTGCGCGATGGTTCGGCGAGCCCGATGCGCTGCCCCTAAGCTGACTGCGGTCGATGCCTCTGAAACGCGGCCCTGAGTTCTGCCAGTTGTTCGCCTGTCGCGCCCAACTCCGCCTCGGCTCGATTGGTCGGCAAGTCCACGTAAGCGATCGGCCGATCGAACTGGCTCGCCGTGAAGTCGTACCGCGTGCCTTCGATCCGGTTGTAGAAATGGTCGCCGGCCGGCAGCGGCGTCTTCAGCAGGTCACCGCCGAAGTGATCGTGGATCAGCAGCGACGTGACGTTGCATTGCCCCGCCGCTGGATTGTCAGCCCTCCATTGGCTGGAAGTCGACAGCGACCATGCCTTGCTCAGCGCGCGTTGAACGTCATCGGGATCGAAGCTCATCGTCATGTCCTGGGGATCGGCACCATGCACCGATTTCGGATTATACGATGATGACATTCTGCCACTGTTTTGCCCGACGAGTCAAAACGGCTCTCCGACTCGGCTGAGCCCCACTCCATCCGCTCGTCATTGCGAGCGCAGCGAAGCAATCCAGAATCTTTCCGCGGAGGGACTCTGGATTGCTTCGCGGAGCCTGTCATCGGGCCGCGCTTTGCGCGGACCCGTTGGCTCGCAATGACGATTGGAAACAGACGCGCGCCAAATGACGATGTCGGTCGTGCCAAGCAAAAATCGCCGCGTTGGCAACGGCCGCGCCAGGATTGCCCGGTCGCGCTGATTTCTCCTAACATGTCAGACGATTAGCCACGTCGCCCAGGACAACGTGCCTCACCCCGCCTCTACTGTGCATGGGGTTGTTTTCGATATTTTTTTGTTTGGCCCTTCCGACGCGCCGCGGCAAAGAAAAAGCCCGACCTCTTCTCGAGGCCGGGCTTTCCCCTCTTGCGACTTGTTCGAACGATCAGCCGCGAGTACGCGAGCGGATCATGAAGCTGTCGTAGGTGTATTCGGCGACCTGCCACCACAGATATTCGTCGGAGCGGTAAGCCTGCATGGCGTCGATCGACTTCTTGAAGTCGGCGTTCTTGGCCGAGATCTCCGCCCACAATTCGTTGGTCGACTTGAGGCAGGCCTCGAGCACCTCGTTGGTGAACGGACGAAGCTGGGTGCCGCCGGCAACCAGACGCTTCAGCGCCGCCGGGTTCTGCATGTCGTAGCGCGCGGCCATCCAGCTGTTGGCATTGGCCGCCGCGTTGGTGAGGATCGCCTGGTAGTTCTTCGGCAGCGAGTTCCACTTTTCCAGATTGGTGAAGGCATGGACCATCGGACCGCCTTCCCAGAAACCCGGATAATAGTAGTACTTGGCAACCTTGGCGAAGCCGAGCTTCTCGTCATCGTAGGGGCCGACCCACTCGGCGGCGTCGATGGTGCCCTTCTCCAGCGCCGGATAGATGTCGCCGCCGGCGAGTTGCTGCGGCACCACGCCGACCTTCTGCAGCACCTGGCCGGCGATGCCGCCGATGCGCATCTTCAGGCCGGAGAGATCGGCAACGGTCTTGATCTCCTTGCGGAACCAGCCGCCCATCTGGGTGCCGGTGTTGCCGCAGGGGAAGCCGATCACGTTCGACTTCTTGAAGAACTCGTTGCCGAGCTCCTGGCCGCCGCCCTGGTACCACCAGGAGTTCTGCTGGCGGGCGTTGAGGCCGAACGGCACCGAGGCGTAGATCGCCCAGGTCGGGTCCTTGCCGACGTAGTAGTACGAGACCGTGTGGCACATCTCGACCGTGCCGTTCGAGGTCGCGTCGAGCGCCTGGAGGCCGGGGACGACTTCGCCCGCCGCGAACACCTGGATCTGGAACTTGTTGTCGGTCATCTCGGCGACGTACTTCGCCAGCTGCTCGCCGCCGCCATAGATGGTGTCGAGCGACTTCGGGAAGCTCGACGTCAGGCGCCACTTGATCTCGGGCGAGGACTGCGCGATCGCCGGCGAGGCCACAGCGGTCGCCGCCGCGCCTGCTGCCGACACTTTGAGAAAATCACGACGCTTCATCTTCAGGTCTCTCCTTGCTGGGGCGTTTCCCCTTAACTTCTCTTTTTGCTGCCGCTCATTCCGGCGACGCGTTGGGCCCGCGCCGGTCCGAAGGGGGCTTGACTGCCGTGGGCCTTTAACACGGACGCGGCTCTTTCGGAACGCGACAATGGCATGACGGGGCTCTACGAAAGTCGCATGCCCGATGGGCTGCCTCAGGCCGCGGCGATGACGCCCTTGAGCTGGTCGCGGACCTGCCCCGCAATGGCGCGGTAGATCGCCGCATGGGGACCGTCCGGCTCGCTGTCGACGACGGGATTGCCGGCGTCCGAGGTGGCGCGAATCGCCATGTGCAGGGGGATCTCGCCCAGGAACGGCACTCCCAGCTTCTCGGCCTCGTGCCGCGCCCCGCCATGGCCGAAGATGTCGGATTTCGTGCCACAATGCGGGCACTGGAAATAGCTCATGTTCTCGACGATGCCGAGCACGGGCACGTTGACCTTCCTGAACATCGCAAGCCCCCGCCGCGCGTCGATCAGGGACAGGTCCTGCGGGGTCGAGACGATCACGGCACCCTTGAGCGGCACGTTCTGCGCCAGCGTGAGCTGGGCATCGCCGGTGCCGGGCGGCATGTCGACGACGAGCACGTCGAGCTGGCCCCAGGCGACGTCGCGCAGCATCTGTGTCACCGCCGACATCACCATCGGCCCGCGCCAGATCATCGCGGTCTCCTCTTCCACCAGGAAGCCGATCGACATGATGGCAAGGCCGAAGCGCCGCAGCGGAATCATCTTGCGCTCGCCATCCAGCTCCGGCTTGTCACGCAAACCGGTCAGCCGCGGCACCGAGGGGCCGTAGATGTCGGCATCGAGCAGCCCGACCTTGAGGCCGAGGTCGCGCAGGCCGAGCGCCAGGTTGAGCGCGGTGGTCGACTTGCCGACGCCGCCCTTGCCCGAGGCAACCGCGATGACGGCGGCAACGCCTGGAATCTCCGACTGCCGCGCCATCGGCGATTGGGCGCCGCCCTGCGGCGGCGGCTTGTGCGCATGGACCGGCTGCACGCCCGGCGCGCCGCGGCTCGGCTGCGGTGGTGGCGGAGGCGCCGAGCCCGGCTTGCGTTCGGCGGTGAGCGCCACCATCGCGGTGGTGACGCCCGGAATGGCGCGCACCGCGGCCTCGGCCTCGCCCCGGATGGGCTCCCAGGCCCGCGCCTCGGCGGCATCGACATTGATCGAGAAGAACACCTTGCCGTCGGAGGCGCTGATCGGGCTCAGCACATTGGCATTGGTGAGCGCAACCCCGCGCGGCGACTTGATCCGGGCGAGGCTGTCGAGAACCTGTTGCTGCGTCACGCTCAAAGCGCATCTCCCAAACGGGGCACGATCCGGTCAGATCAGGCCCAAGGCTTCAGGATGCCCCATTAGAGCGGAAACGACCAAAAGGCTACTGCCTGCCGATATCGTCAGCCATCTCGGCGGGCGCGGCGCCCTGCTCCAGGGCCGCCTCGTAGTTCAGCTCGATCATGACCCCGTTGGGGTCGTGGACGAAGATCTGCCAGAGGTCGCCGCCGGGCACCTGGCGGGAGTCGAACTTCATCCCTTTGGACGTCAGCCGCTGCTTCATGCCGTCAAACCCGCGGCTGACGAAGGCGACATGGTGGACAACGCCGGAATCCGGCTTTTGTGGCTCCGAGGTCGACGAAATATCGACGAGGTGCACCACCGCCTTGCCCTCGCTGTACATCCAGGCCCCCGGGAAGGCGAAATTCGGCCGGGCGCCTTTTTCCAGACCCAGCACGTCTTCGTAGAAGCGGACCGTCTCGGCCAGATTCCGGGTCCTTATGTTGAAATGATCGAGGACGCCAACGCTCACGCCGCCCAAACCCGCACCCATGTTTCGCTCCCTTGTTTTGAAGTTCTTGAGGTCCGCCATCCTAGCACAAGAGGGCGCCAAACGAAGGCGTTGCCCTCCGCCCTTAAGGGTTTATGGTGCGCCCGGTCCGCTCCGAAGCGGAACCTCAAAATGCCGCATGGGCGCCCCCCGCCCGGCTACAACCGTAAAACTCAAACTACGGACAAGGTACCACAATGGCTAAAGTCGCTTTCCTCGGTCTCGGCGTGATGGGCTTCCCCATGGCCGGACACCTCGTGAAAAAAGGGGGCCATGAGGTCACCGTCTACAACCGCACCGCGGCCAAGGCGAAGGAATGGGCGGACAAGTTCGGCGGCAAGACGGCGGCCACCCCGAAGGCCGCCGCCGAGGGCCAGGATTTCGTGATGTGCTGCGTCGGCAACGACAACGACCTGCGCTCGGTCACGATCGGCGCCGACGGTGCATTCGCCGGCATGAAGAAGGGCGCAACCTTCGTCGACCACACCACCGCCTCCGCCGAGGTTGCCCGCGAGCTCGATGCGGCCGCGACCAAGGCCGGCTTCAAGTTCATCGACGCCCCCGTCTCCGGCGGCCAGGCCGGCGCCGAGAATGGCGTGCTGACCGTGATGTGCGGCGGCGCTGAGGACGTCTATGCCGGCGCCGAGCCGATCATCACCGGCGCCTATGCGCGGATGTGCAAACTGCTCGGGCCGGCCGGTTCGGGCCAGCTGACCAAGATGGTCAACCAGATCTGCATCGCCGGGCTCGTGCAGGGTCTCTCCGAGGGCATCCATTTCGCCAAGAAGAGCGGCCTCGACGTCGCCGCCGTGATCGAGACCATCTCGAAAGGCGCCGCGCAGTCGTGGCAGATGGAAAACCGCTACAAGACCATGAACGAGGACAAGTACGATTTCGGCTTCGCGGTCGAATGGATGCGCAAGGACCTCTCGATCGCGATCGCCGAAGCCCGCCGCAACGGCGCCAATCTGCCTGTCACCGCGCTGGTCGATCAGTTCTACGCCGAGGTCGAGAAGATGGGCGGCAAGCGCTGGGATACGTCGAGCCTGCTCGCGCGCCTCAATCGCTGATACCTGACGACCTGAAACGACCTTGCTGATCGCGATCGCCGCCATCTTCGTCCTCGCCTACGCGGCGATCGCGCTCGAGCACCCGCTTCGCGTCAACAAGAGCGCCACAGCGCTGCTCGGCGCGGGGCTGCTGTGGACCATCTACGCGGTCGCAACCGGCGACCACGCACTGGTCGGCCGCCAGCTCGACGAGTCCGTCGGCTCCACCGCGCAGATCGTCTTCTTCCTGATCTGCGCCATGACCATCGTCGAGGTGATCGACGCCCATGACGGCTTCGAGGTCATCACCTCCCTGATCCGCACGACGAGCCAGGTCACGCTGATCTGGCTGATCGGCTTCGTCACGTTCTTCCTCAGCGCGATCCTGGACAATCTGACGACCACAATCGTCATGATCTCGCTGATCCAGAAGCTGATCGCCCGCCGCGACGACCGCCTGCTGTTCGCCTCCCTCATCGTCATTGCCGCCAATGCCGGCGGCGCCTGGACCGTGATCGGCGACGTCACCACGACCATGCTGTGGATCGGCGGGCAGATCACGCCGCTGAAGATCATGGGCGCGGTGTTCCTGCCCTCGCTGCTCAATCTGCTGGTGCCGCTCGCCTTCATCAGCTTCTCGCTCAGGGGCAAGACCATCGCACCGCCGCCAAAGGACAACGGACTCCTGGCCGTCGACCGGTTCGAGCGCAATTTGATGTTCTATCTCGGGCTCGGCACGCTGATCGCGGTGCCGGCGTTCAAGGCGGTCACGCATCTGGCGCCCTTCATGGGCATCCTGTTCGGGCTCGGCGTGCTCTGGCTGGTCGGCGAGATCGTGCACCGCCACAAGGAGGAGCATGTGCGCCAGCCGCTCACGCTGGTGCACGCGCTGACCCGGATCGACATGAGCTCGGTCGTGTTCTTCGTCGGCATCCTGCTCGCGGTCGCCTGCCTCGAGCATGCCGGCCTGCTGTCGCTACTGGCCAGATGGCTCGATGCCACGATCGGCCGCCAGGACGTCATCGTCGTCGCGCTCGGCCTGCTCAGCGCCATCATCGACAACGTGCCGCTGGTCGCCGCGACCATGGGCATGTACGACCTCGCGCATTATCCGCCTGATAGCTTCATCTGGGAGTTCATCGCCTATTGCGCCGGCACCGGCGGCTCGATCCTGATCATCGGCTCGGCCGCGGGCGTTGCGGCCATGGGCCTCGAGCGGATCGAGTTCCTCTGGTACGCCCGCCGCATCGCCCCTCCCGCGCTGGCGGGCTATCTGGCCGGCGCGGTGGTCTATATTGCGCAGCACGCGGCCTTGCATTGACGGCGCTGACCGGATCCAAAATTAACGCCGGGTTAACGTAATTCTTTAGCTCCTTAAGTCACCTCTTAAGGATTTCTTGCCAGAGATAGACAATGCAGAAGGCCCGCGCCCGGCGCGGGCAGGAATCGTTGTTGTTCGATGAGTAACCCCGCTGAAAAGCCTGAGGTAGTGCAGCTTCCGGCCGAGCCGGTGAGCGCTCCATCGGCGAGCAGCCGAAGGGCTGCGGCGCAGCGGGTGCGCGAGGCCCGCGATAAGTTAACGTCGACCAGCGGAACCCGGCCGGCCTTCGACGCCGAGATGCTGCGCCAATACGCGCAGACGCGATTGTCGGCCTCCTATGTCGTGATGCTGCTGGTGGTTGCGACCGGCGTGCTGTTTGGCCTGTGGATGCAGCCGATCCCGGCCGCGCTCTGGACCGCCGGGATGCTCTGCATCCACGGCGCGATGGTCCGCAGTTGCCGGCGCTTCCTGACCGAACCCGCCTCGCCCGCGGCAACGCGCGCCTGGCGCACCCGCTTCGTCGTGCTCGACCTGCTCTATGGCCTGTGCTGGATGGCGATCCTGATCCATCCCGTGCTCGACATGGTCACGGAAACGCTGATGATGTTCCTGATGCTGCTGGTGATTGCAGTATCGAGCATGCTGGCCGCGAACTTGCCGATCGCCGCCCTCGCCGCCACCGCGCCGGTTGCGGTCGCGATGGCGCTGAGCTTTGCGATGACCGGCTCGCTGGACAATTACATCCTGGCCGCGCTGGCGATTGCCGCAGAAGGCTATTTCGTGCTGCTGGCGCATCGCCTGCACTCCTCGACCTTCGCGACGCTCGAAGCGCGGGCCGAGAAGGACGCGCTGATCGGCGAGCTGGAGCAGGCCAAGGCGATCTCGGACGAAGCGCGCCACCGCGCCGAATCCGCCAACGTCGCCAAGTCGCGCTTCCTCGCTCAGATGAGCCATGAGCTGCGCACGCCGCTGAACGCCATCCTCGGTTTCTCCGAGGTGATGAAGAGCGAGATCTTCGGCGCGCATGCGGTGCCGGTCTACAAGGAGTACTCGGCCGACATCCATAATTCCGGCGTGCACCTGCTCAACCTCATCAACGAGATCCTCGATCTGTCGCGGATCGAGGCCGGCCGCTACGAGCTCAACGAGGAAGCGGTGTCGCTGGTCGGCATCGTCGCGGACTGCCATCATCTGATGAAGCTGCGCGCCTCCAGCCGCGGCATCACCATCCACGAAGTGTTCGAGCAGGCCATGCCGCGGCTCTGGGCCGACGAGCGTGCGATCCGCCAGGTCGTGCTCAACCTGCTCTCCAACTCGATCAAGTTCACGCCGCAAGGCGGCGAGATCTGGCTCAAGGCCGGCTGGACCGCCTCGGGCGGACAGTATCTCTCGGTGAAGGATACCGGCTCCGGCATCCCCGAGGACGAGATCCCGGTGGTGCTCGCCTCGTTCGGCCAGGGCTCCAACTCGATCAAGTCGGCGGAACAGGGCGCGGGCCTTGGCCTGCCGATCGCCAAGAACCTGATCGACCTGCATGGCGGCACATTCACGCTGAAATCGAAGCTGCGCATCGGCACCGAGGTGATCGTCACCTTCCCGCCGGAGCGGGTGATGAGCGCGCTGGCGCCGCTGTCGGACGATTCTCCACCGCTCCAGCCTGAAGGGTCCGCTGTATCCGACGAGAAACGCCGGCCGCGCCATAAGCCGATCATGAGCGCAGGTACGGGCTCTTAACCAGATGCTTGCAGACATGCCCGACAACCCTCCACTATGTCCGAATGAGCAAAGAAACGCCGTGCGTCGCGGTCTGCATGATCGATCCCAAGACCAAGCTGTGCTTCGGCTGCGGCCGCACCTTGCCGGAGATCGCGCGCTGGCACGCAATGGAAAGCGCGGAACGGCTCTCGGTCATGGCGCTGTTGCCGGCACGCATGGCGGACGCCGGTTTGCAGCCGATCGCGGGATCACCGAAACGCACCTGATCGCCCCGCGCACCTATAGAGGTGCGCAATGATCCGCTTCCTCCTCGTCCTCATCATGCTCGCCGGCACAGCGGGGGCCGTCGTCGCCTATGGCGACCCTGATCAGATCGCGCGCGCGAGCCACAAGGTCTCGCACATCTTCCGCGGACAGACCGCCGCCCCGCCCCCGGCGGTGCAGATCCCGCGCGGCCAGGGCGGCGAATTCGCGCTGCGCGCGAAGATCAACGGCGTCGCCGCACCGATGGTGATCGACACCGGCGCGACCTCCGTGGTGCTGACCTGGGAAACGGCGAAGGCGATCGGGCTGCCGCTCGAAATGCTCGAATACGACGTCGACCTCGAGACCGCAGGCGGCCACACCAAGGCGGCACGGCTCACGCTCGATCGTCTCGCCGTCGGCCATCTCGTCGAGAAATCGGTGCCGGCCCTCGTCGTGCAGCGCGGCCAGATGAAGACCAATCTGCTCGGCATGAGCTTCCTCGACCGCCTGGAGAGCTGGGGCGTGCGCGCCGACAAGCTGATGCTCACGGGCTATCCCGAGCTGCAGAGCAGCCACCGCCGCCCGCGCACGGCCGTCGACTAATCCTTCCATCGCAACGACGATCTTGGGTAGCCCGCCGAATGCGCAGAGGGTGTGGCATTTCCGGTATTTACAAACCGCCTGGTCGGTTTATAACCACTGACATTCCCGGATCGGGGTTGGACAAGCGCTGCTTCCCGCCGGAAGCGGCCAAGTGGGAGATTTGAGTCATGAATGCCAGAGCCGCCTTACGCCGCACGATGCGCGCCCTGCCCTTTGCCACGGCGTTCGCCGCAGGCAGTGCCAGCGCTGCCGGCCTGTCGCCGCGCTATGCGGCGCCCTCCTCCGCCTACACGTCACCACAGCCGGTGTATTCGTGGACCGGTCTTTATGCGGGCCTCAACGCCGGCTACGCCGAGAGCGGCGACGATGCCTTCAACAACCTCGTCGGCGTGAGCGGCGGCAAGGTCAAGGGCGCCTTCGGCGGCGTGCAGATCGGCTATAACTATCAGCTCTCGCCGATGTTCGTGGTCGGCATCGAGAACGACTTCGAGGGTGGAGACATCAAGAACCACGACGCCCCCAACAGCGCCGCCGTGAGCATTCCCTGGTTCATGACCGGCCGGGCCCGCGCCGGTATCGCCACGATGGATTCACGGTTGTTGTTTTTCGGGACCGCGGGCCTCGCCGCGGGTGAGTTGAAAGACGGCCCGATCAACAAGATGAAGATGGGCTGGACCGCAGGCGGCGGCGTCGAGTGGGCATTCCTGCCGAAATGGTCGGCCAAAGCCGAGTATCTCTACACCGAGTTCAAGCACGACGATCTGCCGGACTGGAATGCAGCAAAGTTCCACACCTTCCGCGTCGGCGTGAACTATCATTTCGACCTGTTCCGCTGATTGCGGATCGACGAAGGGCCGGATCTTGCGATCCGGCTCGTTCTCCGTGGTGGACGCTGCTAAGCAGCGGCCTCCGCCGGCACGCGCGCACCGACGCGCGCGATCGCATCGCGGAGCACGTCGACACCTGCGCCCGGCTTCACACCCTGCTCGGCGAGATGGCGGCGGAACGCACGTGCGCCGGCAACGGCGTGGAACGCGCCGACGAAATGCCGCGTGATGGCGTGCAGCCGCGTGCCGCGCGCGAGCTGCTCCTCGATGTAGGGCATCATCGCCTCGAATGCGTCCTGCATGGTCGCGTGCGGCGCAGGCGCGCCGAAGATCTCGGCATCGACAGAGAGCAGCCGCCACGGCTCCTGATAGGCGGCGCGGCCGAGCATCACGCCGTCGACATGCGCCAGATGCGCCTTCGCCTCGTCGATGCCCGGGACGCCGCCATTGATGATGACAGGCACGTCCGGCATTGCGCGCTTGAGACGATAGACGCGATCATAATCAAGCGGCGGGATGTCGCGGTTCTCCTTCGGCGACAATCCATTGAGCCAGGCTTTTCGCGCATGCACGATCAGCGCGTCGCAGCCGGACGCAACCACCGCTCGCGCGAGCGTATCGAGTGCCACTTCCGGATCCTGATCATCGATGCCGATGCGGCACTTCACCGTGACGGGAACGGCAACTGCGCGCTTCATCGCATCGACGCACCGCGCCACGAGCTCCGGCTCCGCCATCAGGCAGGCGCCGAAGCGGCCGTCCTTCACGCGGTCGGACGGACAACCAACGTTGAGGTTGATCTCGTCATAGCCAAAATCCTCGCCGATCCGCGCCGCCAGCGTGAGCTCGCGCGGATCCGAGCCGCCGAGCTGAAGCGCCACCGGGTGCTCGATCGCATCGAACCCAAGCAGCCGTTCCCGATCACCGTGGATGACGGCGCCCGTCGTCAGCATCTCCGTATAGAGCAGCGTCCGTCGGGTGAGGTGACGGTGGAACACCCGGCAATGCCGGTCGGTCCAATCCATCATGGGGGCACAGCTAAATTTCCATGTATTGTCAGCCA